>CAWEHQ010000006.1:0-310410 GCA_963808955.1 uncultured Thermoleophilaceae bacterium | reverse complement strand
GGCGGAACGCCCTCGAACTGGCGGCTGCAACCGCTCTCACCGCCGAGCTGATCGAGCGCATTGGCGCTCAGGAAGTCGCATGCGGCGGCGCCGTCGGACTCCCCGTAGCCGATGATCACGTCCTCGATCTCCTGCCTCGCGTCCTCCTCGCTCTCCCCGCCGCAAGCGCCCAGGCCGGCCGCGATCACGAGCGCAACGACTACGAGCAGCGGGCGCAGCCGACGCGGCGTGCGATTCGACAGGGTGAGCGTGTTCATCGTCTGGTGATACCTCGCAGTTCCTCGCTCCGGTCGCCGCGCGACTCCCGCGCCGCCGACGACCCCGTGGCAGCGGGCAAGATAGCGGCCGGCGCGGTCAGCGGGGGCCAGCCAAGCGCCGCGGCCCGAATCGGACAGAGCCAGGCTGCTACGAGGCTCGCGCACTTAGCTCGTCGAGGTCGCGCTCGACGCCTGAGGCGATCGTGTCGATATCGCGCACGACGCCCGCGTCTCCGCACAGACCGAACGACAGCATTCCTCCCGCGGAGAAGGCCGAGACCCGGAGCGCATGCCGATTTGCGACCTCGGCGAGCGAGTGGACCTCGCGCACGGGAGCTCCCAGCAGCGACAGGTCACCGCGCGGTCCGGGCACGTTCGAGACGTTGACCGCGAACACGCGTGGTCGCATCGCCCAGCGCTCCGCGAGCCGCTCGAGCGACCGCGACACGCGCGCCAGGTCGTGCAGCAGGGCGTCGATCTCCTCAGCGTCGTGGTGGCGCTTCCGGTCCTGGGTCTCCGCGCTGATCGCGCGGAGCCGCTCCACCGGGTCGGCTCGGTCGAGCGCCAGGTCGACAACGAGGAAGGAGTCGCGGTTGGCAGAGGCGGCGACGTCCTCGCCCGCGTGATGGAGGCTGACCGGCACCTTGGCGCGGAGCTCGCCGACCGGCGCGCCCTCCCGCTCGAGCCAAGTGCGGAGGCCGCCGGCGATCGCCGTCAAGACGACGTCGTTGATCGTGATCCCGTCGCCGAAAGCCTTCGAGACCCGCTTCACCTCGTCGAGGGGGCGGGTGACGAACGCCACCACCCGGCGAGGGCCGGCCGGTGTGTCGAGCGACGATACGCCGCCGCGTCCCGGTCCCGCCTCCCGCCGAAGCGTGGCCGGAAGGCGAGCCGCCGTGCCGAGCCCGCCCCGCCACGCGGCCGGCGATGTCATCGTGCGCGCCGCGCCCGTCAGCGTCGACAGGAGGGCCCCGGTCCGCTCGCGTGCGCCGAGGGTGAGCATCGCCCGTGCCCCCGGAGCGGGAGCCGGCTCCGTGTCCGCGGCCCCCGGCTCGGGCGGGTCGCCGTCGAGTATGACCTGGGCCAGGATCCGCCCGGCGGTCATCCCGTCGGCCAGGCAGTGATGGATTCGGACGACGAGGGCGGCGCCGCCGTCCTCGAACGGCCCGACCACGTCCATCCGCCAGAGCGGCCTGTCGCGATCCAGCCGCAGCGTCATCAGCTCAGCGACGATGCCTGGGAGATCGCGGCGGGCGACGCCGCTACCCGAGCCGTGCGCCACGACGTGTCGTGCCACGTCGAAGTCGGGGTCGTCCACCCAGGCCGGGTTCGCGAGGCCGAGCGGGGTCGAGGCGAGGCGGCGACGCAGGCGCGGAAACCGTGGGAGCCGCGCAGCGACGTGCGCGCGAAGGTTCCCGAGATCGACCCCGGCGTCGGCTCCCGGCCCGAGGACCACCACCTTGCAGGTGTGGCCCCGGACGGACCCCGCCTCCAGTTGAAGGATCCGCACGTCCTCGTCGCCCAGGCGATCGAGCGGGGTCACAGCCGCTCCTCCTCGGGCACGCCGGCAGCCACCACGCCACGATGCCCAGCGCCCCTTCCGGCCAGCAGGCGCAGGGCGACGAGCGGGAAGACCAGCACCGACAGGAGCCGCGCCACGACGAGGCCGGCAGCGGTCGCCGGTTCGATCTTGTCGAGCTCGACGCCGATCTGCGTGGCCGCGACGATGAACGGAAGCGACGTCGCGTGGAGCAGTCCGACCGAGATCGCGGTGCGATTCCCGATCATCCCGCGGTACAGGAAGGCGGGGCCGCCACGCACGAGGAGCAGCGCCGCCAGCAGCAGCGGCACCAGCACGAGGTCCCCGGCGCTGTCGAACGGCGCACCGAGGTCCCGCTGCACCCCACTCGCGACGAAGAACACCGGGATGAAGGCATCGAACGTGGCGGCAGGGTAATGGCGACCTCCCGCGTAAGCAGCATGGATGGCCGGCGAGGCAGCGAACCGCGGTCGTCGCTCGGATCGGTACGACCGGCGGGACAGCGAGATCGAGTTCGGGAGGATCGTCGCCTTCAGCGACGGGGTGATCGCGATCGCGATCACCCTCCTCACGCTCAACCTCGAGGTGCCGAAGGTCCAGTCGGGGGATGCGAGCGCGCTGGCCGAGGGAATCCTCGACCTCGGCCCGCACTTCTTCGCATACGCGCTCAGCTTCGCCGTCATTGGGCGCCTATGGCTCGTACACCACCGCTTCTTCGCCACGCTGCAGAGCTTCGACGGGAGGCTCATGACGAGCAACCTCCTGTACCTGGCGCTGATCGTGCTGGTCCCGTTCTCGAGCGACGTGCTCGGCACGTACGGGGAGAACGAGGTGGCGGTGATGACCTACGCCGCCACGCTGGGGCTCGCGGCCACCGTCAACGCCCTGATGATCCGCTACGCCCTGCGCCACGAGCTCGTTGCCGAGAGCGAGCGCGCCGCCACGATCCCGTTCGGGTCACGGCGCGCCCTGGCGATCCCGATCTCGTTCCTCGCCTCGATCCCGATCGCCCTGATCAACCCCTACGTCGCCCAGGCCGTCTGGCTGCTTGCGTTCGTGGGTCACGTGAGGATGCGTCACGCGAGCCGAGCCTGACCGGCTGCCGAAGCGTTCCTCGGCGCGGGCGCGCTGCCGCTCCGAGTAGATGCGCACCCAGAGCGAGCCGGGGCGCGCGAGCCTGAGCGCGCCGACCAGGCCCACGAGCGGCACGAACAGGGCGACCACGGCCATCAACGGCTTCCCCTTCAGCGCGTTCACGAGCGCCAGTCCGATGCCGGCCACGCCGGCGCTCGCCACGACCACCCGCGCAGCGACCTCGATGTCCTCCGCGAGGTCGATCCAGACCTGGAACCCGAGCACCATCAGCGCGGCGAGGATGGCGGCGAAGATCACGGCGTCGATCGACCGGCGCCCCTCGTGCGACCAGTAGACGTCACGAAGGTTCAGCCACAGCGCGAACTCATCGAGGGTGAGACCCGCCCCGACCCCGAACAGAATCGCGAGCACCTCCTGCCACGGCGACGCGGGCTCGAGCGCGACTCCGATGTAGCCCACCAGGAGCAGGAGCAGGATGCCCCACACAAGGTGGTGGACGTGCGTGCCCTTCACCTCGAGGTTGCCGGGCCACCAGCGCACGTTCCGGCGAATCAGGTGGGTGCTCAGGCGGACGAACCCGAACGTGAGCAGGAACGCGACCAGCACGAACAGCTCAGGCTGCTTGCCGGCGTCGACGATCCCGTCCCGGTAGGCGTCCGCGATGTCGGCGGTGATCGAGGCGATCACAGCCCATCTCCCTCGTTCCAGAGGCGGACGACGCGCGCCTCATGCTCGTACCCGAGGATGCTGACGCCGGCGGTGGACAGCGCGAGCCGCTGCCCGGCGGCGGCGGGAAGCTCGATCCACCGCGCGCCGAGGCTCCGCAGGACATGCCCGTGCGCGAAGACCGCCGTGTCCCCGCGGCCGTCCGTGAGCTCGGCGACCAGCGGGTCCACCCGCGCGCCCACGTCATCTGCCGTCTCGCCCCCCGGGCACCCGTCGCGCCAGAGCTGCCAGCCGGGGCGCTCGGCCTTTATTTCCGGTGTGGTCATGCCCTCGTACTCGCCGTAGTCCCACTCCATCAGCTCCGCACGCTGCTCCGCCCGGTCGCCGAGTCCGGCGAGGCGACACGTCTCGACGGCGCGCGCGAGCGGACTCGTGAGCACGCGCTCGAATCGACGCCCCGCGAGGCGGGCGGCAAGCGTGCGCGCGCCGGCACGGCCGCTCTCGGTGAGGGGCACGTCCGTCCGTCCGGTGTGCCGCCCCGTTCGGCTCCACTCGGTCTCGCCGTGACGGACGAGGACGACCTCCGGGCGTTCGCGCGCGGGCATCTCGCCAGCCTACGGCGGGACCCGGCTGATGCAGGGCAGTGCCCAGGTGCCGGCATGACATACGATCCACCGGCGCGACCAGGGGGAGAGATGGGCGTCGATACCTATTCGAGCGATGGAGGGCCGGAGGCCCGCGAGGGTCACCGGGGCCTTCACCACGACGCTTCCAGGCGGCGGTTCATGCAGCTCGCAGGAGCGGGCGGTGCAGCGCTCGCCGTCTCCACGCTGGTGGCCGCCTGCGGCGGGGACGACGAGCAGCAGCAGGACACCCAGGACGCCGGCGACCCGGTCCAGCCGTCAACCGATCTCGAGATCGTCAACTACGCGCTGCTGCTCGAGTACCTCGAGGAGGACTTCTACAAGCTGGTGGTGGACAGCGGCGAGCTGCGTTCCGAGTACCAGGCACTCGCGCAGCAGATCCGTGGAAACGAGACCGAGCACGTGCAGGCGCTCGAGTCGGTGGTGGAGCAGCTCGCCGGGGTACCGGTCCCGCGCCCGGAACCGAAGTTCGACGGAGTCATCCAGGGCGGTGAGCAGAGCATCCTCGACACTGCAGCGACGCTCGAGAACCTCGGCGCCGCCGCGTACCTCGGTCAGGCCACGCGGATCCAGAACACGCGCGTCCTGGAGTCGGCGCTTGCGATCCATACCGTTGAAGCGCGCCACGCGGCGGCGCTGAACGAGATCGCGGGCAACGGCTTCAGCGGCGGCGGGCCGCTCTCGGGCTCGATCCCGAACGGCCCGTTCGGGAGGCCGATGACGCGCGAAGAGGTGCTGGAGGAGGCCGCGCCCTTCATCCAGACCTGACCCGCGCGAGCGGCTCAGGGCTTGGCGCCGGTGGTGATCGCGTGAGGGGTTTCGCGCCGATCATGCACGGCCCGCGCGACGCGAAGCTCGTCGCGGTGACCTTCGACGACGGGCCCGGGCGCCTGACCGAGGCCGTGCTCGAGGTGCTCGCGCGTCACGGGGCCCGAGCCACGTTCAACGTGCTCGGCGAGCGGATCGCGGGAAGGGAGGAGATGCTGCTTCGCACGATGGCCCAGGGCCACGAGGTCGGAAGCCATGCATTCCGGCACGAGCCGCTGGAGGGCCATCCGATCGACGCCTACCGCCAGCTCAGGAGAACCAACGCCGCCATCGGTGCGGCCTCCGGCTCAGCGCCACGAGTCTTCCGTCCCCCGTATGGTCGGACGAGCCCGGGCGTGGTGCTTGCTGCGCGGCTCAACGGCCTGTCCACCGTGGGCTGGGACGTCGACCCGCATGACTACGACACACCCGGCGCGGACGTGATCCTCCGCCGCATGATCCGACGCGTCAAGCCGGGCTCGATCGTGCTCCTCCACGACGATCGCCGCGCACTCGTGCAGACGGTCGAGGCGCTGGACCCCGCGCTCGGCGAGCTGGGCGATCGTGGCTACCGCTTCGTGACGGTGTCGGAGCTGCTGGGGCTGGCTCCGCGCGGCGCCGACCGCGGCGTCCGCACTGGAAAGCCGCGTGGCGGGGTTCCTCTGCAAACTGATCCGGATAGCTGAGCAGCGATTCGGATCATTTTTCACGCCTACCACACCGCGGGCCCACGGATGGGGCATGCCCCCGGAGAGACTCGAACTCTCATCTTTCCGCTTAAAAGGCGAACGCTCTGAACCAATTGAGCTACAGGGGCGTGACAAATGCTAGGCGGCTCCCGAGCGCACGGCGCTCGGGTCGCCTCTCGCCACCCCTAGTGCCGGAAGTGACGCCGCCCGGTGAACACCATGGCCACGCCCGCGGCATCGCACGCGGCCACCACCTCCGCGTCGCGCTTCGAGCCGCCCGGCTGGATGATCGCCCGCACGCCGGCCTCGATCGCCGCCTCCGGGCCGTCCGCGAACGGGAAGAACGCGTCGGAAGCCATCGCGGCCCCGTCGAGCGCCGCCCCACCGGCACCGGCGCCAGTGGCGTCGCGACGGGCCTTATCGATCGACAGCCGCACCGAGTCGACCCGGCTCATCTGACCAGCGCCGATGCCCACCGTCGCGAGGTCGTGAGCCAGCACGATCGCGTTCGAGCGCACGTGCCGGCAGACCTTCCACGCGAACAGCAGGTCGCCCCACTCGCGCTCGTCGGGCCGCCGCTCGGTGGCCACCGACATCTCGTCGCGCGTCGCCACGTCGAGGTCGCGGTCCTGCATCAGAATCCCGCCGCGCACGCGCCGGATGTCGGGGTCCGTGACCGGCTCCTGGCGCCGCTCGGCGTCGTCGAGGATGCGGATGGTCGGCTTCCGCTGGAGCACCTCCAGCGCCTCGTCGTCGTAGCCGCGCGCGAAAACGAGCTCGACGAACATCTCGCTGAGCTTCGCCGCCAGAGGGGCGCCGACCCGCCCGTTGAAGCAGAACGCCCCGCCGAAGGCGCTCACCGGGTCGGTGGCCAGCGCGCGGTCGAACGCCTCCTCGATGTTCTTTCCGACGGCGCAGCCGCAGGGGTTGTTGTGCTTGACGATCGCCGCCGCCGGAAGCTCGAACTCGGCCGTAAGCCGTCGCGCCGAGTCGAGGTCGAGGAGGTTGTTGAACGACAGCTCCTTGCCGTGCACCTGCGAGACCATCGACAAGAGGTCGGAGCGGGCCGCCGCCTGCGCGTAGTAGGCCGCGCGCTGATGCGGGTTCTCGCCGTAGGGAAGGTCGAAGACCTTCTCGTACGCCGACAGGTAGAGCGGTGGGAACTCCTCCCGCCGCTCGGCGAACCAGCGCGCGATCGCCGCGTCGTAGCGCGCCGTGTACGCGAACGCCTCCGCGGCGAGCGCCTCGCGAGTTGTGTCCGAGAGCCGGCAGTCGCCCTCCCTCAGCTCGTCGAGCACCGCGTCGTAGCTCTCCGGCTTGACGACGACGGCCGCGAACGCATGGTTCTTCGCCGCGGCCCGAATCAACGTCGGCCCGCCGATGTCGATGTTCTCGATCACCTCCTCGTCACTGACCCCCCGCACCGCGGCGGTGCTCTCGAACGGGTAGAGGTTGACGCACACCAGGTCGATGGGCTCGATGCCCTGCTCGATGAGCGTGGCGGCGTGATCGGGGTCCGACCGCACGGCCAGCAGACCCGCGTAGATGCGCGGGTTGAGCGTCTTCACCCGCCCGTCGAGAATCTCGGGATGGCCCGTGTAGTCCTCCACCGAGCGGGTCGAGATTCCCTGCTCCGTCAGCGCGCGAGCGGTCCCACCGGTGGAGACGATCTCGATCCCGAGCTCGGCGAGCCCACGTGCGAAGTCCACGAGGCCCCGCTTGTCCGACGCCGTGAGCAGCGCCCGCCGGACCTGCATCTCCCCGGCCGCAGTCACGGCCGTAGCGACACCCGGCGCGGCGCCCGGATCAGCCGGCATCGGACCGCTCGCCGATGAGGACGAGACGGGGAGCCGACGGGTCGATCCGCACGGCTCCATCCGCGATGAGCCGGATCGCCTCGGGCAGCAACTCGTGCTCGACCTCGTGCATCCTCCGCTCCACCTCCTCGATCTCGGCAGGATAAGCAAGCTCGACCGGTCGCTGCAGGATGATCGGTCCGCTGTCCACGCCCTCGTCGACGAAGTGCACCGTCACACCCGTCACCTTCACCCCGTGCTCAATCGCGCGCTCGATCGCCCGGAGGCCGGGGAACGAGGGCAGCAGCGCCGGGTGAACGTTGATCACGCGGTGCTCGAACCGCCGGATGAACGCCGGGCCGAGCAGCTCCATGAAGCCGGCGAGCACGACGAGCCCGGCCCCGCGGGCCTCGAGCCATTCGGCGAGGGCTGCGTCGCGCTGCTCCCGGTCCGCGTGGTCGGCGGCCGCGAACACCTCCGCCTCGACGCCCGCAGCCTCGGCCCGCCGAAGGGCCGGCGCGCCGTGGCGACTTGCCGCAACGCCCACCACCTCGATCCCCTCCCGACCGTGGACCGAGTCGAGGACGGCCTGCAGGTTGGTGCCCTCGCCGGAGACGAGGACCGCCACTCGCAGGCCATCGGTCACCGCGCGGCGGAGACGGCGGCGGCGGGCGCGAGTACCGGGTAGTGCCCGCCGGTCGTGGCGAGGCGCCTCTGGCTGATCAGTTCGTCGATCCGCACGAGGATGTCTGCGCGACGCATGCGCGCCTGCACCCCGTAGGCCGCCAGGCCGTCGTACGAGTTGCGCACGATCTTCCGCGTCCGGGCTCCGTGGAGGATCTCCGCACAGGTCGTCCGGCCGACCCGTGGCCGTGCCGACGCCGCCACCGACAGGATCGCCTCGTCGAGGTCGACCAGCGCGCCCGGGTCGGGCGGCGGGACCGCCGGCACGAGGCCCTCCGAGCAAGCGTCGCAGCAGGGGCCCGACGGCGCCGGTCCGGCGCGGTCGCCGAAGTGGCGAAGCAGCGCCCGGCGCCGACAGGCGCAGCTCTCGACGTACGCCCAGATCTCGCGGTACTGGCGCCAGCGCGTGCGCACCCCTTCGGCCGCCGAGGCTCGCCACAGGCCCGCCGCCCTGCGGTCGTAGCGGCCCCGCAACCGGCCCGCGAGGCGATCCGGTGGAGCAGGGGACGGCTCGAGCACGCCGGCCCGAGCGAGGTGACCGATCAGCGCCCGGACCGAGTCCTGCGACACGCGCAGCTCGCGGCAGGCGGTCGCTGCGTCGAGCGAGTAGCGCCCGCCCGCGGCCACCCGCGCGAGGAGCTCGACAAACCGCTTCGGCGTGCGCTCGTCGAGCTCGTCGCGCTTGATGAAGTGCACGTGCAGTGCCTTGTCGCGATCCTCCGCGAGAAGGAGTGCCCGAGCCGGCGCGCCGTCACGCCCCGCGCGCCCCGCCTCCTGGTAGTAGGCCTCGAGCGACGACGGGACCGCGGCGTGCACGACCGTCCGCACGTTGGGCTTGTCCACCCCCATCCCGAAGGCGTTGGTGGCCACCACCACCCGGATCTCATCGACAAGGAAGCGACGCTGGGCGGTCGCCCGACTGCCGCGGTCGAGCCCTGCGTGGTAGGGCACGGCCTCCTCGCCGAGCTCCTCGGTGACGTGGTTCGCGAGCTCCTCCGCGCCCGCGCGCGTGCCCGCGTAGACGATCGCCGGCAACGCTCCTTCGGCGCGCAGCGCCTCGATGAGGAGCGTGCGCTTCTCGTGTCCGGCGGGTCGAGCGACCGCGAACGAGATGTTGGGCCGATCGAATCCGGTGGCCACCCGCAATGGCTCGCGCAGGCCGAGGCGGCGGACCACGTCGCTCGCCACTCGCGGCGTAGCGGTGGCCGTGGACGCCATGATCGCCCGCGCGCCGACGAACCGGGCCGCATCGGCGAGCCGGAAGTAGTCGGGGCGGAAGTCGTGGCCCCACTGGGAGACGCAGTGGGCCTCGTCCACCACGAACAGGCCCACCGCCGCCTCGCTCATCCGCTCCGCGAAGCCGGGTGTCGAGAAGCGCTCGGGTGCGACGTAGAGGAGGCTGACGTCGCCCGCCACCGCGCGTTCGATGGCTGCGGCGTTCGCCTGCGCGTCCTGCTGGGCGTTCACGAGCGCCACGCGATCGCCGAGCCCGCGGCGGCCGAGCGCCTCGACCTGATCCTGCATCAGCGCCACCAGCGGCGACACGACCAGGGTCAGGTCGTCCCGAATCAGCGCCGGAAGCTGATAACAGAGCGACTTGCCGGAGCCGGTGGGCATGACGACGAGGCTGTCGCGCCCCGAAAGCGCGGCCTCACACGCCTCGCGCTGCCCCGGGCGGAAGCGGCTGAAGCCCAGATGGCGCTCGAGCGCTGTGTCCAGCTCCACGTCGGAGCACCCTAGCGGCGGGTCGCGGCGCGCGCCGCCGCCGGACGCCGGCCCGCGAGGCGAGTCGATGCAAAGTGCGCGAATCCTTTACACCGCGGCCGCCGCCGACCCGCCGCGGCCGGCCCTCACCTAGTCGCGAGCGCGCTCCGCCGGCGGCTGTAGACGAAGTAGACCACCAGCCCCACCGCCATCCAGACCAGGAAGCGGTAGATGGTCGTCGCGTCGAGCGACACGATCAGGGCCACGCAGCCGGCGATCGCGAGCAGCGGGATCACCGGCACCAAAGGGGTTCGGAACGGGCGTGTACGGCCGGGGTCGCGGCGACGCAGGAACAGCACGCTGGCCGACACGAGGATGAACGCGAACAGCGTGCCGATGTTCACGAGCTCCGCCAGCACCTCGAGGGGCACGAACGCCGCGAGCACCGCGACCACGGCACCGGTGATCAGCGTGAGCCGCTGCGGCGTGCGGTGGCGGGAGTGCGTGTGGGCGAGCGCGCGCGGGAGCAGCCCATCCCGGGCCATCGCGAACGCGACGCGGGTCTGGCCGAGCATCAGGATGAGCGTGGTGTTGGTCGTGGCGACGATCGCGCCCACGAACACCACCGCCACCACGAACGACTGGTCCAGCGCGGCGAAGGCATCTGCCACCGGGGCGTCGCTGTTGAGCGTCGCGAGCCCAACGATCCCCGTGATCACAGCGGCCACCGCGACGTACAGGACGGTCGTGATGCCGAGCGAGCCGAGGATGCCACGCGGCATTTCGCGCTGTGGCTCCTTGGTCTCCTCCGCGGCGGTAGCCACCACGTCGAAGCCGATGAACGCGAAGAACACAAGCGCCGCCCCGCCGAGGACCCCGCCCACGACGCCGAACGGGAAGTACGGCGACCAGTTGTCCGTGTCGACCTCGACCGCGCCCGCCACGATCACCACCAGCAACGCGGCGATCGTGACGACCGTGATCCAGATGTTGAGCCGGGAGCTCAGCTTGATCCCGCGCACGAGCACGGCCGTCATCGCCACAACGAGGACAACCGCAAAGAGGTTCACGGTCCCGCCGTCGCCGGGGGGCGCGGTGATCGACGCCGGGAGGGTGAAGCCGAACAGCTGGTCGAGCAGGCTGTTGATGTAGCCCGCCCAGCCCACGGCCACCGTCGCCGCCCCGAGCGTGAACTCGAGCACGAGGTCCCAGCCGATCGCGAACGCGAGGATCTCGCCGAGCGTGACGTAGGAGAAGGTGTACGCGCTTCCCGCCACCGGCACCATCGACGCGAACTCGGCGTAGCAGAGCCCCGCCAGCGCGCAGACGATCGCCGCGACGACGAACGACAGCGTGATGGCGGGCCCCGCCTCGGTGGCCGCCGCCTGGCCGGTGAGCACGAAGATGCCGGCGCCGACGATCACGCCCACACCGAACACGGTGAGGTCGAACCCGCTGAGCTCGCGCTTCAGCCGGAACTGCTCCTCCTCGGAGGAGGACACCGCATCATCGATGCTCTTCCTGCGCGTGAGCGACTCTGTCGCCGTAGCCCCTCCCCTCCGGGCGCGAGCGTTGCCGCCTGCTTCTACCTCCCGCGCGTCCGCGCGAAACCCCAGCGTTGACACATGTATCGAAAACCCAGGGTTGACACATGTATCGGTCTGATATATCGTGCCGATACATATGGATCTGAACAGAACCGCCTACGTGATCCTCGGGATGCTCCGGCTGGGCCGCCGCACCGGCTACGAGATCAAGGGGTTGGTCGACATCTCGACGCGCTTCTTCTGGGCCGCCAGCTACGGCCAGATCTACCCGGAGCTGGCGAACCTCGAAGAGCTCGGCCTGATCGCCGGCCGGCCCGACGAAAGCGATCGGCGCCGGCGGCGGGAGTACGAGCTGACCCCCGCCGGGGAGGCGGCGTTGCACGAGTGGCTGACCTCCGACGCCGGCTCCACCTCGAGCTTCGACACGAGGGGATGCTGAAGCTCTTCTTCTCCGATGGGCTCCCGCCCGAGGAGCAGCTGGACCAGCTTCGCCGCATTCGCGCGGCGCACGAGCGTGTGGCGGAGGAGCTGCGTGCCATCGAGCCGGGCGCGCGGGACGGGGGCGAGCGACGAGGCGCGCGCTTCCCGTACCTCACGCTTGAGTGGGGGATCGCGTACGAGGACTTCCTCGTCGACTGGTTCACCCGTACCGAGGCGCGGCTGGCCCGAGAGCTGGCCGCCACGGACGAGCCCACGGTGTAGGCGATGTTCGCCGCGCTCGCCTCGCTCGCCAGCCGCCGCGCACGTGTCGTCGTCCTGATGGCGGTTGCGGCCGGAATCGCGGCCGGTGCGGTCGGCGGCGGCGTCGCCGAGCGCCTCGATCCCTACGGGGCCGAGGACCCCGCGACCGACAGCATCAAGGCCACCGAGCGGCTGGAGGAAGCAGGTCTCGCGCCCGGCGTCGACGTGGTTGCGCTGGTGAGCCTTGGCGCAGGACTTTCGATCCGAGGACGGGCGGGCCACGGTGGAGCGCGTCCGGTCGGAGGTCGAGTCCGATCCCGAGGTCGGTCGGGTCACCGCGCTACGCGGAGGCCGGTCCGGGCATTCGTGTCCCGCGACGGCGAGTCGCACCTACCTTGCGGTGAGCTTCCGGCCGGCCGCCGACGCAGAGGACGCGGCGGAGCGGCTCGAGGAGACGCTCGCCGCCGAGCCGGCGGTGACCGCTGGGCGGGCGGGCGATCGCCGGATCCGCAGGTGAACGAGCAGGTGTCGAGGACCTCGCGCGCGCCGAGCTGCTCGCGTTCCCGCTCCTGCTTCCTGCTCTCGTTCCTCTTCTTCCGCAGCCTCGTCGCCGCCCTCCTGCCGCTGCTCGTCGGGGGGCTGTCGATCGTCCTCACCTTCCTGGGGCTGCGCGTCGCGAGCGAGCTCGGCTCGGTATCGGTCTTCGCGCTCAACCTCGTGACCGGCCTCGGCCTCGGCCTGGCGATCGACTACAGCCTCTTCATCGTGTCGCGCTACCGCGAGGAGATCGAGCGCTTCGGGCCCGGGGCCGAGGCGCTGCGGGCGACGCTCGCCACGGCCGGTCGCACCGTGCTCTTCAGCTCCCTCACGGTCGCGGCGGCGCTCGCCTCGCTGCTCGTGTTCCCGCAGCGCTTCCTCTACTCGATGGGCCTCGGCGGCGTGATGGTCGCGCTGATCGCGGCGTCCGTGGCGCTCGTGGTCCTCCCCGCCGTGCTCGCGCTGCTCGGCACGCGCGTGAACGCGCTCGCGCCGAAGCGGCTCCAGCGTGCCGCGGCGCGCGACGCCAGGCCCGCCGAGCACGGCTTCTGGTACCGGCTGTCCCGGACCGTGATGCGGCGCCCTGCGCGGATCGCGATCGCGAGCGCCGCGACCCTGATCGCGCTCGGGATCCCTTTCCTCGGGATCCAGTTCAACGCGGTGGACGCGGGGGTGCTCCCGGAGAGCGCCAGCGCGCGTCAGGTCGACGACGCCCTCGAGCGCGACTTCCCGCCGGCCCAGACCGACCCGATCTACCTCGCGGTCGAGGCTTCGCCGTCGGAGGCCGTTGCGGCGTACGCCGACGACCTCCGCGCACTCCCGGGCGTCGCCGAGGTGTCGCAGCCCGAGCGGGTGGACGACTCGCTAACGCTCGTCAACGTGATCCCCGCGGACGATCCGCTGGGTCAGGCGAGCGAGGAGCTGGTGGCCGACGTCCGCGGCCTCGAGCCGCCGTTCGACGTCCTCGCCGGCGGCCGGACCGCGGAGTTCGTGGACCTGAAGACGAGCCTCGTCGACCACATGCCCGCCGCCCTGGCGATCGTGGTCGGCGCCACCCTGGTGGTGATGTTCCTTATGACCGGGTCGGTGGTGCTGCCGCTCAAGGCGCTCCTGATGAACGTTCTCACGCTCAGTGCCGCATTCGGAATCCTGGTCCTGATCTTCCAGGACGGCCGGCTCGAGGGTCTTCTCGACTACACCAGCCAGGGCGCACTCGAGGCCACCCAGCCGCTCGTACTGTTCGCCGTGGCGTTCGGCCTGTCGACCGACTACGGCGTGTTCCTCCTGTCCCGGATCCAGGAGGCGCGAGACCGCGGGGCGTCGGACTCGGAGGCCGTCGCGATCGGGCTCGAGCGGACGGGCCGCATCGTCACCGCCGCGGCGCTCCTCTTCTGCATCGCGATCGGGGCGTTCGCCACGTCGAGCATCATTTTCATCAAGCAGGTCGGGGTGGGCACGGCGCTCGCGGTCCTGATCGACGCCACGATCGTGCGCGCATTGCTCGTGCCCTCGCTGATGGAGCTGCTCGGGCGGTGGAACTGGTGGGCACCCGCGCCACTGCGGCGCCTCCACGAACGGATCGGGTTGAGCGACGCCGAGCCGCGCCCGGCTCGCGCCTAGACCGTCAACCCCTGACGACCGCCAGCTCCTCGAGCGCGAACTTGCCGTTCGCGGATTCGGTCCGCTCGAGCGGATACTCGCCGGTGAAGCAGGCGTCGCAGTGCGTGTCACGGCCGCCGCGCACAGCCTCGTAGAGGCCGTCAAGCGACAGGTAGCCGAGCGAGTCGCAGCCGAGCTCCGTGGCCACCTCCTCCTCGGAGCGGCCGTGGGCCACCATCTCCTGGGTCGTGGACATGTCGATGCCGTAGTGGCAGGGGTGGCGGATCGGCGGCGCCGAGATGCGCATGTGCACCTCGGTGGCGCCGGCATCACGGAGCATTCGGACGATCTGGCGGGTGGTGTTCCCGCGCACGATCGAGTCGTCCACCACCACGATCCGCTTGCCGCTCACGACCTCCGGCATCGGGTTGAACTTCATCCGGAGCCCGTGTCGCCTCAGCTCCTGGCCCGGCTGGATGAAGGTCCTGGCCACGTAGCGGTTCTTGATGAGACCATCGTCCTTGGCGATCCCCGAGGCCTTCGCATACCCCGACGCGGCGGGGTTGCCAGAGTCTGGCACCGGGATGACTACGTCCGCCTCGACCGGGGCCTCGCGCCAGAGGATCTCGCCCATCTTGCGCCGCGACACCTGTGTCCGGTTCCCGTCGAGCATGGAGTCCGGCCTGGCGAAGTAGATCTTCTCGAAAACGCAGAACGCTCGCCGCTCCGACTCCACGACCTGGCGCGTCTCGAGGCCGCGCTCGGTGAGCGACACCATCTCGCCCGGCTGCACCTCGCGCAGCAGCTTGGCGCCGATGATGTCGAAGGCGCAGCTCTCCGACGCGACGCAGTAGCGGTCGCCGAGCTGCCCCAGCGACAGCGGCCGCAACCCCGCTCCGTCACGGAACGCGACGACGCCCTCCGGGGTCATCACCACCGTGGAGAACGCCCCCTCCAGGCGCGGCAACACGTCCTCCAGCACGTCCTCGATCGCGTCGGCCTCGTGGGTCGAGAGCAGCGCGGCGATGATCTCCGAGTCGGAGGTGGAGCGGAAGCTGACGCCGCGGTCGGTGAGCTCGGAGTGGAGCTCGACCGCGTTGATCAGGTTGCCGTTATGGGCCAGCGCCACCTCGCGGCGGTCGGAGCGGTAGATCGGCTGCGCGTTCTCCCAGGCGGAGGAGCCGGTGGTGGAGTAGCGGACGTGGCCCACAGCCATGTCGCCGGCGAGCGCACTCAGCTTGGGCTCGTCGAACACCTGGGAGACAAGTCCCAGGTCGCGCAGCGTCATGATGTGCCCGTCCTCGGCGGTGGCGATCCCCGCCGACTCCTGACCCCGGTGCTGCAGCGCGTAGAGCGCGAAGTAGGTGAGGCGGGCCACCTCCTGCTCGGGCGCGTACGTGCCGAAGACGCCGCACTCGTCGCGCGGTCCGTCCCGCTCGGGGAGGCGATCCGGTTGCCCGGTCTCGACTCCGGCCGAGACGGGGAGCGCAGAAGGGTGCGAGGCCGGCATCGGCTTCGAGGTCTTCATGAGAGGAGGTCGGGAAGGACGCGCTCGCGGGCGACTCTGAGCTCCTCGACCGCCACCCTGAGGCTAGCACCGGGCACCCTCAGATCGAGGGTGTCGCCGCCAACCGTGCCGATCCTGAGGACGGGGACGGTCTCCGCGTCGTCGGCGAGCTGCTTGATCGTCTCCGTGGCACCCGACACCACCACGGCGCCCGCCCCCTCGCCGAACAGCAGGCCGTCCCAGGCCCGGTCGCTGGCGGCCGCCATGTCGAGCTCCACCCGCGCGCCGACGTCCCCGGCCACGCATGACTCGGCCAGCGCACACGCGAGGCCGCCGTCCGATACGTCGTGGGCCGAGTCGAGCCGGCCGGAGCGAACGGCGTCGCGCACGGCGCGCAGCGTTGCGGCGTGCGCGGCGAGGTCCGGTGCCGGGAGCTCGTCCGACAGCCGCCCGAGCAGCTTCTCGAGCTCCGATCCCTCGAGCGCGGGCGCGAACGAACCGACCAGGGCGATTGCGTGTCCGGACCGGACGAAGCCGATCCCGGCAGCTTGCTCGGCGTCGGGCAGGCGCCCCACCATGCCCACGACCGGGGTCGGGTAGATCGGCCCGCCGCCGCCCTCGTTGTAGAGCGAGACGTTGCCGCCCACCACCGGCACGCCGAGCGCGCGGCAGGCGTCGGCCATCCCCTCGACGGCGCGGGTGAGCTGCCACGCAACGTGCGGCTTCTCGGGATTGCCGAAGTTGAGGCAGTTCGTGACCCCGAGCGGCTCCGCTCCCACGCAGGCGAGGTTGCTCGCGCACTCGAGCACCGCCTCGGCCGTACCGGCGTGCGGGTCGCAGGCCACGCGGCGACCGTTGCCGTCCACGGCAACGGCGATCGCCGGCCCTTCGCCCCTCTCCGGATGAAGCAGGAGCACGGCGGCGTCCGAGTCGTCGGGGCGGCGCACGGTGCGCGATCCCACCAGCGCGTCGTACTGCTCGAACGCCCATCGCTTGCCCGTCACGTTCGGCGAGCTGAGGAGTGCGAGAAGCGTGTCCCCCGGATCCGCGCCCTCGGCGAGCCGGCGGGCCGGGGCCGGGTAGACCGGCGCCTGCGGACGCTCGGGCTTCAGCTCGTAGAGCGGGCAGTCGTCGACCAGCGCAGTCACCGGCATGTCGCCCTCGAGCTCGTCACCGGCGAAGACCCGCAGCCGGCCCGTGTCGGTCACCGACCCGATCGCCGTGGCGCGCACCTCCCAGCGCACGCACACCGCGAGCACCTCGTCCAGGCGCTCCGGCGCCACCACGCACAGCATGCGCTCCTGGGACTCCGAGATCATCACCTCGAACGGCTCCATGTCCTCCTCGCGCAACGGCACGCGGTCAACGTCGAGGTCGAGGCCGACTCCGCCGCCCGAGGCCATCTCGGACGCGCTCGACGACAGCCCCGCGGCGCCGAGGTCCTGCAGCGACACGAGCAGGTCGGACTCGAGCAGCTCGAGCGAGCACTCGAGCAGCTTCTTCTCCTCGAACGGGTCCCCGATCTGCACGCTCGGCCGCTTCGACTCGTCCTCGTCACCGAGCTCGGCGCTCGCGAGCACCGACGCCCCGCCGATGCCGTCGCGCCCCGTGAGCGCGCCGAGCAGCACGACGTGGTTGCCCTGGCCAGCCGCCGCGCTGCGGATCAGCCGCTCCCTCGGGGCCACGCCGACGCACATCGCGTTGACCAGGCAGTTCTGCTCGTAGGGGCGCTCGAAGTAGATCTCGCCCCCGACCGTGGGAACCCCCACCGAGTTGCCGTAGTGGCCGATGCCGCGGACGGCCCCATCGAGCAGATACCGCGACCGAGCCGAGTCAAGCTCGCCGAAGCGCAGCGAGTCGAGCACCGCGATCGGGCGTGCCCCGACCGCGAACACGTCGCGGAGGATGCCGCCGACGCCGGTGGCAGCACCCTGGAACGGCTCCACGGCACTCGGGTGGTTGTGCGATTCGATCTTGAAGGCGACCGCGGTGCCGTCGCCCACTTCCACCGCGCCGGCGTTCTCGCCGGGGCCGAGCACCACGTGCGGGCCCTCCGTGGGAAGCACGCGCAGCGCCCTGCGCGAATGCTTGTACGCGCAGTGCTCCGACCACATCAGCGAGAAGACCGCGAGCTCGAGCGCGTTCGGCTCGCGGCCGAGCCGCTCGACGATGCCCCCGTACTCCGTGTCGGTGAGGCCGAGCTCCCGATGCCTGGCGGGCGCCGTCCCGGCGCTCATGCAGGCGCGAGCGCTGACGTTCGGGCCAGCGAGGCGAACAGCCGACCGCCATCGGTCGAGCCCGCGAGGGCGTCCACGGCGTGCTCGGGATGCGGCATCAGCCCCATCACGTTGCGCTCGCGGTTCGTGACGCCCGCGATGTCCGCCACCGATCCGTTCGGGTTCTCGCCCGGCGCGTAGCGGAGCGCGACCTGGCCGTGGGCGTCGAGATCGTCGAGCAACGATTCGGACGCGTGGAAGCGGCCGCTCCCGTGCTTCACCGGCAGGGAGAGCAGCTCCCCGCGGGCGCAATCGCGGGTGAACGGCGTGTCGTCGGACTCGACCGCGACGCGGATCTGCCGGCAAAGGAAACGGAGCTTCGCATTCGGCAGGAGAGCGCCGGGGAGCAGACCCGCCTCGCACAGGACCTGGAAGCCGTTGCAGATGCCGAGCACCGGCCCGCCGTTGCGAGCGAACCCGGCGACCGCGTCCATGATCGGCGCGAAGCGGGCGATCGCGCCCGCGCGGAGGTAGTCGCCATAGCTGAAGCCACCTGGAATCACGACCGCGTCCACGTCGCCGAGGTCGTCGACGCCGTGCCACAGGAGCTCCGCCTCACCGTGACGGCGGCAGGCGAGCAGCGCGTCGACCTCGTCGCACGACCCCGGAAAGCGAATGACCCCGAACTTCACGACCGCTCCTGTGACAACCGAGCCTGCCAGGACAGGGTGCGCATGGTGGGCCAGACCCGATGACAGGACGGTGGCTCACTCACCGTCCAGGAGGAGGACTTCGTAGTCCTCAACCAGCGGGTTCGCGAGCAGCTTTTCGCACATCTCGTCCATCCTGGCCGGGTCGCTCACGTCCAGCTCCACAAGGCGGCCGACGCGGACGTCGGACACCCCCTCGAAGCCGAGCGCCGGAAGTGCCCGCTCCACGGTCTGCCCCTGCGGGTCCAGGATGCCCTCCTTCGGCCGGATCAGGACGCGCGCCCTGGTCACGCGGCGCGGTATCCGCTTTCGAGCCACTCCGAGAAGGCGCCGCCGGTGATCCGCTCGTAGGCCTCGACGTAGCGCTCGCGGGTGCCGGCCACCACCTCGTCGGGGAGGGCTGGAGCGGGAGGCGACTTGTCCCAGCCGGAGCCTGACGCCCAGTCGCGGACGTACTGCTTGTCGAACGACGGCTGGGGCCGGCCGGGCTCGTAGCCGTCGGCCGGCCAGAAGCGCGACGAGTCGGGAGTCACCGCCTCGTCGCCGAGCACGATCCGGCCGTCGCGGTCGCGGCCGAACTCGAGCTTGGTGTCGGCGAGGATGATCCCGCGTTCGCGCGCGTGGTCGGAGGCGCGAGCGTAAATCGCTATCGACAGGCGCCGCAGCTCCTCGAGCAGCGCGCGGTCACCGACGATCTCCGCCGCCCGGTCGAAGTCGACGTTCTCGTCGTGGTCGCCGACCTCGGCCTTCGTCGCCGGGGTGAAGATGGGCTCCGGAAGCTGCTCCGATTCGCTGAGTCCGTCCGGGAGCGCGATCCCGCAAACCGACCCCGTTGCGAGGTAGTCCTTCCAACCCGACCCGGTGATGTAACCCCGCACGACGCACTCGACCGGAAACATCTCGAGCCGCTCGGCGAGCACCGCGCGACCGCGAACCTCCTCGGGGACGTCAGCGTGCGAGACCACGTGGTTGGGACAGATGTCCGCGGTTCGCTCGAACCAGAACGCGGACAGCCCGGTGAGCACCGCCCCCTTGTCGGGGATCGGCGTGGGGTGAACCACGTCGTAGGTCGAGATGCGGTCCGAGGCCACGAACAGCAGGCGTTCGCCGGCCTCGTAGATGTCGCGGACCTTGCCGCGATTGACCAGTTGGTAACGCTCGAGCGTGGCGGCCTCGCTCACGGATCGAGGCTAGCAATCGGCCCCGTCGTCACGGGCTGCGAGGTGCCGCTCGGAGCCCGCTATTTCGAGTGCTCCGGCCCGACCACCGCGTCGAGCCGCGCCATCACCTCGTCCTCGTGGCGAACGAACGCGGACGGGTCGAACAGCGCGTCGAGGTCGAGCATGGGCGCGGCTGCCGCGAGCAGGTCGCGGAAGGGGGTCCCCTCGTCCCACGCGCGCTGCGCCGCTGCCTGCACCACGCGGTAAGCCTCGTCGCGCGGCTGCCCCGACCCAACCAGCGCGAGCAACGCGCGCTGTGAATAGAGCGCGCCATGGGTGGCGTCGAGGTTCGCGAGCATCCGGTCGGCGTGGACCGTCATCCCCTCCACCACCCGCAGCGCCAGGTGCTGCGCGTAGTCGAGCAGCGTTGTCGCGTCGGGGAGCGCGACCCGCTCCACCGAGGAGTGCGAGATATCGCGCTCGTGCCAGAGCGCGACGTCCTCGAGCCCCGCCTGGGCGTATCCGCGCAGCAGGCGCGCGATGCCCGTGATCCGCTCGCTGACGATCGGGTTGCGCTTGTGCGGCATCGCCGACGATCCCTTCTGCCCCGTGCCGAACGGCTCCTCGACCTCGCGCACCTCGGTGCGCTGCAGGTGGCGGATCTCCGTGGCGAGGCGCTCGAGCCCGGCGCCTGCCAGCGCGATCGCGGACAGGAGCTCGGCATGCCGGTCGCGCGGCACGACCTGCGTCGAGACCTCCTCCGGCTCGAGCCCGAGCCGCGCGAGAACACGCCGCTCGAAGTCGGGGCTGGTGGCGGCGTAGGTGCCCACGGCGCCCGACACGGCGCCGACCACGGCCTGCCGAAAGGCACGCTCGAGCCGCGAGGCGTTGCGGTGCGACTCGAACGCGAAGCCCGCGAGCTTCAGCCCGAAGGTGGTCGGCTCGGCGTGAACGCCGTGCGTGCGGCCGACGCAGAGCGTGCCTCTGTACTCGCGGGCGCGGCGGGCGATCGCCTCGGCCAGCCGGTGCGCGGCAGGCACGATCACCTGGCCGGCGCCCTCGATCTGAAGCGCAAGCGCCGTGTCCAGGACGTCCGAGCTGGTCAGCCCGAAGTGGATCCACCGACCGGCGGGGCCGGCCGACTCCGCCAGCACGTCGACGAACGCGGCGACGTCGTGGTTCGTCAGGCGCTCCCGCTCGCCGACCGCCTCGACCGTGAAAGTGGCGGCGCGGATCGCTTCGAGGTCCTCGGCGTCCGGCCCATCCATCTCCTCGGCCGCCGCGACCTCCACGCGGCGCCACGTCTCCATGCGCGCCTGGTCGCTCCACACGGCGCCGAGCTCCGGGCGCGTGTAGCGGGCGATCACGCGCCGATTATCCGCGCAGCCAGCACGGCCGCGTTGCGGGCCGCGTTGACCCCCACACACGCCACGGGCACGCCCGGCGGCATCTGCGCGATCGCGAGTAGCGCGTCGAGCCCCCCCGCGACCGAGTTCCCGCTCGTGAGCGGGACGCCGATGACCGGCAGCTCGCTGTGCGCGGCCACGACCCCGGGAAGCGCGGCCGAGAGGCCGGCGCCCGCGATGATCACCTGCAGCCCGCGCATCTGGGCATTGCGCGCGTAGTCGGCCACAACCTCCGGGTCGCGGTGGGCGCTCATCACGCGCACCTCGTGGCGGATCTCTCGCTGCTCCAGCTCACCGGCGGCGCCCTCCATCACCGACATGTCGCTCTTCGAGCCCATCACGATCCCGACGCGGGGGGCGTCCACGTCCAGGCCCTCGAACGCCTCCTCGACCTCCGCCTCCGTCTCCGGGTCCCCCGAGGACTCCCCCGCGATCGGTGTGCCGGTGATCGGCCCGGGTCGCTCGGTCACGCCGCCGCCACCCGGGCCTGCGCGTGCGCTCCGATGTCGCGCCGCACCTGCTTGCCGTCGAACTCGATCCGGTCGACCGCCACGTACGCACGCTCGCGCGCCTCGGCCGGGCCGTCGCCGATCCCGGTCAGGCTCAGTACGCGGCCGCCCGCCGTGACCACCGACCCGCCGCGCTCCGCGGTGCCGGCATGGAGGATCTCCGTGTGCAGCGAGTCGACGGCGTCGAGGCCGTGGATCACGTCGCCGCTGGAGGACGAGGCCGGGTAGCCGCGCGACGCCAGCACGACGGTGACCGCCCACGACGACGACCACGCGAGTGTCTTGCCCGCGAGGCCGCCCCTCCGGGACGCCCCGTCGAGCAGCTCGTAGAGGTCCGAGCGCAGTCTCGGCAGGACCGCCTGGGTCTCCGGGTCGCCGAAGCGGCAGTTGTACTCGAGCACGCGGGGCCCCTGGGGGGTCATCATCAGGCCCGCGTACAGGACGCCGTGGTAGGGGGTCCCGCGGCGGCGGAGCTCGTCGATCACCGGCTGATGGATGGCGCGCGCCAGCACCTCGACGTGACCCTCCTGGATACCCGGGACGGGCGAGTAGCTGCCCATGCCGCCGGTGTTCGGCCCCTCGTCACCGTCGTGGATCCGCTTGTAGTCGCGCGCCGGCGCCATCGGAATCGCCCGCTCGCCGTCGCAGAGCGCGAGCAGCGAGAGCTCGTCGCCCTCCAGGTGCTCCTCGAGCAGGACCATGGTGGCGCCGAAGCGCCGCTCCACGAACAGCTCGTCGACCGCGGCGCGCGCGTCGGCCTCGGTCTGGCAGATCAGCACGCCCTTCCCCGCGGCCAGCACGTCGGCCTTCAGCACGGCCGGATACGAGGCGCAGGCCAGATGCGCGAGTGCCTCCTCGCGCGTGCGCAGGAGCACGTGCGAGGCGGTGGGCACCCCGACCGCGCTCATCAGCTCCTTCGCGTAGGCCTTCGACCCCTCGACGCGGGCCGCCTCCGCGGTCGGCCCGAACGCCCGCACGCCGGCCTCGGCAAGCGCGTCGACGAGCCCCAGCACGAGCGGTGCCTCGGGCCCCACCACCACGAGATCGCAGCCCTGGTCGCGAGCGGTGCCCACCAGACCGTCGACGTCGTCCGACGCCACCTCCAGGCAGGGGACGCGGTCGCGGGCGATGCCGGCGTTGCCGGGGGCGCATATGAGCTCCGGCTGCGCCGGGCTGCGAAGCAGCGCGCGGACGAGCGCGTGCTCCCGCCCCCCGCCGCCCACCACGAGGACCCGGTTCACGACGCGCCAGACCTCCGCGGGGCGGCGCCCCTCCTCCCGCTACGAGCCCTCAACTGCCTACAGCCCCGCGATGAAGTCGTCGATCGGGATGGCCGACAGCGACTCGTACTTAGCCGTGCCGCGCGAGCCGAGCTCCAGCGATATCCGTGCCATGGCCTGCTCGTCGTCGGCCTCGATCACGTTGATGAAGTCGTAGCGGCCGAGCACCGCCCACTGCGCCTTGACCGTGGCGCCGAGCTGCTCGATCTCCCGGTTGACCTCCTTGATCCGCGAGGGGTTGTTCTTGATCGTCTGAACGCCCTCGGGGGTCAGCGTGCTGAGCATCACGTAGGTCGGCATCGATCCCCCTGGTCGAAGAATCCGTCTCAGGCGAACTTCTCGCATTTTTCGCCCGTGGATGCAAGCGGACGCTGGAAGGACTTCGCGGCCGTCCCACGAACCTGTTACCGTTCCGCTTGTCTATGAACTCAGTAGAGAAAGTGAGAATGATATGAAGCGGAGGATCCTGGTCCCGCTGCTCGCGGCACTCGCCGTCCTGGCGGCCGGCGTGGTGGCGGTGGGCTGCGGCGGCAGCTCGTCCGACGCGAGTGGCTCCGAGGGCGAGAGCGGCGAGCTGACGCTGGTCGCCTACTCCACCCCTGAGGCCGCACACGGGGACATCATCCCGGCGTTCAACGAGACCTCCGCGGGCGAGGGCATCGGCTTCGAGCAGTCGTACGGGAGCTCCGGTGAGCAGTCCCGCGCCGTCGAGCAGGGTCTCGCCGCCGACGTCGTGCACCTGTCGCTCGAGCCCGACGTGACGAGCCTCGCAGAGGCCGGGCTCGTGGACGAGGACTGGAACCAGGACAAGACCAAGGGCATGGTCTCGAACTCGGTCGTCGTGTTCATGACCCGCCCCGGCAACCCTGAGGACATCCAGGGCTGGGACGACCTGACACGCGAGGGGGTCGAGGTCATCGCGCCCAACCCGATCACCTCGGGAGGCGCCCGCTGGAACACGATGGCCGCCTACGGCCAGGTGCTCGAGCAGGGCGGCAGCGAGGAGGAGGGCGTCCAGTACCTCCGCGACCTGTTCGCGAACATCACCGTGCAGGACACGAGCGCGCGCGACTCGCTCGAGACGTTCACGAGCGGGCAGGGGGACGTGCTGATCGGCTACGAGAACGAGGCGATCCAGGCCCAGCAGGAGGGCGCCGAGGTCGACTACGTCATCCCCGATCAGACGATCCTGATCGAGAACCCGGCGGCCGTGGTGAACGAGTCGGACAACGCCGAAGCCGCGCAGGCGTTCGTCGACTTCATGAAGACTCCTGAGTCCCAGGAGATCTTCCAGGAGCACGGGTATCGGCCGATCGACGAGAAACTGATCGACCGCAAGCAGTTCCCGGAGCCCCAGACGCTCTTCACGATCGATGACCTGGGTGGCTGGGACCAGGTGGCGGATGAGTTCTTCAACGAGGACGACGGCATCGTCACCGAGATCCAGCGCGAGAGCGGAGGCCCCACGGAGTGAGGGCGGCCGCTGGACAGGTCGCGCTCAGGCTCCCCCGGCGCACTGGCGTCGGGGGAGCCGCGCTTACGCGAGGGCTCGTGGTCGGCTATCTGAGCGTCATGGTCCTCCTCCCCCTCGCCGCCGTGGCCAGCAGGTCGGTGGCCGACGGCCTCGACACGTTCTGGGCCGCGGTCTCGGACCCTCAGGCGGTCGCGGCGCTCAAGCTCACGCTGCTGGCATCGGTCGTGGTCTGCCTGATCAACGCAGTGACCGGGACGCTGCTCGCGTGGGTGCTCGTCCGCGACGACTTCCCAGGCAAGGGGATCGTGAACAGCGTGATCGATTTGCCGTTCGCGCTCCCCACGATCGTGGCCGGGCTGACGCTGGTGGCCCTCTACGGACCTGACTCGCCGTTCAACATCAACATCGCGTACACGCAGGCCGCGGTCGTGCTCGCGCTGCTGTTCGTCACCCTGCCGTTCGTCGTGCGGGCGGTCCAGCCCGTGCTGATGGAGCTCGATCGGGAGATGGAGGAGGCCGCCGCCTCACTCGGCGCCGGTGGCCTCACGATCTTTCGGCGGATCATCTTCCCGAACCTGATCCCCGCGATCCTGGCGGGTGTGGCACTCGCCTTTGCGCGCGCGGTCGGCGAGTTCGGATCGATCGTCCTGATCTCGGGCAACCTGCCGTTCGAGACCGAGGTCTCGTCGGTCTTCATCTTCGGGCAGATTGAGCTCGACAACATCGCCGGCGCGGCGGCGGTCGCGGTGGTGCTGCTCGGGATCTCGTTCGTCATGCTCGCCCTGCTTAACCTCGTGCTGCGCTGGGGGACACGACATGAGCGCTAGGTGGTCGCGGCTCGGGCTCCGCTTCACGGCGCTGGGGTACCTGGCGTTGCTGCTGCTGTTCCCCGTCGGCCTCGTCTTCTACAGGACGTTCGGCGACGGGATCGGTCCGGTGTGGGACGCGATCACCACGCCGGAGGCCCAGCACGCCTTCTACCTCACGGTGCTGATGGTGGTGATCTCCGTCCCGCTCAACACGATCTTCGGCGTGGCGTGCGCCACGGTGCTGGTGCGTCACCGCTTCAGGGGACGCAACCTGATCAACAACCTGATCGATCTCCCCTTCGCCATCTCGCCGGTGGTCGTGGGCCTGGCCCTAATCCTGGTCTACGGCCAGGAGGGCTGGTTCGGCGGCTGGCTCGCGGACCACGGCATCCAGGTGATCTTCTCGCCGCTCGGGATGGTCCTGGCCACGATCTTCGTATGCCTTCCGTTCGTGGTACGGGAGGTCATGCCGGTGCTGCGGGAGATCGGCACCGAGCAGGAGCAGGCCGCCTCGACGCTCGGCGCCTCCCCGTGGCAAACGTTCTGGCGTATCACCCTGCCCGCGATCCGGTGGGGCGTCGCCTACGGTGTGGTGCTCACCACGGCGCGTGCCCTCGGCGAGTTCGGTGCCGTCGCCGTCGTGTCGGGACAGCTGGTGGGCCAGACCCAGACGCTCACGCTCCACGTCGAGCAGAGCTTCACCAACTTCGACCTCACCGGGGCCTATGCGGCGGCCTTCGTACTGGCCGTGCTCGCGCTCGCAACCCTGCTTGCGATGAACCTGTTCAAGACGAAGGAGGAACGCTGATGGGAATCGAGGTCAAGGACGTCACCAAGCGGTTCGGCGACTTCGTCGCACTCGACAACGTGTCGCTGACGGTGCCGGAGGGCTCCCTCACCGCCCTCCTGGGGCCGAGCGGGTCCGGCAAGTCGACGCTGCTGCGGGTGATCGCCGGCCTCGAGCAGGCGGACACGGGGACGGTGGTGATCTCGGGCGAGGACGTCAGCGAGGCCCCCGCGCAGAAGCGCGGCGTCGGATTCTGCTTCCAGCACTACGCCGCGTTCAAGCACATGACGGTGGCCGACAACGTGGCCTTCGGCCTCAAGATCCGCAAGCGCGAAAAGGAGGAGACGAGGCGGCGGGTCGACGAGCTGCTGTCGCTCGTGCACCTCGATGGGCTCGCCGACCGCTACCCGGCGAACCTGTCCGGCGGCCAGCGCCAGCGCATGGCGCTGGCGCGCGCGCTCGCCGTCGAGCCGGAGGTGTTGCTGCTCGACGAGCCGTTCGGCGCGCTCGACGCCAAGGTGCGCAAGGAGCTGCGCGCCTGGCTGCGTCGTCTCCACGAGGACGTGCACGTGACGACGATCTTCGTGACCCACGACCAGGAGGAGGCGATGGAGGTCGCGGAGCAGATCGTCGTGTTCAACGACGGCCGGATCGAGCAGGCCGGAAAGCCGCGCGACCTCTACGAGAGCCCGGAGAACGAGTTCGTGATGACGTTCGTGGGTCCTGTCAACCGCCTCGGCGACGCATACATCCGGCCGCACGACATGGACATCGTGCTCGAGCCGGACGACACCACCATCGAGGCGATGATCGAGCGGATCGTCTACCTCGGCTTCGAGGTGCGCATCGAGTTCCGCCTGCCCGACAACGAGAACGTGTGGATGCACCTCTCGCGGTCCCAGGCGGAGGAGCTCGAGCTGACCGACGGCCAGATCGTGTTCATCCGGCCGCGACGGTCGACGGTTTTTAGGGCGCACCAACCCCCCGAGCTGTACGAACAGCCCGCCGCGGCCGCGTAGGCGAGGGCCGCGGCAGGACCGGACACTCTGGCGGCCCGCTCTAGGACCGCGCCGGCGTCGGGGTCCGGCTGGGGAAGAGCCGCCGCACCGCGGGCTCGCGCCCCACGGCGACGGCGGCCTGCTCCGGCTCGGGGTCCGGCTGCCACCAGAGCGAATCGGCCCGGGTGAGGCGCTGCGGGAAGGGACGCCGCGGGCCGAGCGACGAGGCCGCCCGCTCGGCGTCGAGCCGCCGGTACTCGGCGATCCAGTCCTCGGACCGTGAGTCGGCCTGCTTCCTCGTGAGCGGCTCGGGAAGCGTGCTCGCGTCGAACGGCACCCCGAGGTTTCCGAGGATGCGACGAAGCGCTCCGTCGTAGTCGGCCTCGAAGTCCTCGTAGACGATCGTGATCGGTCGGATTCCGCTGCGGTAGAAGAACGCGCACCAGGCGGCGTCGTCGTCGGCCATGCGCCGCTTCAGGTGATCGATCGCGTCGAAGTCGAAAACGGGCTCGCCCGAAGTGGCGCGATCGGAATCGCCGCGCTCACCTGCCCTCCAACTGTCCGTCTGCACCGCGCGCCACATCGACACCGCCTGCTTGACCTTCTCCCGGCGGGTGACCCACACGAAGCGCAGCGACGGAAAGACGCTCTCGAGCAAGGCCCCCATCCCCAGCCCTCGGTACTCGGGGATCGTCCGCACCTGCTCGGCGAAGTCGGGCAGGTAGCTCCACATCATCTTCGCTCCGAAGACACCGTTCGGCGTGGTGCCCTGTTCGAAGACCCACTCGAGGTACTCCGAGTAGCTGCGGCTCGCGGAGAGCGCGACCATCGCCTCCGTGTGAGGGGGTCCCCAGGCGTCGCTCAGCCCGGTGATGGTCGCGCGGTTCGGCATCCCCTCGAACCACTGGAGCGGCGGCTTCGGGAGCTGCGTCTCGGTCAGCCCCTCGAAGTACTCGTCGGGCCTTCCGGCGACACCGGTCCGCGACAGCGCCTCGCAGAGGAACGTACTTCCGCTCCGCTGCGTAGCGCAAACGAGATAAGAGCTCACCGGCACCTTCGACCGCTTCGTCATCGTCCCGACCCCCTATAATGAAGTTTGTCGAGTGACAAGCTGTACTTTACACACCTCGCCGGCGCGGCACCGGGCCAGGACCCCGGCCAGAGGTTGAAGGAGCACGTATGCAGCCGAACATCCTCTACATGCACTCGCACGACACGGGGCGCTACGTACAGCCGTACGGCTACCAGGTCCCGACGCCGAACATCCAGCGACTCGCCGACCAAGGCCTTCTCTTCCGCAAGGCGTTCTGCGCGGTGCCGACCTGCTCCGGGAGCAGGGCCTGCCTCCTGACCGGCCAGTACGGGCACAGCAACGGCATGCTCGGCCTCGCCCACCGCGGCTTCTCGCTGAACGACTACCGGCACCACGTCGTGCACACACTGCACGAGGCCGGCTACACGTCGGTCCTGATCGGGGAGCAGCACATCTCGAAGGAGCCAGAGGCGATCGGGTACGACCGAGTGGTCAAGCTCGACTCGAACCACGTCCACGACGTGGCCCCGATCGCGATCGAGCTACTTCGCGATGCCGCTCAGCCCTGGTTCTTCTCGGTCGGCTTCTTCGAGACGCATCGGGAGTTCTTTGAGCCGAGCTCGGTTCGCGACGCGCTGTACTCGACGCCGCCGCCGAACCTGCCCGACGCACCGGAGACGCGATCCGACATGGCCGCCTTCAAGGCAAGCGCGCGATCGCTCGATCAGGGCGTTGGCGCCGTCCTTGGGGCGCTCGACGCGTATGGGCTCGCCGACGACACGCTGATCATCTTCACCACCGACCACGGCCTGCCGTTTCCCGGCGCCAAGGCCACGCTCTACGACCGCGGCGTGGGCGTGATGCTCATGGTGCGCGGTCCGGGCGGCTTCACGGGCGGCAAGGTCTCGGACGCGCTGGTCTCGCACCTCGACGTGTACCCGACCATCTGCGACCTGCTCGGGATCCCCGCTCCCGGGTGGCTCCAAGGCACATCGCTTCTGCCGCTCGTCCGTCGCGAGACGGACGAGGTACGCGATGCCCTCTTCCTGGAGAAGACGTTCCACGTCGCGTACGAGCCCGAGCGCGCCGTCCGCACCCAGCGCTGGAAGTACATCCGGCGCTTCGACGACTCGCATCCGCGGCCGGTGCTCGCCAACTGCGACGACGGTCCGAGCAAGGACCTGCTCATCCGCCGCGGATGGGCAGAGCGGGCCATTCCCCGGGAGCAGCTGTACGACCTCGCGCTCGATCCGAATGAGGCGCGAAACGCGATCGACGAGCCGAGCTCCGTCGAGGTCGCGTCGGACCTCCGCGACCGCCTCAAAGGTTGGATGGCCGAAACCGACGACCCGTTGACGCGCGGGCCGGTGGTGCCTCCCCCGGGGGTGGCCCTCAACAGTCCCGACCAGCTGTCGCCGTCCGACCCGGTCACGATCACCGGCGCAGCGCCGGCGGCCCCAGCCGGGGCCGACTCGGGATAGCGGCTGGAGGCTTAGGCCGTGGCGGACGCCGCCTCGGCGGCGGCGCTCGCCTCGACGCGCTCGAAAGTGAGCTCGCCGTCGCGCGCGTCGACCCGGATGGTGTCGCCCGCGTCGAACCGGCCGTCGAGCAGCCCCAGCGCGAGCTTGTCCACCAGCTGCTTCTGAATCACGCGCTTGAGCGGCCGGGCGCCGTAGGTGGGGTCGTAGCCAAGGTTGCCGATCAGCGTGCGCGCGTCGTCGGTCAGCTCTATCTCGACGCCGCGCTCGCGCACGCGGGCCGCCAGGTGCTCCACCTGCATGTCGACGATCCGGCTGATCTGCGCTCGGGTCAGCGACTCGAACTGGACGATGTCGTCGAGCCGGTTGATGAACTCGGGCTTGAAGGTCGACTCGACGCCCTCGATTCCCCCGGGGATGTTCGAGGTCATGATCAGGACCGTGTTCTTGAAGTCGACGGTTCTGCCCTGGCCGTCGGTCAGGCGCCCGTCGTCCATCACCTGCAGGAGCACGTTGAAGACGTCGGCGTGCGCCTTCTCGATCTCGTCGAGCAGCACGACCGAGTACGGGCGGCGGCGCACGGCCTCGGTCAGCTGACCGCCCTCCTCGTAGCCCACGTACCCGGGCGGCGCGCCAACGAGACGCGCGACGGAGTGCTTCTCCATGTACTCGGACATGTCGATCCGGATCATGGCCTGCTCCGAGTCGAACATGAACTCGGCGAGCGCGCGCGCGAGCTCCGTCTTCCCGACCCCGGTGGGTCCCACGAACAGAAACGTGCCGATCGGGCGGTTCGGGTCCTGCAGCCCGGCGCGCGAGCGCCTTAGCGCGTTCGAGACGGCGTCGACCGCCTCGTCCTGGCCGATGACCCGGTCGTGGAGGCGCTCCTCCATGTGCACGAGCTTCTCGACCTCGCCCTCCATCAGCTTGGACACCGGGATGCCGGTCCACTTGGCGACGACCTCCGCCACGTCCTCGTCGTCGACCTCCTCCTTGAGCATCGTGCGGTCGCCCTGGAGCTCGGACAGCCTGGCCTCCTGCTCGCGCACCAGCCGCTCGAGGTCGGGGATCGCCCCGTACCGGAGCTCGGCGGCGCGCTGAAGGTCGGCGTCACGCTCGGCGCGCTCGGCGTCGCGATGCGCCTGCTCGAGCCGCTCCTTGGCGTCGCGGATCGCCTCGATCGCCTCCTTCTCGCCCTGCCAGTGGGCCTTCATCTCGGACGAGCGCTCGCGAAGCTCCGCGAGCTCTCGATCGATCGCCTCGCGCCGCTCGGCGCTGACCTCGTCCTTCTCCTTGCCGAGCGCCTGGAGCTCGATCTCGAGCTGCTGAATCCGACGCTCCACCTCGTCGATCTCGACCGGCATCGAGTCGATCTCGATGCGGAGGCGCGAAGCCGCCTCGTCGATCAGGTCGATCGCCTTGTCCGGTAGGAAGCGGTCGGCGATGTAGCGCTGCGAGAGCATCGCGGCGGCCACGATCGCGGCGTCCTGGATGCGCACCCCGTGGTGCACCTCGTACTTCTCCTTCAACCCGCGCAGGATCGCGATCGTGTCCGCGACCGACGGCTCCTCCACAAACACCGGCTGGAAGCGGCGCTCGAGCGCGGCGTCCTTCTCGATGTGCTTGCGGTACTCGTCGAGCGTGGTGGCCCCGACCGCACGGAGCTCGCCGCGGGCGAGCATCGGCTTCAGCAGATTGGCGGCGTCGACCGCACCCTCCGCGGCGCCGGCACCCACGATCGTGTGCAGCTCGTCCATGAAGAGGATGATCCGGCCCTCGGCCTCGGCGATCTCCTTGAGCACTGCCTTGAGGCGATCCTCGAACTCGCCGCGGTACTTGGCGCCGGCGATCAGCGCGCCGATGTCGAGCGCCACGACACGGCGGTCACGCAACGACTCCGGCACGTCGCCGGAAACGATGCGCTGCGCCAGGCCCTCGGCGATTGCGGTCTTGCCCACGCCAGGCTCGCCGATCAGGACCGGGTTGTTCTTCGTCCGGCGCGATAGGACCTGTATGACGCGGCGGATCTCCTCGTCGCGGCCGATGACCGGGTCGAGCTTGCCCTCCTCGGCGGCCTCGGTGAGGTCACGCCCGAACTTCTCGAGCGCCTGGTACTTGTCCTCGGGGTTCTGGTCGGTGACCCGATGCGGGCCGCGCACACCGGCCACGGCCTCGGACAGCTGGTCGCGGGTCGCGCCGACGTCCACCTTCGGGTCGGTCGCGAGCGCCAGGAGCAGGTGCTCCGTGGAGACGTACTCGTCGCCGAACGACCGCGCCTCCTCGTCGGCGCGACGGAGCAGCTCGATCGTCGCGGCGGCGAGCGACGGTGCCGCGGGCGCCTCGCCGGTGACCGTCGGCAGCGCGTCGAGCGCCTCGTTCGCGCGCGTCCGCACCGCCTGTGGGTCGGCACCCACCCGACGCAGCACCGGGGCGACGATGCCGCCGTCCTGCTCGAGCAGCGCGATCAGGAGGTGGCCGGGAGCCACCTCCGGGTTGCGCCGGGCGGAGGCGATCCGCTGTGCGGCGGAGAGCGCCTCCTGCGACTTGACTGTGAATCGATCAGCCTGCATAAAATCTAAGCGCGTTTATAGCAGATATAGGTCCGCTTGACCAGGCGTGAAGACGCGCGTCGCGCGGTCGGATTTGGCGGGCAGCCGGGACTCAGCGACGGGTGCGGGCGATGCGCACGCGCACCGCCGGCGAGCGTGTCTCGAGCGCCTGGCCGGGGTCCTCGTACGGCACGAGCTCGCGCTTGTACGAGCGGCGCACCTCCTCGATCCCCTCCTCGAGCTCGCGCTCGAGGCGCTCCGCCTGGCGCTCGAGCGTGCGCATCCGCGAGCGCATCCGCTCCATCTCGCGCTCGAGCTCGAACACCCGCTCCACTCCCGCGAGGTTCATGCCGAGGTCCGAGGTGAGCTCCTGGATTCGCTGGAGCAGCTCGACGTCGGCCTGCGAGTAGAGGCGGGTCCTCTTCGGCGAGCGCTGCGGGGTGATGAGACCGCGGGCCTCGTAGATGCGCAGGGTCTGGGGATGCATCCCGGCGAGCTCCGCGGCGACGGAGATCATGAAGACCCCGCGCTCACGATCGACGTCGGCGCGTGGCTCGTCCTGGCGCGGACGCCGCGAGCTCCCGTCGCGGCCCGAGCCGTCGCGGCGCGAGGCCATCAGGCCGCCCTGCCGCCGAACAGCCGCTCGCGCGGGTTGCCGTCCATGACCTCGGCGAGGCCCTCGACCGCCTCGCGCTGCTCGCCCGTGAGCGAGCGCGGCACGTCGATCTGGAGCCGGTAGTGGATGTCGCCGCGGCCGCGCCCGGAGAGCTTCGGCGGGCCCTCGCCGCGCAGGCGCTGGACCGTGCCGTGCTGGGTCCCGGCGGGCACGCGAATCCGCTTCGTGCCGGACAGCGTGGGCACCTCCACGGTGGCCCCGCGGATGGCCTCGACGATCGTTATCGGAACGTCCACCTCGAGGTTGTCGCCCTTGCGGCGAAACACGGGTGACTCGCCGACGCGCGTGACCACGTACAGGTCACCGGGAGGCCCGCCGCGGCGGCCGGGCTCCCCCTTGCCGGCCAGCCTGACGCGGCTCCCCTCCCGCACGCCGGCGGGGATGTTGGCCCGGTAGCGCTTGATCTGGCGAGTCCTGCCCTGGCCGCCGCACGTCGGGCAGGGCTCGTCGATCTGGGTGCCGGTGCCGCCACAGACGCGGCACGGCTGCGAGATGGAGAAGAGCCCCTGTCCCTCCGACTCGATCCCGCGACCCTGACAGTTGGTGCAGACGCGAGGGGCGGTGCCGGGCTTCGCACCGGTCCCGCCGCAGGTCGTGCAGGGCGCATGCACCGGTACGGTCACCGACACCTGCGCACCGTTCATCGCCTGCTCGAACGACACGTGGACCTCGGTCTCGAGGTCCAGGCCACGCTCCTGCTGAGGCCGGCCGGAGGTGCGGCCCCCCTGGGTCGTGAAGAGGTCGGAGAGGATGTCGCCGATCCCTCCGAACCCGCCACTCCGGAAGGCGCCGGGATCGAACCCGCCGCCGCCGAACACGCCGCCGCCGGAGTCGAACTCGCGCCGCTTCTCCGGGTCCGAGAGGATCGAGTACGCCTCCTGGATGTCCTTGAAGCGCTCCTCCGCCCCGCTGTTGTCGGGGTTGCGGTCGGGATGGCTCTCGCGGGCGAGCTTGCGGTAGGCCTTCTTGATCTCCTCGTCGGAGGCCTTCCGATCGACGCCGAGCGTCGCGTAGGGGTCCTTTACGCGCGGCATGCCTAACTCCTACGCGGACACGACCACGCGCGCCGGACGGAGAACGGCCCCCTCCAGCCGGTAGCCCTTCTGCACGACGTCGAGCACGACCCCCGGCTCGGCACCGTTCTCGGAACGGGTGGACATAGCCTCGTGGAGGTTCGGGTCGAACGGCTCTCCCGCCGGCTCGATGGTCGTGACGCCGCTTCGCTCGAGCGCGCCGACCAACTCGGCCAGTACCAGTCGCACACCCTCGGCGAGTCCTCCCTCGCCCGCTTCGGCCGAGGCGAGCGCGCGCTCCAGGTTGTCGACGGCCGGCAGTATCGCTCGCGTCAGCTCGGCCTTGGCGCGCGCACCGGCCGCCGCGATGTCGCGGGCGGCGCGCTTGCGGTAGTTGTCGAAGTCGGCCTGAGTTCGCTGTGCGAGCGCCAGGTACTTGTCGCGCTCGGCCTCCGTGCGCTCCAGGGGGTCACCCGTGGGCTCGTCCGCGACCTCATCCGGCTCGGCGCCCGGGGGACCGTCGAGCGGCCCGGGCCGCGTCGACGTCGCGGAGCCGATCCGGCTCGGCGATTCGCTCCGCCTCGACCGCGGGATCCTGATCGCCGACCGGCTCGGCTGTGTCAGCCGCGGTGCCGGTTGCGTCGGGGGCCGTCGGGCGCGCCGGCCCCTTCGGCGCGCCCCGGTCCTCTTTGCCTTCTGCCGTCACCGGCGCTCATCGCCGTCGACGACCTCCGCATCGACGACCTCCTCGTCAGCCTCCTCCGAGGCGTTGTCCGACGGTTGCCCGCCGTCGCCGCCGGCCTGGGCCTGCTGCTGGGCGGCCTGGGCGTAGATCTGCTCGGAGACCTTGTGGAACGCCTCCTGCAGCGCGCTGGTCTTGGCCTGGATCTCCGCGACGTCCTCGGAGCCGAGGGAGTCACGGACCTCCTTGATCGCCTGCTCGATGTCGGACTTCGAGGACTCTTCGATCCCCTCCATCTCGGCGAGCTGGCGCTCCGCCTGGTAGGCGGCGTTCTCGGCCGTGTTGCGCGCCTCCACGAGCTCGCGCTGACGGCGGTCCTCGTCGGCGTGCGACTCGGCGTCGCGCACCATCCGCTCGACCTCCTCCTCGGACAGGCTCGAGCCGGCCTTGATCTCGATCTTCTGCTCCTTGCCGGTCCCGAGGTCCTTCGCCGACACGTGCAGGATGCCGTTGGCGTCGATGTCGAAGGTGACCTCGATCTGCGGCATGCCGCGTGGCGCCGGCGGGATCCCTGTGAGCTGGAACTTGCCGAGCGACTTGTTGTAGGCGGCCATGTCACGCTCGCCCTGGAGGACGTGCACCTCCACGCTCGGCTGGTTGTCCTCGGCCGTCGAGAACACCTCCGACTTGCGCGTGGGGATCGTGGTGTTGCGCTCGATGAGCTTCGTCATCACGCCGCCCTTGGTCTCGATGCCCAGCGTGAGCGGCGTCACGTCGAGGAGCAGGACGTCCTTGACGTCACCGGAGAGCACGCCGGCCTGGATCGCGGCGCCCACGGCGACCACCTCGTCGGGGTTCACCCCACGGTGCGGGTCCTTGCCGGTGAGGTCCTTCACCTTCTCCTGCACGGCGGGCATGCGCGTCATGCCGCCGACGAGCACGATGTGGTCGATGTCGGCGCCCTTCACGCTGGCGTCGCCCATCGCCTGCTTGGTCGGTCCGACCACACGCTCGAGCAGATCCGCGCAGAGCTCGACAAGCTTCGACCGGGACAGCCGAGTATCGAGGTGCTTGGGGCCAGACTGGTCGGCCGTCACGAACGGCAGGTTGATCTGCGTCTCCTGCGTGGTCGAAAGCTCGACCTTCGCCTTCTCGGCCGCCTCGTAGAGCCGCTGCAGCGCCATCTTGTCCTGCGAAAGGTCGATGCCCTGCTGCGCCTTGAAGTCCTTCACCAGCCAGTCGACGATCGCCTTGTCGAAGTTGTCGCCGCCCAGGTGGTTGTCGCCTGCGGTGGCCTTTACCTCGAACACCCCGTCGCCGATCTCGAGCACCGACACGTCGAACGTGCCGCCACCGAGGTCGAACACCAGGATCGTCTGGTCGGTCTCCTTGTCGAGCCCGTACGCGAGCGACGCCGCGGTGGGCTCGTTGATGATGCGCTTGACGTCGAGGCCGGCGATCTTGCCGGCGTCCTTGGTCGCCTGGCGCTGGTCGTCGTTGAAGTACGCGGGGACGGTGATCACCGCGCTGTCGACGGTGTCGCCGAGGTAGGCCTCAGCGTCGGCCTTCAGCTTCTGCAGGATCATCGCGCTGATCTCAGGCGGCGAGTACTCGTTGCCGCCGGCCTTGACACGCGCGGCACCGTTCGGGCCGGCAACGACCTCGAACGGCACGATCTTCTCCTCCTCGCGGACCTCGGCCTCCTTGCGGCCCATGAAGCGCTTGATCGAGAACACGGTGTTCTCGGGGTTGGTTACGGCCTGGCGCTTCGCGACCGTGCCCGTGAGCCGTTCGCCGCCCTGGGTGAACGCCACCACTGAGGGCGTCGTGCGCGCCCCCTCGGCGTTCTCCACCACGGTCGGGTCGCTGCCGTCGAGCACGGCCATGCACGAATTGGTCGTGCCGAGGTCGATTCCGATCGTCCTTGCCATCTTCAGGTCCTCCTGGATCTATGGATGCTGGATGCCTTGAGTAAAAATCTGAGTCCGATTGTGGCAGGTAATCGGGCTATCGACAAGGCGCGGCCATGCGGCGCCGGCGCCTCGGCACGCGCGCTGGCCGCTGCGGCCTAGCGGCTCTCGAGAAAGACGAAGAGCGGGTGCGTCGGCTCGCTTAGCCGCGGCTCGACCTCGACCTGCGTGCCGGCGGGGGCCTCGTCCGCGATCCGCCTGGCGAGCTCGCCGGCGCTCTCCTCCGTGAGCGCACCCACCAGCAGGTAGCGCCAGCGCCGGGTCACGGGCAGGCCCTGGGCCTCCAGGCGCTCCGCGAGCGCACGCGTATCCGAGTGGCTCTCGAGCCGCACGCGCACCTCCCAGTCGTAGTCGCCCTCCTCGGCGACCTCCCGCTCCTCTGCGGCAACGTGGCGCTCACGCTCCGCCTGCCGCTCCCGCTCGCTGGCCGGAAGCGGCTCGGACGCGTCGAGCCACGCCTCCTCGTCGGGGTGCCAGCGGGTGACCGCCACCGTGCCCGTGACGTCTTCGGCCTCCAGCAGCTCCCGTGCCACCCGCTCGGCCTCGCGCGCCGCGCCCTCGGCCCCTGCGTACAGGAACAGGTGCGGGCCGTCGCGGGTAACGATCACCCGTCCCGCGAGCCGCTCACGCGCCTGGTCGTCGAGGTCGTGCGAGCGGAGCCGCTCGGAGAGCGGATACCCGTGCTCCGGGTCGTCGAGGTTCACCTCGACCCGCCATTCGTCACGGCTGCCTTCCGCGTTCGGCACTGCGGGCGACTCTATCTACCCGCCCTTGAGGCGCGCGCGGCCGAACGGGCAGATGCTCAGCAGCACGCATTTCCCGCAACGCGGGTTCCGCGCGGTGCAGGTCCGGCGACCATGGCGAATCAGGCTCACGTGCAACTCGTAGGTGTCCGCGGGGTCGGTGAGGCGAGCGAGCGCGTCGTGCGCTTCGTCGGTCGGGGCCCCCGGCCGAAACAGGCCGAGCCGGGTGCCGACCCGGAACACGTGCGTGTCGACGGGCACCTCGGGCATCCCGAACGAGAACAGAAGCACGCACGCGGCGGTCTTCCGCCCGACCCCGGGAAGCGAGCACAGGTATTCGCGCGCTTCCTCGAGCGGGGCGTCTGCGAGCCATGCCAGGTCGTCGTCGCCGAGCGAGCGGAGGATGTCCTGGATCCGCCTCGCCTTGACGCGCGAGATCCCGCCCGGACGGATCGCCTCCTCGACCTGGTCCTCGGGTGCGTCGCGCACTGCCGCCCACGACGGGAAGCGCTCCCGCAGCCGCCCGTAGGCGACATCGCGGTTGCGGTCGTTCGTGTTCTGGGACAGAACCGTGAGCACCAGCTCGTCGATCGGCGCGCGATGGGCGTGGAGCACCGGCCGGCCATAGGCGGCGCGGAGTCGATCGCGGATCGTGCGCACCCGCCGGCGCTCCGGCGGGCGCCATCCGTCGACGCGAGCCGCGGGACGCCGACCCTTGCGCGAGCTGCGCTTGGTGCTGGACACGCGCCGAACGTTACGGCGAGCGGGCTCGCCGGGTGCCTGCTAAGAACCCCGACGTGTCCGACCCAGGCGACCGCGGATCCGCCCGGCAGGAGGAGGTCGCCGGGCTTCCCACCTTCTGGCGCGAGGCGCCCGCCACCGGAGCGCCGGCGCTCTACCTCCACGGCGCCCCCACGAGCTCGGACGACTTCGTACCGTTCCTGAGGCGCTTCGGCGGCGCGGCGCCCGACCTCCCGGGATTCGGGCGGTCGGGCAAGCCCGCGGGGTTCGATTACTCGATCGCCGGCTTCGCGCGCCACCTCGAGGCGTTCGTGGAAGTGCTCGGGTGGGACCGCTTCTCGCTCGTGGTGCACGATTGGGGCGCGGTGGGCCTCGCCATGCCGGACCCCGTCCTCAGTCGCGTGGAGCGGCTCGTGATCATCAACGCCGTGCCGCTCCTGCCCGGCTACCGATGGCATCGGGTCGCCCGGCTGTGGCGGACGCCGCTGGTCGGAGAGCTGACCATGGGCTTCACGACGAAGTGGGGCATGAAGCGCGGAATCCGGGAGGCCTTCGTCGCAGATCGGGAGACCTCCGACGCGCTCGTCGAGCAGATCTGGACGCACTTCGACCACGGCACCCAGCGAGCGATCCTGAAGCTCTACCGCTCCGCCCCTCCGGAGGAGCTCGCCCGCGGCGGGTCGCGCCTCCGGGCGTTGAGGTGCCCCTCGCTCGTCGTCTGGGGCACACGCGATCCCTATCTCCCGACCAGCTTTGCGCAAGCGTACGTGGATGCCCTGGAAGGCCCGGGGCGGGTCAAGCTGCTCGATGACGGCGGCCACTGGCCCTGGCTCGATCGCTCGGACACGGTCGAGCTCGTGGAGACTTTCCTCCGGGAGGGATGAAGCCGCGCGGATCGTGGCGCGATGGCGCCCAGGTCCGGAAGCGCACTAAGCTGCGAGCGTGGAGTCCGCCGACGGTGAGGCCCCCGACGGGTCGAGCACCCGCACACCCAGGGCGGAGCGGCCCCGCAGGTCGCCGCGTCGAGCCACCACCCGGGCAGGTGATCCGTGGACCGCTGCGGAGGTGCGGACGCTCGCGCGCGATCGCCTGATCGAGTCGCGGCTGACCCCGAACGCGATCTCCCTCACGGGCCTCGTGCTCAACCTGGTGGCGGCGGTGCTCGTCACCCAGGAGCTGTTCCTGCTCGCAGGCCTCGCCTTCATCGTCGGCTCGGTGATGGACACCCTCGACGGCCGCTACTCGCGGATGTCGGGCAAGGGCACGCCGTTCGGCGCGTTCCTAGACTCGACCCTCGATCGTGCGGAGGAGGGCATCGTGCTCGCCACCGTGGCAGCGTACTTCGCATCTCTCGGGGACGAGCTCGCGGCCGCGGCGGTGGTGGTGTGCGTGGTCGGCTCGCTCATGGTCAGCTACACACGCGCGCGAGCGGAGGCGCTCGGAGTCGAGTGCAAGGTGGGGCTCGCCACCCGTCCGGTGAGGGTCGTGATCATCTCGGTGGGGCTGGTGTTCGCAGAAGGGGCCGACGTGTTCGACGTGCGCCTGCTCGAGCCGGCGATCTACGTCCTGGCCGTCCTGACCAGCGTCACGGTGCTCCAGCGCGTGCTCCACGTGCGCCGCGCGCTGCATGCGCCCGTGTAACCGAACGCGGGTTTCGGCGTAAGGCCGCGGGGCGGGGGCAGCGCCCGCGAGCCGGTCCCATGAACCGGCTACGCAGTACAGTCTTGCCCGCCCCGGCGCGCGGCGCCGGGCGATCCGAGGAGGGCACAACTTGAGCGAGTCCCAGATCACCAACGGCGGATCGCGCTACCAGGCGAACAAGGTGCGCGTCGCAATCGTCGGAGTAGGAAACTGCGCCTCGGCGTTCGTCCAGGGCGTCGAGTACTACCGGCACGCCGATCCGGGCCGCCAGGTGCCCGGCCTCATGCACGTCGATCTCGGCGGCTATCGCGTGGGCGACATCGAGTTCACCGCCGCGTTCGACATCGACGCCGACAAGGTCGGCAAGGACCTTTCCCAGGCGATCTGGGCGGGTCAGAACAACACCGTCAAATTCGCCGACGTCCCCGATATGGACGTCGAGGTGCACCGTGGCATGACTCACGACGGGCTTGGCAAGTACCTGAAGGAGAAGATCCAAAAGGCGCCGGGCGAGACGTCGGACATCGTCGAGATCCTTAAGCGCACCCACACCGATGTGGTGGTGTCCTACCTGCCGGTCGGGTCCGAGCTCGCGACGAAATGGTACGTCGAGCAGGTGCTGGAGGCGGGCTGCGCGTTCGTCAACTGCATCCCCGTCTTCATCGCCAAGGAGGACTACTGGGCCAAGCGGTTCAGGAAGGCCGGCCTCCCGATCGTGGGTGACGACATCAAGTCGCAGGTCGGGGCCACCATCGTCCACCGACAGCTCGCGCGCCTGTTCGCCGACCGTGGTGTACGGATGGCGCACACTTCGCAGCTGAACGTCGGCGGCAACATGGACTTCTACAACATGCTCGAGCGTGAGCGACTGGAGTCGAAGAAGGTCTCGAAGACCGGCGCCGTGACCTCGATCATGGACCACGAGCTCCCGGCGGACGACGTCTACATCGGCCCGTCGGACTACGTGCCGTGGCTCACGGACCGCAAGTGGGCGCACATCCGCATCGAGGGCCAGGGCTTCGGCGACGTCCCGCTCAACGTCGAGCTCAAGCTCGAGGTGTGGGACTCGCCGAACTCGGCGGGCATCGTGATCGACGCGGTGCGCTGTTGCAAGCTCGCGCTGAACCACGGTATCGGTGGCCCGCTCGAGGGTCCGAGCGCCTACCTGATGAAGTCGCCGCCGCGGCAGGTCCCCGACCCCGTCGCGCGCGACGAGAGCGAGGACTTCATCGAGCGCTACGGCGGCGCCCCCAAGCTGCCCGGCACCGCGACGGTCAAGGCAACCGAGAGCGCGTAGCCCAGGCCCGGCCCCGGCGGCGCCTGCCTTCCGGCCCCGGCGCGGCCGGGGGCGGTGCGTATGCTGGCCGCGTGGCGTCCGAGCGGTTCACGATCGCCCAGGTGAGCCCCTACCCCTGGGAGCAGCACCACGAGGTGAACCAGTTCGTCGAGCGGCTCTCGGACGAGCTCTGCCGCCGCGGCCACCGCGTCGTGGTCGTCGTGCCGTCAGACTCGCGCGAGCTCATCCGTGAGTCGCGGGAGAAGGTGGCCCGCCTGCAGGAGGACCCCGAGGCCGTAATCGCGGAGGACGGGTGCGTCGCCCTGCTCGCGGTCGGGCAGAGCGTGCCCTTCCCCCCCACCCGCCGGAGCGCGACCGTGTCGCTACCGGTCGACGTCTCACGCACCGTCGAGGAGCTGACCGCCAGGGCGCCGCTCGACTTCGTGCACGTCCACGAGCCGTTCGCGCCCAGCGCGGCGTCCGCGGCGCTCCGGCACTCCCACGCGCTCAACGTGGGCACCTTTCACGCGGCCACCGAACGGCTGCTGTCGACGCAGGTAGCCCGGCGAGTCGTCGAGCTCTTCTTCGGGCGCCTCGACGGTCGGACCGCGAGCTTCAGGGCCACCGCGGACGTGATGAGCCGCTACTTCCCCGGCGACTACCGGGTGATCGCGCCCGGCGCCGACGTCGCGGCGCGCCCCGGCCGGATCGACGACGGCGTGGTGGACATCGTCTACTCCGCGGAGGAGGAGCGCGGCGCGTTGAGGCTGTTCCTGCGCGCCCTGCGCCGCCTCCCCGCCGCGCTTCCCTGGCGGGCCACGGTGTGGTCGCGCCTGCCGTCCGCCGAGCCGGCCGTCCGGCTCCCGCGGGCGCTGCGCGATCGTGTCCACTTCGCCGGGCCCAGGGATGGATCGGAGGCGCAGCACCTCGCGCGCGCCCACGTGGCCGTCGCGGCATCGAGCGGGGTGGCGCCCGCGCCGCAGCTGCTCCTCCGGGCGGTGGCCGGGGGAGCGGTGCCGGTGGCCTCGCGCCTCCCGACCTACGAGGAAGCACTCTGCGACGGCGAGCTGGGACTCCTGTTCGAGCCCGGCGACGCCGACACGCTGGCCGCCCAGCTCGAGCGCCTGATCGCGGACCCGGCCCTCCGCGCTCGGCTGGGCCGCCTCGACGCGGCCAACCGTGCCGAGCTCGACTGGTCGCGGGTCGCGATCCGGTTCGAGGACCTGTACCGGGAGATCGCCGCTCGGCGGCACGACCCCGACCCACGTCCCGCCGTGCGTGCCGGCCTTGCCGGCCGCAACCTGATCGACGTCGATATCCATATGCACACCGATCACTCGCACGACTGCGCCGTCCCGGTCGACGCGCTGCTCGAGACCGCCGACGCGGTGGGCCTCGGGGCGATCGCGGTCACCGACCACAACGAGATCTCCGGCGCGCTCGAGGCGCGGGAGCGCGCCGAGCGCGACGGACGCCGGGTGAAGGTGATCGTGGCCGAGGAGGTCAAGACCGCAGATCAGGGCGAGGTGATCGGCCTCTTCATCGAGAAGAAGATCGAGCGCGGCATGACGCTCGAGGAGACGATCGAGGAGATCCGCCGCCAGGGCGGCCTGGTGTACGTGCCGCATCCGTTCGACCGCATGCACGCGGTCCCCGACTACGAGCACATGCTGAGGGTGGTCGATCGCGTCGACGCCATCGAGGTCTTCAACGCGCGCGTCACCTTCTCGACATTCAACGAGGAGGCAGCCCGCTTCGCGGCCAAGTACCGCATCGTGGCCGGGGCGGGGTCGGACAGCCACGTGCCGCAGGGGCTCGGGTCGGTGCGCATCCGGATGCGCGACTTCGACGGGCCGGACGAGTTCATCGAGTCGTTGCGCGACGCCGACCTGATCCACAAGCGCCAGCGCCTCCTCTACGTCCAGGCGCTCAAGTTCATCCAGACCAAGGGCGGCCGGACGGCGCGAGTGCCCGCGGCCGCCCGGCGCGTTGCCGCCCGCGGCGGCAGCGATCCGGGCGTCGAGGCGAGCAAGGAGTGATGCACGGGAGAGGACCGTCGCGCGCGCCGTCAAACCATCCTGCCCGGATGCCCGCGACCGACGACGAGATCCGGGAGAAGTACCTCGAGCGGGCGATCAGGGAGCTGAACCAGCTCACCCACGAGATCCAGGAGTGCGAGCACTGCCCGCGCGGCAACCTGATGCCGGTGCTCGGTTCGGGCCACCCGCAGGCCGACATCATGCTGCTCAAGTACGCGCCGCGGCCGTCCGAGATCGAGGAGGGCGTAGCCTTCTACGGGCGCGCCGGCAGCGCGCTGATGAAGAGCTTCAAGCGGCTCGGCATCGACCCGCTGACGGTCTACGGCACGGTCTTCGTCAAGTGCCCGGTGGCCGACACCGAGCTGTCGGCGCCGGAGTGTCGCGCCCGCGTGCTCGACGAGCTCGCCGTGGTGCAGCCGCGCATGGTGGTGGCGATGGGCGAGCCGGCGCTGACGGAGCTGAACGAGCTCCCGATACCACTCGGCCGCGAGATCGAACCGGAGCTGGGGCGCGTGCAGCGCCTGACGCCCTCCTGCGAGGCCCTCTACGTGCCGGACATCGACGCCTCGCTGGACGACGAGCGCAGCAAGCGGGCCTTCTGGGCGGCGTTCCGCAAGCTCGGCGAGTGGTACCAGGAGTTGCCGCCGTACTGAATTGAGATGGCAGATGGCAGATGGCGGCGTAACGCCGCGGTCACGCCGGTCGGCGCAAAAAGGACGCTTGTGGCGCGCCCTGCCATCTGCCCACTGCCATCCGCCATCTTGGCCGAGGCGCGGCCCCGGCTATCGTTCGCGCCTGTGGATCTCGAGGAGCACAGCCTCGACCCGGTAATCGAGAGGACCTGCGCGGAGTGCGGCGCTCGCCTGACCGGCCGCGAGATCCAGGCCTCGCTCGACAGCGGCGGCCCCTACCTCTGCTCGGTGCACGCCGCCGAGGAGGTGCCGGTCGAGGAGGAGGACCAGCCCGAGCCGTAAGCGCGGGGTGAGCGCTCCCACCCGCCTCCGGGGCTTGGTTTCGCGGAAGTGTCCCAGGTAGCTGTTGCTATGCAACAGCCAGTTGGGATGCTTGTCCCTCAGGAGCCACTAGCCGCGCCGCCCGAACGCCGCGACACATTCGATGTGCGGCGTCTGGGGGAACAGGTCGACGGGACGAACCGCCTCCAGCCGGTAACCGGCGTCCACGATCTGGCGGGCGTTCGGCGCGAGTGTGGTGGGGTTGCAGGACACGTAGACGATGCGGGGTGCACCCGCCTCGAGGACGCGACGGACGACCTTGCTGGACAGGCCGGCCCGAGGTGGGTCGACGACGATCACATCCGGGGCCCCGGCCTGTTCGACCAGGGGCCGCATAGCGGTTCGAACGTCGCCCGCGAAGAAGCGCACGTTGTCGATCCCGTTGAGCTCTGCGCCCGCGATCGCGTCCGCTACCGCGCGCTCGACCGACTCGATGCCCCAGACCTCTCCCGCGCGCGAGGCGAGCGCGAGCGCGATGGTGCCGATCCCGCTGTAGAGGTCGAACACGCGCTCCTGACCTCCCAACCCCGCCAAGTCGCCGACGAGCTCGAACAGCCGCTCGGCCATCTCGGTGTTGGTCTGGAAGAACGCCTCCGGCGAGATCCGGAATCGGAGCCGGCGGCCGGCGGCCTCGATCTCCTCCTCGATCTCGGCCCTCCCCGCCACCAGCTCCGTGCGCCCCCGGCGAGTGGTCTCGGCCAGGCCCTGGTCGCGGGTCAAGAGGACGCTGTCGGTGCGCGCAGCGGCTCCGAACCCCTCGCGCCGGAGGTCCCCCGGTCCGATCACGAGCCGCGCCTGGAGGTCACCGGTTCTCCGACCCTCCCGCACCACCAGGTTGCGCAGGAGGCCCGTGTGGTCGCGCCGATCGTACGCCGAGAGGCCCTCCGCACGGCACCAGGCCTTGACCCGCTCCCTGAGCGCGTCGACCCGATCGGACGCGAGCACGTCCTGGCTCGTGTCCTCGATCTCGGACCAGCTGCCCGCGCGGTGGAACCCGAGCGCGAGCTCGCCGTCCACATCGCCGAAGGAGTACTCGACCTTGTTGCGGTAGCCCCACTCGTCCACGGCCGCGATCACTGTCTCGACGGGCGGATCCGTGAAGCCCCCGAGGCGCTCGAGCGCCTCGCGAACCTGAGCGCCCTTCTCGGCGAGCTGCCGGTCGTATGGAAGCACCTGCCACGGGGCGCCTGGATGCGGCGCTCGCGGCTCGATGCGATCCGGGCTCGCCTCGATCACCTCGACCGCGCGCGCTTCGGCGTAGGCGCGCTTGCGCTTGAGCACCTGCGCGCGTACCCGATCGCCCGGCACGGCGCCGCGCACGAAGACCACGTATCCATCGATGCGCGCCACCCCGCTGCCGCCGAAAGCGAGCGACTCGACCACCAGCTCGAGCTCGTCGCCCGGCCGGGGTCGGGCAGCGGTGGCGGCCCCGTCTCGGCAGGGACGTCCGTTTCTGCGAGCCGGTTCACGGGGACCATCCTAGGGTGCTCTTCGATGCCTACCGGCGCGAGGCGGAGGCGTTCACCTCGGAGATCGGACTCGAGCATTACCTGCACTTCGCGGGCATGAAACCGAGCCTGGAGCTCGAGCCGGTCTACGAGGCGCACGTCAGCCTGTTCACCCCGGAGGCTGTGGAGGGCCTTCAGGTGGCGCGCAACCCCGCCCTGCTCGAGTTCTGTGTCGAGGGCCTGGTCGGTCGCGCGACCAGCGCCGAGGCCACGGCGCTGGCGGAGCGGGAGGCGGAGCTGGAGCTCGACACGGATGCCGGTCCGCTGCCCTTTCGCCGCGTGCCGATCGCGCAGGCGGCGGAGCCCGATCCCGACCGCCGCGCAGCGCTCGAGCAGGCCCGTCTCGAGGCCACCGAGGCGGAGCTCAACCCGCTTCACGAAGCCGTCATCGACCGAGGCCACGAGTTGGCCGGCGAGCTCGGGTGGTCGAGCATGACGGCGATGTGCTGCGACATCTCGGGGATCGACCTCCCCGCGCTGGCGCGCGAGGCGGAGCGTTTCCTGGCCGCCACCGAGGACGAGTACGCCGGGGTGGTCGAGCCGCTGATCCAGTCCGAGCTGAGGATCGACGAGGTACGCCGCTCCGACCTGCCGGCCTTCTTCCGCGCCCCGTCGCTGGACGTCCACTTTCCGGAGGAACCGCTCGTCGAGACGCTCGCAGCCACTCTGGCCGACCTCGGCATCGACGCCTGGGAGCGCGTGACGCTCGACGCCGAGAGTCGCCCGACCAAGTCTCCACGAGCGTTCTGCGCTGCGGTCCGCGTTCCCGAGGAGGTCTATCTCGTGATCTCCCCGCACGGCGGGCGCGACGACTACGAGACGATCCTCCACGAGGCCGGGCACGCCCAGCACTACGCCCACGCGCGCACGGAGCTCGACTTCGAGCGCCGCCACCTCGGCGACAATTCGGTGACCGAGGCGTACGCGTTCCTGATCCAGCGTCTCGCATCGGATCCCGGCTTGGCTCGCCCGACACCTCGGCGTCGAGGATCCGTCCGCCATCGTCGACCACGCCCGCGCCGCGAAGCTGGTGCTGCTCCGGCGCTACGCCGCAAAGCTCGTGTACGAGGTCGAGCTCCACAGCCGGCCGGCCGACAGGGAAGCCCTCCGCTCCACGTACGCCCGCAGGCTGAGCGAGGCGCTGCGCCTCGAATGGCCCGAGGCCACGTGGCTCTCGGACGTGGACCCCTTCTTCTACGCGGCTCGATACCTCCGCGCGTGGGCGCTCGAGGCCGAGCTCGCCGGGGAGCTCTCCACGGCCCTAGGTCCGGAGTGGTTCACGGAGCCCGAGGCAGGCGCGCGTCTCCTCGAGCTCTGGGGCGAGGGGCAGCCGCGTGCGGCCAACGAGCTGCTCGGACGCGAGCCGGACTTCGCGGCACTGACGAGCGAGCTCCGGTCGGCGGCCTGACCGGCGGGCGCGCGCCGCGCCCCTGATCAAAGCCGCCGCCGAGCTCGATGCCTAGGTCAGCCGAGCTTCTGGTTGATCGCGCTCAGGACCGACTTGCGGTTCGCGTTGCGCTTCTCGTGATCCCTGACCTTGCGCAACTCGGCCGGTGTCAGGTCCGACAGCCGGCTCTGCACCTGCGCGGCGGTCAGGTCGTCGTAGCCGATGATCGGGAAGCTCGGGCCGATGCCGACGCTTCGCCGCGCGCGATCCACCTGCGCGACCGCCGGGTCGGCGGCCTTGGCCGTCCGCGAGCGGATCTCGGCGCCGGCATCCTCCACCCGCTTGCGAGCGGAACCCGCGGCGCTTCCACCGCGTCGGCGCGCTCCCGAGGTCCGCTGCTCAACCCGGCTGCGGCCCCGCCCGACGAGCTGCTCCAGGTCCTTGACCACGTCGCTCGTCTCCTTGCGAGCGCGCCGGTAGAGGGTGTCGGCGAGCTTCTGGGCGTCGTCCACCGTCATGCGACCGCGCTTGGCGGCGTCGTCCATGACCTCCTCGATGCGCGCACGCGACAGGATGACCAGGTTCGTGGGGCGGACGATGCCCGAGGCCAGCGCCTCGCGGAAGTCCTTCACCGCCTTGCTCGCGCTATCCGACCGGGCCGCGCTCGCGGCCTGCTCGGCCGGGCGCGTCGCGCGCGACGCGGCTTGCGAGGCACGCTTTCGGGCCTTCTGCTGGCGTCCGCGAGCCTGGCCCCCCTTTCGCGCCGCCGCGCGCCGCTTGGTGGCCGACGCACCCTGCGACCTGGTCGACGACGCTCTGCTCGAGCGGCTCGAGGACGAGCGCGACGAACGACCGGACGATCCCCGGGACGCGGTGCTCCGACCGCGCGAGCTCGCGGACGAACTCCGGGAGCCCGACGACGTCCTGCGCGAGCTCGATGAGCCGCGCGACGAGCCCGACTTGCGGGCGGCGCCGCTCCTGCTCGAGGAACTCCTGCGGGGCTGGGGCATCTCTATCTCTCTCCCTACTAGGTGGCTAGCCGACGCTTCGAGCGCACACTATCGCTAGAGGCCGGACAACCTCGGCCACAGCCAACGTGGCTGCAGCGCTGAGTCCACCCCCGACCCCCGGCTACGATCCCGCGGTGCCGCGGCACCTCGTGACCGGAACGGAGCTCTCGCCCGAGGAGCTCAAATCACTCACGGACCGTGCCCTCGAGCTGAAGCGGACGCGAGCGGACGGTGAGGCCGGTCAGCCGGAGAGGCCGCTGGCCGGCCGCAGCGTCGCGCTCGTGTTCGAGCGCCCGTCCACCCGTACGCGCGTCTCCTTCGAGGTCGGCGTAGTAGAGCTCGGCGGCAAGCCGATCGTGCTCGGCGGCGACGAGCTGCAGCTCTCGCGAGGTGAGTCACCGCGCGACACGGCGCTGGTGATGTCGCGCTACGTCGACGCGATCGGCCTGCGGACGGGGTCGCATGTGACGGTTGAGGAGGTCGCGCGGCACGCCGACGTGCCGGTGATCAACATGCTCACCCCGGATCACCACCCCTGCCAGGCGCTCGCCGACCTCGTCACGCTTCGTGAGCGCTTCGGGCGGCTCGCGGGCGTCAAGCTCGCCTACCTCGGCGACGGCAACAACGTCGCAAGCTCGCTGATGCTTGTCGGGGCCGCTGCCGGGCTCGATGTCGTCGTGGCCGCGCCCAGCGAGCTCGCGCCGCCCGCGTCCGTGGTCGCGGCCGCGGCCGAGCGGGCGGCGGGCGGCGGGTCCGCCTCGGTGGTGGATGATCCCGCCGTGGCCGCCGAGGGCGCACACGCCCTCTACACGGACGTGTGGGTGAGCATGGGCGACGAGAACCACGCCGACCGGCGCCGGGAACTGCTCTCGCCGTTCCGCCTCGACGCCGCCCTCCTCTCTCGCGCGCGCGAGGAGGCGGTGGCCCTCCACTGCCTTCCCGCCCATCCCGGCGAGGAGATCACCGCGGAGGTCCTCTACGGCGAGCGATCGGCGGTGTGGGACCAGGCGGAGAACCGGCTGCACGCTCAGAAGGCGCTGCTCGAGCTGCTCCTTGCCTGAACTCGGCCGGCACGGGGACCGTCGCGTTGGCTCAGAGCATCATGCGCGCGGTCTGATGCCGAAGCCGCGCAGGAGCAACAGCGCGGTCTCGCCCAGGCCCCCGCGGGCGGGAAGGAGCCCGAGCTGCGAGCCGAGGTCGTACAGGTCGTAGAAGCCCCGCGCCCGCCTGATTCCGCCGTCGGCGATCTCGACGTAGTGGACCCCGTGGATCGTCACGAACCGGCCCGTGGCGGGAATGCTCGCAAGGTCGCCGCGGTGCGTCCCGAGCACGCGCCACGGAAGGCAGCCGAAGCGGTCGGACCCGATCCGCTCGCCGGTCCGCTCCACGCGGAGGTCAGGAAGCGCGTGCCACAGACGCTTCGCGTGCGCGGCCAGTGCCTCGACCCCCATCAACGGGTCACGCGCCATCGGATCCTCGTACTGGACATCCCCCGTACAGCAGTCCGTGAAGCTCGCGTGGTCGCGTCCGGTCCATGCCGCCTCCCAAGCGTCGGCGAGCACGTCGAGCTGCGAGCGGGCCGGACGGCGGTCGCCCTGCTCACTCACGTCAGGTCCGGCAGGCCCTCCGCCTGCGTCGAAGCCTCCGCGTAGAGCCGGCGCGGGATCCGACCGGCGGCGTGCGCGAGCCTGCCCGCCTCGACCGCGAGGCGCATCGCGCGCGCCATCCGCGCCGGCTCCTCGGCTCGTGCCACGGCGCTCGCCAGCAACACTCCGTCGCAGCCGAGCTCCATGGCCATCGCCGCGTCGGAGGCGGTTCCAACGCCTGCATCGAGGATCACCGGTACCGATGACTCGGCGACGATCATCCGCAGGTTGTACGGGTTCGCGATGCCCATCCCGCTGCCGATCGGCGATCCCAGCGGCATCACCGCCGCGCATCCAGCGGCCTCGAGCCGCGTGGCGAGGACGGGGTCGTCGCTCGTGTAGGGAAGCACCACGAAACCGTCCGCCACCAGTTGCTCCGCCGCCGCCAGCGTCTCCGCCGGATCGGGCAGCAGCGTCCGGTCGTCGCCGATCACCTCGAGCTTGACCCAGTCGGTGCCGAGCGCTTCGCGCGCGAGCCGCGCGGTGGTCACCGCGTCGCGAGCGGTGAAGCACCCGGCGGTGTTGGGCAGCAGGTCACAGCCGGCCTCGCGGAGGACGTCCAGGATCGAGCCATGTGCGGCCGCGTCCACGCGGCGCATCGCGACCGTCGCGATATCGGCGCCCGACGCCGCCACCGCGGCAGCCACCGAGTCGAGCGTGCGAAACCCGCCGGTCCCGATGACCAGGCGCGAGCGAAGCCGCCGTCCGGCGATCTCCAGGGCGTCCGTCCGCTCCTGAGCCGCGCCCTCGTTTGCGGAGCGGTCGCGGTCGCCCGTCGCCGCGGTGTGATCGACCCGGTCCGTCATCGTCCCCCCTGGACCGCGCGTAGCACCTCGACTCGCTGTCCCTCTTCCAGGACGCGATCCGGCCACTCGCCGCGCGGGACCACGTCGCCGTCGACGGCCACCGCGAGGCCTCGGCCCGAGGACTCGCCGCCGGCGGCCTCGACCGCGGCGGCCACGGTGCTCGAGCCGGGGAGCTCGCGCGGCTCGCCGTTCAGCAGCACGTTCATGCCGGCCTCCCCGCTGCCCCGGCCAGGGCACCGCGCTCGGCCGGTGTTTGCTCGAAGCGGTCGGGCGCGGTCTCCGCGCCGAGTGGCGCTCGGTCTCCGTCGACGATCGCCGCGATCACGGCCTCGGCCGTCAGCGGAGCGAGCAGGATGCCGTTGCGGTAGTGGCCGGTCGCCCACACCAGACCCTCGAGCCCACCGCAACCGACGACGGGCAGGTTGTCCGGCGTCCCGGGGCGGAGGCGGGCGGACGCCTCGACGAGCTCCAGCTCGCCGACATCCGGCAGCACCTCCCACGCCGCCTCGAGCAGACGGTGCACTCCGCCGGCGGTCACGCGGGAGTCGAATCCACGCTCCTCGACCGTCGCCCCGACCACGACCTCGCCGCTCGCGCGCGGCACGACGTAGCAGCGCGGGGTGTGCACGGCGCTGCGCGGCGAGCGGCGCCTCTCGTCCCCTCAGCCGCAGGATCTGGCCCTTGACCGGGCGTACCCGCGGTTGGGGGCCTGGGCCGAGCCCGCCCAGCCCAGTGCTCCAGCAGCCGGCGGCCACCACCACGTGGCCCGCTCCAACCGTTCCTCGCGATGTCGCGACGCCGGTGACGCGACCGCCCCTCTCCTCCACCGCGGTCGCGTCCGATCCGGCGGCGATCTCGCCGCCGGTGCGCTCCACTGCCGTGCTCAGAGCGCGGACTAGGGAGCGCGGCTCGATCTGATGGTCCTGCGGGGCGCGAATGCCGCCCGCGATACCGGGAGCCAGCCCCGGCTCGAGCCGGCGGCACTCACCCCTCGTGATCCAGTCGACGTCCAGTCCAAGCGACTGCTGGAACCGGAGCAGGCGCCCGAGCTCCTCGGCGTCGTCGCGATCCACCGCAACGACCATCGCGCCCCGCCGCTCGTATCCGGTGGCCATGCCCGAGCGCTCGCGCAGCGCCTCCTCGAACTGCGGCCAGCGCGCCGACGACTCGAGATTCAGTCGAAGGAGCGGCTCCTCGCCGAAGCTCGTCTCGGTGACCGGGGCGAGCATTCCGGCTGCTACACCCGACGCGCCGGCGCCGGGCTCCTCCCGGTCGAGGACGGCCACGGACATGCCTGCCTCCGCGATGCGCCAGGCGCACGCAAGGCCGATCACCCCGGCGCCGATCACGACCACCTCGTACTCGCGTCTGCGTGCCACCTGCGTGCCTCCTTCGCGGGGCGGAGGCCGCGCCATCTCCCTACGCCGGCATTACCCGGTACAGGTTCAACGGTCGGCGGCGGCCAGCCGCCCTCTCAGCCCGGTTCGGCCCGAGCTCCCGTGCCCCGATGGTACCCGGCGCGGGCGGGCGTGAACCGGCGCCCGCTAGTAGCGGTCGCGGTACCGGTCCTGCACGACGGTCCGGTCGGCAGGGGTCCGCTGCCTGTTGAAGGCGAACATGTAGACCAGCGAGATGATCAGGCCGAGGATCCCGATGATCAGCAGGATGGTGCCGACGACCTGGAGGTCGATGCCCTCGATACTCCAGCTGACGGCATACTGCAAGATCGCCCCTACGGCGATCAGCAGGATTGATGTCCCAAGACCCATGGTTGCTCCGCGCTCTCTTTCGGGGCCAGGAGGATATCCCCTGCCGTCGGCGTGTCGGACGAAGCGGCCTCTGTCACGATCACCGCATGTCCGATCGCGGCACATCGGCCCCCACGGGTAGTAGCCGACGAGAGCGGCTCGAGGCCGCTCGCCTGTATCTGATCCTCGATGCGGAGCCTCACGGCCGAGCTGCCGTCGAGATCCTACGGCCGGCGCTCGCCGGCGGAGTCGACGTAGTGCAGCTCAGGGACAAGGCGGCCGACGACGAGGCGATGCAAGCCGCCGCGCTCGACTTCCGAGCCGCGTGCGACGAGCACGGTGCGCTACTGGTGATGAACGACCGGCCCGAGCTGGCGCTCGAGTGCGAGGCCGACGGCGTCCACCTTGGTCAGGAGGACTCCTCCGTGGACGAGGCGCGTGCCCTGCTCGGGGCGGATGCGCTCGTGGGCGTCTCCACGCACACGCCGGGGCAGGTAGCGGCGGCGCGCGAGTCTCTGGCCGACTACATCGGCGTGGGCCCTGTCTACCCCACGCCGACGAAGCCGGGGCGCCGACCGGTCGGGGAGGCGCTGGTCCGGCACGCGAGCGAGCACGCTCGGCTGCCTTTCTTTGCGATCGGCGGGATCGACGCGCGCAATGCCCCCGCCGTGACTGCCGCGGGCGCGAAGCGGGTGGCGGTCATCCGTGCGATCCGCGATGCGGACGATCCGCGCGCCGCGGCCGAGGCCCTGGTGAAGGCGATCGCAACCGACACCGTATGACGGCGCCCGGTAGTCGCTCCCGGCGAAGCCGTAAGCGGCGACGGTCCGAGACGCACCGCGACGCTCCCGAGCCATCGCCACGCCGCGATCCCGCCGCGTCGCCGTACTCGCGCTCCGAGGAGAAGAACGCGGCGGTCAGGGCATCGCTCGAGCCGCTCGCCGAGGGCGAGCGTCCGCTGGCGGTGACGATCGGTGCCGTCGTGGCGTTTCTCCTCGCGGTGGCGAACCTCGGGCTCTACCTAGCCGGCGTCGAGATCGACGGCGAGCGGCCCTCGCCGCTCTCGCTCGCGTTTCCGGCGCTCCTGCTCGTCGCCGCATGGGGAATGTGGCGCGCGCGCTACTGGGCGGTGCTCGGCATGCAGGCGGTGCTCGCGCTGGTCCTGATCGGCTTCTCAATATCGCTGATGCTCTTCGCCGCCTCCGGCGACGTCCTCCGAGCCGCGATCTCACTGTTCGTCCTCACTGCGGCCGGACTGCTGTTCTGGTTCATGGTCAAGGCGATGGCACGGATCCAGATGCCGGAACGTCGCTGACGCCCGTCGGCTTGCTGGCGCGGCGTCGGCTACGTCTTGCGGTGAACCCCGGGGCCTCCAGCCGCTCGATAGCCGTTCTATAGGCTCGACCTATGAGGCTGCCTCAACACATCTCGCGGCCGTGTAGCCCTCTGACCACGATCTGGTATTGAGGCAGCCTCTATGGCCGAGCGCTACGACTGCGTCGTCGTCGGATCGGGCCCGGGCGGCTACGTGGCGGCGATCCGGGCGGCGCAGCTCGGCATGCGCACGGCCATCGTCGAGAAGGACCGGATCGGCGGGCGCTGCCTCAACTACGCGTGCATCCCGGCGAAGAGCGTGCTGCGGGTGGCCGACGTCCTGTCCGAGGTAGAGGACGCCGAGCGCTTCGGGGTGAAGGTCGAGGGCGCGTCGGTGGACTTCGCCGGGGTCGCGCAGCACCGCGACCGGGTGGTCAAGACGCTCACCAGCGGGGTCGGCGGGCTGATGAAGAAGAACGAGGTCGAGGTGGTCGAGGGGCACGGCTCATTGAACGGCGACGCCAACGTGGTCGTCGGCGGGCAGTTCGACGGCCGCGAGCTCGAGACCGACAACGTCGTCCTCGCCACTGGCTCGGTGGCGAAGCCCGTGCTCGACCTGCGCTTCGGCGACCGGGTGGTCGACACCGCCGGCGCGTGGCTGGTCGGCGAGCTGCCAAGCAGGCTGGCGGTGATCGGCGCCGGTGCGTCCGGCACGGAGATCGCGTCCGCGTTCGGCCGTCTCGGCACCGAGGTCGTCCTGCTCGAGGCCCTGCCCCAGATCCTGCCGCTCGAGGACGCCGAGATCGCGAAGGCCTGCGCCCGCGAGATCGGGAAGCAGAACGTGACGATCGTGACCGAGGTCGACGTGAAGTCCGCCGACGTGCGCGACGACAAGGTGTCGCTCGACTGGGGCGACGGGAAGCAGGACTTCGACCTCCTCTGCATCGCGGCCGGCCGCGGGGCGGACACCGAGGAGCTCGGGCTCGACCAGGCCGAGGTGAAGACCGACGAGAGCGGATCGGTCACGGTCGACTCGGCGATGCGCACCTCGCGCGACGGCGTCTACGCGATCGGCGATCTCGTGCCGGGGCCGGCGCTCGCCCACAAGGCCATGGACGAGGGGGTGATCGCGGTGGAGGACGCCGCCGGACTGGATACGCGTCCGCTGGACCACGACCTCATCCCTGCGGCCACCTTCTGCCACCCCCAGGTGGCCAGCTTCGGCCTGACCGAGAAGCAGGCGCGCGACGCAGGGCACGACGTGGCCGTCGGCAAGGTCCCGCTCGGCGCGGTGGGCGCCCCGACCGTCTACGGCGACCGCACCGGGATGATCAAGCTCGTGGGCGACAAGCGCTACGGGGAGCTGCTCGGCGCGCACATCGTCTCGGCCAAGGCCGCGGACATGATCCAGGAGCTGGTCCAGGCGCGTGAGCTGGAGGGCGGCTACAGCGAGGTGGCGCGAACCATTCATGCTCATCCGACGTTCTCCGAGGCCGTGCACGAGGCCGCCCGGTCCGCCGACGGGTGGCTCGTCCACGGCTAGCTCGCCGACGCGAGGCAAGCGTGGCCGACCGGCCGGTCTTCTACTACGACCTCGGTTCGCCGTACGCCTATCTGGCAGCCGAGCGCGTGAACAGCGTGCTGCCGGTCGTTCCGGTGTGGCAGCCGATCCTTCTCGGTGGCCTGTTCAAGGCGACCGGCCGCTCGTCGTGGGCAGGCGGGGACGGGCGCGCGCAGGGGATCGCCGAGGTCGAGCGGCGCGCCGCCGAGCGCGGGCTGCCGCCGCTGCGCTGGCCCGACCCGTTTCCCGGCGACATGCTGGCTGCCATGCGGGCCTCCACGTTCGCGCAGCAGTCCGGGCGCGCGGTCGCTTTCTCCCTGGCCGCCTTCCGGCAGGCGTTCGCTGCTGGGCGCAACCTCGGCGACCTGGACAACGTGGTGCTTGCGGCCGCGGCCTGTGAGCTCCACCCGCGCGCCGTGCTGAAGGGGATCGAGAGCCGCGCCGTGAAGGACGCCCTGCGGGCGGCCACCGAGGCGGCGCTCGAGCGGGGCGTGACCGGCGTGCCGACCATCGCGGTCGGCGAGCGTCTGTTCTGGGGCGACGACCGGCTCGAGGACGCGGCAATCGCCGCGGGGGCGACGCCGGCGTGAGCCTTCCAGGTACGGCGTCGGGGGCATCCGTCCACGAACTGGTGGTGGCCGCCGACCCCGACCGATGGGCAGCGGCCGGGTTCCGCGTGGACCGCGACGTGGCGCGCGTAGGCGCGACGCGGTTGAGGCTCGCGGGCGAGCGCGCGGGGCGGGGGATCTTGGACTGGGCGCTGCGCGGCTTGCCGCATGGGCCCAACGGGGCGCCGCCAGACCTCGACGGCCTCCCGACCCGCACCACGCGGGATGGCGCCGTCGAGCCGGACCGGCATCCCAACGGAGCGGTCCGGGTCGATCATGTGGTCGTCTTCAGCCCGAGCCTCGACCGCACCACGGCCGCGCTCGAGCACGCGGGGCTCGACCTCCGCCGGGTCCGCGACGCGGAGCTGCCGGGCGGCGGCACGCGTCAGGCCTTCTTCCGGCTGGGCGAGGTGATCCTCGAGGTGATCCAGCAACCCGCGCCGGACGGCGGCGCGGTCGACCCGTCGAAGCCTGCACGGCTGTGGGGTCTCGCCTTCATGACAGACGATCTCGACGCGACCGTGGCGGCTGCCGGCGATGCGTTCGGCCCGCCACGCGACGCGATCCAGCCCGGTCGCAGAATCGCCCCCGCGCGCCGCGAGGCGAGGCTCGGGAGCGCCGTCGCATTCATCACTCCGCCGCGCCGCCGCTGACCCCGTGGGCACGACCGCGGACCGGGAGGCCGGCACGGCGAATCGAGTAATGTCGAGCGCGGATGGCGAGCAAGGCCACTGCCTCCAAGCGCAAGTCGCCGGGCGCCAATGATCACGGTGGCGACGCCGCCGCGGAAGCGGTTGCCGAGCGCCCGAGGCACTCCCTCCCCGACGCCGACACCTGCCGGGCGGTGCTCGAGAAGATGCTCTTGATCCGCCGCTTCGAGGAGCGCGCCGGTGAGATGTACGCGAAGGCCAAGATCGGCGGCTTCCTGCATCTCTGCATCGGGGAGGAGGCGACGATCGTCGGCGCCACGCAGGCCCTCCGCGACGACGACTACCTGATGTCGACGTACCGCGAGCACGGGCAGGCGCTCGCCCGCGGCACCCCGGCGCGCGCCGTGATGGCGGAGCTGTTCGGGCGAGTGGATGGCTGCTCGGGTGGGCGGGGCGGATCCATGCACCTGTTCGACTGGGGGCGCCGCTTCCTGGGCGGATACGGGATCGTCGGCGGGAACCTGCCCCTCGCGGTCGGCGTGGCGCTCGCCTCCGACTACACGGGCGCCGACGACGTGACGCTGTGCATGTCGGGCGACGGAGCCACGAACCAGGGAACGTTCGGCGAGGCGATGAACCTGGCCGCGCTGTGGCGGCTGCCGGTGGTCTTCCTGGTGATCAACAACCAATTCGGCATGGGGACCGCGCTCGAGCGCCACTCGGCGGTGACGGACCTCGCGCGCAAGTCGGGGGGCTTCGGCGTGCCCGGGTCGCCCTGCGACGGCATGGACGTGCTCGACGTCCACGCCGCGATCTCGGCGGCGCTCGCGAAGGCCCGCGACGATCGCGAGCCACAGCTGGTTGAGGCGGTGACCTACCGCTTCCGCGGTCACTCGATGGCCGACCCGGAGGACTACCGCGAGAAGTCCGAGGTCGAGGAGTGGCGCCGGCGCGACCCGATCACGGTGTTCGGAGGACGGCTCGCCGAGGAGGGCATCGTGTCGGAGGAGGAGCGCGAGCAGCTCGACGCCAGCGCCCGCGAGGTGCTGGACGACGCGGTGAAGTTCGCCGACGAGAGCCCGCTGCCGGAGCTCGATTCCCTCTACGACGATCTCTACGTCTACGGCAACCAGCTCGACGACCGGCCCACCGCGTGGTGGACGGTCGACGAGCGCTCCCCCGAGACCCACCGCGGCGAGGCCGAGCGCGAGTCCGGTGAGTTGGCGCACGAGCTGGCGGAAGCCGGCGCGGCGTACGCGGGCGCAGGCGACACGACGGCGCGCCGGCGGCGTCAACAGCAGGACGAGGAGCAGGACGAGGGTGAGGGCGAGCCGGGCGCGCACGACCGCGAGGCCGAGGGCGGCGGCGACTGATGGCGGCCGTCCGCTACCGCGAGGCGCTGAACCAGGCGCTGCGGGAGGAGATGGAGGCGGACGAGCGGGTCTTCATCATGGGAGAGGACATCGGCGTGTTCCAGGGCGCCTTCAAGGTCACCCAGGGGCTGCTCGAGGAGTTCGGCGAGAAGCGGGTGCGCGACACGCCGATCTCCGAGAACACGATCGTCGGCGCCGGCGTGGGGGCGGCAATGGCGGGGCTCCGGCCGGTGGTGGAGCTCATGACGATCAACTTCGCGCTGCTGGCGATGGACCAGATCGTGAACTCGGCCGCCTCGATCCGGTACATGTTCGGCGGCCAGGTGAAGGTGCCGCTCGTGATCCGGATGCCGCAGGGCGCCGGCCACCAGCTCGGGCCCACCCACTCTCACTCCTTCGAGGCCCTCTACCTGCACGTTCCCGGGCCTGCTCGTGGCCGTGCCGACCACGCCGGCCGACGCCAAGGGGCTCCTCAAGGCAGCGATCCGGGACGACAACCCGGTGATCTTCATCGAGCACGAGACGCTCTACGCCCAGCGCGGCGAGCTACCCGAGAACGGCGAGCCGGCGCGCTTCGGCGAGGCCGCGGTGCGCAGGGAGGGCGGCGACGTGACGATCATCGGGATCTCCCGCATGGCGCACACGGCGGCCAAGGCAGCCGAGACGCTCGCCGACGAGCACGAGGTCGAGGCGGAGGTCATCGACCCGCGGACGCTCAGGCCACTCGACCTCGACACGATCCTCGGCTCGGTGGAGAAGACGAACCGCGCTGTGATCGTGGAGGAGGGCTGGCCCCACGGCGGCGTCGGCGCGAACCTGGCGGCGCTGATCCAGGAGCAGGCGTTCGACCACCTCGACGCTCCCGTGGCGCGCGTCACAGGCGCAGACGTTCCGATGCCCTACTCGAAGCCGCTCGAGCAGGCTGCTTTCCCCCACCCCGAGCACGTTGTGAGCGCGGCGCTCGCGACGTTCAGGGACCTTTGATCTAGAGATGGCCGCGGAAGTCACCATGCCGCGGCTTTCCGACTCGATGGAGGAGGGAACGATCCTCAAGTGGCTCGTCGCGGAGGGCGACGAGGTGCAGCACGGGCAGGAGCTCGTCGAGATCGAGACCGACAAGGCGAACATGACCTACGAGAGCGACACCGACGGCACGCTCCTCGAGCTCGTGGCGTCGGAGGGCGACACGCTCCCGATCGGAGAGGTCATCGCGCGCATCGGCGACGCCGGCGAGGCCGCGGGCGACGGCGCGGGCGGCGCTCGCTCTGAAGCCGATGACGGGACGGAGGAGGCAGGCGGCGACGAGTCGGACGGGGACGACGAGCCGGAAGCGGCTGACGAGGAGGACGCCGGCGGTGAAGGCGATGGCGGGGGCGAGGAGACCGCCGAGGCGGACGGCGAGGGCGGCGACGGCGGTCGGGCGGCACGGGACGAGCCCTCCGGGAACGGCGCCGGCGCACGTGAGTCGGACGACGGCGCCGGGCGCGTGAAGGCGTCACCTGTCGCGCGACGCATGGCACGTGACGTGGGGGTGGACCTGGGGTCGCTCGAGGGAACGGGCCCCGGTGGCCGGATCGTCAAGGCCGACGTCGAGGCGGCGGCCGAGCGTGCGCCCTCGGCTGACGGCGCCGACGGTCGTGGTGCGGCTACCGAGGAGCGCCCGGAGGCGGAGCCGGAGGAGCGGCCGAGCCGTCCCGCGAGTCCCGAGCCCCAGCCGGCCGGCGAGGCGGGCGCCAAGGGCGAGCTCCGGGTCCAGGAGCTCACTCGCCTTCAGCAGACCGTCTCGCGCCGGATGGCGGAGTCGAAGGCGACCGCGCCCGACTACTCACTCACCGCCGAGATCGACATGTCGAGCTGCGTGGAGCTACGCGCTCGCCTCAAGGAGATCGCCGATCCGGCGCCGTCGATCAACGACATGGTGGTGAAGGCGTGCGCGGCGGCCCTGCGCGAGTACCCGCGCGTGAACGGCGCGTACCGCGACGGGCGGTTCGAGCGCTACTCGCGCGTCAACGTCGGCGTGGCCGTGGCCGCGCAGGACACCCTGGTCGTGCCCACGCTGTTCGACGCCGACGAGCGCTCGCTCGGCGCACGTCGCCGCGAAGACGCGCGAGCTGATCGGCAAGGTCCGCGACGGCTCGATCACGCCGCCCGAGCTCTCGGGCGGCACGTTCACGGTGTCGAACCTCGGGATGTACGGGATCGACAGCTTCTCGGCCGTGATCAACCCGCCGCAGGCCGCGCTCCTGGCGGTCGGGTCGCTGAAGAAGCGCCCGGTCGTCGAGGAGAGCGGCCGCATCGTCGCGCGCGACACGATGAGCGTGACGCTCGTGTGCGACCACCGGATCCTCTACGGCGCCGACGGCGCGGAGTTCCTGGCCCGCGTGCGCGAGCTGCTCGAGCAGCCGCTGTCGCTGGCGCTGTAGCGCGCTGGGAGGGCTCACCCGCGACGTTTGCTGAGTTAGGGGCGCTATAGCCCCCTTAACTCAGCAATCGTCGGGGCCCCCAGCGAAAGCCGACCGCCGAGGGCTCGGGCCTAAGCGGGCTCTCCGGCAGCCCCGGCTCGGGGTTCGACAGGTTGTAGCCGCCGGGGGCCACGTCGTTCGGCGTGTCCGGGTGGAACAGCGAGGCGAGGTACTGGATGTGGCCGCGCCCCGGGCCGAGCTCGAACTGCCCGCCCCCGTAGGCGCCGATCCCGCGCTCGGCGCAGTAGTCGTACGCCGCGCAAAGGGCGTCGAGGCCGCCGAAGCGTGACGGCTTGATGTTCACCATCTTCGGCGGGAGCGCATCGCCGCCGAAGGTGACCGCCTCGATGTCCTCGACCGAGTGGATCGGCGCGTCCCAGGTGATGCGGTCGCGGTGGGGCATCAGGACGCGCTCGGTCTCCGGGGTGAGGTCCGGGTCCTCGATCCACGCGTCCGGGAAGGCGGTCGTCACCCGCTCGTACAGCGCGACGTCGGTGTCGACGTCGACCGGCGTGCCCTTGTAGTGGCCCTTCATGTCCACCGAGTCGACCGCGCCGGTCTCCACCAGCTGCGCTATCAGGGCGTCGTCCCAGTCGCTGGTCGGGTCGAGCTTGAAGCGCAGGTTGGGGTAGGTCGCGAGCCTCCGGCTGACGGGATCGATCGTCGCGGGTTCGCCGAGCCGCAGCGAGACCACGAACGTGACCGGGCGAGCCTCGCGCTCGAGCGCGTCGGCAAGCGAGCGGTCCGCCTGGCGCAGCGCGAGGTCGAGCGCGGCCGACTCGAACGCCCACCTGCGGTACAGGCGCGAGACCTCCCGCACCGGCTCGGCCGGGAACAGGTCGAGGCCGCCACCAGCTCACCGAAGCTCCTGATCGTGTGCGAGCCCGCGAGCGGCTGGACCGCGCCCGCGTCCTGCTGCGCGATGTGGTCGAGCGCGTCGTAGGTGACGTCCTCGCCGACGCCCTCGTGGCCCCCGCCTCTGAGGCGGATCAGGGTCGTGACCCTGGTGAAGTCGCTCGACACGTCGCGCTCGAGCTTCTCGAGCTCGTAGGAGTCGATCTCGAGCGGGATGTCGGCGAGACGCTCGTAGGTGCTCATCGCGCGGGACCCTAGCTGGGAGCCCTCGTGGGCCTACGGCGCCGGGCTCAGCGCAGGACTATGCAGTGCTCCGGGTGCCAGCCCACCTTGACCTCGGTGCCCGGCTCCCAGCGGTCGTCCGACCGCGCCGTGTAGGTGTTCTGCTCGAGCGCCACGAGCCGCGCGCCACCGCCGAGGTCGATCGTGACCTGCGTGGTGATGCCGAGATAGACGCGCTGGATCACCGTGCCCGCGAGCTCGACCATCCCGGACTCGAGCTCGTCGATGGCGACCTTCTCCGGCCGGACCGCGATCCGCACCAGATCCCCCTCGCTGCTGCCCTCCGACAGCGGCGCGGGCACGTCCCTGCCGCCGGCGACCGTCACGCTGCGGTCCGCCGTGACGTGGCCCTCGATCAGGTTCGAGATGCCGATGAAGCCCGCCACGAACTCGCCCGTGGGCCGCTCGTAGACGTCCTCCGGCGCTCCGCACTGCACGACCTTGCCGGCGCTCATCACGGCGATCCGGTCGGACATCGAGAGCGCCTCCTCCTGGTCGTGGGTCACGTAGACGAACGTGATGCCCGACCTCGCGCTGGATCTCCTTGAGCTCCACCTGCATCTGGCGCCGAAGCTTCAGGTCGAGCGCGCCCAGCGGCTCGTCGAGCAGCAGCACCGCCGGTCGGTTGACGAGCGCGCGCGCCAGCGCCACGCGCTGCTTCTGGCCGCCCGACAGCTCGTTGGGGCGCGCGGCGGCGCGCTGGCTCATTCTGCACGAGCCCGAGCGCCTCCCCCACCCGCCGCTCGATCTCGTCCTTCGCCACCTGCCGCCGCTTCAGCCCGAACGCGACGTTGTCGGCCACGTCGAGGTGCTCGAACAGCGCGTAGCTCTGGAAGACCATGTTGACGTTGCGCTCGTACGGCGGCATCTTCTCGACCGGCTCGCCCTCGAGCATGATTCGCCCGCTGGTGGGCTGCTCGAAGCCGGCGAGCATGCGCAGGGTGGTCGTCTTGCCGCAGCCCGAGGGCCCGAGCAGCGAGAAGAACTCGCCGCCGCGGATCGACAGGGTGACGTCGTCGACGGCCAGGAGTCCGGGGAACTGCTTGCTGACGCCCTCGAGGCGGATCGCGTCCTCGGTGTGCTCGGCCGTCGGTGTGGTCTCCGTGGTTGCCATTAGGCCTCCGACGCCGTGAGCACCTTGATGCCGCTCTCGCGGCGTCCGAACAGCCTCGGAAGCGCGAGCGCGAGCCCGATGGCCGCGAGCGACACGACCATCATCAGGGTGCCGATGGCGTTGATCGTGGGCGAGAGCCCGAAGCGGATCGCGGACCAGATCCGGACCGGGAGCGGCTGCAGGTCCTCGCCGGTCGTGAAGAACGAGAGCACGAAGTCGTCGAACGAAAACGCGAACACGAGCAGGCCGCGGCCACCACGGCAGGCCACAGCGCAGGCAGCAGCACCAGCCGGACCGACTGCCAGCGCTTGGCGCCGAGGTCGAGGGCCGCCTCCTCGACCTCGCGGCCGACGCTGACGAGCCGGGCCCGCACCACGATCGTCACGTAGGAGATCGAGAACGTGATGTGCGCGATCACGATCGTCCAGAACGAGAGCGCGATCCCGATCTGCGAGAAGATCAGGAGCGCCGAGATCCCGGTAACGATCTCCGGCGTCACGAGCGGAACGAGCATGAGCACGTTCGCCGCCGGGTTCCAACGGGTTCGAGCCCGGACGAGCCCGATCGCGAGGGCGGTGCCGATAACGGTGGCCGCCAGCATCGTGAGCAGAGCGATCTCCAGCGACGCGAACAGCGACTCCCGCAACGTCGCGTCGGAGAGGAACTCGTCGTACCACTGAAGCGAGAAGCCCTCGAAGTTCTGAAGTGACTTGATCCCATTGAACGAGAACAGCACCACGACGAGGATCGGAGTGAACAGGAAGAGGTAGACGAAGCCCACGTACCAGCGCAGGAAGCGGGGCCGGTCGAAGTCCCGCGGCGACCGCCCCGTGGCCCCCCGTCGAAGCAGCCGCGTGAGTCCGCGAACGGGCGCGGCCGGGGCGCGGGTGACCGTGCCGGTGCTCACCCGGCCTCCGCCACCGCGCGCGCCGAGGAGCGCAGGTAGCCGACCAGCCAGACCGAGAGGAAGAGCATCATCACCACCGTCAGCGCCGAGCCGAAGGGCCAGTTGCTGGCCGCGAAGAACTGGTCCTGGATCAGGTTGCCGACCATGTAGGTGTCGGGGCCGCCGAGCAGCTGGGCCGACACGAAATCGCCGACCGCCGGCAGGAACACCAACACGGCTCCGGCGAGGATGCCCTGCCGCGTCTGCGGGAGGGTGACGTGGAGGAACGTGCGCCACGGCTTGCCGTAGAGGTCCTTGCCGGCCTCGATCACCGAGCTGTCGAGCCGCTCGAGCGCCGCGTATACGGGCAGAATCATGAACGCGAGGTATCCGTACGCGAGCCCGCCCATCACGGCCCATGGCGTGTTGATCATCTGGATGCCCTCGTCGCGGATCCCGAGGTCGACCACCGCGCTGTTCACCAGCCCCTCGTCGGCCAGGAGCGCGACCCAGGCGTACGTGCGGACCAGGTAGTTGACGAAGAACGGCATCACGAGCAGCGCGATGAGCGCGTGCCGGTAGCGACCGCCAAAGCGCGCGATGTAGTACGCGACCGGATAGCCGATCGCCAGGCACAGCGCGGTGGTACCGAGCGCGAAGAGCACTGAGCGCAGCAGCACCGGTATGTAGGTCGGCTCGAACGCATCGGCGTAGTTGGCGAAGTCGAACGCGTAGACCGCCCGGCCTAGCTCGTCGACGTATCCGAACGACAGCGCGAGCACGAGGACCAGCGGCACAGCGAACAGCAGCAGAAGCCAGAGGGCGCCGGGCACCAGGAAACGCGACCAGAACCCGAGCGCCGATCACGCCGCCTTCACCTCGGTGAAGATCTCGTTCCAGAGCTGGCGTGCCTCGGAATCGTCGAGCCGGTACTCGAGCGCCTGGTTCTCGAGCGCGGCGATGTCCACGTCGATCGACGGCTCCTCTTTGACCAGCTCCGCGAACGCCTGCTGACCGCCCTCCATCGGCTGCGGATAGCCGTTCCAGCGCACGTTCTGGGCGGCGTTCTCGGGCTCGAGGATCCAGTCCATGAACAGCATCGCCGTGCCCGGGCTGCGCGCGTTGACGGGGATGCACATCAGATCCGAGCCGACCGGCACGCCCTCCTCGCAGGTCTCGTACTTGTAGAGCTCGGGCTCGTCGACCTGGTTGCGGACGTTGACGATGTCGCCGTTCCACGCCTGATGGAGGACCGCGGCTCCCGAAACCAGGTTCTGGACCGAATTCGTCGAGAAGCCCCGGGCATTCTCCTTCTGCTCGAGCAGCGTCTGCTTGGACTGCTCGAGCTCCGATGCGACCGGGGTGTTGAGGTCGAAGCCATGGATCAGGTTGGCCTCCCCGATCGCCTCCTGGAAGTCGTCGAGGATGAACATCCGGCCGGCCCCGTCCGGATTGAGCAGATCGTTCCAGGAGCCGGTCAAGCCCGAGACGATGTCGTCGCGCCAGGCGATCCCGGTCGTGTAGTACGCGTACGGGATCGACAGGTCATTGTTCGGGTCGTACCAGGTCTCGTCGTAGTAGCTCGAGATGCCGTCGGCGTTGCGAAGCCGATTGCGGTCGAAACGCAGCAGCAGGCCCTCGAGTTCGAGCCGGTAGACGTACTCGGTGCTCGGCCAGATGATGTCGTACTGCGCGCCCGAGCGGAGTTTGACAACCATCGCCTCGAGGTTGTCGTAGTTGACCTCGTTGACCTCGACGCCGTACTTCTCGGAGAACCCCTTCTTGAGCGCGGGGTCCATGTACTGAGCCCAGTTGTAAAGCAGGATGTCGCCGTCGACCTCCGGCGTGACGACGCGGTTGGCGCCCGAGCGGTCGACCTGGCGCTCGACCGTGCACCCGGCGAGGCCGTAGGCGGCGAGCGCGGCGCCGGCGCCGGCGCGGACGACCTCGCGGCGGCTCCAGAGGCGGCTCACGGCGCCACCGCGCCGGAGCGCAGCGTCAGGCCCACGCCGTCGCGCCGGACCGCCGCGATCTCCTCTCCTCGGCCCAAAGCTGAACCGCAAGCCAGACTAGCCACGCCCAACGCGCCGGTCAAGTGGGTACGGGAGGCCTGCGCAGGCGTGCGAGCTACCCCCTCAGGCGCTCCGCATCCACCCCGAGCTCTCGCCCCAGCACCGCCGCGATCGTGCTCCTGGCGCGCTCGAGCCCCATCTCGGGGTCGTCCATCAGCGCCCGCACGCCGAGCCCGTCGAACAGCGCCATCGCGAGGTCCGCGAGCGCGTCCGGCTCCGCCTCCCAGGCTCCCTTCTCCACGCCGTCGCGGAGGGCGGCCGCGATCCAGTCGCGGTAGCGGCGGTAGAGGCGCGCCGCGATCGGTCGTAGCTCTGGATCGCGCGCCGCGCGCAGCCACAGCTCGGTCCACAGCACCCAATCGCGCTCCTTGGGCCCGGGCTCCGGCAGACAGTCGCGGATCGCCTGGGCGAGGCGCTCCACCGGACCCTGGCCCTCGGGCCGATCGCCGAACCGCTCGTCGCCCACGGTCTCGAAAGAATGGACGAGCGCCTGCTCGAGGAGCTCCTCGCGCGTGGCGAAGTAGTGGTGGACCAGGGCGGTCGAGGCGCCGGCGCGCGTGGCGACGCGGGCGATGCGCACGTCGTCGATGCCGTCCGCGGCGATCAGGTCGCAGGCCGACTCCAGGATGCGCTCGCGGGCGTCGGTGGCCACTGGCTCCGCGAGGCTACGCACGGCTACGGACCACCCGCCGTCGCGGCGACGCTCTCGAGCGCCGCTCCGGTGTCGGCGAGGAGCGCGGCGGCTGCGTTGCGCCCGTTCAGCCCTATCACGCCGCCCGCCGGGTGTGTTGCCGCCCCGCACAGGTAGAGGCCCTCGACCGGCGTACGCGCGGCGAGGCGGTGCTCCCACATCTGGTCCGGGGTCACCTCGCCCTGGAAGATGTTGCCGCCGGTCAGGCCGATGCGTGACTCGATGTCCGGCGGTCCCAGGACCTCGTACTCGAGCAGTCGCTCCTCGAATCCGGGCGCGAACCGGTCGACGAGCTCGATGAACTGGCGGGCGATTCCGTCCCTCCGTAGGTCCCAGTCACCGTCCTCGATGTCGTAGGGGGCGTACTGGCCGAAGATGCTCAACAGATGCCTGCGCGCAGGCGCGGGCGATGGGTCGTAGCCGGTCTGCATGTAGACCTCGCCGAAGGCCACCTCCGGCTCGCCGCGCTCACACGATTGGAACGCGAGCTGCGCTTCGTCGAGGCCGCCGGTGACGTCGATCGTCGCGCGCGCCGGCCACGTCTCGCCCGGGGCGGCGGTCCACTCCGGCAGACGCTCGAGCGCGGCGTTGAACTTGACGACCGGACTTCGCACCCGCCACGCGGTGAGGCGTGCCAGGAACTCGGGATCGACGTCCTGTTCGTCGAGGAGGCCGAGCAGGCGCTTCGGGTCGGCGTTGCAGACCACCGTCGGGGCGAGTAGGCGCGTGCCGTCGTCGAGCACCACGCCCTCGCGGGGCAGGATCTGCGCCGCGGTCAGGCCGCAGGCCAGCGCCGCGCCGGCCTCGCGCGCCGCATCGGCGATCGCGAAGCTCACCATCCCCATTCCACCCTCGACGTAGCCCCACAACGGACCTCGACCATCGAGGTCACCCTGGTAGTGCACGAGCTTGACCGAGGCCGTTCCCGGGTCGCGTGGCCCGCCCCAGGTGCCGATCACGCCCTGCCCGTAGAGGGCGTCCTTCAGGCGCTGGTCGGAGATGTACCCGTCCAGGACGTCGGCGATCGAGGCCTCGAAGAGCAGGTCGATCATCTCGCGCTCGCCGCCGAGCATCTCCTCCAGCTCGGCACGGCTAGGCGAGTCGCCGACCCAGGCGTCGTGCGCGCCCTTTCGGAGCCGGCGGCGAACCTCGTCGAACAGCTCCTCATAGGCCCAGTAGCCGGCGACGTCGCGCTTCGGGACACCGAGCTCCTCCAGGTTCCGCTGCGTTCGGTCGTCGTCCAGCCACTGGCCGAACGCGCACCCGTCGTCGAAGGGAACCCACAGGTTCGGGTCGGCCGCCCAGTACCGCAGGCCGCGCTCGCGGAGGCCCAGCTCCCTGATGACGAGCTCGTCCAGGAGGCCCACCACGTACGCGCAGGGACTGACGACGAAGCGCTGGTCGGTGAAGGGGCGCTCCAGCGTGCACGCACCGCCGAGCCGCTCCCGGCGTTCGAGCACCAGCACGTTCCGCCCGGCCCGGGCCAGGTAGGAGGCCGCCGTGAGCCCGTTGTGCCCGCCGCCGACGACGATGACGTCCCAGCGCCGCCGCGCGAGCTCACCGACCGGCGCGGGCAGCCCCACCTCGCCCAGCCGAGCGGCGATCTCGTTCATCCCGGAAGCGCCGCCAGGTACCGCTCGGCGACCATCCGGTCGAATGCGTGCGTGTCGCCCTCGTGGGTCGTGTAACGGCCGGCCGAGTAGCCGCGCGAGCCGACCCCCTGCTGCGCGAGCTCGCACACGCGCCAGTCCTCGGAGTTGACCTGATTCCAGAAGTCGATCGCGTCCGAGGCGTCGAAGCCCTCGGCCGCGATCGTGCGGGGCTCGAACAGCCACTCGCAGGTGACCCTGGTGTGGCCGGGCTCGCGCGGCCACAGGGTATGGAGCATCACGTAGTCGGGGTGCATCGAGATGAGCGCGTTCGGAAACAGCGAGAAGTAGAGGACGGTGCCGAGCTCGTGGGCGCCGAGTCCCTCGATCGGCGGGCGGGCGGCGTGGCCGCCGGCGTGGCCCATCGTCTCCGCGCCGTCGTTCAGGGTCATCGACCCCCCGCACCATGCGCCATCGCCCTCGACGGCGTCTCCACTCGCGTAGTCCGACAGCGCATTCAGCTCCGGGTGAACCCCCGGGCAGTGGAGGCACTCGTTGTAGTTCTCGGGGATCGCCTTCCAGTTCGCGTCGACCTCGTAGAGGCGCTCGCCCACGGGACGCAGCTCGTTGACGCGGTAGCGCCGCAGGATCTCGCCAAGGTCGCCGACGTGCTCACGTGAGTCGGGCGCCGCGCCGCCGATGTCGACCATCACCAGGCCGTCCACCACGGCGGTCCGGATGGGACGAAGGCCGTTGCAGCTGAAGTCGAAGTCGGCGAGCCCGTCGGTGTGGGGCGCCGCCCGCAGCATCCCCGCGAAGTCGTAGGACCAGGCGTGGTAGGGGCAGCGGATGCGTCGGCGCGCGCTCCCCGCGCGCTCGGAGAGGATGCGCGCGGCGCGGTGGCGGCAGACGTTGTAGAAGGCGCGCGGCACGCCGTCCTCGCCGCCGATCACGAAGAAGCTGTCGCCGCCCAGCTCGCGCGTGACATACGCGCCGGGCTCGGCCACGGCGGACAGGTGCGCGGCGCAGATCCAACCGTCGCGATAGACGCGCTCGAGCTCCCAGTCGAGCACCCTTCGGTCGGTGAAGGCGGCGGGAGGCAGCATGCGCGCCTGGAGGAGCGGGCGCATCGTGGCCTCCACCTCCTCCGGTCGCAGCGGCAACGCCGGCCCACCCTCCGCACGGTGCGCGGGGTCGGCAAGCGGCGCTCCCGCGGCCGAGGCGCCCCGATCCTCCAGCTCCATCCCGCTTGTTGACTTTGTAGTCAAGTGCATAAGGCTCTGGTATGTTAGCGCGATGCCCGCGGGCCACGCCAGTCGAGGCAGACCTGGAGACGGCCGGCCGTGAGCGTCGCGGTCGAGCATCTGGCCGGGCCGGCGGCCCCCGAGCTGACGCCGGAGCTGGTCGACCTTCGCGGGCGCGCGCGGCGCTTCGTCGACGAGGTGCTGATCCCGCTCGAGTCCGAGGCCGAGGCCGGGAACGGGCGCCTGCCTCCCGAGACCGTCGAGCACGTGAGGCGCGCGGGGATCGAGGCGCGGCTGAACGGCGGCCTTCACTCCCGCGAGCACGGCGGGCAGGGTTGGTCCCGGCTGGGTTGGGCCCTGGTGGAGGAGCAGTTCGGCCGCTCGACCAACGGCATCTACTGGCACGTGCCGAACGCCTACAACGTCTGGGACCACGCAAGCTCCGAGCAGCGTGAGCGCTACCTGGCTCCCGCAATCCGCGGCGAGCTCAAGGACGCCTACGCGGTGACCGAACGCGGAGCGGGGTCGGATCCCTCGAGCATCGAGGCGACCGCGACGCCGTCGGACGGCGGCTATCGCATCAACGGCGAGAAGTGGTTCGTCACCTCGGGCGACGTCGCGTCGGTGCTCGTCGTGATGGCAAACGTGGTCGACGCGGGCTCCCGGCTCCCGACGTTGTTCGCCGTCGACGCCGACCTGCCCGGCGTGGAAACGGTTGCCGATCCCGGGTTCACCCACAACTACCCGGAGGGGCACCCGACGATCGGCTTCCGCGATGTCGAGGTGCCTCCCGACGCCGTGATCGGCGAGGTCGGGAGCGGCGAGGACCTGCAGCGCGCCTGGTTCACGGAGGAGCGGCTCGCGATCGCGGCACGCGGAGTGGGCGCGATGTGGCGGCTGCTCGAGGAGACGGTGGGTTGGGCCACGGGTCGGGTGCAGGGCGACGCACGCATCTACGACCACCAGGGCGTCTCGTTCCCGCTCGCGGACTCGGCCACCGACGCGGCGGCAGGCCGCCTGCTGACGCTCACCACCGCAGCGATGATCGACTCCGGGGCAGACCCGAAGCTCGTCCACGGCAAGGCCTCGATGGCGAAGCTGTTCGTCAGCGAGGCCGCCTGGCGCTGCGCCGACCGCTGCGTGCAGGCATTCGGCGGCAGGGGCTACATGCGCTCGAACGTCGCCGAGCGTTTTTTGCGCGAGCTGCGCGTCGACCGGATCTGGGAGGGCACCTCGGAGATCCAGCGCCTCATCGTGGCCCGGGGGCTCGAGCGCCGCGGCGTCGAGCGGATGCTTCACTAGTGCCCGGGGACCAGTGGACCTGACCCCCCTGCTCCACCCGCGTTCGATCGCGGTGGTGGGCGCCAATGAGCGCGCCGACGGCTACGCCGCGAACGTACTTCGGAACCTCGACCGCTTGGGGTTCGAGGGACCGGTGTGGGGCGTCAACCCCAACCGCTCCGAGGCGCTGGGCACGCCCTGCGTGCCGACCGTCGCGGATCTGCCGGAACCGGTCGATGCCCTGGTGGTCGTCATCGCGGCACCGGGCGTCCCCGCGACCCTGACGCAGGCGGCGCGCCGCGGCTGCGGCGGCGCGGTGGTCCTATCGGCCGGCTTCGGCGAGGTCGAGTCGGGACGGTCGCTCGAGCGCGAGCTGCGTGAGGCAGCGCTGACGAGCAACCTGCCCGTATGCGGTCCGAACGGGAATGGCATCGTGACGACGACGGCGCGCGCGGCGATGTGGGGCGACTCCGTCCCCGCGCTCGAGCCCGGCCCGGTCGCGATGGTGTCCCAGAGCGGAAACGTCGCCGTGAACGCGCTCGGCTCCCACCGCGGGATCGCCTGGCACACGGTCGTCTCGACGGGAAACCAGGCCGTCTGCGACGCGAGCGACTGGCTGGCCGCGCTCTCCGAGCAGGACGGAGTCCGCTCGGTCGCACTCTTCCTCGAGTCCGAGGGGCACGGGCCCAAGCTCGCCGAGGCGCTCGCCCGCTGCATCGACGCCGGCGTCGGCGTCGCGGTGCTGAAGGTCGGGGCCTCGGACGCCGGCGCTCGTGCAGCGGCTGCGCACACCGGCGCGGTCGCGGGCGACCATCGCGTCTTCCGCGCGCTGGTCGCGGAAGCGGGTGCGGCGTGGGCGCGCGACCCGCACGAGCTGCTGGAGCTCGCCAAGGCACTGGCGGCCCCCCGGGCGCGCCCACGGGGCGGCGGGGGCCTCGCGGTCCTCACCTGCTCCGGCGCCGACTCGGGGCTCGCTGCCGACGGAGCGCAGGCCGCCGGACTCCCGCTACCGGACCTCCGGCCGGAGACGCAGAGGACGCTCACGGAGCTCCTGCCCGACGCCGCCACGATCGCGAACCCGCTCGACTACACGCCACTCGTCTGGTCCGACGGCGACCGCCTGCGCCGCATCGTCGCGGCGGTCGGCGGTGATCCCAGCGTCGACCAGCTGCTCATCCTGCACGACCATCCACGGGACCTCGCGCCCGAGTCCGAGGCGAGCTGGGCGGCCGTGAGGGAGGCGCTCGTGGCCGGCGCCCTCGAATCGAGCACCGCGGCGCTCATGGCCTCGACCCTTCCCGACCTGATCGCCGACCACGTCGCCCGAGAGCTCGCCGCTCAGGGGGTGCCGGCGATCGCCGGTCTCGACACCGCGCTTCGCTGCGCGGCGGCCCTCAGGGTGCGGCCGGGGGACTCGGACCGACTGCGCGCGATCGCCTCCCGTATGCAGTCGCCGCGCGGCGACGCGGACGTTCCCGGCGCCTGGCTCGGGGAAGCCGAGACGAAGCTGCTGCTCGCGGATGCCGGTCTACCCGTCCCGCCCGGGCAGGTGGTCGAGACCGAAAACGACTGCGTTCGGGCGGCTCGCGCGCTCGAACCGGTCGTGATCAAGCTCTCCTCACCCGAGCTTCGCCACAAGAGCGAGGCGGGAGCGCTCGCGCTGAACCTGACCGGCGACGACGCAGTGCGCACCGCGTACCGACGGCTGATGGGATCGCCGGCCGCCGCCGGGGCGAGCGTCCTGGTGGAGCAGATGGTCCCGCCCGGTGTGGAGTTGCTCGTCGCGGCCCGCTCCGACGCGGTCGTGCCGGTGCTGGTGCTTGGGCTCGGCGGCGTATGGACCGAGTGGCTCGACGATTTCGCGGTCGTCCCACTTCCGGCCGACCGTGCCCGGGTCGAGCGCGCCCTGGGGGCACTCCGGGGAGCCGCCGTCCTCCAGGGCGCGCGGGGAAGCGATCGCGTCGACGTCGGCGCCGTGGCCGAGCTGGCGATTCGAGCCGCTGCGCTGCTCGAGGAGAGCGGGCTCGACGTCCTCGAGCTGAACCCGGTGGTGGCCAACCCGGACGGCTGCGTGGCCCTCGATGCGACCGCGCGGCTCAGCGGGGCTCGCCCCCGCCCGAGTTGGCGGGCACCGCGAGCGTCGGCCGCTAGCGCTGCCAGGTCGGCCGGGCGCCCGAAACGTCCTGAGCGTCGAGCTCGTCCAGCCGGTCGGTCGCCCGCTCGAGCCCGGCGCGCAGGATCGCCCCGATCTCCTCGAAGAGCGCCGCGTCGGCCACGAGGGGCGGGGCGATCTGAATGATCGGGTCGGCTCGATCGTCGAGGCGGCAGATCAGGCCCCGCCGCCACAGCTCGGCCGACAGCACGTCCTTCAGGAGCCACTCGGAGGCGGGACCCTCGAAGGTCACCTTGGTCGGCTGGTCGCGCACCAGCTCGATCGCCCAGAAGTGACCGACGCCGCGCACGTCGCCGACGATCGGCACGTCCCGCAGACCGTCGAGGACCTCACGCGCGACCGGCTCGTTGGCCATGACGTTGTCGAGCACGCCCTCGCGCTCGGCGACGTCGAGCGCCGCGAGCGCCGTGGCGGCGCCGACCGGATGGCCCCCGAAGGTGACCCCGTGCAGGTAGCTGGTGCGCCCGTCGAGGAAGGGCTCAGCCACCCGATCCGAGACGAGCAGGCCGCCCATGGCGAAGTGCGCGCCGGTGAGCCCCTTCGCGAAGGTGATCATGTCCGGCACGTAGCCGAAGCGCTGGCCGCCGAACCAGGTCCCGATCCGCCCGAACGCGCAGATCACCTCGTCCGAGCAGAGCAGGATCCCGTGCCGGTCGCACAGCTCCCGCAAGCCCTGCCAGTAGCCGCGCGGGGGCACCAGGCAGCCGCCCGCGTTCTGCACCGGCTCGGCAATCAGCATCGCCACCGTGTCGGCGCCCTCGAACGCGATCGTGTCCTCGATCTCGGCCAGCAGAGCCGAGCAGAAGGCGTCCTCGTCGTCGCCGAGCGGATGGCGGTAGGCGTTCGTGCTCGAGACGTGCCGGGTCGGCACGGCCATGGGCTCGAACGCGGTCCGGCAGACCGGGATGCCCGTGAACGACAGAGCCCCGAGCGTGACCCCGTGGTAGGCGTCGCGGCGCGCGATCGCCTTGCGGCGCTGCGGCTCTCCGTTCGCGGCGTGCCACTGGAGGGCCATCTTCCAGGCGGACTCCACGGCCTCCGACCCCCCCGAGGTGAAGAAGACCCGTCGAAGCCCCTCGGGCGCCAGCGACGCCAGCCGTGAGGCGAGCTCGATCGAGGGCGGGTGCGCGACGGTCCAGTTGCTCGTGAACGGGAGCCGGCTCATCTGCTCGTGCGCAGCGCGGCCGATCTCGTCGCCGTGCGAATGCCCGAGGGTCGTGCAGTACAGGCCTGAGAGCCCGTCGATGTACCGCTTGCCGGCGTCGTCGTAGATGTGGCAGCCCTCGCCGCTCACGATCACCGGGACGTCGCGCCGTGCGTCGGCCGCGTTGTCCGAGAAGTGCAGGATCAGGTGGTCGCGCGCGAGCGTACGGAGACGGTCGTCGCCGGCCGCCGTTCCGTCCATCGAGGCGCGCGGGAGCTTCTCCCCGGGGTGTTCGATGCGCTGATTCATGCCGCGTTGACTTTGTAGTCAATCATACATGTGTGATACCGTGCCTCGCCGTGGAAGCCGCCAACGCCCAGCGCACGAGTCCGACCCGTCCGCCCGCCGCGGCCCCACCCTCCAGCAACGGATACGGCGGTGGAACGCCCCGCTCGTTCGACGCGATCGTGGTAGGCGGCGGCCACAACGGTCTGACCACCGCCGCCTATCTCGCCCGCGCCGGGCTGTCGGTCTGCGTCGTCGAGCGGCGGGAGATCCTCGGCGGCGGCTGCGTGACCGAGGAGGTGTGGCCCGGCCGGCGGGTCTCCCGCGCCTCCTACGTTGTGTCGCTGCTCCAGTCCCAGGTCGTTCGTGACCTTCGTCTGCACGACTTCGGCTACCGCGCAGTGCCGCTCGACCCGGCCTACGCGGCGTTGACCGATCGCGGCGCGATCACGTTCTTCAACGAGACCGAGCGGACAAAGGCTTCGATCGCGAGGCAGTCCCGTGCCGACGCCGACGCCTACGCCGGCTTCGAGGACCTGCTGTTCCGGGTGGCGGAGTTCCTGCGCCCGATGCTCCTGCGCGAGCCGCCGGCACTCGGCTCCAAGCACCCGGCGGACGTCGTGGGTCTGGTCCGCGAAGCCGGGCGCGCCGCCGGGCTGTCGCGCCGCGACGTGCATGACCTGGTTCGTGTCTTCACGATGTCGGTCGGCGATCTCCTCGACGACTGGTTCGAGCTCGACAGCCTGAAGGGATCGATGGCGTCGACCGGCGTCGTGGGCGTCTGGGCCGGGCCGCGCACCCCGGGCACCGCCTACAACCTGCTTCACCACGCGCTCGGCGAGCTCGACGGGATCCCCGGCGCCTGGGGCCAGGTGATCGGCGGTATGGGCGCGATCAGCAGCGCGATCGCCCGCTCGGCCGAATCCGCCGGCGCCGTTATCCGCACCAACGCCGAGGTCGCGTCGATCGAGGTACGCGACGGGCGCGCGGTTGGCGTGGTGCTCGCCGATGGAGAGGAGTTGCGGGCGCCCATCGTCGCGTCGGGGGCGCACCCGAAGACGACCGTGCTCGACCTCGCCGGCGCCGAGCACTTCCCCGAGGACGTGGCGAGCGACATGCGCCGCTACCGCACCCGCGGCGGCTCGGTGAAGATCAACATGGTGCTGTCGGAGCCCCCGCGGTACGAGGGCGTCTCCGACGAGGAGCAGGAGATGCTGCGGCGAACGGGGGTCAACCTCTGTCCGTCGCTCGACTACCTCGAGCGCGCCTGGCAGGACGCGACGCGCGGCCTCCCCGCAGCCGAGCCGTACGTGGAGTGCGAGCTGCCGTCGTCGGTCGACCCCACGCTCACGGACGACGGGACGTGGATCATGACGATGTTCACGCAGTACGGACCGCCGGACGAGGCGGCGTGGGCCGGCGACGCGCGCGACCGCTACGCCGACGCCTGCGTCGAGCACCTCGCCCGCTACGCGCCCAACGTGCCGGATGCGATCCTCGAGCGCGAGGTGCTGGCGCCGCCGGATCTGGAGCGCATCTTCGGCCTGACAGGCGGCTCGATCTTCCAGGGCGAGCAGGGCCTCGACCAGATGGCGTTCATGCGGCCTGCCCCGATGCTCTCCCGCTACGCCACACCGGTCGGCGGCCTCTATCTCTGCGGCGCCGGCACCCACCCAGGCGGCGGCGTGATGGCGGCGGCGGGTCACAACGCGGCTCAGCGCATCCTCCGCGACCGGCGCCGGAGGCGGTTCGTGCCACGGCGGCGCGCCCGTGCGGCGGCCGGCGGGTAGCCCTACCTACCCCTCCTCCCGCGCCGCGTTGTAGGCGCTGTACGGGTACCACCACTCCTTCGGGGCGATCTTCGTCTCGATGTGGACGTGCTTCGTCTCCTGGAATGCCTCCAGGCCCTCCTGCCCGAGCTCGCGGCCGAGGCCGGACTGCTTCATCCCGCCGAACGGTCCTGCGTCGTTGTCGGTCAGCGGATCGTTGAACCACACCGTGCCGGCGCGGACCTCGCGCATGCACCTGACCATCGTCTCGAGGTCACGCGTGTAGATGTTGGCCCCGAGCCCGTAGCGGGTTCCGTTCGCGAGCGCGATCGCCTCGTCGAGCGACTTCACGGGCACGATCGGCGCGACCGGGCCGAACGTCTCCTCGCGCAGCAGATCGGTCTCGGCCGGAGGCCCGGTGACCACGGCCGGTGCGAAGAAGTGGCCGCGCTCCTGTCCGCCGCGGCCACCGCCCGCGACGAGCGTGGCGCCGGCCGCGACAGCGGCGTCGACCTGCCCCGCCACCTTGTCGCGCTGCGCCGACGACACCATCGGGCCGATGTCGGTCCCCGCTTCGAGGGGGTCGCCGACCACGAGCGACTCCGTGTAGTCGACGAACGAGCGGAGGTAGTCGTCGTACACCTCCTCCATCACGTAGAAGCGCTCGGCCGAGGTGCACACCTGCCCGGCGTTCAGGTACGCGGCCCAGGCCCCGCCTCGGGCTGCCACGTCGACGTCGGCGGCCACGTCGGCGCAGACGATGAAGGGGTCCTTGCCGCCCATCTCCAGGTTGATGCGCGCGACGCGCTCGGCGCAGCGTGCCGCGATCCGCTTGCCGGTGGGCACGGAGCCGGTGAAGGCGACGCAGTCCACCCCCTCGTGCGCGACGATCGCCTCCCCGACGTCGCCGGCCCCGGCGAGCAGGTTCAGGCAGCCCGAGGGAAGGTGGTCGAAGCAGGGAGCGAGCGCCAGCGTGGCGAGAGGTGTCATCTCGGAGGGCTTGGCCACCACCGTGTTGCCGGCTGCCAGCGCCGGCGCGAGCTTCCAGCCGAGCAGGAGCAGCGGGTAGTTCCACGGCACGATCGCGCCGACCACGCCCATCGGCTCCTTCACCACCATCGAGAGCTGAGTCGATTCGATCGAGGGGATCACCCGCCCCGCGAAGTTGCGGCCCATCTCCGCGTAGTAGTCGAGCGCCGCCGCCGTCCAGTCGACCTCGTCCTTGTTCTCCACGAGCGGCTTGCCGCCCTCGAGCGTCATGAGCTCGGCGAGCTCGTCCTGGCGATCGCGGAGTCGCCGCGCGGCCTCGTGCAGCATCTCGCCGCGCTCGATCGCAGGCGTGGCGCCCCATCCGGGTGCGGCGTCGCGCGCCGCGAGCACGGCCGCGTCGACCTGCTCCGGCGAGGGGACGTCCACCGAGGCGAGTGTCTCCTGGGTGAAGGGGTTCTCGACGGCCAGGGCCGGCCCCTCGCCGGCGACGGCCTCGCCCCCGATCAGGAGCCGTGTCTCGGGTCGCGCTCACGAGCCTGCTTCGGCCACGGACCGCCGCCCGGAGGCCAGGGCCGACAACCCCGTCTCCTCCGGCTCCGGCTGGACCGCGGCAAGCCGCTCTGCACGGCGCTGCTGCCAGACCGTGAACACCATCGCGGCAACCGTGACGACGAACAGCATCGTCGCGATCACGTAGACCTGAACCGGAATCCCCCGCTGGGCGGCGCCGTAAACCCACAGCGGGAACGTGACGGTGGTCCCCGAGTTGAAGTTCGAGATCACGAAGTCGTCGATCGACAGCGCGAAGGCCAGCAGGCCGGCTCCCATCAGCCCGGGCATGAGCAGCGGCAGCGTGATCGTCCGGAACGTGGTCAGCGGCGTGGCGCCGAGGTCACGAGCCGCCTCCTCCAGCGAGCGGTCGAAGCCGATCAGCCTTGAGCGCACGACCACCACCACGAAGCTGATCGAGAACATCACGTGCGCGATGAAGAGGGTCGTAAAGCCGAGCGGGATCCCGTAGAGCAGGAACATCGACAGGAGGGCGGCGCCGATCACGACCTCCGGGGTGGCCATGGGGATCACGATCAGGAAGTTGGCGGTGCGCCGGCCGAAGAACCGGTGACGAACAAGGGCGAGCGCGATCAGGGTACCGAGCACGAGGGATAGCGCCGTGGACAGTGCCGCCAGCTCGAGGCTCGTCAGCATCGCGTCGTTCAGGTCCGTGACGGCGAACGCGTTCTGCCAGTGCTCGAGAGTGAACGCCCGCCACGAGAAGTTGAACTTGCCCTCGGGATCGTTGAAGGAGAAGACGGCGATGACGACGATCGGAACCAGCATGTAGGCGACGGCCAGTGCCGCGTAGACGCTGATCGCGTTGCGGCGAACCCATCGCCACGCCACGCTCACCTGGCCGCCTCCGTCTCCTCGCCCATGAGCGCCTCGGAGCCGGCGAAGCGGATGTAGATCACCACGACGATCATGATCACGGCCATCAGCGTGAACGACATCGCCGCCGCGATCGGGTAGTTGAGGTTCACGAGGTACTCGCCCTGAATCACGTTGCCGATCATCGCCTGGTTGCTCGAGCCAAGGAACTCCGCGTTGATGTAGTCACCCGCGGCGGGGATGAAGGTGAGCAGGGTTCCGGCGACGATCCCCGGCGCCGATAGCGGCAGCGTGACGCGCCAGAAGGCGGCGCTGGCGGAGGAGTAGAGGTCCTTGGCGGCCTCGATCAAGCCGCGGTCGATCCGCTCGAGGCTTGCGTAGAGAGGCAGGATCATGAACGGCAGGAAGTTGTAGGTGAGCCCCGCGATCACCGCGCCGCCCGTGGCCAGCAGCCGCCCGTCCTCTCCCAGCAGCCCCACCGCCTTCATCACGTCGACAACCGGGCTGTCGTCGCTCAGGATCGTCTGCCAGCCGATCGTCCGGATCAGGTAGGTCGTGAAGAAGGGCGCCACGACCGCGAACAGGAGAACGTTCTTCCAGCGCCCGGCGCGGAAGGCGATCGCGTAGGCGAGCGGGTAAGCGATCAGAAGCGCGATCACCGTCGCGGCCCCCGCGTAGAGGAACGATCGCACGAACTGGCTCTCGTAGAGGGAGAGCCCATCGGTGAAGTTCGCCCACTCCCAGGTGAAGACAAAGCCCTCCGGGTCCTGGAGGCCCCCCGACTCGAGCGCGAGCCTGCCCATGAAGTAGAGCGGAATAACGAAGAACAGGACCAGCCAGATCAGGCCGGGCCCCATCAAGAAGTAGGGGAGCAGGCGACGGCGAGCCGCTGTGGCGTTCATCGCCCCAACCGACTCGCCAGTCGCCTATTCGACGAAGCCCCGGACGCTCACCCGCCGGTCACGAGCGACTGGAACTCTCGCTCGACCTCCTGGACCGCGTCGAGGTCGCCGGGTGGCTCGGGCTGGGGTACGCAGTCCGCGATGTATTCCTCGCTCGGGAATACGAGATCGCTCTTCACTGCGGGCGACCCCTGCTTCTGGAGCACCTCGTCGGTGCCCTCCACCGGCGTGACGTAGTAGTTGTACTCCGCGATCGGGGCCTGGTTCTCCGGCTCGTAGACGTAGTTCATCCACTCGTATGCGGCGGTCGGGTTCGGCGCACCCACCGGGATGATCATGTTGTCCGACCAGAGGGTGCAGCCCTCGTCCGGTACGCGGAACTCGATGGCATCGTTGTCCGCCTGGAGCTGCACCGCGTCGCCGGACCAGCCGATCACGGCCACGGCGTCGCCGCTCGCGAGGTCGCGCGTGTAGTCGTTGCCCGTGATGCGCCGGATCTGGCCGGAGTCGACGCCCTCGCGCAGCTTGTCGATCGCCGCGAGCCACTCCTCGGTGGTGGCGTTCTCGGGGTCGACGCCGTCGGCCATCATCACCATCGGGACCGTGTCCCGCATCTCGCTGAGCATCGTCACCTTGCCCTTGTACTTCGGGTCGAACAGGTCGTTGACGGAGGTCACGTCCGCCGCCTCGTCCGTGTTGACGATCAGACCCGCCAGGCCGCTCTGCCACGGGAGGGAATAGCTGCGATCCGGATCGAACGCCGGAGTCCGGAGCTGCGGAAGCAGGTTGTCGAGCGCCGGCTGCACGGCCTCCTTGTCGAAGTTCTGCAGGTAGCCCAGGTCGTACATCCTCTTCGCCATCCAGTCGGTGACGACGAAGATGTCGCGGCCGCCTGACTCGCCTCGGTCGAGCAGCGGCTGCACCTTGCCGAAGAACTCGACGTTGTCGTTGACGTCCTCCACGTACTTGACCGAGAGCCCGGTGTCCTTCTCGAACTCCGGGACCGTGTTCCGGTCGATGTAGAACGGCCAGTTGGAGATCGTGAGCTCGCCGGTGGCGTCGCCCTCCGCCGTCGCCGTCTGCACGTCGGCGGCCTCCTCTCCGCCCTCGATGCCATCACCCCCGCCGCAGGCGGCGAGCACGAGCGCCGCGATCAGCACGAGCAGTGCGGCGAGTGCGCCTTGCCGAATGCGGCGCCCAACCACAGCTGTCCTGTCGCTCATAGTGAGCTCCTCTCGATCGGTCCTGCCATAGGGCTATGCGCTGCCGGCTCCGGCCGCCTGCGGTTCCGTCGCGGTGGTTCCCTCCGGCGCGGCGCCGTTCAGAGGACCACCGGTCATCGACTCGCGCACGAGATGGATGTGCTCGGCCGCCCAGCTCAGGCGCACACGCACGCCCCCGCCGGGCAAGCGTTGCCGTTCGGCCTCGTCGGCGTTGGGAACGAGGACGGTCATCGGCACATCACCCGCAAGTCGGACGACGATCTGCGTCGCCGTCCCGAGGTACAGAGAGCTCTCGACCGTGCCCTCGACGCCGGGGCGCTCGCCGCCGGCACCGTCCTGGATGCGGTCGATGCGAAGCTTCTCCGGACGGACCACGGCGTGGCAGCGGTCACCCGTCCGGAGGCTGTTCCTCGGCGCCTCCACCTCGACGCCGGCCTCGAGCTTGACGCGGGCGAGCTCGCCGTTCGCCGAGCTCACGGTGCCCGGCATCAGGTTCGAGACGCCGATGAAGCCCGCCACGAAGGTAGTGGCAGGGCGCTCGTAGACCTCCTCCGGGCCGGCCACCTGCTCGACGATGCCCTCGTTCATGACCGCGAGCCGGTCAGACATCGTCAGAGCCTCCTCCTGATCATGGGTCACGTACACGAACGTGATCCCGACCTCGCGCTGAATGCGCTTCAGCTCGACCTGGAGACCCTTGCGAAGCTTCAGGTCGAGCGCGCCGAGCGGCTCGTCCAGCAGCAGCACCTTGGGCAGGTTCACGACCGCCCGGGCCAAGGCGACCCGCTGCTGCATGCCTCCCGAGAGCTGGTTCGGCCTGCGGTTCGCCTGATGGGCGAGACCCACCCGATCGAGCTCCTCCTCCACGCGGCGGGCGATCTCATTCTTGTCGACGCCCTTGCGCTTGAGCCCGAATGCGACGTTCTCGCGCACGCTCAGGTGGGGGAAGAGAGCGTAGCTCTGGAACACGGTGTTCGTGGGCCGGCGGTGTGCCGGCAGCGCGGACACGTCGCTGCCATCGATCAGGATGCGCCCTCCGCTCGGGTCCTCGAACCCGGCCACCATCCGCAGGGTGGTGGTCTTTCCGCAACCGCTCGGGCCGAGCAGAGTGAAAAACTCGCCCTCGGCGATGTCGACCGCGAGCTCGCGGACCGCGACCAGGTCGCCGAAGCGCTTGCTGACGCGGTCGAGCTGGACGGCCGGCGGACCTTCAGGGGCCTCGCTGTCTACCTGAACCTGGATCTCCTCCGCTGCTTGCTCGAACCGTCAGGGCGGACCGCGCAAGGTACGAACGCTTCCGCACCGTTTCAAGTGGCATATACCCAAAAACATCGAGCCACCTTCATACGAAGTGTATAACGGCTCCCCGGGCACTTTCACCGCGCACGGCTTGCCGTCGCGCCCGCGTCTCGATACCGTTATCCATACCGTCTAGCCCGAGTCGCGATACGGAGGGAGAGCGATGGCCAGCCCCAGCCCGCAGACCGCCACGAGGCGCGAGCCCGCCACCGGATCGCTGCAGGAGCTGGCGCGGCGCCACCTCTGGATGCACTTCAGCCGCATGGGCGCGTACGACGAGCAGCACGAGATTCCGGTGCTCGTGCGCGGCGACGGCTGCTACGTCTGGGACGAGCACGGCCGCCGGTACCTGGACGGCCTGTCCGCGCTCTTCTGCGTCAACGCCGGACACGGGCGCACGGAGCTCGGAGAGGCGGCCGCGCGGCAGGTCGAGGAGCTCGGCTTCTACACGAACTGGAGCTACGCGCACCCGCGCGGGATCGAGCTCGCGGCGCGGATCGCCGACCTGGCCCCCGGGGACCTCAACCGGGTCTTCTTCACCTCCGGCGGCTCGGAGGCCGTGGAGTCCGCGCTGGAAGCTCGTGCGCAACTACCACAAGCTGCGCGGCGAAGGCACGCGCACCAAGCTGATCGCGCGCGAGATCGCGTACCACGGCACGTCGCTGGGCGCGCTCGCGGCGACCGGCATCACGGACCTGCGGTCACCGTTCGAGCCGCTCGCTCCCGGCGGCTGCCACGTGCCGAACACGAACAGCTACCGCTGGCCCGCCGACCGCGACCCGCTGTGGGCCGCCGAGGCGATCGAGGAGCGGATCCTGTTCGAGGGACCCGACACCGTCGGCGCCGTGATCCTCGAGCCGGTCCAGAACGCCGGCGGCTGCCTCCCGCCGCAGGAGGGCTACTTCCAGCGCGTCCGCGAGATCTGCGACCGCTACGGCGTCCTGCTGATCTCCGACGAGGTGATCTGCTCCTGGGGCCGGCTCGGCTACTTCTTCGGTTGCGACCGCTACGGGTACCAGCCGGACCTCATCACCACGGCGAAGGGACTGACCTCGGCGTACGTGCCGATGGGGGCGCTGATCGTCTCGGACCGGATCGCCGCGCCTTTCATGGAGGACACCGCCATGTTCACCCACGGCTTCACCTTCGGCGGCCACCCGGTGGCGGCCGCGGTGGCGATGGCCAACCTCGACATCTTCGAGCGCGAGGACCTCTGCGGCCACGTCCGCGCCAAGGAGGGTGAGTTCCGCCAGACCATCGAGGACCTCCGCGACCTGCCGATCGTCGGCGACGTGCGCGGAGCCGGCTTCTTCCAGGCGATCGAGCTCGTGAAGGATCGCGAGACCAAGGAGTCACTCGACGACGAGGAGTCCGAGGAGCTCCTGCGCGGGTTCCTGTCGGGCGAGCTCTACCGGCACGGCCTGATCTGCCGCGCCGACGACCGCGGCGACCCCGTCGTGCAGCTCGCCCCGCCGCTGGTCGCCGACACCGAGCAGTTCCAGGAGATCGGCGCGGTTCTGCGATCCGTACTGACAGAGGCGTGGGAGCGGATCGTGCGGCGCTGATGCGCCGTCCTCCTGCAGACCGCGCCGCGCTGACGGTGAGAGGGCTGGTCGACGACACCGGCCTGACGCTCGCGGCCGGCGACGGCGGCGGCTCGGCCCACATCCGGTGGGTGCACATCACGGAGCTCCGTGACCCGACGCCCTGGCTGTCGGGCGGCGAGCTGATCCTCACGACGGGGATCCAGCTGAGGACGGAGCGCGAGCAGCGCGAGTTCCTGCGTCTGCTGAAGCGCAGCGGGCTCGCAGGGCTGGGCTTGGGCACCGGCTTCGACCACGACGAGCTGCCGCCGGCGCTGCTCGACGAAGCGAACGAGCTCGACTTCCCGTTGTTCGAGGTTCCCTACCGGATGCCGTTCATCGCGATCACCGAGAAGGCGTTCACGCGGATCGTGAACGAGGGCTACGAGACGCTCCGGCGCGGGGCCGAGATCCATCGCAGGCTCGAGCGCCTGGTCCTGGAGGAGCGGGGGCTCGACGAGGTCGTGCGCGCCCTGGCCACGGCGATCGGCGGCGCGGTCCTCGTGCTCGATACCCGTGGCGAGACCGTCGCCTCCTCGGCGCCCTGGCGCGAGCTTCCCCCGGATGCCGTGGCCACGCTCCGGTCGGACGTGGCCTCGAGCGCCGGCGCCGTCCCGGTGGCGCCGTTCGAGCCCGACCATCCGACCATCGCCGGTCGTGCGCTGGCTCTGCCGGTGGTCACCCACGGCGGGCAGCTTCCCCAGGCCTGGCTCGTCGCGTTGAGCGGAGCGTCGAGCAGTGCGAGCGATGGCGACGGACATGGCGCAGCAGCGGGACCGGCGGTCGACGACTTCCAGCGCCTCATCCTTCATCAGGCGGTGACCGTCGTTGCGCTCGAGATGATGCGGCTGCGGGTGGCGCGCGACACCGAGCGACGGCTGGCGGGCGACGTGCTCGCCGAGGCTCTGACCGGCCGGCTGGAGCCGGACGAGCTCCAGCGCCGGCTGCGGCCGTTCGGGATCTCCTCCCGCGCGGCCGTCGTGGTGTTCGCGGTGGACGACCCGGGGGCGCGGCGCCCAGGTACTCGACCGGGTGGCCTCGGAGGAGCGGGTCGGCGCGCTTGTGGCCGTTCGCGATCGACTCCTCTGCACGGTGCTCGACGTCGCCGAGACCGATCCGATGGACCTGGGCCACACGCGCGCGCTCCGAGCTCGCGGTGAAGGTCGGGCCCGCTCGAGCGGCAGTCAGCCGCGAGGCGCCGGTGGCGGAGCTCAGGCGGAGCTTCCACGAGGCACGCTGCGCGCTCGAGGCGCAGGCGCTATCCAATGGAAATGCCCCCGACGTGGGCTCCTACGAGGACCTCGGTGCGTTCCAGCTCCTGCTCTCACTGCAGGACGACGAGGCCCTGAATCTCTACTGCGACAGCCTGCTGGGTCCGCTCGAGCACTCGAGCGGTGACTACGGCGAGGAGCTGATCCGGTCGCTCGAGGCGTTCATCGAGCACAACGGCCAGTGGGAGCGTGCCGCGCGCGAGCTCTACTGCCACCGGCACACGCTTCGCTACCGGATCCACCGGGTGGAGGAGCTCACGGGACGGGACCTGACCCGCGCCCGTGACCGCATCGAGTTCTGGCTCGCCCTGAGAGGACGGGAGCTGACCCGGTGAGGGTAGGAGTCCCGACCGAGATCAAGCCGGACGAGTACCGCGTCGCCGTGACGCCCGCCGGCGTCCGCGAGCTCGCCGTCCACGACCACGAGGTGGTGATCCAGTCCGGTGCAGGCGAGGGCAGCGCGATCCCCGACGACGAGTACGTCGCGCAGGGCGCGCGTACCGTGCCGGATGCCGCCGCGGTGTTCGAGGAAGCGGAGCTGATCCTCAAGGTCAAGGAACCACAGCCCGAGGAGGTGGCCCTCCTCCGGCCGGGCCACACGCTCTTCACGTACCTCCATCTCGCACCTGCTCCTCAGCTGACCGCCGGGCTGAGGGAGTCCGGCGCCACGTGCATCGCGTACGAGACCGTCGAGGACAACCGCGGTCAGCTGCCGCTGCTTGCCCCGATGAGCGAGGTGGCCGGCAAGATCGCGACGCAGGCCGGGGCGTTCATGCTCGAGCGCCCCCTTGGCGGTCGCGGGGTGCTGCTCGGAGGGGTCCCCGGCGTGGCGGCTGCGAACGTGCTCGTGATCGGCGGGGGCGTGGTCGGCTTCAACGCCGCGTCGATCGCGATCGGCATGGAGGCCGACGTATTCGTCTTCGACCGTTCGATCGATCGACTGCGCGAGCTGGACGTCGCGTTCGCGGGGCGTGCGTCGACCGTCTACTCGTCGACGCTGTCCGTGGAGCAGATGCTGCCGCGGGCCGACCTCGTGATCGGCGCCGTCCTGGTTCACGGCGCGAAGGCGCCATACGTGATCACGCGCGAGCAGCTCAAGCTGATGAAGTCACGCGCGGTGCTCGTCGACGTGTCGATCGACCAGGGCGGCTGCTTCGAGACCTCGCGGCCGACGACGCACTCCGACCCGACGTACGTGGAGGAGGGCATCACCCACTACTGCGTGACGAACATGCCCGGAGCGGTGCCGATCACCTCGACCTTCGCCCTCACCAACGCGACCCTGCCGTACGTCCTCGCGCTCGCGGACCAGGGCGCGCGTGAGGCGGTGTCGCGCGACCCGGGACTTCGCTCCGGGGTCAACGTGGCCGCCGGACAGGTCACCCATCCCGCGGTGGCCGAGGCGGTGGAGGCGGACTTCACGCCGTGCGAGGCGGCGCTCGAAACGGCGGCTGAGCGCGCAGGCTGACAACCACAAGGGGGAGAGATGGCGACGACTACGACCACCAAGCTTCAGAACTTCATCGATGGCGAGTGGGCCGACCCCGGGGACGGCGCGACCGAGGAGATCCTCAACCCGGCCACCGCCACGCCGATGGCCGAGGCGCCGCTGTCGACAAGGTCGACGTCGACCGTGCGGTCGACGCGGCGAGCCGGGCGTTCGAGAGCTGGGGCACCACCGTTCCCGGCGACCGAGCGCTCGCGCTGCTCAAGCTGGCGGAGGCGATCGAGGCGAACGCCGACGAGCTCTCCGACCTCGAGTCGCAGAACGCCGGCAAGCCGCGTCAGGCGTTCCTCGAGGACGAGATCCCCGCGATGGTGGACCAGCTGCGCTTCTTCGCCGGCGCCGCGCGCTGCATGGAGGGCCGGGCGTCGGGCGAGTACCTCGAGGGCTACACGTCGATGATCCGCCGCGAGCCGGTGGGCGTGGTCGGCCAGATCACGCCGTGGAACTACCCGCTGATGATGGCGGTCTGGAAGATCGGCCCGGCGCTGGCCACCGGCAACACGATCGTTCTCAAGCCCGCGGAGACCACGCCCGTCACAACGCCTCAAGCTGGCCGAGCTCGCCGGCGAGATCCTGCCCGCCGGCGTCCTCAACGTCGATCACCGGCCACGGCGACCCCGCGGGCTCGTCGCTCGTGACGCACCCCGACGTCGACATGGTCTCGCTCACGGGCTCACCCGACACCGGCAAGTGGATCGCGCGCGCGGCGGCGGACACGCTGAAGCGCGTTCACCTCGAGCTCGGCGGCAAGGCGCCGGTGGTCGTCTTCGACGACGTCGACATGGAGGCCGCGCTGGAGACGATCGCGGGCACCGGCTACTACAACGCCGGCCAGGACTGCACGGCCGCCACCCGCGTGCTGGCCGGCGCGTGCGTCTACGACGACGTGGTCGTCCGGGCTCGCCGAGCAGGCCAAGGGCCAGGTGGTCGGCGACACGCTCATCCGGCGACACGACGCTCGGCCCGCTCAACTCGGCGCGCCAGCGCGACCGCGTCGAGGGCTTCCTCGAGCGGCGCCCGATCGCGCGGAGGTCGTCACCGGCGGCGTCCGAGCCGGACCTGCCGGGCTTCTACCTGGAGCCGACGGTGGTGGCGGGTCTGGAGCAGAGCGACGAGATGATCCAGGACGAGATCTTCGGCCCGGTGATCACCGTCCAGCGCTTCGACGACGAGGCGAAGGCGATCGAGTGGGCCAACGCCACCCGCTACGGCCTGGCCTCGTCGGTGTGGACCCGTGACGTCGGCCGCGCGATGCGCGTTGCGAAGGCGCTCCGCTTCGGCTGCGTCTGGGTCAACGACCACATTCCGCTGGCCGCCGAGATGCCGCATGGCGGCTACAAGGAGTCCGGCTACGGCAAGGACCTGTCGATGTACGCGCTCGAGGACTACACGGAGGTCAAGCACGTCATGGTGTCGCTGGACGGCTAGGCGCTCCTGAACCGCGGCGGCTACAGATTCCTGACCGCGTGGGTCGTCGAGGCGCCCATCGGCCCGGTGTGGGACGCGATCTACGACGCCGAGCGTTGGCCCGAATGGTGGCGCGGCGTCGAGAGCGTGGTGGAGCTGGAGCCCGGCGGTGAGAACAAGGTCGGCAGCCTCTCGCGCCACCGGTGGCGCAGCCGTCTCCCGTACGCGATCGAGTTCGAGAGCCGCACCACCCGGGTCGAGCCGCCCTGGGCGATCGACGGCCACTCCACCGGAGAGCTCGTGGGCGAGGGGCGGTGGCGGCTGTTCGAGCGCGACGGGGTCTCGGCCGTCCTCTACCAGTGGGACGTTCGGACCAGCAAGCGCTGGATGAACCTCGCCGCCCCGGCGCTCCGGCCGGCGTTCCGCTGGAACCACGACGCGGTGATGCGAAACGGCGGCGAGGGGCTCGCCCGACGTGTGGGCGGCCGGCTGCTGGCCGCCTCGTAGCACCGCGGCGCCCACCCCCGGCAACGGGTGTAAGCGACAGCTTCCTGCCTTGCTGTTGCAGGGCAACAGCTAACCGGGATGCCTTGGACGGTGGACCGACGCCGGTGTGAACTCGGTTACGCGCTTTGGCCTGGCGGCTGGTCGCGCCGGGGCTCCGGCGGCCGCTCGGACGGCGGGGCGCCCTCGGCGGGCGGAGCGCCCTGGCCCGGCGGTGCCCCCTGCGGCGCCGGTGCACCCTGCGCGGGCGGGGCACCCGGGGCAGGCGGCGGAGCGCCCTGGCCCGGCGGCGCCGGCTGAGGCTGCTCGGGCCGGGCCGGCGCAGGCGGCTGCGATCCGCCCGCCGGAACGGCACCCGCCGGGCCCCCGGCGCCCGTGGCATCGAGCCGACCGCCCGGCGGGGGTGCCTCCCCCTTGGCCGTCCGGAGGTTGAAGTAGAGGACCGCGGCGGTCAGAGCCGTCAACGGCGCCGTGAGCACCGTCCCGATGTAGTCGAGGATGAGCCGACCCACGAAGTCCGCGATAACCGCTCCGATGGCCGAGAACAGCAGCGAGACCCCGATCGCGATCAGCCAGATGATCACGATCACGCCGAACACCTGCCACCCGTTGCCACTGACGAGCTCGCGGCTGCGTCCGAGCGACCGAAACACGCCGGCGCGCTCGAGGACGATGGCGGGGGCGAACACTGCCCAGATGGTCAACAGGATGAGCCCTGGGACGATCAGCAGGATGAAGCCGAAGCCGATCGCGATCCCGGCGACGAAGCCCGCGGCGATGAGCGGCAGGAGCACGTGCGTGACCGACTTCAGAAGCTGTTCGACGGAGCTGTCGCGCCGACCGTCCTGGATGTCGCTGACGAGCGTGACCACCATTCCGGCGAACAGTGCGGCGGCGACGACCGTCACCGCTGCCGAGACCGGGCTAAGCCACCATCCGATCTCGACTACGAGGGCGCTCACGATCGCCTCTATCAGGAACACGACCGCGGCAACTGGGAGGAGCACGGCCGCGTATTCCCGATAAGTCTCGAAGACCCCCTCGATCACCCGGCCGACGCTGATCTTCTGGTTCATGCAAGGGACACTAACCGGGCCCGCGGACCGCAGGCAAGCGGCGTGGACGGACGTGGGTCAGCGACAGGGCGCCCCCTACAACTGCTCCTCGCCGGCCTCGAGCTCGTCGTTCGGGACCGGATTCGGGTCCTCCCTGACCGACGCGGGGTCCTCGTTCACGTCCACCAGCAGGCAGAACGCCTCGGTTCGGTCATCGAGCGCGATGCAGGTGCGGAAGAACCCCTCCGCGAGCCGGATGGTGTTCGCGGTCCCGAGGTTGCGCCGAACCTCCTCGGTCGCGTGCGCCTCGACGTAGTCCTGTACGAGCCGTGCGTTCTCCTCGGTGGCCTCCGTCTCCGACACGATGACCGGCTGGAGCGCCAGTCCCGACACCAGCAGCGCGAGGGCGCCACAGATGAGAAAGGCGGTGCCGATGCGATCGTGCACCACCTCCGCCGGGGGTCCTGCAACTCCCGTCGCCGCCTCGCCCTGGCGTTGCCGGCTCACCAGCCTGCGCGCGAGCCATGGCGCCAGGACCCCGACCAGGAACAGATTCCCGAACGACGCGAGGATCACCCCGAGCAAGAGGTCCACGTCGGCGCCTGTCGGCGACAGCTCGTGGAGGATGAGCCCGTCCACAAGCGTGAGGACGCCGAAGACCGGCCATTGCCAGGCGCCGCGGAAGCGCCAGCGGAGGCGACGCGTCCAGAACCGCTCTCCAGTGCTCACCGGAGGACAGGCTAGAAGGCGGCAGCAAGCTGCCGGATACCATGAGGGCATGCTTCGCTCCTCGAGTTCGCGAGATCACGACGAGCTCTGGGTGACGCATCTGGGACGGGTTCCATACGACGCGGCGCTGGCGCTCCAGGAGCAGGCCCGCGCCGCCCGGCAGGCGGGGGAGATCCCCGACGCCCTGCTCCTCCTCGAGCACCCGCCCGTGTACACGAAGGGGCGCCGGACAGAGTCGCGCGACCTGCCGATGGGTGAGGACTGGTACCGGATGCAGGGCATCGACGTTCGCCCGACCTCGCGTGGCGGTCGCGTCACCTACCACGGCCCCGGCCAGCTGGTGGGCTACCCGATCATGGCCATCGTCGACGTGATCGAGTACCTGCGCGCGATGGAGCGCGCCGTGATCCGTGCGCTGGCGGACGAGGGAGTGTCCGCGCAGGTGCGCGAGGGCCTGACCGGCGTCTGGGCCGGGGAGCGCAAGATCGGCTCGATCGGGGTGCACGTGTCGCGCGGTGTTACGGCGCATGGGTTCGCGGTCAACGTTGACTGCGACCTCCAGCCGTTCGAGTGGATCGTGCCGTGCGGGATCGAGGGCGTCCGGATGACCTCGCTCTACCTGGAGACACGGCGTACCGGAGGGATGGACTGCTTCCGCAGGCGCGTGGCCTGGCGCTTCGCCGAGGAATACGGGCTTCGCCAGCGCATCGTCTCGGCGCGTCGCATCCTGGGCGAGGAGGCACCCGCGAGCCGCACGCAACCCGCCGTGACACCCGCCGGAGCGGCCTCGTGAGCGCCACCCGCTCGCGCTCGAACCCGGGCGGCGCTCGGGTGCTCGACATGGGCGACGTGCGCCCGTTCCGTGAGCGCAAGCCACCCTGGCTAAAGGTCCCGGCTCCGGGCGGCGCCCGCTTCCGCGAGCTCAAGGGCATGATCGATGGCAAGGCGCTCAACACGGTTTGCGAGGAAGCGGCCTGCCCGAACATCGGCGAGTGCTGGGAGCGCGGCACAGCGACGTTCATGATTCTCGGCGACACTTGCACCCGGCGCTGCGGCTTCTGCAACGTGAAGACGGGGAAGCCGACGCACAACGACCCGCTCGAGCCGCTGCGCGTGGCGCAGTCGGTCAAGCGCATGGGGCTCCGCCACGCGGTCGTGACGAGCGTGGACCGTGACGACCTGCCCGACCTCGGGTCGACGGCCTTCGTGGGCGTGATCCGGTCGATCCGCCGGCACGCGCCGGGCTGCAAGGTCGAGGTGCTCACGCCCGACTTCCAGGGCCAGGAGATGCCCCTGGCGCGGGTGGTCGGCGAGCGGCCCGACGTGTTCAACCACAACGTGGAGACGGTGCCACGCCTGTACCCCCTGGCACGGCGCGGCTCCCGCTTCCTGCGCTCGTGCCGGGTGCTCGCGAACGCAAAGCAGATGGGCGGCGACGCGGTGGTGACGAAGTCGGGTCTGATGGTGGGCCTCGGCGAGACGCGCCAGGAGCTGCTCGACACGTTCGGAGAGCTCCGGGAGCACGGCGTGCAGGTCTTGACCGTGGGCCAGTACCTGCGGCCCACGCGCGACCACCTGCCGGTGGTGCGCTACTGGCATCCCGACGAGTTCGCGGACCTCGAGCGCGAGGCCTACGCGATGGGCTTCGAGTCGGTCGCGGCCGGTCCCCTGGTCCGCTCGAGCTACCACGCCGAGCAGACGCTCGAGCGCGCGGCGAGCGACTCGTAGACAGGCGCCCCGAGCCAACAAGCCCGCAGAGAGCGACCTCGCGGGGGCGGTCGGCGGGGACGGTTGTGTCAGCCTGTCCCCGCGCGCGATGACGGTCCGTGTTCCCTCTCAAGGACAACATCCCGACCCGCCGGTTCCCCGTCCTAACGGTGAGCCTGATCGTGGCGAACGTCCTCGTGTTCGTGTTCTTCCAGGAGGCGACGTTCAGCCTCAGCGGCGCGTCCGTGGACGAGCAGCGGGTGGTGGAGTACGGCGCGATCCCGTACGAGATCTCCCATCCGGGCGACGAGTGCGGCGTGGCCCGCGGCGCGCCGGGGGGCGCACAGGTGGTCTGCGAGGGGATGGCAGGGGTACGCGGCGAGGCGCCCGATCAGCCGCCGTTCTGGCTCACGCTCTTCACGTCGATGTTCATGCACGGCGGGCTGCTGCACCTCCTCGGAAACATGCTGTTCCTCTGGATCTTCGGGAACAACATCGAGGACTCGATGGGCCGCCCGCGCTTCATCGTCTTCTACCTCGCCGGTGGGCTGGCGGCGCTGGCGGCGCAGACGCTCATCGACCCGGACGCCGCGGTTCCCACGATCGGCGCCAGCGGCGCGGTGGCGGCTGTGCTCGGCGGCTACGCGCTCCTATACCCGCGTGCGCGCGTGGTCACGTTGGTGATAATCATCCTGTTCATCACGGTGATCGAGCTTCCGGCGCTGGTGGTGCTCGGGCTCTGGTTCCTGGTCCAGCTGTTCTACGGAGCCGCGGACCTGGCGCAGCCGGTGGGCGGCGGAGGGGTCGCCTACTTCGCCCACATCGGCGGCTTCGTCTTCGGCCTGCTGCTGATCAAGCTGTTCGCCAATCGCGTGCATGAGGACTACGAGGTCAGCCGCCGCTCGGCGGTGTACTGAGCAGTGCGAGCGTCGAAGCCGTCGACCGTGGAGGTGCTCTCGTGACGAGGACGCTCGTGCTCGCCGCAGTGGTCGCGCTGGTGGGCGGGCTCGCGTTCCTCACCCTGTCGGTGGCGCTCGAGGACGGCGTCACCGTGCTCGTCGTGCTGTCGATCGTGATCGTCGCGCTGCTCGGTTTCGGGGTGCTCGGCGCGCTCACGTCCGCCGACGATGAATAGCCCGCTGCAGGGGGGTCGGAGGAGGGGCGTCGGCTGGGATGGCCCGACGCCCGGCCGCCCCCCGCCGAAGCGCCGCCGGCTCAGGCGCGCGCTCGCGGTGCTTGCCGGGCTCGCCGCAGGCGTGGCCGGGTGGCTCGCGCTCGGCACCGACGACGTGGGCGACCCCGCACGACTGGGCGCCATCGGCGGGCTCCCGGCCGACACCGGCCACCGGCCGGGTGGCGGGCAGGCCGGTCGCGATCAGCGGGAGGGTGCCGCGGGATCCGCCGTATCCCTGCGTGTCGACGAGCCGCTCGCGGTGGAATTCGACGAGCCGCCTGCGGCGGGCCTCGTCTTCGACCTCGACGCGGGTGAGACGCTGTGGCGTCACAGCCCGACCGCCGAGCGGCCGATCGCGAGCCTCACGAAGATCATGTCCGCCCTGCTGGTGGCTGAGGACGTCGGCCGGCTGCGGCGCGAGGTCGAGGTGGGGCCGGACGGAGCCGGTCTCGACGCCGCCGGAGGGCTCACCGGCTCCGCCGTGGGGCTCGAGGCCGGGATGCGGGTGAAGGTCGGCGCGCTCTTCCACGCCATGCTCATGGCCTCAGCCAACGACGCGTCCACCGCGCTCGCGGTGCACGTGGCCGGCTCGTCGGAGCGCTTCGTCGAGCGGATGAACGAGCGCGCCCGCCGGCTCGGCCTCGAGTGCACGCACTTCGCCTCGCCCCACGGGCTCGAGCCCGAGAACCGATCGTGCCCCGCCGACCTGGCCGTCCTCACCCGGCTTGCGATGGACCAGCCGCTGGTGGCCCGGGTGGCGCGGCGCGAGAGCGCGGTGGTGGACTTCCCGATGGAGGGCGGCGAGCGCCACCTCGCCACGACGAACCCGCTCCTCCAGTCGGGCTACGACGGCACGATCGGCCTGAAGACCGGATTCACCCAGCAGGCGGGCTCGTCGCTCGTCGCGGTGGCGCGTCGCGACGGCCGCACCGTCGGAGCCATCCTCCTTGACTCGCCCAACGCGCAGGATCAGGCCGAGCGGCTGCTCGACGCGGCGTTCGATGGCGGCGGCGAGCGTCCGCGTTCAGAGCGCGACACCGGCCGCTGAGATCAGGGCTCGGCCGCCGCAGGCGTCGCGGCGCCGTCCGCGTCCGCCTCGTCGCGGAAGTACTTGATCGCGGTCCAGATCACCGCGGCCACCGGGACCGCGAACAGCGCTCCGATGATCCCCGCCACGACGGCGCCTGCCGTGAGCACCAGCAGGATGGCGACCGGGTGGAGCTCGATGCTCCGGCCCACGACCACCGGGTAGATCACGTCACCCTCGAGCTGCTGGACCGCGGTGATCACCGCGACGACGATCAGCGCGGTCACCACGCCGTTCGAGACGAGCGCCACCAGCGCCGCGACGGCGCCGGCGGTGACCGCGCCCACGAGCGGGAAGAACGCGGCGAAGAAGGTGAGGACCGCGAGCGGCAGCACGAGCGGAACGCCGAGGATCGCGAGCGCCACGCCGATCACGACGGCGTCGAACAGGGCTACCAGCGCCACCCCGCGCAGGTAGCTCCCGAGGGTCGTCCAGCCCCGCCGCCCCACCTCGTTGGCATCGTCGCGGCGGCGGCGCGGGAGGAGGTCCACGAGCCAGCTCCATATGCGTTCGCCGTCCTTCAGGAAGAAGAACAGCAGCACCAGCCCGAGCAGGATTCCGGCGAGCACCTCGAACACGAGCAGGGCACCGCTGACCAGCCCCTGCCCGATCGCGCCGCTGCTGTCCTCCAGCGTCTGGAGGCCGCTGTCGATCGCGTTGTCGATCTCCTCCTGCGAGATGCCCACGTTCTCGAGCGTCGAGCCCACCTCGGCGACGCCGGCGCGGAAGCGCTCCTCGAGGTCGCCCACCTCGTCGGCGACAGGCGGCGCGAGCAGGGCGCTGATCCCCACCAGGACGAGCAGTGCCGACAGGATCGTGAGGAACGCCGCGATCGCGGGCGGCACCTGTGCCCGCCGCATGGCCTCCGAAACCGGCATCAGCACCGTGGCGAGGAAGAGCGCGGCCAGCACCGGAAGGATCACCAGCCTCAGGTGCACCAGGACGAACCCGAGGACCGCGAGGCCCGCGGCGACCAGGAGGAGCTGGAGGCTGACCTGCGCCGCCCGCGCGAGCGGCGTGCCGGCCGGCTGGGTGAAGGCGGCGGCTCGCAGCGAGCGGCCTCCGCCGGCGTCCCCGGGCCGCTGCGGCTCGGGCGCCTCCCTCACTCCGTTCGCTCCCCGGCTCGACTGAACCGGAGCTCCGTGATCCTGGCGTCGGCCACGCTCTTCACCTCCGCGCGGTAGCCGTCGAGCTCGATCACCTCTCCCACCTCGGGCATCCGACCCAGCATCTCGAGGATGTGGCCGCCGATCGTGGCCTCGTGGGGATCGGCGATCTCCATGCCGAGCTCCTGCGCGAGTAGGCGGATCGGCGTGGAGCCGTCCACCACGGCCTCGTCCCCGTCGCGCCTGATCTGCTCGACCGTCTCTGGGTCGAACTCGTCCTCGATCTCCCCCACCAGCTCCTCCAGGATGTCCTCGAGTGTGACGAGCCCGATCGTCGTGCCGTGCTCGTCCACGACGAGCGCCATGTGCTGGCGGCGGCGCTGAAGCTCCCGGAGCACCTCGTCGATCAGCGTGGACTCCGAGAAACGGCTGATCTCGCGGGTCAGTGAGGTGAGCGGCTGGTCCTCACCCTTCAATGCCACCGCGAGCAGGTCCTTCACGTGGAGGACCCCGACGACGGCATCGAGACCGCCGTCGGGCTCGCAGAGCGGAAGCCGCGTGTGGCCCGTGTCCATTCCGCGGGCGGCGGCGCTTCGAACGTCGTCGTCGGTGGTCACGTGGTCGATGTCGGGGCGAGGCATCATCACCTCCCGCACGCGCATGTCGCCGAACGAGAAGACGTTCTCGGACAGCCGCCAGTCCTGCGCCTCGATCTCCCCGGCGGCAGAGCTCTGGCGGAGGAGCGATCGGAGCTCCTCCTCCGAGTGGGGCGCGTGACCGACCTCACGCGCCGGGGGAACGCCGAAGGGCTTGAGGAGCAGGTTGCCCATGCCGTTGAACAGATCGACGACCGGCTTCGTGACGAGGTAGAAGATCCGCATCGGCTGGGGCCACGAGCAGCGCGGTCCGGCCGGTGCGCGCGATCGCCAGGCTCTTGGGCGACAGCTCGCCCACCACCACGTGCAGGGTCGTGATGAGCAGGAACGAGACGAGCAGGGTCAGCGTGATCCCCCCGACCACCGCTCCGTCACCCAGGATCGGGTGGAGGATGTCCTCGAACGCCGGCTCGCCCAGCGCGCCGAGGCCCAGGCTCGAGATCGTGATCCCCAGCTGGCACGCGGCGAGGTACGAGTCGATGTGGTCCAGGGCGTGGCGCACGGAGCGCGCGCCGGGACGACCCTTCCGCTCGAAGTCGTCGACCTGGGTGGGCCTGAGCCGAGCGATCGAGAACTCGGTCGCAACGAAGAACCCGTTGGCCGCGACGAGCGCGAGGGCGGCGATCAGCTCGAACGCCATCGTCTCTCCGCCGGACGCGGCCGGGTACTTCGACTGTCGTCGTCAGACGTCAAGGTCAGCCGCGGAGCACCGTGCCTGCCGGCCGCGGCGGGCGGTCCCGATGATGCTGGGAGCGCATCTGTCCCGGACATGTTAGCCAGCCGGGGGGCGCCTCAGATCGTGTGAAGGACGCTCCGGATGGCTGCGGCGGCGCACTCCGCGTCGCCGCCGCGGCTTCGTTAAGGATGCGGCGATGCCGCTCCGCATCGAGGACTACGCCCTCATCGGCGACACCCAGACCGCGGGACTGGTGGGAAGCGACGGCTCCGTCGACTGGCTGTGCATGCCGCGGTTCGACTCGCCGGCGCTGCTTCGCCGCGCTCCTCGGAGACGAGCGCAACGGTCGCTGGCTGATCGCGCCGAAGGGCGAGGTCCGCCGTACCACCCGGCGGTACCGCGAGGGGACGCTGGTGCTCGAGACGGAGCTCGAGACGAGCGAGGGGACGGTGCGCCTGGTGGACCTCATGCCGCCGCGCGACGTCGTGCCGGACATGGTCAGGGTGGTCGAGGGCGTTCGCGGCCGAGTGCCGATGCGGATGCAGCTCATCATCCGCTTCGACTACGGACGCGTGGTGCCTTGGGTACGGCGCCTCGAGGACTCGCTTCTTGCTGTCGCCGGCCCGGACGCGCTGTCGCTCCGAACGCCGGTGAGGACGCACGGGGAGGACCTGACCACGGTCGCGGAGTTCACCGTCGAAGCGGGCGATCGCGTGCCGTTCCTACTCACCTGGCACCCGTCGCACGAGTCTCCGCCCGAGAACCCTCATCCGCTTCGCGCGCTCGACGAGACCGACCGCTGGTGGCGCGCGTGGTCGGATGCGAGCGACCCGTCGCGCAAAACGCAGAGCGAATGGCATGAGGCGGAGGCTCGCTCGCTGATAACGCTCAAGGCGCTCACGTTCGCCCCTACCGGGGGCATCGTCGCCGCGCCCACTACCTCGCTTCCGGAGCAGATCGGCGGGGTTCGCAACTGGGACTACCGGTACTGCTGGCTGCGGGACGCCACGCTCACGCTCGACTCGCTGCTGCAGGCCGGGTACACGGACGAGGCACGCGCCTGGCGCGACTGGTTGCTGCGCGCGGTCGCAGGCAGGCCGCAGGAGATGCAGATCATGTACGGGCCGGCCGGCGAGCGGCGCCTCACGGAGCTCGAGCTGGGGTGGTTGCCGGGCTACGAGGGCTCCTCGCCGGTGCGGATCGGCAACGGCGCGGTGGAGCAGTTTCAGCTCGACGTCTACGGCGAGGTCATGGACGCGCTTCACGAGTCGCGCGTAGCCGGGATCGAGCCGGACCCGTCGGCGTGGAACGTGCAGCGCGTCCTGCTCGACTTCCTCGAGGGCGCCTGGGACCAGCCCGACGAGGGCATCTGGGAGATCCGCGGGCCCCGCCGCCACTTCACCCACTCGAAGGTGATGGCGTGGGTGGGGATCGACCGAGCGATTCGAGGGGTCGAGGAGCTCGGCCTCGAGGGCTCACTCGACCGCTGGCGCCGGGTGCGCTCCGACATCCACTCCGAGGTGTGCGAGAAGGGCTACGACCCCGAGCGCAACGCCTTCGTGCAGCACTACGACGGGTCCGAGCTCGACGCCTCCCTCCTCATGATCCCGCTCGTGGGCTTCCTGCCGCCGCGCGACCCGCGGGTGGCCGGGACCGTCAACGCGATCCAGCAGGAGCTCTCGGAGGACGGCCTGCTGCTCCGCTACCGAACGCACGACGAAGAGCCCATCGACGGGCTGCCCCCTGGAGAGGGGGCCTTCCTGCCCTGCTCGTTCTGGCTCGTCGCCGCCCTGCAGCTGCTCGGCCGGACCGCGGACGCGCGCCAGCTATTCGCGCGATTGCTCTCGCTCCGAAACGACGTCGGACTGCTGTCCGAGTCCTACGACTCGCGCGCGAAGCGGCTCGTCGGCAACTTCCCGCAGGCCTTCACGCACGTGGCATTGCTGCGGGCCGCGCGCTACCTGAGCCGGGTCGGCACGCGCGGCCGTGGCGAGGCGGCGCGGGGCTAGACTCGGGTCACGTCGGGGCCATAGCTCAGTTGGGAGAGCGCGTCCCTTGCACGGACGAGGTCGCCGGTTCGAGCCCGGCTGGCTCCACTCTCCGGTCACCTAAACCGTTCAATAGCCGTCGGCGTTGCGAACCCCGGCACGTTGGTTGTTCCGCGCCGCGATCAACCTGAGCCGAAGCTCGCATCTTCCCTCTCCGAGTTCCGCTGACGGCACGTAGTAGCAGCGGTCCGTGGTCCTGTCATAGACGGCGATCCAGTCGATCGTTGCGGCCGTGTACTGCTTTGTCGCTCGGACCTTCCCGTTTGTAAGCGACCGAGAGCGGCATTCGGACATCGATCGACCATCCATCCGACTCCGTGTACTTCACCTGAACGCGCTCGAGGCGTCCGTCGTCGCGGCAGAGGATCAGGTCGAAGTCCGAATCCTCGCCGTAGGGGATCGCGATCCGGTAGCCGCGACGCACGAGATCCGTGGCGACCATCAGCTCCGCCAGGTCCCCTTTCGCCTTGAGTCCTGCCATCGTGTGGGCTCGACGGTACGAAGGCGCCCGTGACGAGACAAGACGCCTACGTAACAACTCCGTCTCGGATCGGCGATTGCGCCCCGGTTCGGACGGGTACAGGGTCCGCAGGAGGCCGACGCACCAGAGGAAGCGATGGAGGACGGAACCGTGACGACCGCCCGTGAGGGCGCCAGCGACGGTGGCGACACCGAGGCCGTGGAGCGGCGGGGCGACGACACCGTCGTCGAGAAACAGGCGCTTCATGAGGGCGGGACCGGCGACGGCGCGGTGGCGCCCGAGGCGCCCGGTGACACGGCGGCCGACGAGCGCGCCGAGATCTCGAACTTCGAGGTCGTCAATCACTACTTCAACCTCGCGGCAGAGCGCGTCGGGATCCCCGACGACGTCGCGGCGGTGCTTCGCTCCGCCTACCGCGAGGTGCAGGTGCAGATCCCGGTCAAGCGCTCCGACGGCCAGATCCACGTCTACACCGGCTACCGCGTCCAGCACAACGGGGCGCGGGGCCCCTACAAGGGCGGCGTCCGCTTCCATCCCGACGTCGACCTCGACGAGGTGAGGGCGCTCGCCTCCCTCATGACCTGGAAGACGGCGATCGCCGCCATCCCGTTCGGCGGCGCAAAGGGCGGCGTGAACTGCCCTGCGGACGAGCTCGAGGACGGCGAGAAGGAGCGAGTCGCACGCTCCTTCATGGACAAGGTCGACAAGGTGCTCGGCCCCACGCGCGACATCCCGGCGCCGGACGTGAACACCGACGCCCAGGTGATGGCGTGGATGATGGACGAGTACGGGAAGCTCCACGGCCACACGCCCGCGATCGTCACCGGCAAGCCGATCGCGCTCGAAGGCTCCTACGGGCGCGAGGCAGCCACCGGTCGCGGCGTCGTCTACATGTACCGCGAAGCCGCCGGCACGCTCCGGATGAAGCCGTCGGAGACCACCTTCTCAGTCCAGGGCTTCGGCAACGTCGGGTCGTGGGCCGCGCGCATCATGCAGGAGCTCGGCGCGAAGCTTGTGGCGGCGTCCGACGCCCACGGCGGGACGCGCTTCGATGCGGGCATCGACGCCGAGGCGCTGGCCGCTCACGTCCGCGAGGGCGGTCGCGTGCCCGACTTCCCGGACGGCGAAGAGATCTCCCCGGTCGAGCTCCTCGAGACCGAGTGCGACGTGCTCATCCCGGCGGCCCTCGGCGGGATGATCCACAAGAGCAACGCCGACCGGCTCGCGTGCCGGGTGATCGTGGAGGGCGCCAACAGCCCAACGACGCCCGCCGCCGACCAGATCCTCGAGGAGAAGGGCGTGTTCGTGATCCCCGACGTGATGGCGAACGCGGGCGGCGTCGTCGTCTCCTACTTCGAGTGGGCGCAGAACCTCCAGCACTTCCGCTGGGAGGAGCGCGAGGTGAACGACAAGCTCGGAAAAATCATGCGGCGCGCCTACCGCGAGGTGGCGTCACGGGCAGAGGAGGACGAGGTGCCGCTCAGGGTGGCTGCCTACGAGGTCGGCATCGAGCGCGTGGCTGAGGCCGCGCGCACCCGCGGCTACATCTCCTAGCGCGCCCTCGCCCCGGTGCCGAAGGTGCGGACGAGGCCGCTCATCCGGGGCGGTCCCGCCCGCGTCTCTAGCGGACCGGCCGAGGGCGGTCACTCGCGGCTCCCTGCCGCTCGCCCACTCCCTCGGCGCCGCTTCCCGCGCCTCGAGGTCGCGCGCCGCCGCCCGAACAGGCGTCCGCGGCTCGCTCAGTTATCCAGGTCGAAGTCGCGCGGAGGCTTCTGCTCGAACCAGAGCCGCTCGTGCTCCGGCGCCTCCTCGAGGAACTCCGGCGTCTCCTCGAGCACGTCCTCGCCGCCTTCGCCGGCCGGCTCCGCAGGCGCGGCGCCGGTCGCCGGTGGGTACGGATCGTCAGGCGGCACGTCCTCGCTTCCGGCTGCGAGCTCGTCCTCAAGGTCGAGGTCCTCATCCGCCGGCACGCGCTCGTCCGCCGGCGGCCCCGCCTCCTCCAGATCGTCGGCGAGAGCGTCCTCCTCTTCGAGCAGCTCCTCCTCTTCGTGCAGCTCCTCCTCTTCGAGCAGCTCCTCTTCCTCGAGCTCGTCGACAACCGGCCCCTCCACCGCCGAGCCTGCCCCGATCGGGTCGTCCGGCAGCTCGTGCTCGTCGGTCTCCGCCTCGGCGGCCGACGTTTCGGCGGGCGGTGGATGGAATATCGTGTCTTCCTCGAATGAGGCCGGCTCGTCGCCAGGCGGGCGACGAAGCCCGCGGGGTCCGCCGCCTCGACTGCGGGCTCGGGCTCCGGCTCGGACAGGCCGTCCCCGCCCGCGAGCTCCTCGGCGAGCTCCTCCTCGGCCTCCTCCTCGGCGTCGAGGATCTCTTCCTCCTCCTCGACCGCCGCAGCCTCGAGCTCCACGACCTCCGCAAGCTCCTCGTCGTCCTCGACCGGCGCGAGGGGTGGGGGGGCACCGGCTCGGGAGGGAGCGTGATCCCCTGGCTCGAGCTCCTCGACGTCGAACACGCGGGGCGGCTCCGAGCCTGGGGCATCGAGGGCTTCCGCGGCCGTCACCTGGTCCGGCTCGGGTTCCTCCACCGCCGCGGTCCGGCCGCGCGACGGTTCCTCCAGACCGCGTCCCTGCTCGAGCGCCTCGGCGCCGGTCAGGTCGGCTGGGCTCGTCCGCGCCGAGGTCGTCGTCGGGCTCCCGCTCCGGGCGCGAAGGCGGCTCGCGTCGCGCCGGACCGAGGGCCTCGGCCTCCTGACGCTCGACCTCGTCCTCGCTGGCCCCGTGGGCTCGCTTGAGCTCGAGATGCTGGCGGATCGCTTCGTCGAGGACCCCCACGGGCGGGTAGCCTAGCGCGGCAGCGCTGCCGGATCGGCGCGGGCCACGCGGTTGCCGCCGGCGCGCTTGGCTCGATAGAGCGCGGCATCCGCCGCCCGCACCAGACCGTGCAGATCGCTCGCGGTCTCCGGGATCGCCGCCGCCCCGAAGCTGCCGGTGACGGTGAGTGGCGCCCCGGCGCGGGCGGGGTGGATGGCCAGTCCCTCCACTCCGCCGCGGATGCGCTCGGCCATGAGCTCGGCACCGCTGAGATCCGTCTGAGGAAGGATGATCGCGATCTCGTCGCCGCCGAAGCGCGCCAGGTGGTCGACGTCGCGGGTGAGGCGCCGCAGGAGGCTCGCGACCTCAACCAGCACCCGATCGCCCTCCTGATGCCCGTAGAGGTCGTTGATGGGCTTGAAGCCGTCGAGATCCATCATCACGAGCCCCACCTCGCTGGCGAAGCGCCGGCTGCGCCCGATCTCGGCCTCCAGCGCGGAGTCGAACTCGCGCCGGTTCGACAGACCTGTCAGCGAGTCGGTGACCGCCTGCGCCTGGACCGTCTCGTGAAGGCTTGCGTTGTCGAGCGACACCGAGGCCTGCGCCGCGAGGTACGCGAAGAGGTCGTGCTCGGACTCGTCGAACTCGGCATCCTTGCGCGCGACCGCGAGGAAGCCGAGGAGCTGCCTGCGGCCCTCGGGGCCGGGCGCCCCGCGAAGCGCCGAGGCCAGCGCGTGCCCGCCGTTTTGCGAGGCGGACACGGTCTCGTCCTGCGTTGCGCGCGCGGCGCCTTCGGCCTGTTCGAGCGCCGCGTCGAGCTTCCGGTCGACCCGCCCGACCACCGGCTCGACCGCCTCGATGTCGCCGGGTGTTGCGCGACCGGCATCCGCGGAGCACGCCTCGACCGCCGACCGCGCAGCAAGACGCATGATGCCCTTGCGGTCGAGGCCGGTGGCGAAGGCCTCGCCGATCGTTCGGATCGCCTCCTCCCGCTCCCGCCGCCGGCGCTCGAGCTCGTCGGCGCTCTCCTCGAGCTGCTCCGACATGAGGTTGAACTCGCGCCCGAGAGCGGCGAACTCGTCGCCCCCCTGGGCCGGCACGCGCGCGGCGAAGTCGCCCTGCCCGACCCTGCGCGCGGCGCCGAGGAAGCGGTCGATCTGGCCACTGAGCGAGCGGACCACGAGGATCGACGACGCGGTCGCGAGCAGGAGGAAGCCGAGCAGGATCGCGATGACGAGCGCCCGATCCTCAGTGATCGAACCGGAGACGGCGTCCGCGTCCTGGAACACGCCCACCTGGATCGGCTCCCCCACGGAGTCGCCAAGCTCGGCGTAGCGCCCACGGAACTCGCCGTCCGGGCTCTCGACCGTCGTCGCCAACGGCTCCGGGCTCCCTTCCTCCTCCAGGGTGCCCGCCAGGCGAGTCTCCTCGCGGATCACCCGAGTGCCCAGGCTCGTCAGCCGCGCGACATCCTCCGCGTAGTCCTGCGCCGTGGTGGTGGAGAGCGCGATCCGGCCGATCCGCTGACCGCCCGGGGCCGTGGGCGCGGCGGTGGCGAACGCGATGGCCGAAGGCTCACCCGCTCTCCCGAGGCGCTTACCATCGTCGCCGTAGAGCACGATCGACTCCACCGCGGGGTCGCGCCGCAGCTCCGCCTGCGCCGCCTGGAGCAGTGCGTCGCTCCGCTCACCTACGAAGGCCTGCCGGACCGACTCCTGTCTGGAGAAGTCGCGCAGGTCGGTGATCGCGCCCCGCTGCGACTCTTCGTAGACCCCGATCGCCACCTGTAGGCCCTCGGCAAGCTGGCTGTCCGCGCGGCCGACCTCGCTCTCACCAATCAGGCGCGTGAGCACCAGCGCCACCGCGACCATCGGGATGACCACGATGATCACGAAGAACAGCAGCATTCGAGCGCGGAAGCTCACGATCTCCGATGTCCCGGTCCGGGCGCTTCGACAAGGCTAACCGGCAGCCACCGTTTGGATCGGCCTCCCGGAGCCTGCGCATTGGCGCCGGGTCAACCGGGTCGCCGGTCGCCCACCCAGTACCGCGGGCCGGCCCACCGCGCGCCGCCCGATCCTCGGGGTTGGCGAGCCGGCAGCGGTCGAGCGATAGGCAGCCACAGCCGATGCACTCGGTGAGGCCCACCTTGAGCCGCTCGAGCTCGGCGATCCGGTCCTCGATGCGCGAGGTCCAGCCGCTCGAGAGGCGCGACCAGTCCCGCCGCGTGGGCGCCCGATCGGGCGGGAGCTTCTCGAGCTCCGCCCCGATCTCCTCGAGCGTCAGCCCGATCCGCTGGGCGAAGACGATGAACGCGATCCGCCGCAGGACCGGTCGCGGGAACCGGCGGTGTCCCGAGCCGGCGCGCTCGGACGTGATCAGGCCTCGCTCCTCGTAGAAGCGGAGCGCCGATGCCGCCACACCGCTGCGCTGGGCGGTCTCGCCGATCGTGAGCAACTCGGGCACGCGGACAGCCAATCACAAGTCGGACTTGACTTCAAGTTCACTTGAGGATGTAGTTTGCCGAGCCTCGTTCCAGAAACGGCGCCCCAGCGGCGCGGAGGAGACCACCATGAGCGATGCACCAACACCGAGCCAGCGGATCACCGCGGAGGTCACGTCGTGGCCGGGCGTGGAGGCAGGGACCGGCGAGCGCGGGGAGTTCGGCTTCAGGGTGGGCAGACAGGAGATCGGCCACCTGCATGGCGACCGGGCAGCACACTTCGGGTTCCCGCGCGACGTCGGCGCCGAGCTACGGGAGCAGGGGCGCGTCGGACCCCACCCCGTCAACCCGCACTCGACCAAGCTCGCCTCGCGCAGGATCGATAACGACGACGACGTTCGTGACGTGATCGAGCTGATGCGGATGAACTACGACCGCGTGGTCGCGCGGCAGGGGCTCCCGGCGGGAGCGGCATGAGCGGCGCATCGTCCGCGGTGGGGTAATCCGATGGAGGTCGTTCTTCCCGGCCTGTACGCGTCGCCGCCCGAACCGCTGCCGTTCGCACCGTCGCTCGTGGTCCGGGCGTTCCTTCTGCGGCGAGACCAGGGCAACCTGCTCGTGTACAGCACGGGAACGGTGGCCGCCCAGGCCGGGCGGATAACGGAGCTCGGCGGAGTCACCCGCCGCTACCTGAACCACTGGCACGAGGCCGGCTTCGGCTGCGCCGGGGCCGCAGAGGCGGTCGCGGCCCCGCTGTACTGCAACGAGAAGGAGCGCGAGTCGGTGGCCAGCGATTGCGAGGTGACAGGGGTCTTCTCCGGCCGGACGACGCTCGATGACGACTTCGAGCTGATCCCGACCCCGGGGCACACCCCTGGTGCCACCGCCTACCTGTGGGACAGCGGCGAGCACCGCCTCCTGTTCAGCGGGGACACGCTCTACCTCGACGACGGTGAGTGGGTCGCGGCCGTGCTCGAGTCGAGCGATCGCGACGCCTACGTCGAGAGCCTCGAGGCGATCCGCGAGCTCGACTTCGACGTACTCGTCCCTTGGGTCGCAACGGGCGGCCAGCCCTTCCATCAGGTGACGGACCGCGCCGACGCCACGGAGCGAATCGACCGCACGCTCGAGCGGATCCGACGCGGCGAGACCCACTGACTCGGCAGCGCGGGAGCACACGCGGCCACCGATAGAATCGCGGCCAGTGGCCGCTCGCATCAGGGCTGCACGGGGCTATAGCTCAGCTGGGAGAGCGCCTGGATCGCACCCAGGAGGTCGCCGGTTCGAGTCCGGCTAGCTCCATCTGGGAAAGGCGCCGCACAGCGGCGTCTTTTCGTTTGGAGTGATCGCCCGGACGGCGCCCGATCGCCGCTCCGTTTCAGGCACTAATCGGCAAGAGTGCCTGAATCCAGGGCTAATCCGTGCTCCGAAGCATGGCAAGGCCTCAGTCTCCTAGAAGTCAGCGTCGCGAGGATCAGAGAGCTCCCCACCACGCCAGCGCCGCGGTGGCGCTCAGAACGACGGGACCGGGGTGACGGACCAGGGATCGCGGGGATCGCAAGTGGGCACCGCCCAGGCCCACCACGACCGCCGCGAAGCCGGTGGACGTTGCGGCTGCGACCACGCCGATCCCCCGGGCCGTATCACCATCGAGCAGCGTGCCGGACAGGAGGAGCGCAAGTCCGATGCTTAGAAAGGCGATAGTCGTCAGGTGCCATGTGGCATGGATCATCGCCTTGGTCATCCCGGGACCACCAAAGCGACTGGACGGCAGCGTTTCCCGCGAGAGCTTCCTGACCACGAGGACCTCGCCTCCCACGCCGTGGACGGCGGCGCCGAGGATGGCGAGGCATCCGGCGACGATCAACGGGACGTTCACGCCGAGCCCGTCGCCCCCTCCTACGCAGGCTCCGGCAGGAGCCGGTCGACGAGCTCGAGGGCAGGCCGGCCCTCTAGCAGGGGCAGAACGTCGGGGCGATACAGGGTCAGCGCCAGGCTGGGTGCGACCATGAAGTCCGCGACGTTCGGCCGCGTCCCGCCGAGGGTGCCGTCCGCCATCCAGGCGTCGATTCGGTCGAGCATCGCCGGAAGGTCGTCGAGGGGGTCTCGCTCGGCGCTTCCATCGACGGCGAACCCGAGGCGACCGATCAACGGGATGATCAGGCGCCGTGCGAGCGCCCGCCGGTACAGGAGGTAGCCCAGGCGGCCGTCTGCGGCTGAGCGGCCGAGCGTCGACGGGTTGCGCACCGCCCACGCCGCCGCGATTCGCCGGGCAGCCATCTGGAACGTGTCGTTCGCCCAGCGCTCGGCCTCCTCGACCGCCCGCCGTGGCCCCGGAGCGGAGGGGAACAGCGGCGGGTCGGGATGGCGATCATCCAGGAAACGAGCAATCTCGCGGTTGGTCGAGAGCCGGTGCCCGTTGGCGGCGAGTGCCGGCACGGTCCCGAGGCGATCGCCCATGCGAAGTGGGAGCGGGCGGCGCGCCCCCGCGGTGCGCCTCTCCCCTCCCGCGTCGAACCCGTGGAGACGCGCTGCCAGCGGATGAAGCAGCGTGACTACGTCCGTCCGCCGGTAGGGCACCTGCTTGTGCTCGAGCATCAGGATCGCCGAGCGGCAGGCGTGCGAGCCGGGGATCACGTACAGGCGATACATACTGACTAGTCAGTCGGTACCCTACCAGCGATGGCCGCGAACCACGTGAGGCGCGGACCGGGCGGACCGCGGCGGACGCGTGGCGCCTCAGGGCGTCTCGACGGGCGCACCAGGGCCGCCCGGGCGCAGGGCCGTGCGGCCCGCGACGAGCTCCTCGCGGCGGCGCTCAGGGTCTTCGCGGAGCGGGGCTACGGGCAGGCAGGGGTCGACGAGATCGCCGCCGCGGCGGGCTACTCCAAGGGCGCGCTCTACTGGCACTTCTCCGGCAAGGAGGAACTCCTCCTCGCGCTGCTCGAGGAGCGAATCGACGCGCCGATGCGCGAGATGGTCGCGCTCCTCGAATCGGCGCCGCCCGAACGCGACATGTCGGTAGTGGCGAGCCGGGAGTTCGCCCGCCGGCTCAGCCGGCAGCGCGAAGCCGTGCTGCTCGAGCGCGAGTACTGGACCCTCGCGATCCGCGACCCAGAGCTCCGCGCCCGCTACGCGGAGCGCGAGGCGGAGCTCCGTGGCGCGCTGGCCGGCGCACTCGAGGCGCGGGCACGCCACCTGGGGACGCCCGACCTCGTGATGCCCGCGGAGGACGTCGCGCGCGTCGTGATGAGCATCATCGGCGGGCTCTCGGTCGACGAGCTGATCGAGCCGGGCGCGGTTCGATCAGAGCTGATCGGTGAGGCACTCGCCCTCGTCTACGCGGGCCTCGTGGCACGTGCGCAGGCGCCGGCCGCCCCGTGAAGCGAAGCTCGGGCGGCCCTCCGATCACTCGCGAGCCGCGCGCCGCTACCGTGGCGCCGTGCGCATCGCGACCTGGAACGTCAACTCGGTCAAGCAGCGTGTGCCGCGCCTCCTGCCCTGGTTGGACGACCGGCGGCCGGACGTCGTCTGCCTTCAGGAGACGAAGCTCTCGGACGACACATTCGTCGACCTGCTCGGCGACGAGCTGGCCGACCGCGGCTATGCCCTCGCGCTCAACGGTGAGGCGACGTGGAACGGCGTGGCGATCCTCTCGCGCGTCGGGCTTGAGGACGTCGTCGTGGGGCTGGACGGCGCGCCGGGGTTCCCGCGGCCCGAGGCGCGTGCCGTGTCGGCTCTGTGCGGCGGGGTCCGGGTGATCTCGGTGTACGTCCCGAACGGCCGGGCGCCGGGCTCCGAGCACTACCGCTACAAGCTCGCTTGGCTGGCTTCGCTGCGCGACGTCCTGGTCGCCGCCCCGGAGGCCACGGTCGTGTGTGGCGACATGAACATCGCCCCCACCGACGATGACGTGTTCGATCCGGACGCCTACGTGGGCCAGACGCACGTCACTCCGCCCGAGCGGGCGGCGCTCGCCGAGCTACAGGTACTGGGCCTGCGCGACGTTCTCCGGGATCGTTGGCCGAACGAGCGCGTGTTCACGTACTGGGACTACCGCGCGGGAATGTTCCACCGGGACCTCGGGATGCGAATCGACCTGGTGCTTGCCACCGCGGCCGTGGCCGACCGCGCTCGAGCCGCATGGGTCGACCGGCAAGCCCGCAAGGGCAGCGGCCCAAGCGACCACGCGCCGGTGATCCTTGACCTCGACGAGGCGCCCGACGGCGACATCGGGCCGGTCGTACCGCCGCCCTCCGCACCGGCCGCCAGGCGCGGCTCTGCCACCCTGCCCCAGGCACCGTAAGCCGACGGGCCAGCCTTGGCGGGCGGGCGCCCAGACCGCTGGTCACCGCTCCCGGTCGCGGTCCCGGGAGGGCTGGACGCGCTTGGGCTCTCCCGGCATTTTCGGGTAGTCAGGCGGGTACGGCATGTCCCCGCGCCCCTCGGCGGCGTCGCTCTCGTACCTGTCCAGCAGCGGCTGCAGCGAATGGGAGACATCGTTGATCGCGGAGTGGGGATCGCCGACCTCTGCGAGGCGTGCGGGCATCGTGGCGACCGTGAAGTCCTCGGGCGCGATCTCGGTCAATCTCGTCCCACGTGAGCGGCGCGGAGACAGGCGCGCCCGGTTTCGGCCGCACGCTGTAGGCGGAGGCGATGGTGCGGTCGCGCGCGTTCTGGTTGTAGTCGACGAAGATCCGCTCGCCGCGCTCCTCCTTCCACCAGCTTGTCGTGACCTCACCGGGTAGACGCCGCTCGAGCTCGCGCCCGAATGCGATGGCCGCGTGGCGGACGTCCGTGAACGTCCAGCGCGGCTCGATCCGGACATAGATGTGGACGCCCCGGCCGCCCGAGGTCTTCGGGAAGCCCGTATAGCCGAGCTCGTCCAGCAGCACGCGTGCCTCGGCTGCCACGCGTACCGCGTCGGCGAAGTCGGTGCCTTCCTGAGGGTCGAGGTCGATTCGGAGCTCGTCCGGATGGTCGAGATCGGCGGAGCGAACCGGCCACGGATGAAAGGTGATCGTGCCCATCTGCGCCGCCCAGGCGACGACGGCCAACTCGCTGGGACAGATCTCATCGGCGTGGCGACCCGACGGGAAGCGGATCCGTGCCGTCTCCACGTAGTCCGGAGCTCCGCGCGGCACGCGCTTCTGGAAGAAGGCGTCGCCGCCGCCCTTCTCCCGCGTCGAGAGGACGATGCCAGGGTGGACGCCCTTGGGCCAGCGCTCGAGCGTCGTCGGCCGCCGCTCGAGCGCGCGCATGATGCCGTCCTCGACGGCGAGGTAGTACTTGACGACGTCGAGCTTGGTGACCGCGGCTGACCGCTCGGTGCTCGGGAAGATCACGCGATCGGGGCTGGATACGCGCAGGTCGCGTCCCCCGGCGTCGATGGTCGTCGCCTCGGACGTGGGCATACCCGGAGTTCTACGGAAGCGACGCCGGCGTTGTAGCCGCCGGGGCCCGCGGAGTGGATTGCTTAGCTACTGCTCGACGATGACCCTGCTCGCCGACGCCGTCAACGCCTCGCGCGCCGTGACCGACACGCCGTCCCGCGGCGGAAAGGTCGCGATCCTCGCCGACTTCCTGCGACAGCTCGACGCGAGCGAGATCGCGGCCGCGGTCGGCTTCCTGGCCGGCGTGCCCCGGCAGGGCCGGATCGGCATCGGCTATTCGACGATCTACGGGATCGAGCGGGCGCCGGCCCGGGGCACCGTCGATCACGATCGACGAGCTCGACCGCGCCATCACCGAGGTCCAGGCGATGACGGGCAGCGGGTCGGCCGCCAGGCGCAGAGAGCTCCTCGGTGAACTCCTCGGCCGGGCGTCCAGCGAAGAGGCCGACTTCCTGAAACGGCTGTTCACGGGCGAGCTGCGACAGGGCGCGCTCGCCGGGTTGATGGTCGACGCGATCGGGAAGGCGGCGGAGGCCCCCGCCGCCCTCGTGCGCCGTGCTCTGATGCTCTCCGGCAATCTCGCGCGCACGGCCGAGACGGCGATTACTCAGGGCGAGGAGGGGCTTCGTGCGATCGGGTTCGAGATCTTCCGACCGATCTTCCCGATGCTCGCCTCCACCGCCGCGAGCGTTGCCGACGCGGTCGGGAGCTTCGACCGCTCATCCGTCGAATGGAAGCTCGACGGGATCCGGATCCAGATCCATCGCCGAGGAGAGGACATCCGCATCTACACCCGCAACCTCAACGACGTCACGCCCACGCTGCCCGGGGTGGTCGCGGCCGTGCGCCGCCTGGCCGCCACCGAAGCCGTGCTCGACGGCGAGGCGCTGTGGATGACCGAGCACGGACCGGCTCCCTTCCAGGACACCGTCTCGCAGATCGACGCCGGCGCGCCGCCGGAGGGGATCGAGACGTTCCTCTTCGACGTCCTCCACGCCGACGGCGACGACCTGCTTGACACCCCCCTGGAGGCGCGCTCGGCGCGGCTCGAAGGGCTGGCGCCCCATCTCAAGGTCCCGAGCGTGATCACCTCTGAACCCGACGCGGCGCAGCGCGTGCTCGACGAGGCCCTTGACAACGGGCACGAGGGCGTCGTCGTGAAGGACGCGGCGTCGCTCTACTCAGCGGGGCGTCGCGGCAAGGCCTGGCGCAAGGTCAAGCCGGTGCGAACCTACGACCTCGTGGTGCTCGGCGCCGAGTGGGGCCACGGGCGCCGCCGCGGTTGGCTCTCGAACCTCCACCTCGGGGCTCGCGACCCGAGCACGGGCGGCTTCGTGATGGTCGGGAAGACCTTCAAGGGGCTTACCGACGAGCTCCTGGAATGGCAGACGAAGGAGCTGCTCGGGCGCGAGGCCGGCCGGGAGGGGATCGCGGTGCTGGTGCGGCCCGAGCTCGTCGTCGAGATCGCCCTGGATGGGGTCCAGTCGTCGACCCGCTACCCGGGCGGCGTCGCGCTCCGTTTCGCGCGCGTGAAGCGCTACCGGCCGGACAAGAGCGCTGCCGAGGCCGACACGGTCGACGATCTTCTGGCCCTTCTCGCCACCAGACGCAGCCAGAGACACTTAGGGCTCGACCTTAGCTAGAGGCAGCGGGGGAGGCCGGGCGGCGATCGAGCGCGCCAGATCAGGCGCGCCTCGTTGGGGGTCTCCCCATCTGCGCCCCGTATCTCCAGCGCTCGGTCCGTATCGCCGCCGGCGCGGTTAGCCATGACGAGCGGTGTGGCACCTACGGCGTCGACGACGTAGGGTGGCGCGACGTCTGATGATCATGGCTCAGGGGCCCGCTCGGGCGTGAACGACGGCATCGCCTTCAAGAGCGCGGCCGGCCGCTGGGTGCTCGGCGTCTCGATCCTGGGGTCGGGCTTGACCTTCCTCGACGGCACCGTCGTCAACGTGGCGGTGCCCGAGATCGGCCGGGATCTGGATGCCTCCACGGCTTCCCTGCAGTGGATCCTCAACGGCTACACGCTCACCCTCGCCGCGCTGATCCTGCTCGGAGGCTCGCTCGGCGACCGGCATGGCCGGCGACGCATCTTCGTGTATGGGACCGGGCTGTTCACCGCCGCCTCCCTGCTGTGCGCGGTGGCGCCGAGTGCCGAGCTGCTGGTCGCGGCGCGCCTCCTGCAGGGAATCGGTGGAGCGCTGCTGACGCCTGGCAGCCTGGCGATGATCGAGGCGACCTTCCGTCCCCGCGATCGAGCACGCGCGATCGGCGCCTGGTCGGGTCTCGTCGGCGTCTCATCGGCGCTCGGGCCGTTGCTCGGCGGTTACCTGGTCGAGGCGGTGTCGTGGCGTGCGATCTTCGTCATCAACGTCCCCATCGGCCTGTTCGTGATGGTCATGGCCCCGCGCCACGTGCCGGAGACGCGGGACCCGATGGCCACCGGCCGCCTCGACCTGCCGGGCGCGCTGCTCGCGGCGCTCGGCCTTGCCGGAACCACCTACGCCCTTATCGAGGGGCCCGAGAGCGACGCCGGAACGTTCATCGCGTTGACCGCAGTCATCGGCGTCGCGGCTTTGATCGGGTTCCTCCTCGTCGAGCGACGGAGCCCGAACCCGATGATGCCTCTGGACATCTTCAGGTCGAAGCAGTTCAGCGCGGCAAACGCGGTGACCTTCGTCACCTACACAGCGCTCGGCGGCTTTTTCTTCCTGTTCGTCGCCTTTCTTCAGATCTCGCTCGGCTATACGCCGATCGCCGCCGGGGCTGCCTCGTTGCCGGTGACCGCCTTGCTGCTCCTGCTCTCGGCCCGCTCGGGAGCGCTGACGCAGCGGATCGGTCCGAGGGTCCCGCTGACCGTCGGTCCGTTCGTCATCGCGGCGGGGCTGCTGCTGATGACCGGCATCGAGCCGGGCGACAGCTACGTCACCGGCGTCCTTCCCGCTGTGGTCGTATTCGGGCTGGGGCTGACGCTGGTCGTGGCGCCGGTGACCGCGACGGCGCTCGCCGCAGCCGACGCGCGGCACTCCGGGATTGCCTCGGGGGTCAACAACGCCGTCTCTCGGGTCGGCAGCCTGCTTGCGGTGGCGGCGCTGCCGCTGGTGGCCGGGCTCACCGGCGATGCGTTCTACGACGCCGCGACGATGGCTGACGGGTTTCGCATGGCGATGATCGTGTGCGCTGCCCTCGCCGCCGCGGGCGGCACGCTTGCGTGGCTTACGATCAGCTCCGAGGTGCTCGACGCCGCGCCCGGCCCGGAAGGTGATCGGCCGACCCAGGTCCTGAACGACGTCTCGTGCGGAGTCACCGGCACGCCGCTCAGGCCGGCGCGGGAGGCGGACTGCGCGGCGCCCGTCGGGGGCCCTGCCTGATCGTGCGCAACCTCTCCCGCCCGGGACGCGGGCGACCGTCGCCGCTCCTCCTCGAATCGTGGGCGCTGACGACTGCTTGACGGCGGCCCGCGCTCAGCGCTCGCCGATGTCGCCGCTGAGCACCGGCTTCACGTCGACGATCGGGGTCCCGTCCACCGCTTCGAGCCCGTGCACACCGAGCCGGTCGCGCTCTACCGACGTCACCTTCACCCGGTGCAGCCCGATCGGATTGGGCCGATGGGGAGAGCGCGTGTTGAACACGCCCTGCTCGGCTCGTGAGTCGTCGCCGCGGGGATGGACGCGCAGCACGTCCCGGCGCGCGCGATCGAGCCAGGTGAGCACGATGACTTCGTCACCTGCCTGGATGCCTTCGGTCGCCTCGAGCACCGCGGGCTCGAAGACGAGCCACGCGTCCGGCGCCCCTTCGTCGCCCTGCTTCGGCGCCGACTCGGGATCGGTCAGGGAGACTCCACCGTGCCGATCGGCGTCACCTCGAAGCGTGGCTCGTTCGGTCTCGACTTCGCCATGTACGTCATGGTCCTCCTCGTTGGGGATGGTCGCCTCATAGACGAGCGAAGGACGGGAGGATGGACAGCTCGAGGTAAGGATCGACGGGCGCGGATCAGCGAAGCGAGATCGCGACCTCCTCCAGGAGGTCGAGCGCGTCCTGGAGACCGGCCTCCTTCCCCGATTCGATGTGGGCGTCACGGTGCTCCTTGCTCGTGTGCTGCACGAGGACGTTGAGCTTCGTACGGCCGTCCGCCTCGGCGAAGGTCACGGTGTCGATCGCCTCCCCCTCCGGCATGCCCTCGTAGACCTCGGTGGCGACGATCCGCTCGTTCGGCTCAATGGCCGGTCCGCGGACCGATGAGTTAGTCCCGTGGCGGCCGTCTAATAAGGCATCGCCGAGTTGCGGAGCGCCGCCGACGGAGTGACGGCGACCTGATGAGTCCGTCGCGCGTAGCCGGCCCGAGCAACGAATGGGGAGGTTGATTTCAGTTCGCACGTGACGGAAGGTGAACCGATGCGCAAGGTCGCGGACATAGTCACCGGCAAGCGGGCGAAGTGGATCGTGTTCGCGGTCTGGGTCCTGCTCCTACTCGTGATGGTCGGCCCGAGCGGGCAGCTCGCCGACGAGACCGACGACTCGACCGAGTCGTTCCTGCCGCGTTCCGCCGAGTCGAAGGAGGTGCTCGCGGATGCTCGAGGACCGTTTTCCCGACGGCGATACCGAGAACGCGATCGTCGTCTACCGCCGCGAGGGCGGGCTGACCGCCGCAGACCGCAGGGAGATCGCAGCGGACGCCGAGGCGATCGGTGGTGCTGGAGGGCGCGACCGGGGAGGCGACGATCCCGTTCGAGGGTCGTCTGGGCCAGGAGGCCGTCTCCCCAGCCGGGGACGTCGCGTTCACCACGATGCTTTTCGAGGGCGGCGACCAGGAGAAGCTCGCCGACGAGGGCGAGGCGGCCGCCGACGAACTGGGGCCGGCACCGGAGGGGCTCGAGGTCTACCTCTCGGGCTCGCTCGGCTTCTCCGACGACTCGGCCGAGGTCTTCGAGGGACTCGACACGACGCTCCTGATCGCGACCGCGACGCTCGTCCTCGATCCTGCTGCTCCTGATCTACCGCTCGCCGCTGATCGCGATCACCCCGCTGATCGTCGTCGGCTTCTCCTACATGGTCGCGACCGCGGTCGCGTACCTACTCGCCAAGGGCGGCCTCCACGTCGACTCGCAGGGCACCTCGATCCTCGCCGTGCTGATGTTCGGCGCCGGCACCGACTACTGCCTGCTGCTCGTCTCTCGATACCGCGAGGAGCTGCGCAGCGCAGGAGGACAAGCACCTGGCGATGGCGCGCGCGGTCCGCCGCGCCGGCCCCGCGATCCTCGCCAGCGGCATGACGGTCGTCGGCGCGCTGCTCGTCGATGCTCATCGCCGACCTCGGCTCGACGCGCAGCCTCGGACCGATCGCGCGCGATCGGCGTCTTCACGGTGATGGTCGGCTCGCTGACGCTGCTGCCCGCGCTGCTCGTGATCTTCGGCCGCCGCGGCTTCTGGCCGCGCCGGCCGGCTGATCGCCTACGACCCCGACGCACGCAGATCGAGGAGCGCTCGCTGTGGCGGCGCTTCGGCCTGCGCGTCGTGGAGCGGCCGGCGCTGGCGCTCGCTCGGCTCCTCGGCGCTGCTCGGCGTCCTCTGCCTCGGGCTCCTCACCTACGAGGACGACTTCAACATCAACTCGTTCTTCCGCGACAAGCCCGAGTCGGTGCGAGGGCTTCGAGGTCCTGGGCAGCGCGTTCCCCGCCGGCTTCCTCGACTCGACGACGCTGCTCGTGCGAGCGCACCGACGGGCCCGTCACCCAGGCGGACACGGCCGCGGCGGCCGACGATCGTCGCGGCCGTCGACGGCGTCGCGGCGGTCGCACCCGGTCGACGTCTCCGAGGACGGGCAGATCTCCCGGCGCTGGCGATCGTCTTCGAGGACGACCCGTACGCGATCGACGACGCTCGAGCTGATCCCGGAGATCCGCGACGAGCTGTCCGCGGGGCTCGGGTACCGGGCTCGAAGCGCAGCTCGGCGACGCGACCGCGATCCAGTACGACTACTCGGAGGCGACGCAGTCGGACCTGCGAGCTGCTCGCCCCGCTCGTGCTGCTGGTGATCTTCGTGATCCTGGTGGTCCTGCTGCGCGCGATCGTCGCGCCGCTGTATCTGATCGCTGACGGTGATCTTCTCGCTCTTCGCGACCCTCGGCGTGACCGCGTTCGTCTTCATCGAGATCTGGTCGGCGACGCCGGGTTCGACACGTCGCTTCCGACCTACGCGTTCATCTTCCTGGTCGCGCTCGGGGTCGACTACAACATCTTCCTGATGAGCCGCGTGCGCGAGGAGGCGCGCGACGTGCCCGACGCGCGAGGCGGTCGTGCGCGGCGCTGGCGGCGACAGGCCCCGTGATCACGAGCGCCGGGATCATCCTCGCCGGCACCTTCGCCGTGCTCGCGTCGCTGCCCGTCACCTTCCTGCTCCACCTCGGCTTCGCGGTCGCGTTCGGCGTCCTGCTCGACACGTTCGTGGTCCGCACGATCATGGTCCCGGCGATCGCCGAGCTGGTCGGCGACGCGAGCTGGTGGCCGTCGCGGCGACGGGCCAGGGTGCCGGTTGCCGCGACCGAGCCGGCGTCGCCGTAGAGGTCGCCTGTCGCAGCTGCGCGGACGCGCTCTACCCGCGTACGCCGAGCTGGTCGAGATGGTCGAGGATGTCCGCCGGGTCCTCGTAGACGCGGTAGGCGCCGGCGATCTCGAGCTCCTGGCGGCTGTACCCGCCGGAGAGCACGCCGATCCCGAGCGCGCGCGCCCGCTGTGCCGCGAGCAGGTCCCAGACCGAGTCGCCGACCACATAGCTCTCCTCGGGCGGGACGCCGAGCCGGTCGGCGGCCGCCAGGAACAGGTCCGGCTCAGGCTTGGCCCTGGCGACGTCGTCCCTCGTGATGAGGACCTTCGGCTCGACGGCCACGCACTCGAGCGCCTCACGGGCCGGGCGTTCGCGGCCGCTCGTCGCGATCGCCCAGCGCACTCCGTTGTCGGTCAGCGCGTGAAGCAGCTGCTCCGCTCCGGGAAGCGGGCGCACCTCGCCCCTCCGGCGTGCGAACGCCTCGACGTGGAGGCGGTCGAGCCGGTCGGCGCTCTCTGGGTCGAGCTCGGCGCCGATCTCCCGCGAGAGCTCCGCGACGGTCAGGCCACCGCTCATCCCGATCCGGCGGTGGATCCGCCACACGGACAACCCCATGCCGACGCTCTCGAGTGCCTCTCGCCAGGCCAACGCGTGCTGGTAGACCGAGTCGATCAGCGTGCCGTCGAGGTCGAAGACGAAGGCGGGCGGCTCGCGCGGCGGAGGAGAGCTCATCAGCCGTCCTGCCGCTCGACGAACTCCCGCAGCGCCCGCTTGCCGCCTTCGACCACCGGATCCCCGTGGGCGAGGAGCAGCGTGTCGAACTCGAGGTCGAGGAGGCGCTCGAGCGATGCCGTGAGGCCTCGCTTCACCGCCGGCGGATCGTCGCCGATGAGGAAATCCGGGACGAAGGTGAGCTCCCCGGTCTCGCGGGTCAACCCATCCCCGAAGGCGAGCGCCCCGTGCCCGGCCTCGACGTGGAGCGCGGCGTCGTCGGGCGAGATGGCGTCCACCTCGTGCGCGGTGACGCCAGGCGCGAGCTGCTCGCCGAAGCTGAAGCCGCTGACGCTCGCGCCACCGGCGAACTCGTGCAGCCCGTCCTCGTGGCAGCGCAGCGCGCAGCCGAACTCGTCGCGGAAACGCTCGCCGTCGCGCAGGTGATGACGGATCGTCATGACCACCTGCTCCGGTCGCCGCCGTGCCCGGAACCAGTCGAGCCCCTCCCGTGGGACCAGCGGGTCGATCAGGACGCCCGCCGGCTCGACGTAGTACGAGCTCACGACGATCCGGATGCGCGGGTGGACCCGGGTCCAGTGATGGACGCCGGGAAGGATCTCGCGAATCGGCGGCCGGCCGGTCACCTGGCGGAGGGTAGGGCGAACCCAGCGCGGCCAGCCGGACCGGAGGACCTCTCCGGCGGCCGAGAATCCACGGCGGAACCTGGCGGGCGGGTGGGCGATGGGGCGAAGCTAGCGATCGAGCGAGGAGGGTCGCGGTGAGCTATCCGGCAAGTGTCCTGCCCTGCTGTTCCCCTGCAACAGCTGGGCAGGATGCATGCTCGAGCGTGGCGATCGGCTGACCGCCGAGGAGATCTCAGCCCAGCGCCCTGACGAGCGCCGTGACCCCGGCGGCGAGCACGACCACCACCAGCACCGACTGACGGGCCGCGATGCCCACGCCCGCGGCAGCCACCCCGGCGAGCCGCCCGTCCACGGCCACACCGTCGGTCGTGGTACCGACGGTCTGGGTGACCACCAGGGCCGCGAGCAGCGCCGGCGCGAGCAGCGTGATGACAGCCATCAGCGGCGGGGGCAGCTCGCGCCCTCCCAGCAGCACGGGCCCCGCGGCGCGGATTCCCGCCGTGATTACAGCTAGCGCCGCGACAGTGATCCACGCGGCGGTCACGCCCTCCTCCGGAGCCCGAGCAGCGCGGCCAGGCTGGCCGCCAGGATCGCCACGCCGGCCGGCGCGAACGGCAGGAGCACGAGGGCCACCGCTCCTCCCACGGCCGCTGCGATCCGTCCATTCGGATCCCGCAGCTCCTCCGCGAGGAGCACCAGGAAGAAGGCCGGAAAGATCACGTCGAGGCCAAAGCGGTCCGGGTCGCCGATCAGCTCGCCGGCCAGTACGCCCACCACCGTGCCGGCCACCCACAGCGGGTACGCGGGAAGGGTGGCGCCGACCATGAAGGCGGGGTCGAAGCGCCCGCCGCCGCGGTTCGCCATCGCCCACGACTGATCCACCATTGCCTGGCCGGTGGCGGCGCGCCGCGCACGCCCGCCGCGCAGCGAGGGTGCCAGCGCCACGCCCATCGGGCCGTAGCGGGCGTTGAGCAGCACGCCTGCCACCACCGCCGCGACCACCCCGCCGCCTCCCGCCAGCACCGCGACCGCGGCGAACTGGGCCGACCCCGCGAAGACCGTGGCGGACATCACGATCGACGCCGCCGGACCGAGGACGGGTTCGGCGACCACCCCGAAGGACAGTGCCAGCACGCCGGCTGCCGCCGCGTAGGGGAGGCCGGCGCGTACTCCCGCCCGCAGCGACGCGGCGCGCTCGGAGGGGCTCACCGCGGGCTGCGAGGGCACAGAAGCGGCTGCGCGTCGGCCCGTCGCGAGGCCGCTGAGACGGACGACGAACCGGCGCGCCGCCGGATCCGTGCGCCGGTGACGATCGCGCCGAGACCCGGCGGTACGCGCCCACCTCTCGATAGCCACGATCCGGCGAGGATCAGGAGCAGTGCCGCGACGGCACCGGCGCCGAAGAGGTAGGGAATTCCGCACAGGATCGATACGGCCGCGAAGGCCGTCCCGGCGCGGGCGCTCATGGCGTTCGAGCATCGCAGACAGCACCACGAGCGCCCGCGTCTTCCTAGGCCCCCTCAGGGAAACAGGGTCAGGTCACGCGCGTGCTTCGGCCGGCCGATCGACTTGCGGCGCCCCGCCGATCTCCACATGTGCGCGGCTGTCGCGGCTTCTGATCAGGAGCAGTGTGGCGACGATTCCAAGCGCCGCGATCCCGGCGCCCGCGAGGAAGGCGGCCTGGAAGCCCTCCGTCAGCGCGCCCGGCAGCGCCGCCGGATCCCCTCCTGCCTCCGCCATGAGGTCGTCGGTACGCGAGTTCGCGATCGTCGCCAGGACCGCGAGTCCAAGCGCGCCGCCGACCTGTTGGGAGGTGTTGATCAGCCCGCTCGCGAGGCCGGCTTCCCGCTCCTTCACGCCGGACACGGCAGCGATCGTCTGCGGGACGAACGCCAGCCCGAGACCGGCCGCCGCCAGCAGCGACGGTCCGATGATGTCGCTCACAAAGGCGCCGTCGACGGAGACCGCCGAGAACCAGATGAGGCCTCCCGAGATGAACGCCATCCCGGCGGCCAGCACCGGCTTGAACCCGACGCGGGTGACCAGCTGCGACGCGACCCCCGCCGCGACGATGATCGTGACCGCAAGCGGTAGGTAGGAGAGCCCGGCCTTGATCGCGCTGTAGCCGAGGACCTGCTGCATGTACAGCGAGATGAAGAAGAACATCGAGAACAGCGACGCGCCTGTGAGCACGCCGACCACGTTCGCCCCGGTGAGGGTCCGCACCCTGAAGATCCGGAACGGAACCAGCGGCGAGTCCGAGCGGAGCTCGATGGCCACGAATGCCGCGATCAGGACGGCCGCCGCGCCGAGCAGGCCGATCGTCTGGGCCGAGCCCCAGCCGGCGTCGGTCGCATCGACCAGCGCGTAGACCAGGAGCGACAGGCCGGCGGTGACGCTGACCGCGCCGGCGAGGTCGAACGATCGCGTGAGCGACTCGGAGCGGCTCTCGAGCACGAGGTACGGAGCGATCACGGCGGCGATCAGGCCGATCGGGACGTTGACCCAGAGGACCCACTCCCAGCCCGCGTACTCGGTGAGCACGCCACCGAGCAGGACGCCTGCGGCGCCACCCGAGCCCGCCACGGCGCCCCATACCCCGAGCGCCTTGTTGCGCTCGGCTCCGTCGCTGAAGGTGGTGGTGATGATCGAGAGCGCGGCAGGCGACAGCAGCGCTGCGCCGAGGCCCTGCACCGCGCGCGCCCCGACCAGCACGCCCTCCGAAGAGGCGAAGCCGCCGACCAGCGAGGCGGCGGCGAACAGGATCAGGCCGCCGATGAAGACCCGCCTTCGCCCGAGCAGGTCGGCCAGCCGGCCGCCGAGCAGGAGGAAGCCGCCGAAGGTAAGCACGTACGCATTGACGACCCACGACAGGTTCTCCTGGGAGAAGTCGAGCGAGTTCCCGATCGACGGCAGGGCGACGTTGACGATCGAGGCGTCGAGCACGACGACGAACTGCGCAACGCAGAGAAGGACCAGGGCGATCCAGCGTCGGCGTTCGAGCTGTTGGGCGGATGTCATGGCTGGCTGCTCCTCCCGTTACAATCGGAGGTCGAGTTCCGTTTCCGATCAGTATACGGAGCCGGAGTTCCGTTTTGGTACGGGTATCCGTAGTCCGGGCGGGAGGATCGAATGGCAGGCGTCGCAGAGAGAGAACGCACAACCGCTCAGGCGCTCGAGCGCCCGCAGCGCGCCGACGCGCGGCGCAACCGCCGCAAGGTTCTCGACGCGGCCCGGGCCCGCTTCGCGGAGGAGGGCCTCGACGCCCAGATCGACGACATCGCGCGTGCCGCCGGCGTGGGAGTCGGGACCGTCTATCGCCACTTCCCGACCAAGGAGGATCTCCTCCAGGCGCTCGCCGACGACCGGTTCACGGGGCTCGCGGAGAATGCCCACGAGGCGCTGCAGGACCCCGACCCCTGGCACGGCTTCTGCTCCTTCATGCGCTACGGAGCGCAGGTGATGGCGGAGGACCGCGGGCTGTCGGAGGCCATGGACCAGCGGCCCGACGTCTGTCGCCAGGCGGCCGGCAAGACCGAGCTCCTCGAGGCGACGCCGCTCTTGATCGCCCGGGCTCAGGCGGCCGGAGCGCTCCGCGACGACGTGGTCCCCGAGGACATCCCGAGCCTGATCTGCGGCCTCGGACGAGCGACGCGGGCCAGCGAGGGCGCGTTCACGATGAGCTGGCAGCGCCACATCGAGATCATCCTCGCGGGACTACGCGTGCCCGCACAGGGCTGATCCCTCAGCGGCTCAGGGTCGCGCGACTCCCTCCTCCGATCCGTACACCAGAATCCCGTGGACGACGTAGACGCACAGGACGAAGACGCCGAGGGACCACCACGGGTGATTTCCGCCGATCGACAGCAGCGCTCCGATGGCACCGAGGCTGCCGGCGATGACCCCGATCACGCGTCCAACGGCCCCGCCGCCCATCAGCGAGAACCCTCCGATGAGCTCGACCGCCCCGAGGATGATCAGAACCCACCCAAGGGTGTTGAGGTTGTCGAGTACGAACCTCGTGTCGTTCACGAAGATGTTCGCATCGTCCAGTGCGCCGATGCCGTAGATGATGTTGATCGTCCCCGCGATCACCAGCAGCACGGCCGCGAACCCGACTCGACCAGCACCTCTCATTTTCGCTCCCTCCTGTAGCCCGGCGGATCTCAGGCCAACATAACCACTGGGGCGGAGTCCCGTCGAGCCGGCTGGCCGCTTGCACGACCCCTCCCGCTAAGCGCGCAGGCCGTCCAGCAACGCCAGGAGCGGCGGCTCGACCTGGTCGCGGACGGCCGCGGGATCATCGGCGTTCGCGACCAGCATGCCGGCCTCGCCCATCGCGGCGAGCAGCAGGTGCGCCAGCGGCTTGACCGGCTGGGAGCGCAGCGCGCCCGCGTCCATGGCGGCCTGCAGCGCGGCGATCACGAGACCCATTCCATAGCGCTCGTCGATCTCGCGCCATTCGCTCCAACCGAGCACGGCGGGGGCGTCGACGAGCGTCACGCGGGCCAGCGGCCCCGTGGTGTGGTCGAGGAACGTCCGGGCGCCATCGCGCAGGAGGTCGAGTGGATCGGCCGCTCCGCCGGCCGACAGCTGCTCGGCGATCCGCTGCGCCATCTCCGCCTCGAGCTCCTCGTGCACCGCGCGGAATAGGTCCTTCTTGTCCCGGAAGTGGTGGTAGAGCGCCCCACGGGTTACCTCAGCCTCCTTGACTATCTCCTCGGTGCCGACCGCCGCGTATCCCCGCTCGGCGAACAGGTCCCGGGCCGCGCCCAGGAGCGCGGCGCACGTCGCCTCCGATTGCTCGGCCTTCCGGCCCCGCCCCTCCACGTCGCCGGCCACCCTAGCGCCGCGCCTTGACACACATACCGCCTGTATGTTAGATACATGCGGCTTGTATGTAATTCGGCGGAGGCGGCCTCGGTGATCCTCAGGCCACGCCTCGACCCGGTGGAACGAGGAGGCGACGAAGATGCCCGACCACAAGGCTGCCTGGCGTGACCCCGCGCTCGGCGAGGCCCGGGAGCTCGAGCTGTCGCAGGGAACGGTGCGCGCCTTCGAGACCGGCGACGGCCCACCGATCGTGTTCGTCCATGGGCTGCTCGTCAACGCGAACCTGTGGCGAAAGGTGATTGCGCGGCTCGCTCCCGACTTCCGCTGCATCGCGCTCGATCTGCCGCTCGGCTCGCACGCGTTGGCGATGCCCGATGGCGCCGACCTGTCGCCCCATGGCCTGGCCGACCTGATCGCCGACGCGATCGCCGCCCTCGGCCTCGAAGACGTCACGCTCGTGGGCAATGACACGGGCGGCGCGCTCTGCCAGATGGTGGTGACGCGACGCCCGGAGCGGATCGGGCGGCTCGTGCTCACCTCGTGCGATTACCGTGACAACTTCCCACCGGCGATGTTCGCCTACTTCAAGCCGGCCGCTGCCATCCCTGGAGCGCTGAAGGTGCTAATGGCGCCGATGCGGCTACGCGCACCCCGCCGGCTCCCGATCGCCTTCGGGTGGCTCGTCAAGCGGCCGATCGACCGTGCCGCGGAGGACTCCTACGTCCTGGCCGGGATGACCGTCCCGGGGGTCGAGCGCGACGTGAAGCGGGTGATCCGGGCGCTCGACAAGCGCTACACGAACGAGGCCGCAGACAGGCTTCACGAGTTCGCCAAGCCGGCGCTGATCGCGTGGTCGCGCGAGGACCGGTTCTTCAAGCCCGCACACGCCGAGCGCCTCGCGGAGGAGCTGCCGAGCGCGAGGCTCGAGTGGATCGACGACGCGCGCACGTTCTCCGCCGAGGACCGACCGGACGCGCTCGCCGAGCTGATCTCCGGGTTCGTGCGCGAGCCGGCGCGGAAGGCGGCGTGAGGACCAACCCGCTCACCAGCTGACTAGCTTCCAGATTTCTGGCAGCCGGGTTGCCTCGTCGGCGCCAACCTCGGTGAAGATCGCGATCGCTCGCTTCAGATGGGCCATGGCCTCGTCCTCGCGGCCGGCGGCGTGATGCAGGTCGGCGAGGTTGTTCTCGAGCGCGGCCTCGCGATGCCGGTCGCCGTACGCCTGGCATAGCCGGAGCGCGGTCTCGGTCAACTCGCGCGCTCGGTTGAGCTCACCCGCGTCGCGCTCCACCAGCGCGAGGTTGTTGAGCGCGGCCGCGCGCGCCGGCGCGTCGCCTAGCTGCTCCGCCAGCGCGGCGCTGAGCTCGAGCTCCGTGCGCGCCGCCGCCAGGTTCCCCCGTGTCCGGGCGAGCACGCCCAACATGTTGTGCGCCTGGGCCTCTGCCGGCTCGTCGCCCGACGCCTGGGAGAGCTCCAGTGCTTCGTGCGCGCGCCCGCCCGCGCGATCGTGCCGGCCCTGATGATGAAGGACCAGCGCGAGGTCCGCCGCTATCCGAGCGCGCAGGACCTGCGCCTCGGGAGGCGCCGCGTCGAGTGCAGCGACCAGGCGAGCCTCGGAGCGATCCCACTCCCCGCGACGTCCGTGCACGCCTCCGAGCTTTTGCTCCAGCGAAGCGAGTGCGCCCTCCTCGCTGTCTGCGGCCGCACGCTCGTAGCTCGCCAGTGCGCCCGTGTAGTCGCCCACGAGTGTCCGCAGGTCGCCGATCCGCTCGTGGAGGCGAGCAGGATCGGGGGCCCCCAGCGCCAGCGCAGCTTCGAGGTGCTCGAGCGCGTCCGCGTGGGCGACCAGCGCCACGGCGTGCTCCGCAGCCACCTGGTACAGCGCGGCCGCCTCCGCGTGGTCGCCGGCCATTCGCAGGTGCTGCGCTGCGATCGCCGCGGTCTCGCCCGTCCCAGGCAGCCCCGCGGCAACGCGCCGATGGAGCAGTCGACGGCGGGCAAGCGAGGTGTCCTCATACACGAGCGCGCGCAGCCTCTGGTGCGCGAAGTCGTAGCCAGGCTCGGGCGCGTCCAGCTCACGGATGACGCCATTCGCGACCAACTGCTCGAGCGCGTCCACCGTCTCCTCCTCGCTGCGTCCGCTCGCTGCACGGACGGTGTCGGAGTCGAAGGTGCGCCCGATGACCGCCGCTGCCCCAAGCACCTGTAGCGCCGTCTGGCCGAGGTCCGCAAGGCGAGCGCTCAGCACGCCTCGCACCTCGCCGCGAATCTCCTCACCGTCGCCATCGGCGCGCAGCGCTGCCATGTACTCCGCGACGAACAACGGCAGTCCCTCGCTCTCGAGGTAGATGCGGCGCGCCAGCTCCGCCGAGCCCTCGCCAGGCCGGGCGGCGCGCACGAGCTCCGCCACCTGCTCCTCGTCGAGCCGGCTCAGGCTCACAACCGTGGCGGTGCCCTCCCGAGCGAGGTCTCCGGCCAAGCGCCGCAGGCTGTGTCCGGGCGGCAGTCCCTCGCTTCGCCAGCTGAGGAGAAGCAGGAGTGGTCGTCCGTGTAGGCGACGCCCGAGGTAGGCGAGGGCGTCGAGCGTCGCGCCGTCGGCAGCGTGGACATCGTCCACGAACAGGACGCCCCGCGCCTTCCCCGTGCAGGCCGCCGCCAGCACTCCGGCCAGCGCCTCGAGCAACCGCGTCTGGGCGCCTGGCGCCGCCGTCGACAGCGGCCGAGGCAGGTCCGCCCGTAGCGCGGCGAGCTCCGGGACGAGCAGCGAGGCGTCCGCCAGCTGCTGTGGGGGGACCGTGTCGACCCAGGCGTCCACGTCGTGCATAGCCCTCCGGAGCAGCGCCGTAACTGGCGCGTACGGCAGGCCCGCCTCGCCGTCGTGGCAGCGCGCCGTCAGCACCGCGGCGCCGCCGGCGGCCGCGATCGCCACCAGCTCGGTGCCGAGGCGGGTCTTCCCGATGCCCGCCTCCCCCTCCACCACCGCCAGCCGCCCGTCCTCCGCCGCATCTCGGTGCGCTGCGACGAGTGCATCGAGCTCGCTGGCTCGGCCGGTCAGCGCCAGCTCGGACGGCGGTGGTCCCGCCTCGGGGCGCGCGTCGGACGGCGGTGCGCCCCAATGCGGAGCGAGCGTCCCCTCGCTCACCTGCTCGAACAGGGCAGCGGTCTCCTCCAACGGAGCGACGCCCAGCTCGTTGCTGAGTGTGCGCACGCACTCGCGATACTGGCGCAGCGCGGCGCCGCGGTCGCCGCTCCAGGCGTAGAGGCGGATCAGCTCGCGGTGCGCCGGCTCGTGAAGCGGATCCACCTCGAGCCAGCGCTGGGCGTAGGGAATTGCTCGAGCGTGCTCGCCGCGGGTGCCGAGCAGCCCGACGACGCGCCCGAGCACAGCGCTCAGCTCCCGGCGAAGCGTGTCCGCCTCGGCGACGTGCCAGGCGTCGAACTCGGGGCTATCGCGAAGGCCGAACCCCTCGAGAAGTTCGCCGCGGCAGAGGTCGACGGCTGCCAGCAGGTCCTCGACCGCGGTCGAGTCGCGAGCGAGCGCTCGGAAGCGGGCGACGTCGAGTTCGAGTCCGCGCCCCTGCCGCAGCGCGACGCCGTCTCCGCTCGTGTCGAGCCACTCCTCCCCGATCGCGGTCCGCACGGTGGACAGCGTGCGCCTGAGCGCCGCCCGTGCTCGCTCCGGATCCTGGCCCGGCCACAGCAGATCGCACAGCGCCTCACGAGACCGCAATCGCTCGGCCAGCGCAAGGTGAGCCAGGAGCGCGGTCGCCTTGCGGGTGTCGAAGGACACCCCCGAGCCGTTCAGGGCCACCCGCGGTGGCCCGAGCAGCGAGATCTCGAGCGCCACCCGCGCCACGATAGTCCCGTCCCTGGCGCTTTCGTAACGCTGCCCGGACGCTCGGAGGCGATTATCCGCGGTGATGGCTCGTTACGAGCACACCACAGTGATCGACAGGGCGCCCGAGGAGGTGTTCGCCTTCGTCACCGAGCCGGCCAACTACCCGCGCTGGCAGCCGAGCCTGGTCTCGATCGAGCCGCATTCGCCCGGCCCGCTGCGGGTCGGGAGCGAGGCGACCGAGCTGCGACGGTTCCTCGGCCGTGAGCTCGAGACCACCTGGACGTGCGTGGAGCACGAGCCGGTCGTTCGCTCGGCGATCGAGGCGGAGCGACGGGCCGGTGCCGTTCAAGGGAACGTTCGAGCTCGAACAGGACACCCGCGGCACGCGCTTCACCTGGACGGTCGAGACGCGCGGACCGGCCTCGCTCCTCGGCGGTCCGCTCGTGGGCCGCGCGACCAGACGCGAGCTCGAGGCGAACACGGGGCGGCTGAAGGAGCTGCTCGAGCGGGAGGGTGAGGCTTGCAGGACGCTGGACGCAGGCGGACAATCAGCGCCGTGAGCGAGCGCCCGGCAGGGGTAGTCGCGGGGGGAGCGCGTCGCGCGCGCCTCCTGGCCTGGGTGCTTTTCGCGCTTGTGGTCGCGCTGGCGCTCGGCACACTCGCGTGCGTGGCCTTCGGCGGCGCCGGCCTCGACGACGCCTTCGCCCTGCTCGTGCTTGGCTACGCCGTCGTCGGCATCCTGATCGCGCTCCGGCACCCGGCCAACCCGATCGGCTGGATCCTGCTGACGATCGCCGTGTCGTTCTCGCTGTCGTCCTTCGGCGACGCGTACGCCGCCTCGACGTCGAATCCAGGCGTGGAGGTGATCGGCTGGCTCTCGACCTGGGGCTGGTACGTGTGGCTGACGCTGGCGGCGATCTTCCTGCCGCTGCTCTTCCCCGACGGGCGTCTGCTCTCGCGGCGCTGGCGGCCGGTGGCGTGGCTGGGCGCTGCTGCGCCTCGGATCGAGCATTCTCGGCGCCGCCCTGAAGCCCGGCGACCTCGACCTCGACTCCGTCGAGCCGGTCACGAACCCGCTCGGCGTGAGCGGATCGGCGGTCGACGTGGTCGCGGTCCTCGAGCGCCTCGGCGACATCCTCGCCGCCGTCGCGTTCCTGCTCGCCGCTGCGTCGCTCGTGATCCGCGTTCGGCGCTCGCGTGGAGTCGAGCGCCAGCAGCTCAAGTGGTTCGCGTTCGTCGGGCTCATCGCGCTTGCCGGGCTTGCCGTCGCGATGGTCCAGGTCCTGGGTGGGAGCCAGCCGGGCGAGGAGGGGGGCTCGCTCCTGGACGTGCTCGGAGCCGTCGGATGGGGCACCGCGCTCCTCTCGATCGTGATCGGCATCCCAGTCGCAACCGGCCTCGCGATTCTGCGCCACCGCCTCTACGACGTCGACGTCGTGATCAGGCGCACGGTCGTCTACGGCGCCCTCACCGCCGTGTTGCTCGCCTCGTACCTCGGCCTCGTGCTGCTGCTCCAACTCGCGCTCAGCCCGCTGACCGAGGACTCCGACCTGGCGATCGCGGGCTCGACGCTGGCGGTCGCCGCGCTGTTCCGGCCGGCGCGGGCGCGCATCCAGGCGGCCGTCGACCGGCGCTTCTACCGCCGCCGCTACGACGCCGCGCGCACGCTCGAGGGCTTCGGCGCGCGCGCTCCGCGACGAAGTCGAGCTCGACTCGCGCTCAGCGCCGAGCTGCGCGCGGTCGTCGCCGACACGATGCAGCCGAGCGCACGTGTCGCTCTGGCTGCGGGAGGCGCGGGCGGTGAGCGCGCGCCGCCTGGCCTGGTCGCTGTGGACGGTGACCGTCGCCGGCTTAGTCCTCGCGGTGGCCCTGCCTGCGGAACGGGGGACCGGGGATGACCTCACATCGCTCGTGGCGAGCTTCGTCTTCGCGCTCAGCTTCGCGACGGTCGGGGCACTCGTCGCAGCCCGGTGCCGCGACAATCCGCTCGGCTGGATCATGTGCGTGGCGGGCCTCTCCTACGCGGTGGGGGGCCTCACGGTCAGCTACGTCGAATCAACGCTCGCCGGCGGGGGCGACGATGCCCTGCTGACGATCGCCGACTGGATCTCGGGCTGGATATGGATGGTCGGTATCGGCCTGGCGGCGACGTTCCTGCTGCTGCTGTTCCCGAACGGCAGGCTGCCATCCCCGCGCTGGCGTCCTGTCGCGTGGGCCGCCGCCGTCGCCCTCGGCCTGATGCTGGCCGGCCTCGCGCTCAGCGCCGATCCGACAGCGGACGGTGGTGCGGACAACCCGATCGCGGTTGAGGGGGCCGAGGCCGCGGCGGGGATCGGTGGGCTGGTCCTCGTGCTCTGCGCACTGGCGTCGATCGCATCGCTGGTGGTCCGCTTCCGGCGCGCCGGCGCTGAGGAGCGACGGCAGCTCAAGTGGCTGACCTACGCCGCTGCTCTCGTTGGCATGACCCTGCTCGCGCTGATCGTGGCCGAGTCCACCATCGGCACCAGCGACGAGCTCAGCAACACGCTCGTGTCGCTGGCCGTCGCGGCGCTGCCGGTCTCGATGGGCATCGCGATCTTGCGGCACGGGCTGTTCGACATCGACGTCGTGATCAACCGCACGCTCGTCTACGGCGGGCTCACGATTGCACTCGCCGGTGCGTACCTGGGAAGCGTGCTCCTGCTCCAGCTCGCGCTGAGCCCGCTGACAGGTGAGTCGGACCTCGCTATCGCCGCGTCGACGCTCGCGGTGGCCGCGCTCTTCCGGCCGGCGCGAAACAGGATCCAGACACTCGTCGACCGCCGCTTCTATCGCCGCCGCTACGACGCCGCACAAACGGTGTCTGCGTTCAGCGCCAGGCTGCGTGACGAGGTCGACCTCGACGCGCTCGCCGGCGAGCTTCGCGGGGTCGCGGGTGAGACGCTCCAGCCGATGCACGTCTCCCTCTGGCTGCGCGCACCGGGAGCGGGGCGATGAGCGAGGCGCCGCGTATCGAGCCCGAATGGGCGATGGTCACGGTCCTGTTCGTCGACATCCGCGGCTTCACGACCTTCGCCGACCGCGCGACCGCGCGCGAGGCAGTCGATTTCCTGAACGAGTTCTTCGAGCTGATCGTGCCGGTGGTGACACGTCACGGCGGTCACGCGAACAAGCTGCTCGGCGACGGGCTGCTGGCGGTCTTCGGAGCTCCTCAGCCGGCCGACGACCACGCCGGCCGTGCGATCGCAGCGGCGCACGAGATGCTCGAGGTTGTAGACCGGCAGTTCTCCGAGCGCTGCCGGATCGGAGTGGGGGTCAACTCGGGCCTGGTCCTTGTGGGAACGATCGGCGGCGGAGACCTCCACGAGCTCGGCGTGATCGGCGACCCCGTAAACGTGGCGGCCCGAGTGCAGGACGCAACACGCGAGCTCGGGGAGCCGCTGCTCTTGACGGAAGCGACGCGGCAGCTACTGGAAGAAGATGGGGATCGTCTCGAGCCGCGAGGCACGCTCTCGCTCAGGGGAAAGGCACAGCCGGTCCCCGTATACGAGCCGGGGCGGGCGATCGCATGAGCGATCCGTCGTCAGCCCGGCTCGCGTGGTCTCTGGTGATGCTGGTCGGGCTCGTCCTGGCGGCGACCGTGGTCCTGGGCGCGCTCATCCCGGAGGCCGCGCTCCCGGCCGCCGACGCCGACGAGGGCGGAGCGGATGCCGGCTTCGGACTCGTCTACCTCTCGTTCTCGGTCGTCGGCGCGCTCGTCGCATCGCGCCACCAGAGCAACGCCATCGGCTGGCTCCTCCTCGCCTTCGGCCTCGTCGGGGCCGCGGTCGGACTCGCCAGCGAGTGGGCACTCCACTCGCTCTACGTGCCCGACAGCCTCCTGCCCGCCGGGAGCTGCGGCCGCCGCGATCGGGTCGCTGCTCGGCTCGCTGCTGGCGGTGCCGCTCATCCTCGTGCCGCTGCTGTTCCCCGATGGCCGCCTGGTCGCCCCTCGCTGGCGGATCGTCATCTGGCTCACCGGCGTCGCCGTGGTGCTGCTCATGGTCGGCAGAGGGCTCGTCCCCGGACCGCTCGAGAACCTGCAGTCGGTGAGCAACCCGATCGGCATTGCCGGCGCGAGCGGGCTGTTTCAGGCGATCGAGAGCGGCGGCGTGGTACTGGCGCTGGTGCTGATACTGGCCGCCGCCGTCTCGCTGGTATTGCGTTTCAAAGGCGCAGGGGGCCGCGAGCGCCAGCAGCTCAAGTGGTTCGCAACGGGGGCGGCGTTCGCTGCTGTGCTGTTCGCCGGCGTGCTGGCGACGACGCTCAGCCCGCCCCTGCACGACAGCCCGGAAGTCACGACCGTGACAGACGTGCTCGTGGCGATCTCGTTCACCGCGATCCCCGTCTCCGCGGGCGTGGCGATCCTGCGCCACCGCCTCTACGAAATCGACGTGGTCATCAACCGCACGCTCGTCTACGGTGCGCTTGACCGCCACGCTCGCGCTCGCGTACCTCGGCAGCGTTCTGCTGCTCCAACTGGCGCTGAGCCCACTGACCGACCAGTCGGACCTCGCCATCGCCGGTTCCACGCTCGCGGTCGCCGCGCTCTTCCGCCCTGCGCGAGCGCGGATCCAGGCCGCCGTCGACCGCCGCTTCTACCGCCGGCGCTACGACGCAGCCCGCACGCTCGAGGCCTTCGGTACCCGCCTGCGCGACGAGTTGGACCTCGCCGCCCTCGACGGCGAGTTGCGCGCCGTCGCCGCAACGACGGTGCAGCCCGCACACGTGTCGCTATGGCTGCGCGGCCCCGAGGCGATTCGATGAGCGGTCGCGACCGCCGACCGTCTGGCCTGGGGCCTAGCGGCCATCTCGCTGCTGCTGTTCCTTACCGGCATCGCGCTGTACGCGGTGAGCACGGGCCTCAATGTCGGCGACGCCGCCATGGAAGCAGTGTTCCTCGCGTTCGTCGTGGTTTTCGGGGTCGTCGGGGCCCGGATCGCGTCTAGCCACCCGCGCAACGCGATCGGCTGGATCTTCTGTGCGGTGGCGGTGGCCGTGGGGCTCGGCGAGGTCGCCAGCGGCTACGCCGAGCTTTGGCTCGCGGGCGGGCCGGCGCTGGACGCCTTGGGTGAGACAGCGGCCTGGTACGCGGATAACGGCTGGGTTCCGATCGTGCTCCTGCCACCCACGTTCGTCGTGATGCTGTTTCCGAGCGGCTCGCTGCTGTCGCGTCGCTGGCGACCGGTCGCGTGGTCCGCGGCGCTGGGGATACCCGCTGTCTTCGTGGGGGGCGCCCTGGCGCCGGGGCCGTTGCAGGACTATCCGCAGCTCGCGAACCCGTACGCCGTCGAGAGCCCGCTGGTCGACTTGCTCGTGCCGATCGGCTACCTGCTGGTCTTCTCCGCTGCCGCTCGCCTCGGTCCTGTCCCTCGGGCTGCGGTTCCGCCGCGCCGGTCAGCGAGCAGCGCCAGCAGATCAAGTGGCTCGCTTGGGCCGGAGCGCTGGCGGCCGTGATGCTGGTGGCGAACATCGTCGGCTACGAGCTGGTCGGCGAAACGGTCGCGAACACTCTGATCCTGCTCAGCGTGCTGAGCTTGCCGCTGGCCGCGGGCGTCGCCATCCTCCGCTACCGCCTGTACGACATCGACGTCGTCATCAACCGCACGCTCGTCTATGGCGCGCTGACGGCCACGCTCGCGCTCGCGTACCTCGGCAGCGTGCTCCTGCTCCAGCTGGCGCTGAGCCCGCTGACCGAGCAGTCGGACCTCGCCATCGCCGGTTCCACGCTCGCGGTCGCGGCGCTCTTCCGGCCCGCGCGCGGCGCGATCCAGGCGGCCGTCGACCGCCGCTTCTACCGGCGGCGTACGACGCCGCCGTCACACTGGCGACGTTCGGAGACCGCCTGCGCCAGGAGACGGACCTCGCCAGTCTCAGCGCGGACCTGCGCGCGGTCGTGCGCGAGACGCTTCAACCCGTCGGCGTCTCGCTCTGGATTCGCGATCGGCGCGTGGCGGCTTCGGGCTCCGTAACGCTTTCCGGACGCCCGGCGGGTAGAAAGGGACCCTGATGGCAGCTGTGACTGGACGATTCCGGCGACTCCGGCGGCGCGAGCGCGAGCCGATCGCGCCGGCGGAGCCCGCGCCCGCAGCAGAGGCGCCGCCCGAACAGGCGCCGGTCGAGATCGCACCCAATGACACCGCTGCTCGCCTACCTGCAGAGCGCGTCGGGCGCGGTCGACATCGAAGAGCTGCAGCTCGACTCGCCCGCCCTCGCCGAGCTGAAGGCCGCCGGCGTGAAGCTTGCCGTGCCGCTCGTGAGCCAGGGGGAGCTGATCGGAGTCCTGAACCTCGGACCGCGGCTGTCCGAGCAGGACTACTCCTCGGACGACCGCAAGCTGCTCGACAACCTCGCCGCCCAGGCGGCCCCTGCGCTGCGGGTCGGTCAGCTCGTACGTGAGCAGGAGGCGGAAGCCGCCACACGCCAGCGCTTCGAGCAGGAGCTCGAGGTGGCGCGGCTGATCCAGCAGAACTTCCTGCCGCGGGAGCTGCCGGAGCTCCCCGGGTGGCAGATCGCCGCCTACTACCGGCCCGCCCGCGAGGTCGGCGGCGACTTCTACGACGTGATCCCGCTGCCGGACGGGCGCGTCGGGCTTCGTGGTCGGCGACGTGACCGACAAGGGCGTGCCGGCTGCGCTCGTCATGTCCGCCACCCGCAGCGTCCTGCGGGCGTCGGCGCAGCGCCTGATGGAGCCGGGCGAGGTGCTCGAGCGCGTCAACGAGCACCTTTGCCCGGACATGCCCGAGAAGATGTTCGTGACCTGCCTGTACGGCGTGCTCGACCCCGAGAGCGGCCTGCTTCGCTTCGCGAACGCCGGCCACGACGTTCCCTACGTGAAGACCGCGGACGGGGCCGTCGAGCTCCGGGCTCGCGGCATGCCGCTCGGGCTGATGCCCGGGATGAGCTACGAGCAGAAGGAGATGACCCTCCAGCCGGGCGACGGCGTGCTGCTGCACTCCGACGGCGTGGTGGAGGCGCACGACCCCGAGCGCGAGATGTTCGGCTTCCCACGCCTGAAGGAGACCGTCGGCACCGGCCCCACCGGGCAGGAGCTGATCGACCTCGTGCTCTCCGAGCTCGAAGCGTTCACCGGGCCGGACGCCGAGCAGGAGGACGACATCACGATGGTCACGCTCCAGAGGTCATCCGGCGCGAGCGTGATGTCCACCGAGCTGCCGGGGCGGGCGGGAGCAGGCGAGCCCGCTCCCAACGGCCGTGTGCTGGCGGACTTCACGCTCGCCAGCGAACCGGGAGGCGAGCGTGAGGCGATGGCGCGGGTCGAGCGCGCGGTGGAGGCGGTCGGCCTGGACCCGGCGCGGATCGAGCGCCTGAAGACCGCAGTGGCCGAGGCGACGATGAACGCGATGGAGCACGGCAGCGAGTACCGCGCCGACCGCCCCGTCGCGATTCGCGTGCTGCATTCCCCCGATCGTCTGCGGGTCCGCGTGACGGACCAGGGGAGCGCCGGCGAGCTCTCACCGGCGGAGGCGCCCGACCTCGAAGCCAAGCTCGAGGGCCGCCAGAAGCCGCGCGGCTGGGGCCTGTTCCTGATCGAGAAGATGGTCGACGAGGCGCGCGTGACGAGCAGCGAGGACGGACACACCCTCGAGCTCGCACTGCGCCTGGAAGGAGGCGCAGATGGCAACGCGTGAACTCGAGGCGAGCGTGCGTCGGCGTGACGGAGTGGCGGTGATCGCCCTGACGGGCGACCTGGACGCGTCCGCCGAGGCCGCCTTGAACGAGGCATACACCGAGGCCACGAGCAGCAGATCGATCGTCCTCGAACTTCGCGGACACCGACTACATCAACAGCACCGGCATCGCCCTGATCGTGGGGGTCCTGGCCCGGGCGCGCGCGCAGGGCATGCGGGTGACGGCCTGTGGGCTTTCGGATCACTACCGCGAGATATTCGAGATCACGCGGCTTGCCGACTTCATGACGATCGCCGACAACGAGGACGGCGCCGTGAGCGGCGCGGAAGGGAGGAGCGGTGCCTGAGGCAGGGACAACTTTGGAGGTGCGCGAGGTCTCCGCCGGAGCCCGCGTGATCGAGATCAAGGGCGACATCACGGCGCAGAGCGAGGACGTACTGATGGATGCTTATGGCCGTGCCAGCGAGTCGGGCGTGCAGGCGATCGTCCTCGATTTCGGCGCCCTCGACTACATGAACAGCGGTGGGATCGGCCTGCTCGTGACCTTGCTCGTGCGCGCGCAGCGCCAGCGCCAGCGGGTGCTTGCGTTCGGACTGTCCGACCACTACCGCCAGATCTTCGAGCTGACCCGCCTCGACGACGCGGTCGGCATCCACGACTCGGAAGCCGATGCGCTGGCCGCCGCGGGCGCGTCCTGAGGAGGAGCCATGAGCGACGAGAGAACCCAGGTAACCCCGGCCGAGGAGCAGGCGGCCGCGCGCGACGCGACCAGCTGGGCGAAGTCGGTGTCGCGGCTCAAGGTGTCCGAGGTGCCCGAGGGTGCGGTGAACATCAACGTCGAGGGCAAGCGCCTGGCGTCGCCGATCCAGGGGTTCGGGAAGATGTGGCAGAAGACCTACCAGGTGCGCCTCCCGGCAGAGCGTGTCTCTGCCACCGACCTCATCGCGACCTGGAAGCAGCGCTTCCCCGACTTCTGGCCGGAGAAGAACCTCTTCTACTCGCCGCTGACCGGGATCGAGCCGGGCGAGGTGGCGCTGCTCGACATGACCCTCCCCGGCCGCATGAAGCTCTCCACCGGGGTGATGGTGCTCTATGCGGACGAGGAGTCGTTCACCCTGATGACCCCCCAGGGTCACGTGTTTGCCGGCTGGATCACGTTCAGCGCGATCGAACGCGACGGGGAGACCGTGGCGCAGGCGCAGGTGCTGATGCGTCCGAGTGATCCGATCTACGAGCTCGGGGCGATGCTGGGCGGGCATCGTCAGGAGAACCGCTTCTGGGAGCAGACCCTGGGGTCGCTTGCCGCACACTTCGGCCACGAGGCTGACGTGGACACCCAGGTCGTCTGCGTCGACAAGAAGCGGCAATGGCGGCACTGGAGGAACGTCTGGCACAGCGCCGCGATCCGCTCGACCCTCTACACCCTGAGCGCTCCTGGGCGAGCGCTGAAGCGCCGCTTGAAGCGCGACCGCGCGCTTGCCTGACGAGGCCGGCGACGCCGTCGTAGTCGGCGCCGGGCCCAACGGGCTCGCAGCCGCGATCGAGCTGGCCCGGGGAGGCCGCCAGGTCGCCGTCATCGAAGGCTCGGACAGGGTGGGCGGCGGGTGCCGCTCCGAGGAGCTGACGCTGCCCGGGTTCGTGCACGACACCTGCTCCACGGTGCACTCCGCTGGCCGCTCGCGTCGCCGTTCCTGAGCTCGCTCCCGCTCGCGCGAGCACGGGCTCGAGCTCGTCCACCCGGAGGCGCCGCTCGCTCATCCGCTCGACGACGGCTCGGCGGTGATGCTCGAGCGGTCCGTCGACCGAGACGGCGCGCGGTCTGGGACCGGACGCCGACGCGTACCGCGGCCTGTTCGACCCGCTGCTCGCCCGGGCCGACGAGCTGTTCCAGGAGATCCTCGGCCCGCTGCGCCCGCCGCGGCATCCGCTCGTGCTGGCGCGGTTCGGCCCGCAGCGCCCTCCGGTCGGCGGCGGCGCTGGCGCGGTCGCGCTTCGAGGGCGAGCGCGCACGGGCGCTCCTCGCCGGGTGCTGCGCGCACTCGATGCTCTCGCTGCGGCGCGCCCGGCCAGCGCCTCGTTCGGGATCGTGCTCGCGCTGAGCGCCCACCGCGTCGGCTGGCCCGTCGCGCGGGGCGGATCGCAGCGCCTGGCGGACGCGCTCGTCGCGCACCTGCGCTCGCTCGGCGGCGAGCGTCGAGACCGGCCGGTGGGTCGAGTCGCTCGACGAGTTGGCCGGCGTCCGCACCGCGGCTGCTCGACGTCACGCCCGCGCCAGCTTCTGCGCCTCGCGCCGGTCACCGGCTCCCGGCCGCGCTACCGGCGCGGGCTCGAGCGCTACCGCTACGGGCCGGGCGTGTTCAAGCTCGACTGGGCGCTCGACGGGCCGATCCCGTGGCGAGCGCCGGAGGTGCGCGCGCGCGGGCACCGTGCACCTCGGCGGCACGCTCGACGAGATCGCGGCGTCGGAGGACGCCGCGACGCGCGGCGAGCACTCCGCGAGCGCCGTTCGTGCTGCTCGTGCAGCCCACCCTCGTTCGACCCGACGCGAGCGCCCGGCCGGCAAGCACACCGCGTGGGCCTACTGCCACGTGCCGCACGGCTCCGACGCGCGACATGACCGCGACGATCGAGGGGCAGGTCGAGCGCTTCGCTCCCGGCTTCCGCGACCTGATCGCTAGCGCGCAGCGCCATGAACGCCGCGGACGTGGAGCGGCGACAACCCGAACTACGTCGGCGGCGACATCAACGGCGGTCTCCAGGACCTGCGCCAGCTCTTCACGCGTCCGGTGGCCCGCCCCGTCCCCTACTCGACGCCGGTCGAAGGCCTCTACCTCTGCTCGTCGTCGACTCCGCCCGGCGGCGGGGTCCACGGGATGTGCGGGTACTTCGCGGCGCGGTCCGCGCTGCGTGCGTCGCACTGACCGCGTCCTTGCATCGAAGGCGCTCGACGGTAATGCTCTCCGCCGACCGTTCGCGAGACGAACAGAAGGAGGAGCATGGCTCTGGCGCAGCATCCACCCGTCGCGACCCTGCGCGACGACCTCGAAGGGCACATCGTGGGACCGGGCGACAACGGATGGGACATCGCGCGGCAGGCCTTCAACCTCACCATCGATCAGCGTCCCGAGCTGGTGGCGCTCCCCGCGAACGCGAGCGACGTCGCGCGACTGGTCCAATTCGCGAAGGCGGAGGGGGTGCGGATCGCGGCGCAGCGCACCGGCCACAACGCCGCCCCGCTCGGCGACCTCAAGGGCACCGTCCTCGTGAAGACGTCGGCGATGACCGGAGTCGAGCTCGATCGCGACTCGCGGCGCGCCAGGGTCGAGGGCGGCGCCCAGTGGCAGGACGTGGTGCCCGAGGCGTCCGAGCTGGGGCTGGCCGCGCTGCACGGCTCGGCCCCGGACATCGGGATCGTCGGATACACGCTGGGCGGCGGCGTCGGCTGGTACGCGCGCAAGCTGGGCCTGGCCACGAACAGCGTGACCGCCATCGAGCTCGTGACGGCCGACGGCGAGCTCAGGCGAGTCGACGCCGACAACGACGCTGACCTGTTCTGGGCGCTTCGCGGCGGTGGCGGGAACTTCGGTGTCGTCACCGAGATGGAGTTCGAGCTCTACGAGGTCGGCGACATCTATGCGGGGGCTCTCTTCTTCCCCTTCGAGCGCGCCTCGGAGGTGCTCGGAGCGTGGCGTGAGTGGGTCGAGTCCGTCCCGGAGGAGCTCACGTCCGTGGGTCGGGTGCTCCAGTTCCCGCCGCTCGACCTGATCCCGGAGCCGTTCAGAGGTCGCGCGTTCTCGCTGGTCGAGGCGGTGTACCTCGGCTCGGAGGAGGACGGGGCGGAGCTACTCCGCCCCCTGCGCGACCTCGGTCCGGACATGGACACCTTCAGCCCTGTGGCTCCGGCCGCGCTGCCCGAGCTCCACATGGACCCGCCCGAGCCCGTGCCGTACCTGGGAGAGGACGGGTTGCTCGATGAGCTTTCGAGCAAGGCCATCGAAGACCTGCTCGAGGTCGTCGGCCCCGGGACCGACTCGCCGCTCCTGTCGTTCGAGCTGCGTCATCTCGGCGGCGCGCTCGCCCGCCCGGAACCCGGACACGGGGTCCTGGCGGCGATCGACGGCGCGTTCCTCACCTACGGCGCGGGGATGTTCGCCGACGAGGCGAGCGGCGCCGCGGTGGCGGGGTGCCTCGGGCGGCTCAGGGAGGCCTCGACGCCGTACAGCGGCGTTCGGCGCTACTCCAACTTCGCGGAGGCCCAGACCGACCCGGCCGATCTGTTCGACGCGGAATCGCTGGCCCATCTCCGGCGCATCAAGGCCGAGGTCGATCCGGACGGCCTGTTCCAGGCGAACCACGCACTGGGGGCGGAATAGAGGCGGTCAGGCGGGCGCGAGCTCGACGGGAATGCCGTTCAGCACGGCGTTCCCCGATAGGCGGTCGATCAGCGCCTCGTCGGCGAGCGCGTTCGAGTTAGCGCCCGGATGGGCACTGGCGACGGACATCCGAAGGCTGTCGACGTCGTGCCCCCAGCCGTGCGGGATGCTGACCACCCCCGGCATCACCGCGTCGGTGACCTCGACCTGGATCTCGATCTCGCCGACCCGCGAGCTCACGCGTGCCTTCGAGCCGTCGGTGACGCCGAACCGATCGGCGTCGTCCGGGTGGACGTGAGCGGTGCACTGCTCCTTCCCCTTGACGAGCGGTTCGAGGTTGTGCATCCAGGAGTTGTTGGAGCGCAGCTGACGGCGACCGATCAACACCATCCCGCCGTTGCGCTCGCGGTCGAGCGCGGCGCGTAGCCGGTCGACGTCCGCCACGATCGCCTCCGGTGCCAGCTCGATGCGACCGCTCGGAGTTCGCAGCACCTCGGGGATGCGCGGCTCGAGCGGCCCGAGGTCGATGCCGTGCGGAGCGGCTTCCAGGGCCGCGAGCGTGAGACCATCGGGGCGGTCGCCGAACGCGTCGCCATAGGGGCCCGCGCGCAGGAGCAGGTCGAGCAGCCGCTCCGGGCCGCGCCGCTCCCCGAGCAACGCCATGACCTCTTCCTGTTCGCGCCCGACGAGCCGGCCCTCGGACCGCGTCACCTCGCGACGCACGGCCTCCGCCGCCACTACCCCGTCGATCGCGTCGACGTCGGCGCCCGCACCCTGACCGGTGGCGATGCCGGCGAGCCGCAGCAGTGTCTCCCACTCCTCGGGCATGGCCGGGTCCCGGGGAACCACCGGCGGCGTGAAGTTGGCGACGTTGCGGATCGCCAGCTGGTAGAAGGCGAGGTCGTAGTGGGCGTGCTCGAGCGGCGTCGGGCCGGGAAGGACCACGTCCGCGTGACGCGTCGTCTCGTTGACGTAGACGTCGAGCGAGACCATCAGCTCCAGTCCTGCCATCGCCTCGCTCAGGCGCGCAGAGTTCGGCGTGCTGAGCCCAGGGTTCCCGGCGATCGTGATCAGCCCGCGCACCTGCCCATCGCCGGGCGTGTCGATCTCCTCGGCCATGCACGCGACCGGCAGCTCGCCGTAGGCCTCGGGGAGGCCGCGAACGCGGCTCGCCCAGCGTCCGAGCTTGACGCCGCGGCCGCGGCCCGACGTCCCCTGCGTGTTCGACTGTCCGGCGGCGGCGCGCGTGAACATCGCGCCCCCGGGCTCGTCGAGGTTGCCCGTGAGGAAGTTCAGAACGTCGACCAGCCAGCTCGCGAGCGTGCCGAACTCCTGCGTGCACGTGCCGATGCGCCCGTAGACCGCCGCTCGCGGAGCGGCTGCGAGCTCGCGGGCCAAGCGGCGGATCTCGGGTGCAGCCACCCCACAGGCGCCGGCGACGCGGTCGGGGGAGAAAGGCTCCGCGAGCGCGCGCACCTCGTCGATTCCGTTCGCGTGCTCGGCGAGGCGCCCGGGGGCGACCAGGTCCTCGTCGAAGAGGGTGCGTGCAAGTGCGGCGAGCAGGAACGCGTCGGTGCCCGGGCGGATGAAGTGGTGCTCGTCGGCGTTCTCGGCGGTGCGGCTCCGGCGCGGGTCGATCACGACCACCTTCCCGCCGCGCTCGCGGATCCGCCGCAGCCGCCCACGCATATCGGGCGCGGTCATCAGGCTGCCGTTCGACGCCAGCGGGTTGGCGCCGAGGATCAGCAGGTGGTCGGTGCGATCGACGTCGGGGATCGGCACCGAGAGCATGGTCCCGAACATCAGGCCCGCGGCGACCTGTTTCGGCATCTGGTCGACGGTGCTCGCCGAGTAGATGTTGCGGGTGCCGAGCGCCTTGAGCAGCACCCGCGCGTAGAGCAGCAGCGACAGGTTGTGGACGACCGGGTTGCCGAGGTAGACGGCGACGCTGTCCCGGCCGTGCGCGTCGACGAGCGGCGGCAGGCGGCGGTCGATCTCGGCGAACGCCTCGTCCCAGCCCGCCTCGACGAGCCGCCCGTTCCGGCGGAGCAGGGGCCTTCGCAGCCGATCGGGATCCTCCTGGAGCGCCTTCAGGCTCCCGCCCTTCGGGCAGATGAAGCCGTGCGAGAAGACGTCCTCCTCGTCGCCGCGGACGCTCAGGAGCTCGCCGCCGTCGCCGACCCGGAGCTCGAGGCCGCACGTCGCCTCGCAGAGCGGGCACGTCGCGTAGGCGGTGGTCTCTGTCACCTCGCTCCGTTCGACTCGATCGGCCAACGATACTCCTGGTTATCTGCAGAACCCCAGCGCATCCGGGTAGCACGCCATGAGCCCGAAGGTGCCGGAGTCCGGCACGACGGTCACCCGGGCGTCCGGCAGCCGCTCGGCCAGGCGACGGGACATGGCTGGTGGATGGGTTGTGTCCTTCTCACCCACCCACATCGCCACGGGGACCCGGACATCGGCCAACTCGAAGTCCCAGGGGTCGGTCAGCAGCCGTAGCTCCGACACGAGCTCCTCCGGATGGCGCATGATCTCCGCGGTGGCACGCACGTGAAGCGCGCGGCTCGCCGGGTCGCGCATCACGACCTCGTCGGCCGGCGGGAGGTCGCGCAGCACCCGCTCCGCGGCCTTCTCCGGGTCGCGCCGCGCCTGCCGCGCCACCAGGGACATCATCAACCGCAACGCCCAGGGCGCTCTGCGGGCGAGCTTGAACCCCGTCCGCGACTGGCCCTCGACGCCTTCGAGCGCGCCCCTCTCCCCGAGTGGGGACACCGCTCCGCACAGGCTCACCGCCCCCACCTGGAGCGCGGGGCTCGACGCGCCCGCCAGCGCGAATGGCGTCCCACCCGACTGACCGAAGATCCCGAATGACGTGAGGCGAAGCGCGCGGGCGAGCTGATCGAGGTCCTCGGCGAAGGAGCCGATCGTGCGCCCCGGCTTCGCCGTCGAGCCACCGAAGCCCGGCCGGTCGGGTGCGATGAGTCGTACGCCTACCTCTGCGGCCGATGGTGCCACGGCACGGGCGAGCCCTCGGGATCCCGGCCCGTCGAGGACCACGACGGGTTCGCCGGCTTCGGCCCCGAGCTCGGCGTACGCGAGCGTGCGCCCATCCGGGAGCTCGATCGCTTCGTCGCGCTCGGGCGGAGGTCCCGGCGTGACGATCGAGGGCACGTCCCGATCCTAGGTCGAGGCGGGAGCGGCGCAAGCGGGGTCGATCGAAGTCCGGACGCCGCCTAGCGAAGCGTGCGATCGATCAGGGAGTCGAAGACCCGATCCGGAAGCACCTTCGCCACGCGGGCGCGCAACTTGGCGTCCCGACCGACCAGGTAGCGCGTCTTTGGCCGCTTTGCGGTGAGCGCGTGCCCGACGACCTCGGCGACCTCCTCAGGAGGCACGCCTCTTTCCTCCTCGATCCTGCGGCTCTCGCGACGCAGCGCCTCGATCAGGCGGCCGTAGCGCTCGTCGACCTCCGCCGGCATGCCCTCGAGCAGCGCGTCCGCGGCGGCGTTTCCCTTCTGCCAGATCGGGGTCCTGACGCCTCCGGGCTCGATCACGCTCACCACGATTCCCTGGCCGCGCAGCTCTCGGCGGAGCGAGTCGCTGATGGCCTCGAGGGCGAACTTCGAGGCGTTGTAGGGGCCGAGCAGCGGCAGCGCCACGCGCCCGCCGATCGATGACATGTTCACGATCCGGCCGCGACCCGCGCGGAGCGCCGGCAGAAGCGCCTGGGTGACCGCGACCTGTCCGACGAGGTTGACCTCGAGCTGGCGCCGCAACTCCTCAACCGGCACGAACTCGAGCGGGCCGGACAATGCGACCCCCGCGTTGTTCACGAGACCGGCGAGCGGAGCATCGCCGATCCGCTCACGAGCCGCGCCGATCGAGTCCTGCTGAGTCACGTCGAGCAGCAACGGCTCGGCGCCACGGTTCCGGAGGCGGTCCGCGTCCTGCTCGCGTCTCACACCCGCCAGGACCTGAAATCCGAGCGACGCCAGGTGAAGCGTGGTGGCCTCCCCGATTCCGCTGGAGGCGCCCGTGACGACTACCGCTCTCGCCATCGCCGAGAGCCTATTTCGCGCGAAGCGGGCTCAGGAGCGTCGGCGCCGCTTCTGACCGACGGCGCGGACCAGCTGTGCCTTGCCCATCTTCGAGCGTCCGTCGATGCCGAGCTTCGCGGCCTCGCGCCGCAGCTCGGGCACCGTCATCGCGCCGGCGCCGCTTCCAGCGCCCTTGGAGGCGCCCCGCTTCCGAGCCGCCGCCTTCGCTCCCTCGCGGCCGAGCGAGCTACGCGTCCCCGCCGACAGCTTGGTGATCGTCTTCTTCTTGCGGGCGCCGGTCTGCGCCTTCTTGACGTTCTTGCGCGCCGCCTGGCGCTGCTTCTGTGAAGCCATCGTGTCTCTCCTTGCCGATCAGTCCGCTAGTACCCGGCGCCGCCGCATCCGAGTCATCGAATCGATGTCGATTTCGCCTGGCCTCGTTCGACGCGTGAGTAGAGGCTAGGTTCGAGCGGTATGGCTCGGCCCAAGCGAGCACTACGACGAAGGAGGCAACACGATGCGATTCATGGTTCTGGTGAAGGCCAGCGAGGAATCCGAGGCGGGAGTCATGCCCGACGAGAAGATGCTGTCGGAGATGGGGGCGTACAACGACGAGCTGGCGAAGGCCGGCGTCATGCTCGCGGGCGAAGGACTACACCCGAGCTCGAAGGGAGTGCGGGTGAAGTTCGACGACGAGAAGCGCACCGTGACCGACGGTCCGTTCGCGGAGACCAAGGAGCTCCTCGCCGGCTTCTGGCTGATTCAGGTCAAGTCGAAGGAGGAGGCGGTCGAGTGGGTCAAGCGCGTCCCGTTCGCCGAGGGCGAGGTCGAGATCCGGCAGGTGTTCGAGCCCGACGACTTCGGTGACGAGCTGACGCCCGAGCTGAAGGAGCAGCAGGAGCGCCAGCGAGCCCAGATCGCCGAGAACCAGTAGCGCTCGCGGTGTCGGCATCCGACGCCCACCGGACCGTCGAGGCGGTCTGGAGGATCGAGTCCGCCAGGCTCATCGCGGGCCTGGCGCGACTCGTCCGCGACGTGGGCCTGGCGGAGGACCTCGCTCAGGAGGCGCTGGTCGCGGCGCTCGAGCAGTGGCCGGAGTCGGGCGTCCCGGACAACCCGGGCGCGTGGCTCATGGCCACCGCCAAGCATCGCGGGATCGATGTCCTCCGCCGGGCGGATCGGCTCCAGCGTAAGCAGGAGGAGCTCGGCCGAGAGCTCGAGACGAAGCAGGAGGCGGTCGCGCCGGACGCTCGACGCCGTGATCGACGACCAGATCGGCGACGATCTCCTGAGCCTCATGTTCACGGCGTGCCATCCGGTCCTCTCGACCGATGCGCGGGTCGCGCTGACCCTCCGCCTCCTGGGCGGCCTCTCGACTGCCGAGATCGCACGGGCGTTCCTGGTCTCGGAATCCACCATCGCGCAGCGGATCGTCAGGGCCAAGCGAACGCTCGCCGAGGCGCGGGTCCCGTTCGAAACTCCGCAGGGCGACGAGCTCGGGGAGCGGCTTCCGTCGGTCCTTGAGGTCGTCTACCTGGTCTTCAACGAGGGCTACTCCGCGACGGCAGGCGACGACTGGATGCGGCCCGCTCTGTGCGAGGACGCGCTGCGCCTCGGCCGCGTTCTCGCGGGGCTCCTGCCGCGTGAGCCCGAGGTTCTCGGGCCTGGTCGCGCTGATGGAGCTCCAGGCCTCCCGCTCGCGCGCTCGGGTCGGCCCGTCGGGAGAGCCGATCCTGCTTCTCGACCAGGACCGCGGGCGATGGGACCACCTTCTGGTCGGTCGCGGCCTGGCCGCCCTCGAGCGTGCGCAGGTCGTCGGCGGCGCGCTCGGCCCCTACACGGTGCAAGCCGCGATCGCCGCGTGTCACGCCCGCGCCCGCACGCCGGCGGAGACCGACTGGGCACGGATCGTCGCCCTGTACGACGCGCTCGCCGAGCTCACGCCGTCTCCCGTCGTCGAGCTGAACCGAGCGGTCGCGGTGGCATGGCCTTCGGTCCGTCCGCGGGCCTCGACTTGGTCGACCAGCTGACGGACGAGCCCGCACTCGCCTCCTACCACCTGCTGCCGAGCGTGCGCGGCGACCTGCTCATGAAGCTCGGCCGCCTGGACGAGGCGCGCGAGGAGCTCGAGCGCGCGGCGTCGTTGACGGATAACCGGCGCGAGCGTGAGCTGCTCCTCGCCCGGGCCGCGGCATGCGCTCACGGCCCGGCGCCGGCCTAGGCACGCGGCGGCGTGCCGGTACGCTCTTAGGTATGTGTCGAAACATCCGCACCCTCCACAACTTCGAGCCACCGGCAAGCGACGATGAGGTCCGCGCCGCGGCGCTCCAGTACGTACGCAAGGTGAGCGGCTCGACGAAGCCGTCGCAGGCGAACGCCGAGGCGTTCGACCGCGCCGTCGACGAGGTCGCCGCGACGACAGCGACGCTGCTGCGCGAGCTCGTCACCTCCGCTGCGCCGCGGGACCGCGAGGTCGAGGCGGCCAAGCGCCGGGAGCGGGCCGCCAGGCGCTACGCCGCGTAGTTCCTCGGAAACTGTCCTAAGTGAGGCGCGCCCCGGCGTAAATAGGGACCGCCGACGCCCTCCGCCCCGTATGGAGGGCGTGAGTGGGCGTGATCGCCGGTCGCGCGATCGAAGCAGATGGGCGCGGGCGGCGCCTCGTCGCCGCGCTCGTGGTCACGGGCGCGCTCCTGGCGGTGGGCCATGAGCACTGCCGGGGCCAAGGTCGGTGAGCTGATCGACGAGGCCTTTGACGGTGGCGCTTCCGACCCGCGCTGGCACGACCCGCACCGCCCCGGCCAACTGCTGGTGGATCCGAGGCGGGGTCGGCGTCGCCCAGGATGGGTCGCAGCGCCAGTTCGATCCCGGCGCCCGGATGCTGCGGAGCTCCCGCAGATAGAGGACCGGTGCTGCTCCGCCGCGACCGGCGGGGACCGCTGACCTCCGGGGGCGGAGCCAGGACGTTCATGTACGTTCGATCGATGGCGTGCCCTCGATAGGCTCCGGGCGCGGCTGCCGCCCGAAACGGTGGCGGCACCCGAGCGCCTTACCGTCGCATGACCGCACCCGCCGAGCTACTCGCGCACCGCCTTCGCCCGTCGGCGGACAAGCCGGAGGGAGCGCTCCTACTGCTCCACGGCCGCGGCACCAGCGAGCACGACCTTCATCCCCTGCTCGACGCGCTCGACCCCGAGGGGCGGCTGGTCGGCGTCACGCCACGGGGGCCGCTCTCGCTGCCACCCGGGGGCGCGCACTGGTACATCGTGCGGCGGGTCGGCTTTCCGGACCGCGAGAGCTTCGACGCCGCCCTTGCCAGCGCGACGGCCTTCCTCGAGGCGCTCCCCGGCCTGACCGGGGTCCCGATCGATCGCACCGTGGTGGGGGGCTTCTCGCAGGGCGCCGTCATGTCGTACGCGCTCGCTTTCGGGGCCGGCACGCCCACGTCCAGCCGGCGTCCTCGCGATGAGCGGGTTCATGCCCACGGTCGACGGCTTCGACCTCGCCCTCGACGGCCTCGACGCCTATCCGGTGGCCATCACCCACGGCTCCCTCGACCCGGTCATCGACGTGGAGTTCTCGCGCACCGCTCGCGCGCGACTCGAGTCCGCCGGCGCCGACGTCCTGTACCGCGAGGCGCCGATCGGCCACCAGATCGACCCAGCATGGCTGCCGGAGCTCGCGTCATGGGTGCGGGGTACGGTGTCCGCGACTCGACAGGTGCACTAGTGGCCACCGGAACCACACGCGAACTGCGTCACGGCGACCATCGGCTCGTATACGACGAGTACGGGAGGGGCCACCGGACGATCGTCCTCCTCCATGGCCTGCTCCTCTCACGGCGGATGCACGCGCCGCTGGCGAGCGCGCTCGCCGACCGCGGCAACCGGGTTCTGTGCCTCGACCTGCTCGGTCACGGGGACTCCGACCGACCGCACGACATGTGGCGCTACTCGATGCCGCTCTTCGCCGAGCAGGTCACGGCGCTGCTCGACCACACGGGCGACGACGAGGCGATCGTGGGCGGAACGTCCCTCGGCGCGAACGTCGCGCTCGAGGCCGCGGTGCGCGACTCGTCGCGGCTGCGGGGGCTGGTGATCGAGATGCCGGTTCTCGACAACGCCCTGCTCGCGTGCGCCCTCGCCTTCACGCCATTGCTGGTGGGGCTCACGTTCGGCGAACGACTGGCGCGCCTCCTTTCGTACGCGGCCCGAGTCCCGCCGCGGGGCGTAAGCCTGCTGGCCGACATCGCGCTGGACGCGGTGGCGCAGGATCCGAAGCCCTCCGCCGCCGTGCTCCAGGGCATCTTTTTCGGGCGGTCGGCGCCGCCGCGGGAGGAGCGGCGGCGGATCGAGACGAAGGCCCTGGTGATCGGCCACGGACGCGACCCGGTCCATCCGTTCTCGGACTCGGACATGCTCGTCCGTGAGCTGCCGCACGGGCGGCTGCTGCAGGCGGAATCGATCCTCGAGCTGAGGCTGGCACCGGAGCGGCTCACCGGCGAGATCGCCGATTTCATCGACGAATGCTGGAAACCGGCGACGGCACGCGGCCGGCGTGGCGCGCGAGCGTCGGCTTAGATCGAGCTCTAAGACGCCCTTCTAGACTCCTCCCGCGATGGCGAGCCGCAAGGAGCAGAAGGAGCGCCTGAAGGCGGAGCGCCTCGAGCGCGAGCGCCAGGCGAGCGCCGCCGACCGCCGCAAGCGCCTCGTGGGCTACGGCGCGGGCGGAGTGCTGGTCGTGGGGGTGATCGTGGCGCTGGTAGTGGTCCTCCTCGCGGGCGGGGGCGAAGACGGCGGCGGCGGGACCGAGCTCGCGAGCGCCGGCGACTTCCCCGAGGGCTCCGTGCCGGCGCAGGCGATCAGCGACCTCGACGAGGCCGCTCGGGCGGCGAAGTGCAAGGTCATCGAGGATGAGGAAGAGGGCAATACCCACACCGACCAGCCGGTCGAGTACGAGGCTAATCCCCCAACCTCCGGCGACCACTTCCCGGTGCCGGCCGAGGACGGCGTCTACACCGAGCAGCCCGAGGTCGAGCGGCTGGTGCACTCGCACGAGCACGGCCGGATCGTGATCCAATTCGGTCCGAACGTCCCCGACTCGGTGAAGGGCGACCTGAAGGCCCTCTACGACGAGGACCCGTATCACATGATCCTCACGCCGAACGCCACCGACATGCCATACGAGGTGGCCGCCACCACGTGGACCAGGACGCTCGGCTGTCCCCAGATGAACGAGGAAGCATTCGACGCGATCAGGGCCTTCCGCGACGAGTACCGCGACGAGGGCCCCGAGTTCGTGCCTTGATGGCGTCCGTCACGCCGTAGATGACTGATCCCACGGCCGTGTGGGTCTGGGGGCGATTCTGGCCGGCCGGGTCGAGGACGCAGCGTTCGTGGTGTGCACGAGTGCACGCGAGGACGCGAGGACGCCGAGCCGGACGAGCCAGAATCGCCATCCAGGCGGGCAGGGTCGTGGGATCAGTGATCTAGGTCGCCGTGGCCGAAGCGGGCGCCTTGGCCGGCGCGCTGGGCGCCGCGGTTCTGATCCTGGCGTCCTCCCGGATGGCGCTGGGCGCCGGGCTGGCGCTGATGATCGCCGCGATCGCCCTCCTGGCCGGGGACGGCGGGCAGCTCGACCCGATCAGCGGGATGCTCGACTCCGCAACCGGTTTCGCCACGCTCGCGGCGGCGCTGCTCGTGCTCGCTGTGATCGCCGCCGTGCTGGTGAGGTGGCCGGTGGCGATCGTCCCGGCGCTACTGGCGGTCGCGCCGATCCGGCCGCCGCTCGCGACCGACCCGGATAGCCCGCTCCTCCTCGACTTTGCCGGCACCGGCGGCCTGGGACGCCTGTATCCCCTCTACGGAGTGCTCGCCGCCTCCGTCCTCGCGCTGGCCTGGCGGACGGTCCGCGGGGCACCGATCCAGCCGATCCCGCGCGTCCTCGCGTTGCCCACCGCCGCGCTGCTTGCGCTGATCGCTGGATCCTTCCTCTGGTCGGAGGATCAGGCGGCGGCTACCCGCGACCTGGTCTTCCTGTGGCTGCCGTTCGCCGTCCTGCTGGTGGTGGCCGCTCAGGCGCCGTTCACGGCACGGAGCGGGCGCCTGCTCGCGGTCGTCCTCGTGACGATCGCCGCGGCCATGGCCGGCGTGGCGTTGTACCAGGCGGCCGTCGAGGAGCTCGTCTTCTTCAACGTCTCGCTCGAGCAGGCGAACGAGCTCGGGTCGCTGTTCAGGGTCACCGCCGCGTTCCAGGACCCGAACCACCTCGGCCGGCACCTGGTGATGGCCATTGGCGTCGTGCTCGTGGCAGCGTGGTCGATCCGGCTGTCGCTACCGGCGGCCCTCGCGCTGCTCGCGTTGCTCATCGGCGCGCTGCTCGTCACCTACTCGCAGTCGAGCTTCGTGACCCTGGCCGTGCTGGCGCTCGGGATCGCCGCCCTCGCCGCCACCGGCAGGGCGCAGCGCACGCTTCGGGGGGTGACCGTGGCGCTGGCGCTCGCGGCCGTCGTGGCGATCGGTGTCCTCTTGGCGGGCGGCGCCCCGGACGAAGTCACGAGCGACCGTTCGTCGCTGATCGCCGACACCGCCGCCGTCGCGGCTGCCCACCCGATCGTGGGCGTTGGCGTCGCTGCGCAGCCCCTCGTTACGCGCCGCGACGAGGCGCCGGCTGAATCGAAGCTCCAGAACGTCTCGCACAGCACGCCGCTGACGGTCGCCGCCGAGCTCGGCGTCCTCGGGCTGGCCGCGTTCGTGGCCGTCCTCGTGGGAGCCGTCCTCGTCCTCGTGGACGTCGCTCGCCGGGACCGCGCGGTTGCGCTCGGCATCGCCGCGGTGCTCGCCACACTGGTCGTGCACTCGCTCTTCTACGCGGGCCTCTTCGAGAACCCGGTCGCGTGGCTCGCGCTCGGAGTGACCGCTGCAGCCTCTCAGCCGCCCGCCGGACGATCGGGACGCGCCCCGTTCGTACGTCCGTTGGGGCGGCGGAGCCCGCTGCGATCATAGGCGCGCCGCGATGGGGGACGACGACAGAGGCAGCGTGAGCGCCCGCCTATCGAGCGGCCGCCTCCTGGCACGCAACACGGGCTTCAGCCTCGCCGGTCAGGCCGTGACGCTCGTGGTCGCGTTCTTCGCCGTCCCGCTGCTGGTGGACGGCCTCGGCACCGCACGCTTCGGCGTGCTGGCCCTGGCCTGGGTCGTCATCGGCTACGCGCAGGTCTTCGACCTGGGCATCGGGCGGGCGCTCATCAAACTCACGGCCGAGAAGCTCGGAATGGGGCGGGAGAGCGAGGTGCCGCACTTCTTCTGGACGGCGCTGCTCGGCATGACCGCGCTCGGATTCCTGGTCGGAGGGGCGGTCGCGGCGATCTCGCCCTGGTTGGTGAGCGTGCTGAACGTCCCGGCCGATCTGGAGCAGGAGACGCTGACCACGTTCTGGGTGCTCGCCGGCGGCATTCCGCTCGCGATCTCGGGGGCCGCCCTGCGGGCGCACCTGGAGGCGCTCCAGCGCTTCGACCTCGTCAACGCGGTGGTGATCCCCGCGGCCGTGCTCACCTACTTCGGCCCGGTGCTGATGCTCCAGGTAAGCGACAGCCTGGTGGCGGTCGTCGCCGCGGTGGTCTTCAGCCGGGTGGTCAGCTGGGTGGTGAACATGTTCCTGGTCCTGCGGATAACGCCGGCGATCCGTAACACGCTCGAGCTGCGGCGGACGGCGTTCCGGCGGCTGATCGGCTTCGGAGGCTGGGTCACGGTCTGGAACGTGGTCAACGCGTTCCTGATCGCGGCCGACCGCTTTCTCGTCGGCGCGCTGGTGTCGATCACCGCGGTCGCCTACTTCGCCACCCCCTACGAGGTGATGACCAAGCTGCTGGTGGTCTCGATCGCGCTCGCCGGGGTCTTCTTCCCGGCCTTCGCACTCAACCTCGAGGCGAGCCCGCGGCGCATCGCCACGATCTTCTCCGGCGGCGTCCGGTTCGGGTTCATCGTGCTGTTTCCGGTGTCGCTGATCACCGTCGCGTTCGCGCATGAGGGACTCGACCTGTGGCTCGGCGAGGCCTTCGCGGAGAACAGCGAGGCCGTGCTGCAGTGGCTTGCCGTGGGCGTCCTGATCGCGAGCCTGAACCAGATCGGCCTCGGATTGGTGCAGTCGAGCCGGCCGGACCTGCCGGCCAAGCTCGCGCTCGCAGAGCTTCCGCTCTACCTCGGGCTGTTCCTGTTCCTCCTCGAGACGTACGGGATCGAGGGCGCCGCAGCGGCGTGGGCCGTTCGCGCCGCCGCGGAGGGCATGGTGCTGCTCGCGATGGTCCGGCGCCTCTCGCCCGACAGCGTGGCGGCCCTTCGGCGGATGGGTCCCGCGGCGCTCGGCGCTGCGGTCGCGCTCGCTGTCGCCTTCCAGCTCGAGGGCGTGGGTGCCAAGGTCGCGCTGATCGGCGCGCTCCTGGCGGCGTTTGCCCCGATCGCCTGGTATCGCATCCTCGGCTCGGGCGAGCGGACGCGGGTGCGCACCCGCCTCCGCGCCGCGCGGGCATGACCGCGTGACCGCGGCGGCCGCGTGCGTCGGGGCGCTCGGAGCGGTCCTCCTGCTCCTTGCCCGGTCCCGCTGGCATCTCATTGGAGGGCTCGCGCTCGTGGCGCTCGCGTCGGCGGGGCTGGCGGCCGCCTTCGTCGACGAGATCGGCGACCTGGATCAGGCGTCGGTCTCCCTGTCCCCGGGCGTCGTCGTGGCTGTCGTGGTCGCCGGCCTCGTGCTGGCGGCGATGGCGGCCCTGCTCGTGCGCTTCCCGGCGGCGGCGGTGCTGCTGCTGCTGGCCACGGCGCCCCTCCGGCCGCCGCTCGACCCGGACCCCTCGGCGCCGCTGCTCGTGACCGTTCGGCCGGATGCCCTGGTGGGCTACCACCTGCCGCTCTATGCCGTGCTCGCCGCCGCGGCCCTGGCGCTCGCCTGGCGCGCCCTGCGTGGCGAGCCGCTGCGGCAGCTGCCACGGCGCTTCGCCTACCCCGCGGCGGCGCTCGTCGCGCTCACGAGCCTCTCGCTCCTGTGGTCACTCGACAGCGAGGAGGGCATCAACCAGGTGCTCCTCTTCTGGCTCCCGTACACGGTGCTAGCGGTGGTGGTGGCGCATACGCCGTTCCCCGAGTGGATGCCGCGGGCGCTCGCGTGGACGGCCGTTGGCCTGGGGTGCGTGTTCGCGCTCGTCGGCCTGGGTCAGGTGATCGCCGGCGACATCTTCTTCTCCACGCCGGCGCTTGCTCAGGCCAACGCCACGACCGAGCTGTTTCGGGTCACCTCGCTTTTCCAGGACCCGAGCATCTACGGCCGCGAGCTCGTCGTGGCGATGGCGGTGGTGCTCGTAGCGCTCTGGCTGGCGCGGCTGGCCATGCCCGCCGGCGTCGCGGTGCTCGTACTTCTCGCGGCGGCGCTGCTCTTCACGTACTCGCAATCGAGCCTGGCCGCCCTCGCGGTCGTGGCGGTGGCGGTGGCGGCCGCCGCCGGTGACCGGCGAGTCCGGCTGCTGCTCGGTGCGCTGGTGGCGGCGGTGGCAGTCGCAGGCATCGTGCTGCTGGGCGTCGCCGTGGCGGAGGGGTCGCTCGCGGACGTCAGCCGCAATCGCTCCGCGCTGGTGGTGGACACGGGAACGGTCTTCGCCAACCACCCCTTCGTCGGAGTCGGCGTCGGCGGGCAGCCGGTGGCGACCCGCGACGAAGCCGACACGGGCGTATCGGTCGGGCAGAGCACCTCCCACAGCACCCCGCTGACGATCGCCGCGGAGCTGGGGGTTCTCGGCCTTGCCGCCTACCTCGCGCTGCTCGCCGGGGCGGCGTCGATCCTCCGCGACCTTCACCGCCGCGACCCTGCGACGGCGCTGGGACTCGCCGCGGTACTGCTCGTGCTGTTCGTGCACGCGCTGATCTACGAGGGCTTCTTCGAGACGGCCCTCGGATTCGGCGCCATCGCGGTCGCATGTGCCGCGCTCGGACGCGAGCCGGTAGCGGAGGCGGAGTCGCGGGCCGAGGGCCTCGGCGGTGCGCGTCCGGCGGCTACTTGACGAGCGTTCCCGCGTTGCCGCCCTCGGGAAGCCCTCCCACCCGCGGGTAGGGGCAGCGGGGCGTGTCGAGTTCGATCGCACGCCTGAAGTCGGCGTGCAGCTCTGCCTCACCGACGATGAAGCGGTCCGGCTGTCCGCCCGGCACGGGCCGGTCCGCCACGAATGCGATGAACGGCGAGCCCGAGTAGGGCACATCCGCCGGGCAGGCCCGAGCCGTGCGCGCGGCGAACTGGACCTCGCTCTCCGAGAGCTCGTGCCCGGGAGCCCGCGATAGGAACGGGTTGCCGAACGCCAACGGGCTCTCGGGCACCGCAAGCAGCGATATCGACTGGACCGCCATCAGAGCGCAGGCGAGCGCCACGGCCGCGGTGGCAAGCCGGCGACGGGCGGCGAGCACCGCGCGGTCCTCGAAGAACCAGATCAGGCCGGCGGCCGCCAGCGGCACGACGACCGGCTCGACCGCCACGAGCGTGTTGAGGTAGGTGCCGTCCTTCAGGAAGGTGAGCGTCAGCCCGAGCGAGCCCGCGAGCAGTGCCAGCGTCGCGCGGAAGAGCGCGGGGTCGCGCGCGCGATCACGTGTGTAGACGGCGAGTCCGGCGAGCACGAGCAGCGGTCCGAGGTTCCAGATCGTCTGGCCGATCAGGCCCGGGAGCGCACCGAACTGGAACCCGGTCTCACCCTGCGCGCCCACCAGGTTGTCCCAGAGCGCGGAGCCCCAGACCAGCAGCGACACCGCGGCGAGCGCGCCGCCCGCCGCGAGCGCGCCGGCGAAGAACGGCAGGCGCCGTCGCGCGGCGAGCCAGACCGCTGCCGCGGGCAGGAGGAAGGCGAGCTTGAGGCTGGCTGCCAGGGCTGCCAGCACCCCTCCTGCCGCCGCTGCGCGCGAGCCAGGACGCGCAGCCAGCAGCGCTGCACCCAGTAGGGGTGCAGCGGCGAGCGGGTCGGGGGTGAGCGTGGCGTGCTCGCGGATGGTCCACGGCATGACCAGCGCGGCCAGCCCCGCGGCCACGGCGGCGAGCGGACGACCCGTGAGGCGCGCGACGATCACCGCGACCAGTGCGCCGGTAGCGACGGTGGTCACAGCCAGCACACCGCGGACGAACACGAGCGACTCCGCGATCGACAGCAGCCCCGCCCCGAGAAAGAAGAGTGGTGGCGGTTGCGCCGCCGCGACGTCCGTGTACAGGCCGGCGCCGTCCGCGAGCGCGCGTGCCGTCGTCAGATACACGCCCTCGGAGAAGTTCCAGTACGACTCGCCGCGCCAGAGGTGCTCGAGCACGACCACCAGGACCGCTCCGGCGAGGTAGAGGGCCGCCCACGCCTTCCACGATCCGGCCGCCGGCCCCGTGCCGGTCCGCAGTCGCTCGGGAGCTCTCGCCCTCACGGCCACGGTCACTCTCGACCGGCGGCGCTCGCCTGGCCTTCGACGCGCACGTCGGCCGGAATGGTGATGGTCCGGTCGGGCGTCACCAGGTCGACGCGCAGCCGGTAGTCGCCCTCGCGCACGACCCGGCCGTCGTCGTCCGTCCCGTCCCAGGTGAGCGTCTCGCGTCCGCTCGCGCGGAGCGCGCCGTCGAGCAGCGTTCGCACGGGCTCCCCGTCCTCGTCGACCATGGTGGCCGTGATCGGCTGCGCTCGATCGAGCGTGAAGGAGAGGCTGGCCTCCTCGCGCGGGCAGTCGCAGCCGGGAGCCACCGCTCCGTCGAATCTGATGCCGGCGATCGGCGCCTCCTCCTGCTTGAGCACCTGTGTCCAGACGAACGCCGCGGTGCTGAAGACGACGATTGCCAGCGTGACGACGGTCATGGCGAGGTTGCGGCCCCGGAGCGTCACCGCATCATCCTCGCAGCGCCGCCTCGGCCTCGTCGTTGAGCACGGCCTCGACGGATGGCCACTCGCTACCGATCTCCAGGTCCGACAGCGGCTGCTCGGCGGCGCGCAGCTCAGACGGGCCGATCTCGTTCGCGAGCGCCACCACCGCGCCGGCGGCGGCCAGCCTGGCCACGAGCTGCGTTTGGTGCTCTGTTCGGTGCTCGCCCGCGGCCCGCTCGCGCGGAAGCACCAGGGGCCGGCGGCCGGCGGCGATCGCTGCCGCCACCATCGCGGCGCCGCCGTGACAGACGACGTAGCGGGCCTGCTCCAGGGCACTCGACACGTCATCGGGCGACAGCGAGCTGGTCGCGGAGAAGGAGCGCGGCCGGTACCCGGAGGCGCCTGACTGGGCGATCACCGGTCGCGGCAGGACGCCCTCCGATACGGCGCGGTCGACCATCACCAGCAGGCGGTCGAAGGGCTCCGGGCGGGTCCCGACCGAGGCGAAGGTGCCCTCGCCCGCCCTGCGGGGCGCGGTGGCGGTCGCCGTTGCGGCCTCGAGAAGAACGGGTCGGCAGACGAGCGCGCGCGGGAGCACCGCTCCCATCTCCGGCCACTGCACCACGACCGCGTGCGCGAACGGCGCGAGTATCCGTGCGCTCAGGCTCGCATCGGTCACGCGCGCCATGCTCTCCACCAGGAGCAGCCGGCTGCCCGCGGCGCGGGCGAGGAGCGCGAACGGGACCACGTGCCCCGCGCCGGTCGTGGCCACGACCCGGGGGCGAGCGGCCCGCACCGCCCGAGCGGCGGCGCGTAGGTTCGCCGGGAACGCGCGGGGACCGGGCGGATCACGCCCCCACGCCGGCAGCACCCGCACCTCCTCTCCCGCGGCGCGCAGCGCGTCCGCCTGGCGGGACTCCCCGGTTACCCAGATCCGTTGCCAGCCATCGAACGCCCCCGCGGCCGACTGCAGCTCAGCCAGGTGACCGCCGGGGGAGGCCGCGAGGCACACGACTCGGCCGTCGCGGCGGCTCACGTCGGTATGTGCTGTCGCGGGGCGTCCTGCAACGCGCAGACCCTAGATGGGCGATCCGATTGCGCCGGCACGGCCGCTCGCGGCGCTGTCATGATCGCTTGCCGATCCGTGCGGGTAATCGTCGTGAACAGGTTCGCCACGGTCGCCGGCGGGGCCGAGAAGCACTCCGTCGCGATCGCGCGCCTTCTCCGCTCGCGCGGTCACGAGGTCCGCTTCCTTTCCACCCGGGACGGCCGTAACGCCGAGAGCGAGGGTGTCTTCGTCGAGCCGGTCGGAATGGACTTCTGGCGCGGCCGGCTGCCCCCCTCGAAGCGAGTGCAGGTCGCTGGTAGCGCGCTCTGGAACCGCGCCGCGGCCAGAGGGATGGACGCCCTGATCGCCAGCCATCGGCCGGACGTGGTCCATCTGCATGACATCTACCCGCAGCTCTCGGTCGCTCCGGTCGTGGTCGCTGACAGCCATCGTGTGCCGATCGTCCAGACGCTCCACAACTACGAGCTCCTCTCCGCGAGCCCGATCGATCACCGCGGCCGGTGGCTCGACCACGGGCCCGCGGCGCGCTCCGTGCGCTGGCTGCGCGCGGCCCTGGCGGTCGTGCGGCGAGCCGCGCACGTTCCGCGCGTCAGCGCCTGGATCGCTGTGTCCCGGTTCGTGGCCGAGACGTACGCGCAACGCGGGGTGCAGGCTGAGACGCTCGAGAACTTCGTGGATCCCGCCGTCGAGGGACCGCCATACAAGGATCGGTCGGGGATCCTGTTCGTCTCACGTCTCGCGCCGGAGAAGGGCGTCCGGGACGTGATCGGGCTCGCCGAGGCACTCCCGGACGTCCCCGTCGAGGTGGTCGGCCGCGGTGCGCTCGCGGAGGAAGTGAACGCGGCGGCTGGCCGACTCGGCAACCTGACCTACGCCGGCGAGCTCGACGGTCCCGAGGTGTCGCGAAGGCTCGCGGCCGCGCGGATCGCCGTGATCCCCTCCCGCTGGGAGGAGCCGGCCGGCCTCGTAGCGCTCGAGGCGATGGCGACCGCCACCCCGGTCGTGGCCTACGCCGCCGGCGGCCTCGCCGACTACGTGAGCGAGGCCCGCGCCGGCCGAGTGGTGCCGCGCTCCGTGGAAGCGCTCGTCCGCGCCAGCCGCGAGCTCTACGGTGAGCCGGAGGAGTGGCGGCAATCCGCGGAGGGCGGTCGCCTGGCCGCGGCCACCACCCACTCCCCGGACCGCTACGCCGACCGCCTCGAGGGCGTCTACCGCCGTGCCGTCGAAGCGCGCGACCGGCGATCGTGATCGATCGCGCGCTACTCGGTCTGATCCGCGCCGACGATCACCGCCACGTCCGCGGTCCCGGCGAGGCTCTGTATCTCCTCGTCGATCGGCTCGATCTGCGCGATGTCGAGCTCCTGGCCGACCTGGCGGGCCGCGCTGCGGGCACCATCCGCGTACAGGACCGCGGACTCGGCCGAGGCCGTGTCGGTGGCGTTGGCGACGTTGCCGCGCTGGAACCCGGCCGACTCGACGGTGTCCGCCACCTGAGCGGCCAAACCCGCTAAGTCGGTGCCGTTCAGGACCGCGACCGTGATCGTCGAGGGGTCGAGCGGTGCGGCGCCCTGGGCTCCGCCGCCCTGCGCCGGGTCCGTTTCGACGCTGTCGTCGCTCTCCCCGACGAGCGAGGTGACGGCGTAGGCGCCGCCCGCGCCGAGCACAACTACGCCGGCCACGATTAGCACGAGGTACCGCGGCGCGATGCGCCTGTACCGCGGCGCGATACGCCTGTACCACGGCCTGCTCGGAGCCCCGATGGAGGAGGGCGACGTGGACCGCAGTGCGGCAGCGGTGGCGCCGGGGCGCGACTGCGGGAGCCGGGGCGGTCGCGGGCGGGGTGGCGGAGTCGCGTTCCCGGCGGCGCTCGCCGGAGCGGTTTGAGCGGGGGAAGCATTCCCGGCGCCACTAGCTGGAGCGGCAGGGCCCTGCTGCGCGGTCGCGGCGCCGGCCGCCGTCGCGGCCCCTGCGGCGGCTCCAGCGGCGGGCGCTGTGGACCCCTCTTCCTTCTTCTCGTCGGCCCCCTCCTGCGCCGGCGGTGGCGGACGGACCTGCATGGGAGCGCCCGCGGACTGAGCCTCGGGGGCAGCGGCGGCGGGCGCTTGGGGGGGCGGAGCGGGCACGGTCGCGGCGGTTGGGCGCTTCGGCCCCGGTGCCGAAACCACCCGATCCCGCACGGGGGCGGCTCGCTCATCCTCCGACTCACGGAGGCGACGGAGGTCGCGCGCCTGGGAGAAGTAGAGGGCGGACAGCACGGCCAGGCCGACGATCGCCGCCAGGCCCGCGTAGGAGCCGATCTGCTCGATGATCTCCACTTACAAGGGGGGCGAGGCGAACCCGTACCCGCGCCGGCGACCGGCGCCCGGTCGAACAAGGCCGGCCGGTGACCCCGTAGCGGACGGGTAACCGGTGCTCAGCCGCAGGCTGAGTGTAGAGAACGCCATGGTCGGTCAGGAAACGGCGGCCAGCGCCGCGTCGCACCCCGCGACCACCTCCGCGATCGCGTCATCGGTCAGCTCGGTGCCTATCGGCAGCGCGAGGTTGGTGGCCGCGGCGAGGTCGGTGCCGGGCAGGTCGGGCTGGCCGAACTCCGCCATCGCAGGTTGCCGGTGGACCGGGCGACAGTAGTAGGGCCGGGACGCGACGCCCTTGCTGCCGAGCGCCTCGGCGATCTCGTCACGCCGCTCGTGACGGGCCACGTAGAGGTGGTAGACGTGCTCGGCGCCGGCGGTCGGGCGCGGAAGGGTGAAGCCGCGGTCGGCCAGCCCGTGTCGGGCGTAGGCCTCGGCCGCCGCGCGCCGAGCCTCGTTCCAGCCCGGGAGCTCGGGCAGGAGCAGCCGGAGCACAGCCGCCTGCATCGCGTCCAGCCGCGAGTTGTATCCGACCTCGGTGTGGGTGACCTTGTCGTCCGAGCCATGGAACCGGAGCCGGCGCGCGGCGAGAGCGACAGAGTCGTCGTCGGTGACCACCGCCCCGCCGTCGCCGAGGCACCCGAGGTTCTTCGACGGGAAGAACGAGAACGTGGCCGCGTCGCCGAGCGATCCCGCCATGCGACCGTCGGCCCGCGCCCCGGCGGCCTGCGCGGCGTCCTCGACGATCGGGAGCCCCAGCTCCCCGAGGTCGTCGATCGGCGCCACGTTCCCGAACAGGTGCACCGGCACGATCGCGCGCGTGCGTGGGGTGATGGCGGCGGCCACGGTGTCGCGGGTGACGCAGAAGGTCGCCGGATCGATGTCGCAGAAGGCCGGGCTGGCGCCAGCGTTGACCGCCGCCTCGGCGGTCGCGTAGAAGGTGAACGAGGGGACCACCACCTCGTCACCCCCCGACACCCCGAGCGCGCGGAGGGCGATGGTCAGCGCGTCGGTGCCATTGGCGACGCCAACGCAGTGGCGGACCCCCAGGAAATCCGCGAACTCGCGTTCGAAGCCCTCGACCTCAGGGCCCAGGATCCACCGTCCCGAGGCGGCCACCTCCGCGAGCCGGCGTGCGATCGCATCCTGGTGCGCGTCGAGCGACGTGGCGAACAGCGGTACCGGCATCGCCGCTACCCTAATCGGGGTTCATGCCCCTCATCGCCTCGATCACAGACCCGATCGTCGAGGTGGCCGTGGACGTGGTGGCGGAGCTCGGCTTGGTTGGGATCTTCGTCCTGATGGTCCTCGAGAGCGCGTGCATCCCGGTGCCGAGCGAGGCCACCATGCTGTTTGCCGGCTTCAACGTCGCCGAGGGCGAGTACAGCCTGTTCGCGGTCACGGCCGTGGGGTCCGTCGCGAACCTGGTCGGGTCGTGGATCGCCTACGCGGTCGGGCCGCGCCGGAAGGGTGGACGTGCTCGAGAAGCACGGCCGGAAGCTCCACGTGAAGCGGGAGCACCTCGACTGGGCGGACCGCTGGTTCGAGCGCCACGGCGATGCGACGGTGTTCTTCACGCGCATGCTGCCGATCATCCGCACCTTCATCTCGCTGCCGGCCGGGGTCGCTCGGATGCCCTTCTGGCGCTTCAGCCTCCTCACCCTCGCCGGATGCGTCCCGTGGGTCCTGCTGCTCGCCTTCATCGGGCAGCAGGCCGGGTCGCGCTGGGAATCGTGGAAGGACTCGCTCCACTACGTGGACTACGCGGTGGCGGCCGGGATCGTCGCGGGGGTCGCCTACCTGTTGATCCGCCGCCGCCGGAACGGGAAGGCTGCCGGAACGGGTGCCGGCTCCTCTGCCGACGGCGACGCGAGCGCCGCCACCGAGACGGCCTAGATTGGTCCGAGCGCTCCGAGCGCTCCATTGCCGCCGCGGTTCCAGCCGGCTGAGCATCCGCCACGCGCTGCTCCTGGGACTTGTCCAGGGGCCGGCGGAGCTCCTCCCCGTCTCGAGCTCCGGCCACGTGATCCTGCTGCCCGCCATGCTGGGGTGGCCTTACGAGCGACTGGACCCCGGGCACCGCAAGGCGTTCGAGGTGGCGCTGCACGCGGGCACGGCGGTAGGGCTGACCGTGGCCCTCCGCCGCGAGGTGGCCGCGGTCGCCGCGTCGCTCGACGCGGGTCGCGTGCTGAGGCTCGCGTTCGCCACGGCCCCCGCCGTCTGCGCCGGGTTGTTCCTGCACGCTCCGATCGTCGAGCGGCTGAGCTCGCCCAGACGGGTGGCCGCGGCCCAGGTCGTGGCCGGGAGCGCGCTGATGCTCGCTGACATGCGCCCCGCCGACCGCCGCCACGAGGACGCCCCGCGCGCCGACGCGCTGGCCGTCGGCCTGGCGCAGTCCGCCGCGCTGGCTCCCGGCGTCTCACGTGGAGGGGCCGCATTGACCATGCTGCGGCTCCGTCGAGTCAACCGGCGCTCCGCGAGCGAGCTGTCCCGTTACGCAGCAGCTCCGATCGTCCTCGGCGCCGCCGCCCTCGAGGCGGTGCGGATGGTCCGCCGCCCGCCGCCCGCCGCCCTCGCACGACCGTTCGCGGCCGGGGCGGGCGCGGCCTGCGCGTCAACGATCGCGGCCGCCAGGCTCGCGGGTGCGATGGACGGTGCGCGGACCTATGCGCCGCTCGCGCTGTATCGGATCGTGCTGGGCGGTGTGGCGCTGCGGCGGCTTCGGGGTCACCGGGCGCCCGGTGCGTGCGGTTGAATGGCGACATGACGAAGAGCGCGTACGCCCGCGCAGGGGTCGACACCGGGCGGGCCGAGCGCGCGGTGGCCGGGCTGGTGGAGGTGTTGAGCCGGATCGACCCGGGACGCGAGTCCCGCGTCGCGCTCGGCACGGGCCACTACGCGAGCGTGATCGCGCTCGACGAGCGACTCGGCATCGCGCTCTCGACCGACGGCGTGGGCACCAAGGTCATCGTCGCTCAGGAGGTCGGGCGCTACGACACGATCGGGATCGACTGCATCGCGATGAACGTGAACGACGTGGTCTGCGTCGGCGCGACCCCGCTCGCGGTCCTCGACTACATCGCCGTCGAGGACGCCGATCCGGAGGCCCTCCGCGCGATCGGGGAGGGACTCAAGGCCGGCGCCGAGCACGCGCGCGTTGAGATCCCCGGCGGCGAGCTCGCGCAGCTCCCGGAGCTGGTCCGCGGGCACCCCTCGCCACACGGCTTCGACCTGGTGGGCGCCTGCTTCGGCACCGTCGCGCTCGACCGAGTCGTGTCCGGGGATCGCATCGAGCCCGGCGACGTCGTGGTCGGCCTGCCATCGAGCGGCGTGCACTCGAACGGGTTGACGCTCGCCCGCGCTGCGCTCCCCGATCTCGCTGAGGCCCCGGCGGAACTCGGAGGGGCCACCTGCGGGGAGGCACTGCTCGAGCCGACCACGATCTACGTGCAGGCGGTACTAGAGCTTCTCCAGTCCGGCGCGGACGTCCGGGGACTGGCCCACATCACGAGCGGGGGGCTGCTGAACCTCCTGCGGCTCGGCGGCGAGACCGGCTACCGGATCGACTCGCCGCTTCCGATGCCCCCGATCCTCGAGCTGATCGCCTCGCGGTCGGGCGCAGGGGACGCCGAGCTCCAGGAGGTCTTCAACATGGGCTGCGGCTTCTGCTGCGTCGTGCCCGCATCGGACGCGGACGCTGCCGCCGCCCTGCTCGCTGAGCGCCACCCGGGGGCTCGCGTGATCGGCGAGGCCACCGGCACCGGCGTGGTTGAGCTCCCCCAGGCGGGGTTGACCGGGCGCAACGGCGAAGGCTTCGCCTAGCCGCCTCCTAGCCCGGGCGCGTATCCGGCGGACTCGGGTACCGCCACGGACTGATCCGTAAAGGTGCTCAGCTCTCCGGATCATTTCTCGAAGGAAGCGTCGCTCCTCAGGTCCAGCCCGGCCGGAGGCCACCGCCGCTCACGCCGGCTCCCACAACCACCCGGTCAGCACGCGGATCGGCTTTACGCGCCACTCGGATGCCATGTGCCACAGCTCAGCCGCCGCGCGGGGCTCGGGCAGGTCGCAGACGGTCTCGACCTCGCGCGTCGCCATGCGGCCGAAACGAGCGAGCGCCTCCGGGATCGATGGCGTCGGCACATCCGACGGCGTGGCGCCGGCCGCTTCCGCGGCGATGCGGTAGTCGTCGTACGGCTGGGCGCCGTAGACGGCGCCCCTGGCCCCGTCGTCGCCGACGAACACCGCGCTCGGAAGTGGCAGGCTCTCCACCCCGCCGGCCGTCCTCACGTGACCCGCCCGGCGCGCCTCGTCCGGGACAGAGCGCGCCTCGTCGAGGTCGGCTCCGAACGCCTCCACGATCGCGTGTGAGGCGAGGTCCAGCCGGAAGCGCTCCACGTCCAGCCGCGCCGTACGCGCCTCCTCCACGAGCCCCTCCGTGGCGTCCAGCTTGCGACGGAAGCACAGAAGGCCCTCGCGTGCCGCCCGCAGGTACCGCGTGGCCGCGCCGGGGCCCTGTTCGGCGGCGGCCTTGACGGCCATGGAGGCCGGATACGTCGAGTGGATCGGCCCCTCCAGCCACAGCCGCGGGTCGAGCGGCATTCGGCTCTCGCCCGCGACGTCGAGCCACTGTGCCACCAGCGCCGGGTACGGCCGCTCGCCGGCCCGGATTCCCGTCCCCGCGTGCTCGTACCCTTGGGTCAGGTCGCGCGCGAGGCCGCCCATCACCCAGGTCCACTCGAGGCCCTCGCCGAACTCCACCATGAGCTTCCGCACCGTCGGCTCGACAGCCCACGACCACGGGCAGGCGGGATCCGTGACGAAGCGAACTCGGGCGGGCACGAATCGCGCAAAATAGAACAATCGACGAACAGCCCCCGCAGCGCTCGCCGCGGGCCGAGCCTGCCCGTGACGCCATGATCGGGACGATCCTCAACGGCCGTTTTCGGCTCGAGGACAGGCTTGGGTCGGGGGGCATGTCAACCGTCTATCGCGCGTTCGACGAGACGCTCGAGCGCTGGGTCGCGATCAAGCTGATGCATCGCGAGTACTCCTCGGTGCCGGATCAGCTCGAGCGCTTCCGGCGCGAGGCGCGCTCCGCCGCGGCCCTGTCACACCCCCACGTGGTGACCGTGATCGACGCCGGGGAGGACGACGGTCACCCCTACATCGTCCTCGAGTACGTCGAGGGCGAGACGCTCAAGGATCTGATCCGCCGTGAGGGTCCGCTCCCGGCGGCGGAGGCGGTGGCCTACGCGATCGAGGTGGGCCGGGCGCTCGAGGCCGCCCACGGAGCCCGCCTGGTCCATCGCGACATCAAGCCGCAGAACGTGCTCATCGACACCGAGGGCCGGGCGAAGGTGACCGACTTCGGCATCGCGCGCTCGCTCGAGGGCGAGGGGATGACCTTGGCCGGACGCGTGCTCGGCACCACCGACTACGTGTCGCCCGAGCAGGCGCTCGGCGAGCGGGTGACCGAGCAGTCCGACATCTACTCGCTCGGAATCTGCCTCTACGAGATGCTCTCGGGGCGCGCCCCATTCACTGGCGAGAGCCACGTCGCGGTCGCCACCAAGCACGTGCGCGAGCCGCTGCCGGACATCCGCGCGGCGCGACCCGATATCTCCGCCTCGCTGGCTGCAGTGCTCGAGCGGGCGACCGCCAAGAAGCGGGAGGACCGCTACAGCACCGTCGGTCAGCTCGTCGACGACCTCGAGTCGGTTCTCGGCATCGAGGCGGCTCGGACCGGGGCGATCACCGGCGAGGCCACCTCGGTGCTCCAGGGACTGCCCGCCGACCAGGCCGGCGTCGCTCCCGGCCGCCTTAGACACCCGCGCCGGCTACTGGCGCTGGGCCTCCTGGGCATCGCGGCGGTCGCCGTCGCGGTGGTGGCGCTATCGAGCCGCGTCGAGGAGGGCCGCACGGGCGGCGCCAGCCCGCCCGGTCAGCCGGAGCTTCAGCGGGTCTCGCTCGCGAGCGGTGCGATCGGCGAGTTCGACCCGGAGGCGACCGGCGGCGACGGCGCAGAGTCGCCTGACTCGGTGACGAACGTGAACGACGACAACCCCTCGACGATCTGGGACACGGAGACCTACCAATGCGAGCCCTACGGGTGCGACTTCACCGCGGAGGGCGCGCCAAAGCCAGGGGTGGGTCTGACCATCGACGCCGGCGAGCCGGTCGCAGCGGAGCGGCTCGACCTGACGGTCGCGAGCGAGACCGGCTGGAACGTCGAGGTCTACGGTGCTGACAGCATCCCCGACACGATCGAAGGCTGGGGCGATCCGATCGGGGGCGTGGAGGGGCTCAGCGAGGAGCAGGCGATCGAGCTCGACACCGGCGGAACGGAGTATCGCTACTACCTGGTCTGGATCACCAGCCTCCCGGAGAGCGGGCAGGCAGCGATCGCCGAGCTGACGCTGCGTCAGTAGCGCGCCGCCGCCGGAAAGCCGCCGAGGCTCAGAACCGGTAGCGGCGGTCCGCTTCGTAGCGCTCGATCGCGTAGGCCAGCAGGCGGTCCAGCAGCTCCACGTATCCCACGCCGGAGGCCTCGAACAGCCGTGCGAAGACGCTCGTGTTCGTGAAGCCGGGGATCGTGTTCAACTCGTTCACGAGGATCCGGCCGTCCTCCTCCACGAAGAAGTCGACGCGCGCCAGCCCGGCGCAGTCCACGGCCAGGAACACCTCGCGCGCAAGCGTCTGGATCCGCTCCCTCGCATCCGCGCCGATCGGGGCTGGGGCGAGGAGCTCCATCCCGCCGGGGGCGTACTTGGCCTCGTAGTCGTACCAGTCCGCGTGCACCACGATCTGGCCAGGCTCCGACGCGATCGGGTCGCCGTTGCCGATAACCGAGCACTCGACCTCGAGCCCGCGCGCCATCGACTCGACGATCACCTGCCGGTCGTGCTCGAAGGCGTGGCGCAGAGCGGCACCCAGGTCGCCGGCGTCGGACACCTTCGAGATCCCGACCGACGACCCGAGCCGCGCCGGCTTCACGAAGACCGGGACGCCTAGCCGCTCGGCGCTGGACGGGTCGTCGCCGTCCCGGATCGAGACGTAGTCGACCTGGGGCAGGCCGGCGCGGGCCATCAGCTCCTTGAACGTGACCTTGTCCATGCACACGGCCGACGCGAGCACGCCCGCGCCCACGTAGGCGACGTCGGCGATCTCGAGCAGGCCCTGGACCGTGCCGTCCTCGCCGAACGGACCGTGCAGCACGGGGAACACCACGTCCGCATCCAGGAGGCCTCCCGACGGCTCGACCAGGACGGGCTCGCCAGCGTGCGACCACCAGCCGTCGCGCGCGATGTCAATGCGAGCAGCCTCGTGCCCGCCGGACTCGAGGCCCGCGACGACCGCGTCCGCGGAGGCACGCGATATGTCGTGCTCGCTCGAGCGCCCGCCGGCGAGGACCGCGACCCTCATGCCCGGGTCGTCACTCCGGTCGCCCGCCCGGCGGCGGGTCTCCGGGCTGATCGCCGGGCTCGCCTTGCCCCGGAGGGTCTGATCCCCCGGGCGCCTCCTCGCCGTCCGTCGGCGGGATGCCTCCCTGGTCCTCGGGCGACTCGAAGCGCGCGACGACGATCGTCACCGTCGTGCCCTCGTCGACGTCGGCGCCGCCAGGCGGGCTCTGGCCGACGACCGTGCCGTCCGCTCTCTCGTCGGTGGTGGTCTCCTCGCTGCGCGTCACGCCGAGGCCGGCGGCGCTCAACTCGGCTGCCGCGGCGTTCTCGTCGAGTCCGACCACGTTCGGTACGGAAACCGACTCCGCTACGGTCTCGCGCGGAGGACCAAGCGAGACGGCGAGCGTGACGTTGGTGCCCTCGTCGACCTGCTCGCCCGCCGCGGGATCCTGATCGACCACCACGCCGCGCGGCTCGTCCGAGTCCACCTCGTTCACCACCACGCCCAGCCCGGCCGACTCGAGCGTGGCGGCGGCACCGTCCTCGGACTCGCCGACCACGTCGGGCACCTCGACCTGGCGCGGGCCGTCGCTCACGATCACGTTCACCGTCGACCCCACTCGTGCGGTCTCGTCCGGGCCCGGGATAGTGCTGATCACGAGCCCCGGGGCCACATCGGTCGAGAACTCGCGGTCGATCTCGGCCTTGAGATCGCGCTTGTTCAGCTTCTTGACCGCGTCCTCCTCGGACAGGCCGACCACGTCGGGCACCTTGGCCTCCCCGGGTCCGTCGGACACGACCAGCGTCACTGCCGAGCCCTCGTCGGCCTCGGATCCCGCCTCGGGGTCCTGCTCGATGACCTCGTTGATCGGCGCCTCGTCCTCCTCCTTCTCGACCTCGACGTCGAAGCCGGCCTGCTCCAGCTGCGGCTCCGCGTCGGCCAACTGCTCCCCGACCAGGTCGGGCACCGCCGCCTGGGCGGGTCCCCGCAGGAGGAAGAAGGCGGCGACCGCCGCCGCTGCCAGGAGGAGCCCCAGCAGGATGAGCCACCGTCGGCGTCGCCTGCCCTTCGCCGCAGGGTCGTCGCCATCGTCGGTGGGTGGGGCGCCATCCACGGGGAGCGGCGCCCAGACCGCCGTGCCCTGACCGTGCTCGCCCATCGCGATCTGAGCCCGCGCCGCCTGGAGGGCGGAAACGAGCTCCTCGGCGCTGCCCCAGCGCTGGGCCGGGTCCTTTGCGAGCGCCTTCATCACGGCCGCCTCGAGCCCGGGGTGGATGTCGGGTCGCAGCTCCGCGAGCCGGGGCGGGTTCTCGGTCAGGTGCTTCACGGCAATCGCCACCGCGCTGTCGCCGTCGAACGGCAGCCGGCCGGCGAGCATCTCGTAGAGGATCACTCCGATCGAGTAGACGTCGGAGGCGGCATCGGCCGCCCCGCCCTGCGCCTGCTCGGGCGACAGGTACTGCGCCGTGCCGAGTATCGACCCCGTCTCGGTGATGTCCGACGCCCCGGCTCTGGCGATCCCGAAGTCCGTGACCTTCACCTCGTCGCGGTCGTCGACGATCACGTTCTGCGGCTTGAAGTCGCGGTGCACCACGCCGCGCTTGTGCGCGAATCCGGCCGCCTGCAGGATCTGAATCCCGATGTCGATCGAGCGCTCCTGCGAGAGCGGCGCCTCCTCGGTCACGAGCTCCTTCAGCGTTCGCCCGGGGAGGTGCTCCATCGCGATGTAGTAGGTGCCGTCGTGGGCGCCGCGGTCGTAGACCGAGACCACGTTCGGGTGCTGGAGCGACGCGGCCGAGGAGGCCTCGCGCCGGAAGCGCTCGACGAACTGCTCATCGCGGGAGAAGCGGCGGTGCAGGATCTTGAGCGCGACCTCGCGCTTCAGGTGCGTGTCCTCGGCGCGGAAGACGTCCCCCATCCCGCCGGAGCCGATCCGGTCGAGGACGCGGTAGCGGCCGTCGACGAGCGTCTGCGCAGGGGCCTCGGTCACGACCTTCCTCTACTCGCCATCGAGCACCGCCTGCATGACGTCGCGGGCGATCGGCGCCGCCACGTCGCCGCCGAAGCTCTGGGTCTCCTCGATCGTCGCGAACACGGCGACCTCGGGCTCCTCCACCGGGGCGAAGCCGAGGAACGAGGCCGTGTTCGCCGCCCCGCCCTGGACCTCGGCGGTGCCGGTCTTACCCGCCACCGCCACGCCCCCGATCTGCGCGTTGGTGCCGGTGCCCTCGTCGACGACTCGTTGCATCATCGCGGCCAGCGCGTCTGCCGACTCGGGGCTCATCACCCGCGACGCCGACACCGGCCCGAGTCGGTCCTTGACACGCCCGTCGGCTGCGACGATCGCGTCGCCGAGCCGCGGCGCCATCAGCTCCCCGTCGTTCGCCACCGCAGCCGCGACCATCGCCATCTGAAGCGGCGTCACCTGGAGCCGTTCCTGACCGATCGCGACGCGGCCGATGTCGACCGGGTCACTGGGCTCGACCAGCTGCTCCCCCTCGTACACGCCGCTGTTGAAGACCTGGTTCGACGGGTAGTCGATCGGCGGGTCGCGGAAGAAGCCGAAGCGCTCCATGGTGTCGAACAGGGCTTCGGGCCCCAGCTGCTCGCCCAGCCGCGCGAACGCCGTGTTGACGGAGAACGTCAGGGCGTCCGTCAGCGGCAGCGAGCCGCCGCCCTCGCCCTCGGCGTTCTGAAGCGGCGTGCCGCCGATGATCGCCGGGGCGCTGCCGTCGAGGATCGACTCCGGCGTGTAGTCGCCCGACTCGAGCGCGGCCGCGGCGGTGACGACCTTGAACGTCGAGCCGGGCAGGTACTGGGCCTGCGTCGCGCGGTTCAGGAGCGGTGATCCCTCCGCCTGCTCGAGCTGGTCGAGCTGGTCGGGAATCGTGTTCGGATCGAAGCCCGGGACGCTGGCCATCACCAGCACCTTGCCCGTGGACGGCTCGATCGCCACGACGGCACCCGCCTGCCCGCCCAGCGCGTCGATCGCCGTCCGCTGGGCGACTGGGTCCAGGTTCGTGACGAGCCCGTCGCCCTCCTCCTGCTCGACGATGTCGCCGAAGAGGTTCTCGAGGTCATCCCCCTGTCCCGAGAGGTCGTCGTTGTAGAACTGCTCGAGCCCGCTGCGGCCGACCTCGGTGAACGAGTACCCGATGGCGTGGGGGAACAACTCTCCATCCGGGTAGGTGCGCTCGAAGCGCGGGTTCTCGCCGCCCACGACCTGCTCCGAGACGGCGAGCTCCATCTCGTCCGCGGCGGTGATCAGCCCGCGCGGGATCGTCTCCTGGAGCAGCAGCGCGCGGCGGTTGTCGGGATTGTTCTCGAGACCCTCGGCGTCGAAGATCGACCACTGCGAGGTGAAGCCGATCAGCACGGCGAAGAGCAGAGCGAAGAGACCGAAGGTGCGACCGATCTGCCGGTTCAAACGAGGCCTCCGGGCCGGCGGCGGGCAGCGTCCTGCCGGGCGTGATCGGAGACGATCAGGAGCAGCGCGAGCAACACGAAGTTCGCGACCAGCGAGCTTCCCCGTAGGAGACGAACGGCAGCGTGACGCCGGTGAGCGGGATCACCCGGACGACGCCGCCCGATGATCACGAACACCTGCAGCGCGAACACCGCGGTCAGGCCGGCCGCGAGCAGCTTGGAGAAGCCGTCCTCCGACAGCATTGCCGCCTTGAAGCCCCGCGCCGCGAACAGCAGGGCGACGAGCACGACGGCTGCCGCCCCGAAGAGGCCGAGCTCGTTGACGATCAGCGCGTAGATCAGGTCGGTCTCGGCTGCGGGCAGGATCGCCGGGCCGCCGCCCGGAGGGAACAACAGCGCGTTGCCGAAACCCTCGCCGAACAGCCCGCCGTCTGCCTGCGCGAACAGCGACTGCGCGATCTGGTAGCCCTCCTCATCTACCACGCCCTTCGCGAACGGGTCGAGCCAGATGTCGATCCGCTCCTGCACGTGCGAGACCGTGCTGGCGAAGAACGTGGCCCCGCCGAGGAACATCGTGAGCCCCGCGGCCACGAACGACAGCCGCGACGTGGCGACGTAGAGAAGGACCAGGAAGCCGCCGAAGAACATGAGCGACGAGCCGAGGTCCTGAATGAACACGAGCATCACCATCGCCAGGCCCCAGACGAGCAGCAGCGGCCCGAAGTGCTTGAGCGACGGGCGCTCGCGGAGCACTGCGGCTCCGGTCGCCACAGCGAGGCCCACGAGGATGCTCGCCCACAAGGTCGCGCCGAGCCCGAGGTAGAGCAGTGCGATCAGCGCGAAGCAGACCACCACGAGCGGGATCGAGCGGTTGAGCGGCGGGGGCTCGGTCCGGCCCCGCAGGAGCACCTCGCGGTTGTCGTTGAGGTAGCTCGCGAGAAAGATGATGATCGCGAGCTTTCCGAACTCGGCCGGCTGGAACTGGACCACGCCGAGGTTGACCGCGAGGAACGCACCGTTCACCTGCTCGCCGAGCCCGGGCACGCGCGGGAGCAACAGGAGCACGATCCCGGTCGCCGCGATCACGTAGCGGTAGCGCTCTAAGACCCGGTGGTCGCGCAGGAAGACGATCGTCGCGGCGAACAGGATCAGGGCGAACACGAACCACTGGCCCTGCTGGCGCGCCAGCTCCTCGTCGATCCGATAGATCATCACCAGGCCGAACGCGACCAGGAGCGCGGCGAGCGGGAACAGGTAGGGGTCCGCGTCGGGAAGGCGCGCGCGGATGAACATGTGCGCGAAGACGCACAGGCCGAGGAAGATCGCGCCGTAGGTGACGGTGATCGTCTGGATCTCGTCGGCGCGCGCGATCAGGACCGCGGTGAACCCCGCGGTGACGAGCAGGGAGACCGGGATCAGCCCGAGCAGCTCGCGCGATCTGGCGGACACGTTCAGGCCGCCACGGAGGCTCGCTGGGACGACGTGATCCGCCCCTGCTCGAGCTGCCGCACGAGGTCCACGGCGTCGCCCTGCTCGCGCAGCCGATGGTCGATGATCTCGTCGCGGCGGGCCGGCGGCCTGATCGACGCCGCCGGCACGGTGCTGACGTAATGCTCCTCGTACAGGTCGATCCCGAGCGGTAGCTCGTACGGGAGCCCCTGATAGAGCGTGACGAGCCCGCGATCGTTCGTTCCCACGAACCAGAACTCGCGCGAGCCGAAGTAGAAGCCCACCACCAGCGCGGCCAGCACGAGCAGGGCGAGCGCTCCCCCACCAGGCGACGCCGGCGGCGCCGTGATCCACCCCCGCGCGGAGGCGTGGGCGGGCGGACCGCGGTCTCCTCGGGCGCGGGCTCTCGAACTGCGGTGTCGGAGTCCGCCGTGGCGACCGCGGCCTGCACCTCGGTCGCGCTCAGGTCCGCCTGCGTCTCGCGCGTATCGGGGTGCGTGGCCGCCGCGCCACCGACGCCGGCCGCCTCTCCGAGGCGGAACAGCACCACGGTGATGTTGTCCTTGCCGCCGGCCTCGTTCGCCGCCTCCACCAGCCGATCGGCAGCGTCTTCGAGCTTCTGGCCGTCGCGCAGAACCTCGGCCACGCGGTCCTCCGAGACCATCGAGGTGAGCCCGTCGGAGCAGACGAGGTAGACGTCGCCCGCGCGGCCCGGACAGGTGAACGTCTCCACGTCCACCTCGGGCTCGGGGCCGAGCGCGCGGGTGATGATGGAGCGCTGGGGATGGGACTCGGCCTCCTCGGGGTCAAGCTCGCCGCGGCGGACCAGCTCCTCGACGAGCGAGTGGTCGCGCGTCAGGCGCTCGAGCCTGCCGTCGCGGAAGCGGTAGAGGCGGCTGTCTCCCACGTGGCCCGCGACCACGTCGCCCCCATCGACCATGACCGCGGTGAACGTCGTGCCCATCCCGGCGCGCGAGTTGTCCTCCTGCGCGAGCTCGTAGATACGTCGGTTGGCGTCCTGCGCGGTCGCGGCCAGCAGCGCCTCGGTGCCGGAGTGGCCGCCGTTGGAGATGCCCTCGTCCGCGAGTGTCTCGACCGCGATCCGCGATGCCACCTCCCCGGCGCGGGCGCCGCCCATGCCGTCCGCCACGCCGAACAGCGGTGCGGAGTCGAGGTAGGAGTCCTCGTTCGTGGTCCGCTGTCGGCCCACGTCGGTGCGGCCGGCCCTCTCGACGATCTCGAGCGCCATGGCTATTCCTGGTAGCGGTACTCGGTGTCGCCGATCCGGACCGTGTCGGACACCTTCAGTCGCTCCGGCTGGCGCAGCTGCCGGCCGTTCAGAAACGTGCCGTTCGTGGAGCCCATGTCCTCGATGTACATGAACTGGCCGCGGGGGAAGATCCGGGCATGCGCCGACGACGCGAACGGGTCGTCGACCTTGATGTCGGCGGATTGCGACCGCCCGAGCGTCGCGCTGTCTCCGATCTGCAACTCCGCCTGCGGCTCGTGTCCCATCGCCGCGACGACCACGAGCCGGGGATCGATCCCATCGCGAAGGTCCATCCCGGGCGGGCGCCGGCTCTCCCTGTCCTCGGGTAGGCCCCCAGCGGCGGGCTGCTCGTCATCCGCCTCGCCGCGCGCCAGGTCCCGGAGCGCGCTGCGCGCGACCCAGAAGAGGAACAGGTAGAGGACCGCCAGGAAGCCGAACTTCAGGAGGAGGGCCACGGGGTCGGTCACGATCGGAGGGGCCTCACTCGACCTCGAAGGTGTACCGCGAGACGCCGACGGTCACCTCGTCGCCGGGCTCCAGCGGCGCCTCGTCGACGCGGCGCCCGTTGAGCTTCGTCCCGTTCGTCGAGCCGAGGTCGGCCACGACCCAACCGGCATCGTCCCTGCGCACCTCCACGTGACGGCGCGACACGTTCGGGTCGTCGACCACCAGGTCGCACTCCCTGCTGCGGCCCACGACCAGCCGGTCTCCCGACAGCACGGTCCGCTTGCCCTCCCCCACGAGCATTGCGCGGCGCTCCTGCTGCGCGCCGGGTATCGGCGTCTCGAGCCTCCGCGGCGCCCGATCGGGCGAGTACACCATCGTGTGGCCGTAGTCCGCCGCGGCGGCTGCGGGCGGCTGCTCCTCGCCCGACGCCTCCTCCGCCGCGGCGCCTGACATCCACGCCTGGATGCCGAACTCCCCGGTGCGCAGGCGCTCGTCGGTCTCGAGGCTCACGACCGGCCGAGTCACGAGCGCCAGCCTCTCGCGCCGTGCATGCTCGAGCAGGTAGTCGGAGAGCTCCTTGCGCAGGGCACCCTCGTAGTTCTCAAACTGCTCGCGGTCGGCGGGCGAGAGGTAGACCGCGTACTCGTTCGGCACGTACGTGTGGGAGACGGAGACCGTCTTTTGCTCGTCCATCTCCTTCGCGAGCTTGCGTGCGAGCTCGACCGGCTGTACGCGCGACTTGAACGCGCGTCCAAATGCGCCCTCAACGGCGCCCGCGATCTTCGATTCGAGGTTTCTGAGCATGCTCACCCTCGGCGCAATCCTAGGGAAAGTAGGGCGTCTCGGACCGCCGTCGGCGGACCGCGGCCGCCGCGACGAAGGCGACCACAGCGCCCAGAACGGCTCCCGCCGCCGCCCCCCGCGGCGCGGGTGCAGGCACGACCCCCACGAGCAGGTCGGAGAGCCACTCGTGCGACAGGATCAGCGCCACGGCCCACAGCACCGCCCCGATGACGTCCATGGCCGGGGAGCGCCCACGAACCAGGACGCCGAGGGCGAGCGCCAACACCGCCCACACGGCGCCGGGAACCATCACCAGCGAACTCACCGTCGGGAAGACCGCGTCGCGCGCGGCTCCGATCAGCGTGTCCTCCCACACGTCGGGCGGCTCGACGTCGTCCGGTAGCCCGAACATGAGCTTGCGGCCGCTCAGTATCTCGGCCGCCAGCAACCAGGCGAACCCCGAGACCGCGAGGCCGAGACGCCGCCATGCCGTCGACGCGATCCCCGCCAGGGCTACGAACAGCGGCGCGAGCGATATCGCTCCGAGGAGCGGCGCGAGCGCGGGAACGGACCAGAGCAGCCCGGCGCGCGGCAGCAGGACCGGAACCGGCGCGAGGGCGGCGGCCAGTACCAGCGCGGTGCCGCGATGCTCGACCCCCGGCGCGGCCAGCCACACGAGAACCCCGCCGGCGGCCAGCATCCAACCGATCCGCGGCAGAAGCGCCACCATGACCGCGGCCACCCCGGCGATCGCAACCGGCGGTACGGACTCGGGCGTGGCGAACGCGTGGAGGGCGGCGAGCACGAGGCCGCCGGCCGCCCCGCCGGCCGCCGCACGGAGCAGCCACCGCGGGAGCGACGGCAGCGGGCCGGGTCCGTACTGCCGTGGCGCTCGGGATCCCGAAGCGGCGGCGGGTGGCGGGCTCCACGAGGCCCCCCGCCTCCGACAGCGTCTCCGCCGTGGCGCGTAGCTCCTCTTCGAGGGCGGCGAGGCTCGGCCTGGCCTCCGGCCGCGGATCGAGCGCCGCGTCAACGGCCGTGCAGAGCTGGTGCGGGAGGTCGCCGCGAAGATGGCCGAGGGGGACAAGCCCGCGACCCGCGAGCCGCGCGGCGCACCGCCCCCTCGGGCCCGGTCCCGGTCCAGCCCTCGTAGAGGACCAGCGCCAGCGCGTACACGTCGGCGGCACCCGTCACCTGCTCGCCCTCCGCCTGCTCCGGTGCCATGTAGGCGAGCGTCCCCACCACGTCGCCGGTGGCGGTCAGCCTCTCATCGTCGGCGACGTGCGCCACGCCGAAGTCCGTGAGCTTTGCGAACCCGGCCCCCGCAGCCGGCTCGGCCACCACGATCACGTTCTGAGGCTTGACGTCGCGATGAATGACCCCGCGCGCGTGCGCGTGCTCGAGCGCCGCGCACAGGGCGATGCCTATCTGGCAGACGTCGCGGTCGGATAGCCCCCCGGCTCGGGCGAGCTCACCCATCGTCCGGCCGTGGACGAGCTCCGACACCAGGTACACGGACTCTGCGTCGGAGCCGAGCTCGTAGAGCCCGACGATGCCCGGGTGGTTCAGCTGGGCGGCCACACGCCCCTCTCGCTCCGCCCGGTCTCCGACGCTCCCGTCCTCGCGCGAGATCACCTTGACGGCAACGCGCCGCTCTAGCCGCTCGTCGAGCGCATCCCAGACCGTCCCGTGACCACCGCGCCCGATTCGATGCTCCAGCCGGTAGCGGCCCATGACGACCGCGCCGGGAGCGGCCGCCGGGCCGAGATTCGCCGGCGCGGGGTCGGCCCCGGCGGTCGGCGTCCTCCTCCCGGCCCGCGCCCGCACGGCTTCGGCGCAGCTGGGTTGTCCTGTCCGACTCGGTCACGGCCCTCCGGTCCTCCGTTCGGCCAAGCGGGGCGGCTCCCTCCCCGACGGCGCCAGACCGGTCTGATGATCCCAGGGTCGCCATCCCAGAATGGCCGCTCACATCGGGTCGCGGCGGCGCTCGGCATCATCAGGCGGCGGCGCTCGCTAGCTTGTCAGCGTCAGCGGCCGCCCGCGCGTGTCCTTTCTCGACGAACGCGACAACCCACCGGGGGGACGGAGGGGAGATCGGCCCCCGCCAGGCCCCCGCTCGCCCGAGTCCGGCGGGCGACCGCGCACGGGTGGATCGCCGCCGCGCGGGCCTCGACCGCCGCGGGGCCGCGGCACAGACCGTCAGACCGTGGTTCGGCGGCGCGCGGTCGGGGCCGGCGGAGCGCTCGTTCTGATCGTCGTCGCGGCGCTGCTCGTGCGCGGATGCCTCGAGGCTCGGCAGGAGCGCGCCTTCGAGGACTACGTCCAGGAGGCCGCGTCGCTCGTGGACGAGTCGAGCCAGGAGGGCGAGGCGCTGTTCGAGCTGTTGGAGGACCCGAGCGACCTGACCGCGGTCGAGGTCCAGAACACGCTCAACGGGCTCAGCGTCGATGCTGAGCGGCTCACCGAGCGGGGCGAGACGGCGGAGCCTCCCGACGAGCTCGCCGACGCCCACGACCTGGTCGTTCAGATGCTCGAGCTGCGCAGGGACGCCCTGGAGGGCATCTCGAGCGACATTCCAGCCGCGCTCGGCGACGAGCAGCGCGACGAGGCGATCGAGGCGATCGCGATCGAGATGCGGAGCTTCCTCGCGAGCGACGTGATCTACGCCGACCAGGCGGCGCCGGCGATCGAGGAGGTCCTCGACCGCGAGGAGCTGGCGGCAGAGGTCGACGACCTCCCGGAGGGTCAGTTCCTCCCTGACATCGAGTGGCTCCAACCCGACCGGGTCGACGAGGCGATCGCCGAGATACCGACGAGCGACGACAGCGCGACCCAGGAGCCGGTGGCCCCATAGCAGGGACCCGCCCGGCTGTCATCTAGTCTGACCCCGTGACGCTCGACGAGCTCACCACGACCGAGGGGATCGTCGCGCTCGCCGCGGCCGGGCTCGCGCTCATCGGGATCATCCTCTGGCTGATCTTGGCCGTGAAGCTCCGCCGCGTCCGGGCCGCTCAGGCGACCGTGCTCGGTGGCCGCGAGCGCCGTGACCTGGTGTCGCACGCCGAGCGTCTGGAGGCCGCCTTCGTGCAGCTGCGCGACTGGGTCGAGGACTCGCTTGGGCGCTTCGAGAACCAGTCGGCCGCCCAGGACACTCGCATCGACGGCTGCGTCGCGTACCGCGCCCTGGTCCGCTACGACGCCTACGGGGAGATGTCCGGGCAGCAGTCGATCTCGCTCGCGCTCCTCGACTCCCGCCGATCCGGTCTCGTCCTCTCGTCGATCACTCACCGCGACCAGGCGCGCGTGTACGTGAAGCACGTGCACGAGGGGCAGCCGGAGCTGCGGCTCTCGCCAGAGGAACAGCAGGCGATCGACGAGGCTCTTGCTCCGCTGGCCGCCGGCGCTGCCCCGCTCGAGACGCCGGCGGGCGACGCTCGGTAGGCGCGGTCACCGCCTCGTGAGGGTCGCTTTTCTCGGCCCCTCCGGCACGTTCACGGAGGAGGCCCTCCGCGCCTCAGCCGGTGCGCCGGTCGAGGAGGTCCCGGCCGCGACGGTCCGCGAGGCGGTCATGGCGGTTCAGGAGGGTGCCGTGGAGCGGGCGGTGGTCCCGATCGAGAACGCGCTCGAGGGCTCCGTGCGCGCCACCCTCGACACGCTTGCCGGAGAGGCGCCCGACGTCCGGATCGAGGCTCAGGTCACGCACCCGATCCGCCACTGCCTGATCGCGCGCGCGAAGATCGGCCTCGACCGCATCGAGCGCGTCGTGTCGCACCCCCAGGCGATGTCGCAGTGCCGGCGCTTCGTGGCAGGTGAGCTCCCGCAGGCGACGCGCGTGGCAGCCGCATCTACCGCCGACGCGGTGCGTCAGGTATCAACTGCCGACGCGCCATGGGCCGCCCTCGGCTCTCGCCTGTCCGCCGAGCGCTACGGCTGCCGGGTGCTCGCCGAGGGGGTGGAGGACCGCAGCGACAACCTGACCCGATTCGTCTGGCTCGCGCGCGCGGAGACACTGGGAGCCGGATCGCCCCCCGCGGTCGAGGCGGCCACCAGGACTTCGATCGTGTTCTGGGGATTCGACGACGACTCTCCGGGCGCGCTGGTGGCGGTGCTCGCCGAGCTTGCCGACCGCGGCGTGAACCTGACCAAGATCGAGAGCCGTCCCCGCCGTGTGCGCCTGGGGCACTACATGTTCTTCGCAGACCTCGACGGCGCGGCTGACGACCCACCGGTCCGCGAGGCGCTCGAGGGGCTGGGCCGGCGGGTGGAGACGCTCCGCCTGCTGGGATCGTATCCGGCCGGCTGAGGGCAGCCCACCGCTAAACTGGCGCGGATCGTGGCCCAGACCGCGACCCTCGACGCAGCGGAGGGCAGGGACCCAGTCCCAGCCGTCGCCGTGCTGCCCGGGGCATCCGAGGGGCGGCGCGGTGGGACCAGCGGACGGGTGCTGGTGCTCAACGCTTCGTACGAGCCGATCAACGTCTGCACGGTCCGGCGCGCCACGGTGCTCCTGCTCAAGGAGCGCGCAGAGATCCTCGAGGAGGGCGGCTGGCGGCTGCACGCCGAGAGCCTGACCGTTCCGCGGCCGGTGGTGATTCGCCTGATCACCTACGTTCGGATCCCGCGCAACGCCCACAGCCGCAAGATCACCCGCCGCGCCATCTTCGCGCGTGACCGGTGGACCTGCCAGTACTGCGGTCGCGAGCGCGGCAAGCTCACGATCGATCACGTGATCCCTCGCTGCAAGGGCGGCGCGTCGAGCTGGGACAACATCGTTACGTGCTGTGCGCCCTGCAACCGTCGCAAGGGAGATCGGCTTCCACGGCAGGCGGACATGCATCCCCTGACGCGCCCGAAGCCGCCGAGCCCGACCATCTTCGTCCACGTCGCCACGCACGCCATCCCCCAGGTCTGGGAGCAGTACCTCCCGGCGGCGGCCTGACGGCGTCGGCCGCGTGAGCACGTCGCCCCGAGGACCCGATCGCCCGCCCGTGCCGGCCGCCGCGCCTCCGCGCGAGGCTGCGCCGTCCGGTGAGTCCGGCGTGGATGGCGCCGGACCGATCGAGGATCCGCTCCGCCGCCTCCGCAGATGGGTCGCGGCCGCGGTGATCGTCGCGCTCCTCGCCCTCGGAGCAGCGGTGTTCGCACTCTTCACGGGCGACATCGACGACCGCGAGGACGCGGCTTCAGCACGCGACGTCTCGCAGCTCTCGGAGCGAGTCGACGCCACCGAGGACCAGCTCGAGTCGCTGACCGACGCTCAGGACCAGCAGGCGGCCGAGGTGAACCGACTCACCACCCAGCTCGACGAGCTCGACACCGCCGTCGCGGACGTGCGCTCGGCGACCAGGCAGCCGTCCGATGAGCTCGAGTCGCTCCAGACCCGCATCGACGACGTCGAGGAGCGCCTCGACGACCTCGACTCAAGCAGCACCAGCTCGGATCGCGCGGCTGAGGATGCCTCCGGTCCCTGAAGCACGAAGGGCGCCCTGAGGCGCCCTTCGTAGTGCTCTCGCTGGACTCGGCCGACGAGGCACGCTTCGGCGCAAACGCGCCGGGCCGGAGGGACGACTCCCGGCCTGCCCCGCCGACGGTGCCCGGATGGGACTCCGCCAAGCGGGTCCAGCTCCGGCCTAGCGGCCGGACACCTCCAGGGTCCCGACAAATCTGTCACTCAAGCTAGGACCACCTCCTTTCCCTGGTGCGCCCTATGAAAGCAGACGGCGCGGCGCGCGTGACCTAGGCGTCCTCGTCCGGGGCGGCTCCGTCTCGCTCGACCCCGGCAGCCGGCTCCGTCCCATCGTCCGCCTCCTCGGCCTCGGCGTCGACGCGCGCGGCAGTGTCGGTCGACTCCACCACCAGCGCCACGGCGCTGACCTGATCGCCCTCGCGGAGGTTCATGACGCGGACGCCCTGCGAGGCACGGCCGTAGCGCGAGATGCCCTTCACGCCGGTGCGCTGGACCATCCCCTCGCGTGAGATGAAGACCAGCTCCTGATGCTCGCGCACGATCAGGGCCCCGGCCAACCCACCCTTCTTCTCGGTGAGCTTGATCGTCTGCACTCCCATCGTGCCCCGACCCTTGACGGGGTACTCCGAGATCTCGGTCCGCTTGCCGTAGCCGTTCTCGGTCACCACCAGGAGCTCGGTGTCGTCGCGCGCGATGTCCATGGCGAGCACGTGGTTGTCGCCACGCGAGACGTTCATACCTCTGACTCCGCTCGTGTCGCGACCCATCGCCCGCGCCTGCGTCTCGTTGAACCGCGACGCGTGCCCGGAGTGCGAGACCATGATGATGTCGTCCTCCCCGCCGGTGCGCCTGACGGCCACCAGCTCGTCGTCGTCGCGGATCTTGATCGCGATGATCCCGTCCGCCTTGATCGGCGTGTTGTAGTCGGCGAACCTGGTCTTCTTGATGATGCCTTGGCGGGTGGCGAAGACCAGGAACTTCCCCTCCGAGAAGTCGCGCGTGGACAGAACGGCGCGGACGTACTCGCCCTCGCGGAGCGGGAGCACGTTCGTGAGCGCACGGCCCTTCGAAGTCCGCGACGCCTCCGGCAGGTCATAGACCTTCTCCCGGTACACCTTGCCTCGGTTCGTGAAGAACAGCAGGAAGTCGTGCGTCGAGCTGATGAACAGGTGCTCGATGTAGTCGTCGTCCTTCATGTCCATCCCGAGGACCCCCACTCCGCCGCGCTTCTGCTGCCGGTAGGTCGCGAGCGGGAGCGACTTGATGTACCCGGAGCGGGTGATCGAGATCACCATCTGCTGGTCGGCGATCAGGTCCTCCACGTCGAGCTCGTCCTCGGAGTGGGTGATCTCCGTTCGGCGCTCGTCGCCGTACCCGTCGCGGATCTCCTGCAGCTCATCCTTGATGACGGAGAGGATCCGCCCCTCGTCGCCGAGGATCTCGCGCAGCTCCTTGATCCGCTCGACCAGGTCGGCGTGCTCCTTGCGGATCTTGTCCGACTCGAGCGCCGTGAGCCGCTGCAGGCGGAGGTCGAGGATCGCCTGAGCCTGCTCGCGTGAGAGCTCGAAGCGATCGATCAGGCCGTCGCGGGCAGCGTCCGGATCGCGCGACGCGCGGATCAGCTCGATCACCGCGTCGAGGTCCGACAGCGCGATCAGCAGACCCTCGAGAATGTGAGCGCGGGCCTCCGCGCGCCGCAGCTCGTGCTTCGTCCTGCGCACGACGACGTCGCGCTGGTGGTCGACGTAGAAGCGGATCACGCCGGGCAGCGTGAGAGTGCGCGGCACCCCGTCGACCAGCGCCACCATGTTCACGCCGAAGGTGGTCTGGAGCGGCGTGTGCTTGTACAGCTTGTTGAGCGCGACCTTCGGGATCGCGTCGCGCTTCAGCTCGACGATCAGCCTCGTGCCCGACTTGTCCGACTCGTCGCGGAGATCGGAGATCTCCTTGATCTTTCCGTTCTGGACGACCTCGGCGATCTTCTTGATCAAGCCCGTTCCCTCGTTGCGCCCGTCGCCCTTCGAGACCTGGTAGGGCAGCTCGGTGATCACGATCGCCTCCTTGCCCTGCCGGAGCGGCTCGATGTGAGCCCGCCCGCGCACCACGATGCGGCCCTTGCCGGTCTCGTACGCATCACGGATCCCCTGCCGCCCGACGATGATCCCGCCGGTCGGGAAATCGGGGCCCTTGATGTGCCGCATCAGGCCTGACAGCTCGATGGTCGGATCGTCGATGTAGGCGATGACTGCGTCGATCGTCTCGCGCAGGCTGTGCGGCGGGATGTTGGTGGCCATGCCGACCGCGATGCCGGCAGACCCGTTCACGAGCAGGTTCGGGAAGCGCGCCGGCAGGATCAGCGGCTCCATGCGCGAGTCGTCGTAGTTCGCCGTGAACTCGACCGTGTCGGCGTCGATGTCGCGCAGGAGCTCGGTGGCGATCCGGGCGAGCCGCGCCTCCGTGTAGCGCATCGCCGCCGGCGGGTCGTTGTCGACCGAGCCGAAGTTGCCCTGCCCGTCGACCAGCGGGCTGCGCATCGCGAAGTCCTGCGCGAGCCGCACGAGCGTGTCGTAGATCGCGGCGTCGCCGTGCGGGTGGTAGCGGCCCATGACTTCGCCGACCACGCCGGCGCACTTCCGATAGGGGCGATTCGGCTGGAGCCCGCCCTCGTACATCGCGTAGAGCACGCGGCGGTGCACCGGCTTCAGGCCATCCCGCACGTCCGGAAGCGCCCGTCCCACGATCACGCTCATCGCGTAGTCGAGGTACGAGGAGCGCATCTCGTCCTCGAGCAGGCGCTCCTCGATGGCGCCGCCGCTCAACCGGTCAACGCTCATCCAAGACCTCGGTCGAGTTTCGCAGCCTCAGACATCAAGGTTCGTCACGTCCTTTGCGTGGGACTCGATGAACGCGCGCCTGGGCTCGACCTTCTCCCCCATCAGCATCGAGAAGATCTGGTCGGCAGCGCTGGCGTCCTCGATCGTGACCCGCTGCAACGTCCGCTGCTCGGGGTCCATCGTCGTGTCGTAGAGCTGGTCCGGGTTCATCTCGCCGAGGCCCTTGAACCGCACCAGCTCCTGAACGTCCTCCTTGGCCGTGTCCACGACGGCCCGGCGCAGTTCCTCGAACGACAACGCACGCGCCTCGCGCTTGGCGAGCCTGACGTCGAAGGGTGGCGTGCCCGCCAGCGTCTCGAGCTCACCGTGCACGCGCACGAGGTTCCGGTACTCCGGGTTCTCGAACAGCTCTCGCCGGAGCCGGTGGGTCGCCGCCGAGCCGGTGCGCCGCTCGATGACTCGCACCCGCAGCTCGGTGGGGTCCTCCGACACCAGCTCCAGGTCCAGCGGCTCCGCCTCGGGCGTCTCCGCCCGGATCAGCTCGGCTGCGCGGTCGGCATCGGTCACGCCCTCGTCGAGAATCTGCGACGCCTCGAGGAAGTTGATGACCTCGTTGCCGTACTCGGCGCGCAACGCCGAGGCCCAGCCCTCGTACTCCTTGAGCTTGCGCGTGAAACGCTGCCAGCGTGCGTGTGTCAGCGCAAACTGGGTGCCGCCCTTGTCGGAGACCTCCATGCGTTCGAGCTTGTCCCGCAGCAACACCTCCTCGAGCTCCGACTCCTTCTCGATGTAGAGCTGCTGCTTGCCGTTTCGCATCCGGTAGAGCGGCGGCTTGGCTATGAACACGTAGCCGGCCTCGATCAGCTCGGGCATCTCGCGAAAAATGAAGGTGAGGACGAGCGTGCGGATGTGCGCGCCGTCGACGTCGGCGTCCGTCATCACGCAGACCTTGTGGTAGCGCGCCTTCTCGAGGTCGAACTCCTCGCGGATGCCGGTGCCGATCGCGGTGATCAGCGCCTGGATCTCCTGGTTCGACAGGACCTTGTCGATGCGGCTCTTCTCAGCGTTGATGATCTTCCCGCGGAGCGGCAGGACCGCCTGGATGTTGCGGTCGCGGCCCTGCTTCGCCGAGCCTCCGGCCGAGTCGCCCTCCACCACGAACAGCTCGGTAAGCGCGGGGTCGCGGACCGAGCAGTCGGCGAGCTTGCCGGGGAGGTGCGAGTTCTCGAGCGCCGACTTGCGCCTGGTCAGGTCACGGGCCTTCCGGGCAGCCTCTCGCGCACGCGACGCCTGCACGGCCTTGGCGATGATCTGGCGCGCCTCGCCGCGGTTCTCCTCGAGGAACTCCGACAGCCCCTTGTTGACGGCCGCCTGCACGAAGCCCTCGACAGGGGGGTTGCCGAGCTTGGTCTTGGTCTGGCCCTCGAACTGCGGCTCGGCCACCTTCACCGAGATGATCGCCGTGAGGCCCTCGCGGACGTCCTCGCCCTGAAGGTTCTCCTCCTTCTCCTTCAGCAGGCCCTCACGACGCGCGTAGTGGTTGATGCTCCGCGTCAGCGCCGATCGGAAGCCCGACAGATGCGAGCCGCCCTCATGCGTGTTGATGTTGTTGGCAAACGAGAGCAGCGACTCCTGGTAGGAGCTGTTCCACTGCATCGCGACCTCGACCTCTCCGATGTCGCCCGAGTCCTCCAGGAACACGACCTTCTTGTGCAGCGGCTCGCGCGAGCCCTGCGAGTGGAGGTAGGTCACGAAGTCACGGATACCGCCCTCGTAGCGGAAGCTTTCGACGAAGCGCTCGCCGCGCTCGTCGGCGAAGTTGATCCTCAGCCCACGCGTCAGGAACGCCATCTCCCTGAATCGCTGGATCAGGGTGGGCCTGTCGTAGTCGAGCGTGTCGAAGACCTCAGGGTCGGGACGGAAGGTGATCGAGGTGCCGCGCTGGTCGGTCTTCTTCCCCTTCTTCAGCTCGGCCTGAGGAACACCGCGCTCGTAGGACTGGGTCCACTCGTTGCCGTCGCGCCAGACGGTCAGGTGCAGCTCCTCGGACAGCGCGTTCACGACCGAGACGCCGACGCCGTGGAGGCCGCCCGACACCTTGTAGCCGCCTCCGTCGCCGAACTTCCCGCCCGCGTGGAGCGTCGTGAGCACGACCTCTGCGGCCGGCCGGCCCTCCTTCTCGTGCATGTCGACGGGGATCCCGCGGCCGTCGTCGGTAACGGTGACGTTGTTGTCGGGACGGATGGTGATCTCTACGTGGTCGCACTCGCCCGCTAGTGCCTCGTCGACCGAGTTGTCGATCACCTCGTAGATCAGGTGATGGAGCCCGCGCGCACCGGTCGACCCGATGTACATCCCGGGCCGCTTCCGGACCGCCTCGAGGCCCTTGAGCACCTGTATCTGCTGGGCGCCGTAGTCCTGGCCGCCGCTCGTCTTCGTGGCTCGCTTAGCCAAGCCGTTCCTTCCTTCGCCCTACATGTGGAAGCCCCGGCCTGACGCGCGCGTGGAGCGGGCCGGGGCAATGATCTGCGACAGCCTCAAGGATACCAAAACGGGGCGCTCACCCGAGTTACATAACTGAGGAAAATACCCGCAAATCGCCACAAAATGGCGAGAAGTCACGAGTCCGCCCCGCTCGACCGCGTGACCAGCCGGATATCGCGCACCGCACGAGCCGATCCATGCGCGGCGAGTACGTCGTTGAGGCCGGCGATCAGGTCCCGGGACATCAGCTCGAGCTCATGCGCCCAGACCGCCGAATGGCAGGCCACCGTCACCACGCCGTCGCGTTCCGCCACCGGCGCGGACTCTCTCGCAACCACGTCGCCGGCCACCGCCGGCCACGAGCGCTGCACGCGAGCCAGCGTGGTCGCGGGGGCCGTGGCGATCGCGATCTCCTCGAGCGCCGACGCCAGCGGGCGGGGCGCCACGCGTCTCACGCCGCGATCGCCCTTGGAGCCGCGCGGGCGGTTCCGTCGTCGACCGTGATCAGGTCGGACGCCGTCGCCCCGTCCACCTCATCGGGCTCCGTGGCGGTGACCACGGCCTGGCCGCCGGCCCTGATCGCCTCGACCAGCCGCAGGCGACGGTCGGCGTCGAGCTCGGACATCACATCGTCGAGCAGCATCAGCGGCGGCCGGCCGAGGTCCGCGAGCACGTCGCGCTCCGCGAAGAGCAGCGCCAGGAGGGCGAGGCGCTGCTGGCCCTGCGAACCGAACGCCCGCAAACCGCGGTCGGCGTGTACGAGCGCCAGGTCGTCGCGGTGGGGACCGTGGGTCGTGAAGCCACGTTCGAGGTCCTGGGCCCGCCGCTCGCGGAGCTCCCCGGCCAGCCCCTCGACCTCGGAGGCGCGCGCCCGCGGCCTGTAGGCGATCTCCGCCCGGAGCGGCAGCCCGAGCGCCGCTGCACGACTGCGGAACAGGGCCTCGAGGCGCTCGACCGCCTCGGCCCGGCTCGCCATCAGGGCGACGCCGCAGCTCGCGAGCTGCCGGTCCCACGGATCGAGCGCGCCCTCCGGCGCCACGCCCGCGCGCACGCGTGCGAGCAGAGCGTTCCGCTGCGCGAGCGCACGCCCGTAGTCGGCCCGAGTCTCCGCCCGCGCCGGCCAGACGGCCGCCACGAACCGATCGAGGTGCGCCCGGCGGTGCGCCGGCGGCCCCTTGACCAGCTCGAGGCGCTCGGGGATGAACACTGCCACCGGCGGCCGTGCACGGGTCGCGACGCCTTCCGCGGCCGCCCCGTCCACACGCACACGCTTCGACTCACCCGGCTGGAACGCCACCTCGATCTCGTGGCGGCCATCCTCGCCATGGGTCGCGACGACCACCCGCGCGGGCCCGCCGCCATGTCTGACGACCTCGCGCTCGTTGCTCGTTCGGCACGACCTCCCGGTGAGGCCGAAGTAGACGCCCTCGAGCAGGTTCGTCTTGCCCGCCCCATTCGGCCCGCAGATGACGGTGAGCCCCGCGCCGAGCCCGACGGCGGCCCGCTCGTAGTTCCGAAAGTCGCGGAGCTCGACGCTCTCTACGCGCATCGGGCGCGCGCCGGCGCGGGTCTGTCGGTATCCGGCGCGGTGCGATTCGAAGGGGCCTGAACGTGTGTGGCGAGCGAAAACCGAGTCGGGGAAGGGCGTACGGAGGCCGTAGTGCTCCGCACACGGCCGACCGAGGACGCCGCCCGGCGACGGTTTGCAGCCGCCATCACACGTTTAGGCGGATGGGCATGACGAGATACGTGAAGTTGCCCCCGTCGTCCGTCGACTCGATGAGCCCTGGCCGCAGCGGGCTGATGAGCTTTAGGACGAGCTCATCGGCCTCGGCGCTCTCGAGCCCGTCGCGCAGGAACTCCGGATTGAAGCCGATCTCCAATGGTTCGCCCTTGAACGGAATCGGCAGTGACTCGCTTGCGCGCCCCACGTCCGGAGTCTGCGCGGAGACCTCGAGCGCACCGTCGCTGAACGCGAGCCGCAGCGGGGCGTTCTTCTGCGCCAGGAGACCGATCCGGCGCACGACCTCGATCAGCTCGGCCCGGTTTGCCCGCAGCTCGTGCTCGTACGTCTCGGGCAGCAGCTGGCGGTAGTTCGGGAATCGACCTTCCACAAGCCGCGACGAGAGCGTCACTCCGTCGACCCGGAAGATCACCTGCCCCGCCTGCTGCCACACCTCGATCTCATCGCCGGCGGCCGCGACACGCCCGAGCTCCTGCAGCGCGCGGGCCGGTACGTTCACCTCGAGCTCTCGATCGACAGGTCGCTCCAGCGTGGTCTCCTTGACGCTGAGCCGGTACGAGTCGGTCGCGACCATGCGGAGCTCCGTGCCGGACGCCGAGACGAGCACGCCTGTGAGGTGCGGCCGCGTCTCGTCGCGTGATGCCGAGCGCGCGACTCGTTCCGCGGTCTCCACGAAGGCCTGGGACGCGAGGCGGACCGCCGGCTCGTCGGGTACCTCCGGTAGGCGGGGGAAGTCGTCGGGTGGCAGGACGCGCAGCTGGAAGTCGGCGCCGCCCGACGAAACGTGGACGTCGTCCTGCGAGCTTCTGTGTTCGACCGTCAGCCGGTCCTTCGGGAGAGATCGGACCACCTCGACCAGCAAGCGAGCCGGCAGGACCACCGTTCCGGCACTCTCGACCTGAGCATCCAGCCTGACCCGAAGGGCCATCTCCATGTCGGTGGCACGTAGCTCGATACCTCCCTCCTCCACGTGGAAGAGGACGCCGGCGAGCGTCTGGACCGCGCTTCGGGTCGACGCCGCGCGGGCCGCCAGGCCAAGCTGCGACAGGAGGGCTTCCTTGGAGACAGAGATCTTCATGAACAAATGGAGGTAGTAGGTGGTGTCGACAAGTGGAGAAGCGGTCGCGGCCCGCTAGGCACGGTGGATCGCGTGTGGATGGGGCGTTGATCGACTGTAGATCGTCGCATCAGGACCGGTCGGGATCCGGTTGTTCGAGCTGCGACCGAACGTCCGCGACCGTGCGGGCGCTGCCTGAGTCGCTGGTCACCTCGTTTGCGATCTTGCGGTGAGCGTGTAGCACCGTTGAGTGGTTGCGGCCGCCGAAGTCGGCCCCGATCGCCGGCAGGCTGTGATCTGTGAGCTCGCGGACGAGATACATGGCGACCTGGCGGGCGTGGGCGACCTGGGGCCGCCGATCGTGCGCGACGAGCGCGCTGGGTGCCAGTCCGAACGCCTTTGCGGTCGCGTCGCGCACCTCCTGCATGCTGCAGGGACGGGCTGCGGGCTGTGGATACAGCCGCTCGAGCAGCTGCCGCGCCAACTCCGGCGACGCCTGGACCCCGCGTAGCGACGCATAGGCGATCACGCGGATCAGCGCGCCCTCGAGCGCGCGGACGCTCGATGCGACTAGCCGCGCGACCTCGTGGAGCGTGGCGTCGTCGACGTCGAGCAAGCCGTCGAGGGCTGCGCGCTTGCGGAGGATCGCGAAGCGCACGTCGACCGACGGCGGATCGAGCGCTGCGATGAGCCCGGACGCGAAGCGTTCCGCCAGGCGTCGTTCGAAAGCGGCCATCTCCCCTGGGGGTCGGTCGCTGGATACGACGAGCTGGCAACCGCCGTCGTAGAGGGCGTTGAAGGTGTGGAAGAACTCCTCCTGCGTCTTGGCTCGGCCGGCGAGGAATTGGACGTCGTCCAGGAGCAGCACATCCGCGCCCCTGAAGGCGGTCTTGAACTCGGCTACGCCGTCCTCCCGGACCGCGCGGACGAAGCCGCTCGTGAACTCGTCCGATGTCGCGTAGCGAACCGTCACGCGGCCCCCGTAGTGGCGGAGGAAGTTCCCGATCGCATGGAGCAGATGAGTCTTCCCAAGGCCGGGAGGGCCGTGGAGGAACAGCGGGTTGTAGGCCTGGCCGGGCTGCTCGGCGACGGCCAGCGCCGCGGCATGCGCAAGCCGGTTCGCGTCGCCGATCACGAACTGGTCGAACGTGTATTTGGGGTTGAGGAGGTCGCCTGCAGCCGCGGCTCGGGCGCGAGCCAGCCCGGCCTCTTCGGGACCGGCGCCGAGCTCTGCGGACCACTCCTCACCGACGACCTTGACCGCGACCCGCGACGCCAGAGCCTCCTCCGCCGAGTCGCGGAGCAGCGGCAGGTAGCGCTCCTCGACGAGGGTGCGGATGTGCCGCGGCGCACGGACGTAGAGGACCTGCCCGTCGCGTCCGACCAGCTCGAGCGGCTCGAGCCACAGGTGGAACGTCAGGTCGGTGGCCGCGCCCTTGAGGCGTCCGCGAATGCTCTCCCAGGTGGTCTCGAGATCTCGTCTTGACACGCGCAGGCGACCGGACCTCCACCGGGTGAGCAGCGGGCGTATTCAGAGGACGGAGGCCCGCCGGGGCGCCGGGACGACCTCCTCACCACAGCGAGTCTACAGCGGCTTCAGGGGCGGCGGAGGCCATCACAGGGAGTCACCGTGGGGAAGCTCGCAATACGCGGGGAAACCGATCTCGGGGGAACGGGAGGCGGTCAACAGGCTGTGCACAGCCGTCGAGACGCCGGTTCAGGAGCCCGCGCGACCCGCCCTATACTTCTCGGCCCGGGACGGTCCGATCCGGGTCCACCCCAATGAAGCGCACCTACCAGCCCAAGAAGCGGAAGCGCGCTCGCACGCACGGGTTTCGCGCGCGCTCGCGCACGCGCGCCGGACGGCGAATCCTGAGGCGCAAGCGGGCGAAGGGCCGGCGCCGGCTCACGCCGTAGGCGTGGCGGCCGACGGAGAGCGCGCCACCGCCCGCGGCGGTCGCCGGAGGCGCGCCGCTCGACCCCGGCTGACTCGCAGCGCCGACTTCGACCGGGTGTACCGACAGGGGCGCTCACGCGCCAACCGGTACCTCGTTGTCTACGCGTTTCCGAGCGCCGGCGCTGATGCCCGACTCCGGCTTGGCGTGTCGGTCGGCCGGAAGGTCGGAGGCGCCGTGGAGCGGAATCGGGTCAAACGTCTTCTCCGCGAGGCATTCTGGGCGTGTGAGGAGCTCGCGCCGGACGGGCACGATTTCGTGGTGGTCGCGCGTCCTCCGGCCGGCGAGTTCGCCCGCGACAGCGGTGAGCCCGGAGTCGAGCGGGCGCTTCGCGAGCTGATGAGCGAGCTCGGACCGATGGCCGACGGCGGGGCGGGCGCGTGAGCGCCGTGGCCAGGTCTGTCGCGGTGGCGCCGCTTCGCCTGTACCAGCGGCTCGTCGCGCCGCTTCTCGGTCCGCGCTGCCGCTACTACCCGAGCTGCTCCGAGTACGCGGTACAGTCGATTGGCCGCTACGGCATACTCCGCGGGGCCGTGCTGGCGGCGTGGCGAGTGCTGCGCTGCAACCCGCTCAGCCGCGGTGGCTTCGACTATCCGGAGGACCAGAGGCTCTTCGCCACCCGGCCTCACGGCCATCGACCTTGATCGTCTTCGCGAACATCCTGCAGCCGCTGATCGACGTCGCGGACGCGATCCTCAAGTTCTTCCACGACGAGGTCGGCTTCGGCTGGGGCGCGTCGATCATCGCCATGACCGTCGCCATCCGGCTCGCGATCCTGCCGCTGACCTTCAAGGGCGTGAAGGGGATGCAGGAGCTCCAGCGCCTGCAGCCGCAGATGAAGCGGCTGCAGGAGCGCTACAAGGACGACAAGCAGCGCCTCCAGCAGGAGATGATGAAGCTCTACCAGGAGCACTCGGTCAACCCGTTGAGCTCCTGCCTCCCGATCCTGCTCCAGCTGCCGTTCTTCATGGCGCTGTTCTTCCTGCTCAGGGAGGAGCCGGAGCTCGAGGGGCAATCGTTCCTCTTCATTCCCGACCTCGCGGCCGAGGCGACCGGCGGCGTCCTCGTGGTGTTGATCGTGCTCTACATCGCCACCCAGCTCGCCGCCAGCCTGGTCACGCTCGTGAGCGCCGACAAGATGCAGCGCCGGATCTTCCTCGCGCTCCCGTTCGTCTTCGTCCTCTTCATCATCAGCTTCCCCGCAGGCCTGATCGTGTACTGGATCACGACCAACGTCTGGACCGTGGGTCAGCAGCTCGTCGTGCGGAAGCTGTACCCGAAGCCCGAGCCCCACGAGCTGCCGGAGGAAGACGGGGTCAAGCCGGCGCGCGGGAAGCCCGCGCCGCAGCCCGCGCTGGTCGCGGGAGGGTCGGGCGACGGGAAGTCAGCATCCGGGAAGGCCAAGGCTGGTGGGCGCGGCGGCAACGGAGGCCCCCGCAAGCCGCCACCGCCCTCCCCGCGCAAGAAGAAGAAGCGGTCGGGACGCCGACGCTGATGCGCGGCCGGCCATCTCTGCGCCGATGACCGAACCCGCGCGGGAGCACGAGGCGGTAGGCGGCGATTCGCCCGCGACCGACGAGCGCGCCCACGAGGCCGAGGGCGCGACCCTCGGCGAGGCGAAGTGGGCGGCGGCCAAGGCGCTCGAGCGGCGATTCCCGGGCATCGTCGCGGACGACATTCGCTTCGAAGTGCTGGACGAGGGCGACGGCGACGCCCCAGCGCGGGTCCGGGCGGAGGCCGACGTCGAGTCCTGGCGAGAGCGCGGAGACACTCTTCCCGAGGCGCCAGCGGAGCGGGTGAGACAGCTCGTCACGCGCGTAGTCGCCGGCCTCGCGGTCCGTGCCAGCGTCGACGTGGAGGAGTCGGAGGAAGAGATCCGCGCGACGGTCAACGGAGAGGAGCTCGGTCTCCTGATCGGAAGACACGGCTCCACCATCGACGCGGTCCAGTACCTGGCCGCGCGGAGCGCATTCCGCGGCGACGCCGAGCGGAAGCGAGTGATCGTGGACGCGGCGGGCTACAGGGAGCGTCGGGAGGCCCAGCTCCAGCGCGAGGCGGACCGCGCGGCGGAGGACGCGCTCTCCTTCGGCCGTCCCGTCGAGCTCGAGCCGATGGCGGCGCACGAGCGCAAGGCGGTGCACCACTACCTCAACGAGCGCGCCGACGTGGAGACGCACAGCGAAGGCGATGAGCCAGAGCGACGGCTCGTGGTGAGCCCGGTCGCGCCTGGCTAGCCGGCTCGCCGGCGTAAAACGTGAAACGGGGGTCGCTCGAGTCGCGGGTGGGGCGGCTGACCGAGCGCCACCGACTGCCGTCCCATACCCGTGAGGGTCTGGTCCGGTTGACGCGAGCGCTCGACGCAGAGCCGGAGCCCCCGACGGCGATCCGCGGTAGCGAGGACATCACCGATCGCCACCTCGGCGACAGCCTGGAGGGGTTGCAGATCGAGTCGGTGCGCGACGCGGATCGGCTCGCCGACGTCGGCTCGGGTGCCGGCTTTCCGGGCCTGGTGCTGGCGATAGCGCTCCCTGGCGTAGCCGTCGACCTGATCGAGGCCTCGCGCAGGAAGTGCGAGGTCATCGAGCGCCTCGCCGAGGCGGCCGATGCGGCAAACGTGCGCGCAGTCCCCGCCCGGGCGGAGACCTGGGCCGCCGGGGAGGGCCGCGAAGCCTACGACGTGGTCACGGCGCGCGCGGTCGCGAGCCTCGCGGTGCTCGCCGAGTACGCGGCGCCGCTGCTCCGGATCGGCGGCTGCCTCGTGGCCTGGAAGGGGAGCCGGGATCGCGACGAGGAGCGAGGCGCCGCCGCCTCGGTCGGGGAGCTCGGGCTCGAGTACGCGGAGGTTCTGCCGGTCCGGCCGTTCCCGGAGGCCCGCGATCGACACCTGCACCGATTCGTAAAGAGCGGACCAACCCCGTCGCGGTTCCCCCGCCGCCCGGGGCGCGCGGCGAAGCGACCGCTCGGTTCGTAGACCGGGGACCTGGCCAGGTACGGCTGGGCACCGGCAGAGCGCGGTCGCCGTCGAATTGTCCCGTATGACGGCATCAGGTGCGATTCGTCTCGGCGGCGTGAGGAGTCCGCCCCGCCCGCCGACGGCTCAGGATCCGGAAGGAGTCCACCGTTCGGCACCGAACCACTCCACGATGCCCGCGTTCCGACCGCGCCCGCCTCTACCTTCGCGCGCGATGGCCACGATCTACGCGGTCGCGAACCAGAAGGGTGGCGTGGGCAAGACCACGACCGCCGTCAACCTCGGCGCCTGCACGGCTGAGTCCGGCCGGGACACGCTGCTCGTGGACCTCGACCCGCAGTGCAACGCCACCACCGCGCTCGGGTTCCCGAGGGACGCGAGCCCCAACGTCTACGACTGCCTCGGCGGGGAACTGACCCTCGACGGAGCAGCTCAGCCGACGTCGGTCGACCGGCTCGCCCTCGTGCCCTCGACGCCCGACCTCGCCGGGGCGAGCGTGGAGCTGCCCCGGATGCCCGGCTCCGAGACGCGGCTGCGCGACGCCCTCGGCTCGGCCGCCGACGGCTACCAGCTCGTCCTGCTCGACTGCCCGCCTGCGCTCGGCCCCCTCACGGTCAACGCGCTGGTGGCCGCCGATCGCGTGATCGTGCCCGTGCAGACCGAGTACTTCGCACTCGAGGGGCTGGCCGGGCTGCTCGACACGCTGTCCCTTATCCAGCGGGAGCTGAATCCCCGGCTCACGGTCGCGGGAATGATCCTGACGATGCACGACGGCCGCACTAGGCTGGCCCAGGACGTCGAGCGGGAGGTTCGCGAGCACTTCCCGAACCTGGTGTTCGACACCGTCATCCCGCGCAACATCCGCGTGGGCGAGGCGCCGAGCTTCGGCGTCCCGGTGACACGCCACGACCCGACCTGCTCCGGCTCGCGCGCCTACGCCGAGTTCGCCAGGGAGGTGTCCGCCCGTGGCTGAGAGCGGCTCGCGGGGCTGGCCCACCGGCTCGCAGCCGCGTGGGATAGGCCGCGGACTGGCGGCGATCCTTCCTCGGACTCCGGGAGGTGCCGACGGACTCCGCGAGCTCCCGCTCGATCTGGTCAGCCCCAACCCCGACCAGCCACGGCGCGAGCTCGAGGGCGAAGCCCTGCTCGCGCTGGCGGAGTCGATCAAGGTCCGCGGGCTCCTGCAGCCGATCGTGGCCAGGGCGCTCCCGGGCGGGAGCTACGAGCTGATCGCCGGCGAGCGCCGGATGCGTGCCGCCAGGCTCGCGGGACTCGACACCGTGCCCGCGATCATTCGTCGGGCCGACGAGTCGGATCGACTCGAGCTCGCGCTGATCGAGAACATGGCGCGGGAGGACCTGAACCCCATCGATTCCGCTCGGGCCTGCGCCACGCTCGTGCAGGACCTGGGGGTGACCAAGGAGGAGCTCGGGCGCCGTCTCGGGCGAAGCAGAGTCGCGATCTCGAACCTCATCCGCCTGCTCGACCTCCCGGACGAGGCGCTCGATCTGATCGCGGCGGGAGACCTCAGCGAGGGGCACGGGCGGGCGATCCTGATGAGCAGGGACCAGGCCGACCGGCGGCGCCTGGCCCGCGAGGCCAGCTCCAAGGGCTGGTCGGTTCGGGAGACGGAGCGGCGGGCTCGCGGGGAGGCGATCGGAGCGGGGCCGGGCGCGCCGACCGGCCACACCGCTTCACCCCGACCTGGCCGACGCGATCGGCGCCGCCGAGGACGCGCTCACGGCGGCGCTCGGGGTGGAGGTGCACGTCCGTCCCCACGGCGATCGGTGCCGAGTCGAGCTCGAGCTCGATCACCCGCGCGAGGGGATCGAGCTGGCCGAGCGGATCCTCCGCCGCGTGGCTGCGTGACGCGACTCGAGTCGGTCGAAGCGTCGCTTCAGGCCGGTGACCGGGCCTCCCGCCGCCGCTAAAATCGCGCCGCGAACGGGCGATTAGCTCAGTCGGTCAGAGCGCTTCTCTGATAAGGAAGAGGTCCCTGGTTCGAGTCCAGGATCGCCCACAACAGGCGAGTGCCGGAAAGCCCTGCGCATGTGGGGCTTTCTGTTGCCCGGGCACCTCGGTAGCCGTGCCCGCCTCACCGCCCGCCTCGCTGCCGAACTCGGGCCGTAGCCCGCGTGCAGCCCGGTGGTCGAGGGGCCGCCACGATCGTCTAACCCCCGGCGTGTGCCGAGGCCGGGACACGCGCGCAGCGCGCTGAGCGAAGCGCTTCTGCCTTGCGCGAAGAGCAGCAGCGCGTCCGCTTCCTGCACTGATCCAGCGTCGGCCAGGCACGATGAGGGGGCCGACCGGTCGTTCATCAGGGGGGCCGGGTGAGGCCCCGAGGCTCGCCTTAGGTAGAGCCTCGGCTAGGTACGAGAGAGGGCGGCACGTAGCCGCCCTCTCCGAACCACCTCCGAGCCGAAGCTCGGATCAATCAGGCCTAAGCCTTAGTCCTCCCGGTTTCGAATTCTCGCAAAGTGGGGAGAGGGTCGCCTGACGGGCGTGGGCCGAGGCAAGCCGCGACTGACGCTCTGAGCAAGTCGCGCGAGAGACATCTGACCGGCCCTCGCCGCCGGTGGATCGGGACCTCGGGTGAGATATGAGACCCGAGCACCGAGGAGTTCCGCCGTGCCCCTTTCCCCCGCGCCGTACTCACGTCAGTTCAGCCGGCAGCGCCCGGTCAGGTTGCTGAACGAGCTCTGGCCCCGGCCGCAGCAGGGGCGCGCCTCCACCCGCTGTCCAGCCTGCGGCGACCCGATCCTCGCGAGGCAGTCCTCCGTCCACGATGGCGGCGAGGCCTACCACGCCGGTTGCATGGTCCGTGGGCGCGCCTCGGTCGGCCGCGCGTGATTGACAGCCAGTCGACGTGAGCGAAGAATCCAGCCAGCCTGGCGCGGGAAGCGTTAGGGCCCGACTACCGCCATTGGGCACCAGCGCCGATCTGGTGCCCAAATCGCCCTTTCCGCGGGCGACGGCACTACCCGGGCGGTACTCGGTGCACCGCCCGAAGCTGAGGCGCATGATCACATTTGGCGACTCGGCTGGACCGCCCCAGTGCTGTCGAAGCAGGTCCGGTCCGCCACGTCGACCGTAGCCGAGCGACGGCGTCGTGGCGGCGCGGCCACGTCGTTCACACCGCCTTAGGCGCTAGCTTGGTCCGCGGTGCACCGGATCGAGCGCGTCGGCGAGCGTGACCTTTCGGACCTGCTGCCGCTCATGCGGGCGAACCGCGACTTCCACCGAGTCCGGGCGGGGGCGCGGCGACGTAGGCCACGCTGGCGGATGAGGCGGCCGGTCGATCCCTCCGATCAGGCGCTGCTCGACATGTCCAGGGCGCTCATCGCCGACCCGCAGCGGGAGGGGCTGCAGCTGGTGGCTCGGGACGGTGAGGGACAGGCGGTGGGCTTCGCGTCGGTCTTCTGGAGCTGGTCGACCCTGTCGGCGGCACGGATCGGCGTGATGAACGACCTCTATGTGGCGCCGACCGCCCGCGGCTCGCGGGTCGCCGACGCGCTGATCGAGGCGTGCCGCGAGCGGTGCGTCGAGCAGGGCGCTCGGGAGCTCGCCTGGCAGGCGGCGAAGGACAACCTCCGCGCGCAGCGGGTCTTCGAGCGGGTGGGTAGCCGGCACGCGGAGTTTGTCCTTCATCGTCTGCCAGCCCGCGTCTCCGCGCCGATCCCTGAAGACGCCCCTGTGACGAGGCACGTCGTGCCGGGGTCGGGAGGGGGCAGCGCCATGCTCCTCAGGAGGCTGTGGTCGAAGCGGCGGCTTTATCGCCGCCCCTTCGACTCCGGACACGGATAGCGTCCCATTTCCGTAGCTTCTGAGCCGCCCGCTGACTGGGCGATCGAGGCAGCCATTGGGCACCAGCGCCCCTCTCGGGCCCAAATCGCCCGCCATCGCCCGCAAATCGGCCACTTTTGCGGGTGCCGCTACGCGGCGCCAGAATCGCCGGAATCCCGCTTGCCATGCGGGTTTGCGGGCTCCTCGCCCTGATTTGCGGGCTGCCCTGATAAGGAAGAGGTCCCTGGTTCGAGTCCAGGATCGCCCACAACAGGCGAGTGCCGAGGGCCCCGCTCCGGCGGGGCCCTTGCGCGAGATCAGCCCGGCGCGGGAGGCCAAGTGCCACCGTAGAATCCGCCCCGGTGCGGGTACAGAAGCTCTCGGTCCTCGGACTCCTGGCACTCCCGCTCGCCGTTCCCGGAGCAGCAGGGGCCCAGTACTCGGCGACGTCGCCGGACCCACCATCGCCGGTCGCCACGGCTCAGGACGTGCGCGAGCCGTGCCCGGGCGGCGGGATCGACGATGCGGACCCGGGACCCAGGCCGGACAGGGTAGTCACCGGGACCTTCACGGACGAGGTGCAGGGCGGCTACGTATTCCTCCCGTTCCGCGTCGCGCGTGACACAACCGCGATCCGTGTCAAGTACTGCTACGAGCAGACGGGCAACGCAGCTGACGACCAGGACCGGAGCACGCTCGACCTCGGTCTATACGAGCCGCGAGCCGACGGGCGCGGACCGTGGGGGACCGCGGAGTTCCGCGGCTGGGGTGGGTCGAGCCACCCGGACGTGATCCTCTCCCGCGAGGGCTTCACGAGCAACAGGCAGTACGCGACCGACCCCGAGCAACAGGTACCCGGAAAGACCACGCGCGCCTTTCTGCCGGGACGCCTGCCGCCTGGGCGATGGGCGGCGGAGCTCGGCGTGGCGGCGGTGGCGTCCTCCGGCAACGTGCCATACCGCGTCGAGATCGAGCTGAGCGACGACCGCCGTTTCGCGAACCAGCCCTACTCACCGGCGGGCTACGACAGCGCTCCGGTCCGTCGCGACCCGGGCTGGTACGCCGGCGACTTCCACGTCCACGGCGAGCACTCCGCCCTCGGGGACGCGCCGCTGGCCGAGGTCTTCGACTACGCCTTCGGCTCGCTCGGCGAGGGCAAGGCGGGCCTCGACTTCATCACCCTGTCGGACTACGTCTCGGGGAGCTCGTGGGGTGAGGTCGGTCGCTACCAGGAGCGCTATCCGGATCAGCTGATCATCCGAAGCGCCGAGGTCATCACCTACCGCGGCCACTTCAACAGCCACGCGAACACGCGCGTGGCGGACTACCGGCACGGCGCGCTCTTCGTCCGCGGCCCGGGCGGTCGGCTAGACCGCGTCCGTGGACCGAGGCCGGCGCGAGACTCGCTCGAGCGGGTGCGGGCGGCGGGCGGCTTCACCCAGATCAACCACCCGACCATCTTCCCCTCCCCGCCGTTCCCCGAGAACCAGTGCCGCGGCTGCGCGTGGGAGTACTCGGCCGCCGAGACCGACTACTCGAGCGTGGACGCGATCGAGATCGCCACCGGGCCGGCGGAGTTCGGTCCCACCGGCGCCCTCGGTCCGAACCCCTTCACGGTGACCGGTATCGAATTCTGGGAGGAGGCGCTCGCGGCCGGTCACAAGATCGCGGCGGTCGGATCGAGCGACTCACACAACGCCGGCCGTACGCCCGGCGGGCTCACCCAGTCGCCGATCGGTACCGCGACGACCGTCGTCCGGGCGGAGGCGCTCTCGCCGCGCGGCATCAGGCTGGCGGTGAAGGCGGGTCACAGCTACGTGAAGGTGACTGGCAACGACGCACCCGATCTTCGCTTTCGGGCCAGCGCGGCCGGCGCCGAGCCGGCGATCATGGGGGACACCCTGCGCTCAGGCGAGGCACGGTTCACCGCCCAGGTCCTCGGAGGCGGGCTCACGGCCTCGCCGCCCGGCCCCCGGCAGCTGATCGTCATCAAGGACGGCGTGCCGCTCCGATCGACTCCCGTCACCTCTGACGAGTTCGAGCTCGATTTCCGCAGCAGCGGCACAGGTCGCTACCGGCTGCAGCTCCAGCGCGGAAGCGTGATCGAGGCGGTATCGAGTCCGATCTACCTAGAGCGCGGCCGTGAGCCGGGGACTAGGGCGGGCTGCAACGGCCGGAGAGCGACGATCGTCGGCACGCCGTCCGACGACACGCTCCGGGGAACGCCTCGACGCGACGTCATTGCGGCTCGGGCGGGCGCGGACGTGGTGCGGGGCCGCGGCGGCCGCGACCTCGTCTGCGGCGGTCGGGGGACCGACGCGGTAGTCGGCGGCAGCGGGTCCGACCGGCTGCTCGGGCGGCGTGGAGGCGACGAGCTGAGCGGTGCGCGTGGCGGCGACCGCCTCGGCGGCGGACGGAGCGCCGACGAGATCAGAGGCGGCGGTGGCGCGGACCGCCTAAAGGGCGGCCGAGGCCAGGACGTCCTGCGCGGCGGATCGAGCGACGACCGCGTGGCCGGCGGCGCCGGCCGCGACGACGTCAAGCAGTAGCGCCGCGCGACAGACCGCCGTGTGCCCCGGCGAGGGGGCGAGGACGGCTGGCGAGCCCCTTCTTTCCGGCATGGGCACGAGCTCCGACCGGGAGGTACCGATGGAAGTGGACAGGGGACGCGGGCGGCCGAGGCGGCGATGGAACGTGGCGCGCGGAGCATGGCTGGGCGCGGCGGCGACGATCCCGATTCTGGCGTGCTGCGGTCTGGCACCGCAGGCGCGCGCCGGTACCTATTCGGTGCTTGCCTGCGACGCGGCGCCGGGCGCAGTCAACCATTCGTGGCGCGAGCACGAGGACCGCGGCATGCGGGCGGCCACGAGCTGCCCGAGCCTCGGCGATCCCCAGCGGGGGCTGACGGTCAGGAACACGGTCAACTCCGGCACCGTCAGAGCGGGGAAGGGTGCGTTCATGGTCTTCATGGCTCCGCCCGGCACCGCGCTCGCCAGCATCGAGCTCGACTGGGACGGCCGCCGGGTGAACGGCGACTGGCGGCTCGGGCTGGTCCGAGGCGACGGCCGTCTTCTGGCGGGGTGTCGCCCGCGCCCGGGGACTGAGGCGAGCTGCCGCATCGGCGATCCGAAGGGCGCTGGGCTCGTGCGGAGGGGCCTGGCGGGAACGCGCTCGGTCACGATCGAGGCCCGCTGCGGCTCCACGGCGGGCTGCTCGACGGACACCCGCAGCCGGCCCGGCGACAGGACCAAGGCCCGGCTGGCAGTACACCGAGCCAGCGTCCAGGTCCATGACCGTTCGGCACCGAACCTGTCCGCCTCAGGCCCGCTGCTGACTGGCGGCTGGCTCCGCGGCCGCGCGGAGGCGGTCGTGCGGGCGGGCGACAACGTCGGCATCCGATCCACCGCCCTCCGGACGGGCGGCGTGACGCGCTCGGCCGAGCTCGAGCGATGCGACTTCACCCACGCGGTCCCGTGCCCGCGCGACGTCCAGGCCGTTCATCAGCTCGACACGTCCGCGCTCGACGACGGACGCCACCTGCTGGCGCTCTCGGCCGTGGACACCGCGGGCAACGGCAAGGCCATCGAGCGCACGATTGCGGTCGACAACCATGCGCCCGCCCGCGTCAGCGGCATGCGGGTGGTGGGCGGCGACGGCGTTCGCTCGACCAACTCGTTCGACGTCCGCTGGTCGTCGCCGCCAAGCCAGGTGGCGCCGATCGTGCGTACCCACTACCGGCTGTGCCGTCACGGCGCGCCCAGGGAGTGCACCCAGGGCGTCCGCAACGGCGGTTCGCGCGGGATCGATGACCTCGCAGTTCCTCGGCGAGGCGACTGGCGGCTGCAGGTCTGGCTCGAGGACGCCGCGGGGAACGCCACGGCCGCCAGCGCATCGGCTCCCGTCACGCTCCGGTTCGACGACCGGACCCCCGCCCGGCTCGACATCCGGCTGGCGGGGGGCGCTGCTCGCGCGGCGAACCGGACGATCGTGCCGTTCGGCGCCAGGGCGCTGGTGGAGGGCACCCTGACCGGCGCGGACCGGCGGCGGGTAAGTGGCGTGCCCGTCGCGATCGTGACCGAGGTGCGCGTGTCCGGGCGGCCGCGCTACGTCGGTCGCGCCTCGACGGACCGCCAGGGCGGCTTCCGGCTCCGGCTCCCCGCGGGTCCTAGCCGGACTGTGAGGGTCGCGTTCGGCGGCAGCGACAGGTACCGGCCGACGACCGCCGCCGCCCACCTCGCCGTTCGTGCCGGGAGCTCCCTTCGGGTCAGCCGGCGTCACGTGAGCAATGGGGATCGCGTCCGGTTCCACGGACGCCTTCTCGGGGGCCCGATCCCGCCCGAGGGGAAGCTCGTGCAGCTCGAAGCGTTCTACCGCGACCGCTGGCGGACCTTCGCGGTCGTCCGCTCGAATGCCGACGGCGCCTGGCGGCGTAGATACCGCTTCGAGGCCACCCAGGGCCGCATCCGATACCCGTTCCGCGTGAGCGTCCCGCACGAGCGGAGCTATCCGTACGCGGTCGGCCGCTCGCGCGTGATTCGGGTGACCGTGAACGGTCGGTGAGGCTCCGCGTGATCTCGAGTCGGCTGTCCAGCGCGCCCCGGGACCCCGCCCGCCACCAGGCCGGCCGGGGCCCTCGGTCGCTCGACCGGTCTCCCCCCAGCGGTGTCTAGACTTGGCCTCCGGGCACCCGACTCGAGGGACTCTGCGCGCTCCATGCAGGAGATGGTCATCTACGGCGTGAGCTTCGACATGGTCGGCAAGCAGCCGATCGTCCTGCTCAAGACCCGCGAGGGCAACAAGTTCCTCCCGATCTGGATCGGACACCCCGAGGCGGCCGCGATCCTGATGAAGCTCCAGGGCGCGAACACCCCGCGGCCGATGACCCACGACCTGATCAACGACATGCTCTCGGAGCTCGAGGTCTCGTGCTCGCGCGTCGCGGTCACCGAGCTGCGCGAGAACACCTTCTACGCCTCGATCACGCTGCGGATCAACGGCCGCGAGGTGGAGATCGACTCGCGCCCGTCCGACGCGCTTGCCCTGGCGGTCCGCACCTGCGCCCCGATCTTCGCGGCGGAGGACGTGATCGCCGAGTCGGCGATCGAGTTCGAGCACGAGGTCGAGGACCAGGAGGAGGTCGTCGAGAAGTTCAAGGACTTCCTCGACAACGTTCGCCCGAGGACTTCGCCGGGCCGGCGAGGCCGGGCTAGCCGCTCAGCGCGCCAGCGCCGGCGCTCGCGGCGTCGGAGCGCCAGCTCGAGGATCCGCCCGACGAGCTGCGTCGAAGACGATGCCCGCGGCCTCGGCGGCCTGCGGCAGCAGGCTCGTCTCGGTGAGGCCGGGGATCGCGTTCGCCTCGAGCACCTGGCCGCGCCGCTCTCGCCGTCGAGCATCAGGTCCACGCGGCCGAACGCCGTAGCAGCCGAGCAGCCGTAGGTGTCGAGCGCGAGCTCCTGACGCGCGCGCGGTCACGCTCGTCGGGCAGCTCGGCCGGGCAGACGAAGTCGGTGCGGCCGATCTCGTAGCGCGCCTCGAAGTCGTAGAAGTCCTCGTCGCGCGGCACCGCCTCGACGATCGGCAGCGCCTCGGGCCCGTCGTCGCCCGTCGAGCATCCGACACGCGAGGTCGCGGCCCTCCACGTAGCGCTCGAGCAGCACGCGCGAGTCGTAGGAGAAGGCGGCCACGAGCGCGGCGGGCACGTCGCTCGGCGCGAGCGCGCGAACTTGATCCCGAGCGCCGAGCCGCCGGCCGCCGGCTTCACCACGATCGGGAAGTCGAGCCGCTCCTCGATCGCCGGCAGCGCGTCGGCGGCGCCGAGCTCGCTGGAACGCCGTCTCGGTGAACGCGAAGAACTCGGGCGTCGGGATGCCGGCCTCGGTGAGCAGGTGCTTGGCCAGCACCTTGTCCATCGCGCGCATGCAGGCCGAGCACGCCGGAGCCCGGTGTAGGGCATGCCGAGGATCTCGAGCAGCTCCTGGACGGTGCCGTCCTCGCCGTCGCGGCCGTGCAGCGCGACGAACGCGACCTCGGGCGTCGCCTCGCGCAGCCGCTCGATCAGGTCGGCGCCCACGTCGATCGGGCACCACGTCGTGACCGAGGCGCTCGAGCGCGTCCTCCACGCGCGCGCCGGAGCGCAGCGACACCTGGCGCTCCAGCGAGCGCCCGCCCTTCAGGACCGCGACGCGGCTCATCGCGTCGCCTGCGCGCGGTCGGCGTCGCGCGCCGCGCGCGGCGCAGCTGCACGACGTCGGCGCCGCCCTCGGCGGTCGCGTCGGCATCCGCGCGGCTCGGCGCCGCTCGCGCGGTCGGCCGGCGCGGTCGCTGCCCTCGCCGGTGAGCGTGCCGTAGAGGGCGACCTGCTCGTTCACGACCTTGCCGATCCGCCGCACGCCCTCGCGGATCGCGTCCTCGTCCGACGCCGGAGAAGTTGAGCCGCATCGAGCTGCGCCCGCGGCCGTCGAGGTAGGCGCGCCTCGCCCGGGACGAACGCGACGTTGCTCGCGCAGCGCCCGCGCCAGCAGGTCGGTGGTGTCGATGAAGTCCGGCAGCGTCGACCCAGATGAACAGCCCGCCGGCCGGGCGGGTCCACTCGGCCTCGGGCGGGAAGAACTCGGCCAGCGCGTCGAGCATCGTGTCGCGGCGCGCGCGGTAGATCTCGGTGAGCGAGTCCACGTAGTCGCGCCAGTGGCCCTCGCTCGAAGTACGCCTCGACCATGCAGCTGCGAGAGCGTGGACGTGCAGAGGTCGGCGGCCTGCTTGCCGAGGTTGATCTTCTCGAGCACCGGCGGCGGCGCCACGACCCAGCCGAGCCGGATGCCCGGCGAGAGGATCTTCGAGAAGGTGCCGAGGTACATCACGTAGACGCCGCCGTCGAGCGCGCACAGCGTCGGCTGCGGCTCGCCCTCGTAGCGCAGCAGCCCGTAGGGGTTGTCCTCGAGCACGAGCAGCTCGCGCTCGTGCGCGATCTCCACCAGGCGCCTGCGCCGCTCGAGCGACATCGTCACGCCGGCCGGGTTCTGGAAGCTCGGGACCGTGTAGATGAACTTGGGCCGCCGGCCGTCGCGCTCGAGGCGGTCGAGCGTCTCCTCGAGCAGGTCGACGCGCATGCCGTCGGAGTCCATCTCGATCTGCACGACGTCGGCCTGGTAGCGACGAGAACACCGGCACCGCGCCCGGGTAGGTGGGCGCCTCGGCGACGACCACGTCGCCCGGGTCGATCAGCGTCTTCGTCGACGAGGTCGATCACCTGCTGGCCGCCGGTCGTGACGATCACGTCGTCGGAGTCGACCTGCATCCCCTCGGCCGCCATCACCTCGGCGATCCGCGCCTTGGTCTCGTCCAGGCCCTCGGTGGGCCCGTACTGCAGCGCCCGGGCGCACGACTCGGTCGCGATCCGCTGCGTGACCGCCGCGAAAGTGTCGGGCGGGAAGCTGCTCGTGTCGGGGAGCCCGCTCGCGAGGGAGATGACCTCGGGCCGTGCGGTCACGGCCATCATGTCCCGCATCGCCGACGACTTCATGACCCGCGTACGGGACGCGAACAGGTCCGCGTACCGCTCGAGGTCGCGCGTGGTGGAGCGTGGCGGCCGGTCCTGCGTGGCCACGCGCACCTGTTCGCGTGGACCCGCGGGACCCCTCCTCGCTCCGCGTCCGTGGTCCTCTATCGTCATCCGACCCTCTGAGCGTACCGACCCACCTCCTCCATCAGTCCCTTCTTCGACATCGCCCAGGGCGCAGGCCTCGCGAGCGCGACGGGCGTACGACCGTTCCTGCCACCGCTGCTCGCGGGCGCGCTCGCGAGCGGCGACGCCGGGCTCGACTTCGACGGCACCGGGTACGCGTTCCTCGAGTCGCACGGCGTTCCTCGCCGCGGTGCTCGCGCTCGCGGTCCTCTCGTATGCGGTCGAGCGACGCCGCCGAGCCCGGTCCGAAGGCGCCTCACGTGGAACGCACCGCGGCGACCCGGTGGTGCTCGGGTTCGCGACGGTGGCAGTGATCCTCGGCGCCCTCCTCTTCGCAGGATCGTTGTCCGCGGGCGGCGAGGAGCCGTGGCCGGGCTTAGCGGCGGGCGCCGCCTGCGCCGCGCTCGGGGTCATCGCCACGACCGGGCTGCTCGCGCGGGTAAGAGGCCGGCTCGACGAGTCGGCCGCGGCGCTGTTGCCGGCCTGGGCCGACGCCGCGGCGCTCGCGCTTGCCGGCATCGCGATCCTCTTCCCACCGGCCGCGCTGCTGGGCGTGGCGTTCCTCGCGTACCTGCTCGTGGCCGAGCGGCGTGCCGGCGAGGGAAAGTACGAGGGGCTGAGGATCCTGCGGTGAGCAGTCAGCCGACCGCTCTAGGAGCGCGCCGGTGAAGAAGCTGGTCCTCGTCGTGATCGACTCGCTGAAGCCCGAGATGCTCGACCGGGCCATCGCCGAGGGGCGCGCGCCGGCACTCGCAGAGCTCGTGCGGCGCGGCACGTACGTGCGCGACTGCGTGTCCACGTTCCCGTCGGTCACCCCGGTGGCCTCGGCGAGCATCGCGACGGCCTCGGGCCCGATCAGCATCGGATCCCGTCGATGAACTGGTACCACCGCGGCGAGGAGCGCTACATCGAGTACGGCTCGTCCTTCCAGGCAACGCGCGCGTTCGGGATCGTGCGCTCGCTCTACGACACGGTCTACAACATGAACCTCGCGCACCTCACGCAGAACCATCGGACCGTTTTCGAGTCCCTCGAGGACGCGGGCGTGCGCGCCGCCTGCACCACGTACCTGATCTACCGCGGACGCACGAGGCACGACCCCGAGACCGACGGCGTCTACTCGCGCCTCGCGCGGGCAGCCCAATTTCGGCACCCGACCTGGGGCCCCACAGAGCTCTTCTACGCCGACCTCTTCGCATCGCGAAGGACCGAGTGCCGCTCCACGCTCGGCATGCCCGGCCAGCGCGACCAGCACACCGGCTGCGTTTGCGCGCACATGGTGGAGAACGACCTCGCCGACTTCATCCTCTGTTCGCTGCCCGACAACGACACCTACTCGCACCGGCGCGGCCCGTTCGCCCAGGTGACGTCGATCGCCGTGGCCGACCGGGCGCTCGAACGCATCATGCATGTGGCGGGCGGGCCTGCCGCCTTCCTCGAGGACCATGCCGTCATCGTCATGTCGGACCACTCGCAGACCGCCGTCGAGCGCAGCCTCGACCTGATGGAGGTGCTGCGGGACGACTGGCGCGTCCTGGAGGCCGAGGACCCCGCGCCGGAGGAGGCGCAGCTCGCGGTGTCGCCGACGGCCCGCTATGGAATGGTCTACGTGCTCGACGAGGCCGAGCGCGACCGTCTCGTGCCCGAGGTCACGGACCGGCTTGCTGGGGTCGACGGGATCGACATCCTCGCGCGGCTCGATGGCGACGGGGCGGTGGTCAGAAGCGATCGCGGCGAGCTGCGCTTCGCCCCGGGCGGCGAGCTCGTTGACCGTCGCGGCGGAGCCTGGTCGCTGGAGGGCGAGCCCGCGACGCTCGCGCTGCGCACGGACGACGGGTTGGTTCGGAGCGACGACTACCCGCTGGCGCTCGATCGGCTGTGGTCCGCACTCACCTGTCCGGATGCCGGGGACGTGCTGATATCGGCGGCGCTCGGCTGGGAGCTCGTGGATTGGGGCGGCGCGGCCCACATCGGCGGCGGTAGCCACGGATCGCTCCACCGCGACGACTCGCTCGGGGCGCTGATCTTCTGCGGCACGGAATCGCCCGCAGCTGACGATGCGCCCGCACAATGGACGTTGCGGGACGTCGCGCCGCTGGTGCTGCACCATTTCTCGCTACCCTCCTGACGATGCAGGACGAGAGCCTCGCGGAGAGGCCGAGCGCCCTGCACGAAGACGCCGGGGCGAAGCTCGCCGTGCCCGGTGTCCGTGCGCGTGCCTCGGGCGGCCAGGCCGTTGCCCCGACGCCGGCGATGCCGCGCGTCCACACGCGCGTCCGCCACGGCCTGCGCCGGCCCCACAACTGGATGCAGCTCGTCAAGTTCTGCATAGTTGGGGGATCCGGATTCCTGGTGAACCTGACCGTCTTCGCGGTCGCCAGCGAGCTGCTGGGCCTCCACCACCTGGAGAGCGCGGCGGTCGCCTACGTCGTCGCGGTGACGAACAATTTCCTGTGGAACCGCTACTGGACCTTCAAGGCCCGGAGCGGGCACCCCGGCTTCCAGGCGGCGCGGTTCTTCGCGGTCAGCACGTGCGCCGCTCTCCTCGCCGCGGCGATCCTGCAGGTCCTCGTCACCGTGGTGGGCGTCGCCGAGCTACCCGCACAGGCGGCGTCGATCGTGCTGGCCACGCCGCTGAACTTCATCGGGAACAAGATGTGGAGCTTCGGCCGGCGCCCGCGGCTCGCCTGAGCGGCAAGACGCCCTTCTTCCAGTCGCGGGCGGTCGTTTCAGCGGCGCTTCTGATAATCCTGATCCAGCTGGCGGCGCTGGCCGCACCCGCGCCGTCCTCCGCGCAGGATCTCGCACAGCCCCCGTCGCCAAAGCGCCCGCCGGCGGGCTACGAGCTGACGGCAGCGAAGGTCACCGCGATCGCGCGCGGGACCGAGGCGGTGGCGCGGGAGCGCGCCGAGCACTCCGATCTCGAGCCGACCGCATACACGAACGGCCCGGGCCGCTGGCAGGTGAGCTTCAGGGCGGGCGACGAGGAGGTGGCCCAGGTCCAGGTGGACGACGGCACCGGCCAGGTGCTCGAGGCGTGGACCGGCCCGCAGGTCGCCTGGAAGATGGCGCGCGGCTACGACGGCGCGTTCGGCGGCAGGCTCAACGCCTGGTACGTCTGGATCCCGCTGTGCCTGGTCTTCCTGGCCCCCTTCGTGGACCCGCGTAGGCCGTTCCGCATGCTGCACCTGGACCTCGTGGTGCTGCTGGCGTTCAGCGTCTCTCACCACCTGTTCAACCGCGGCGAGATCTTCTGGTCGGTGCCGCTCGCGTACCCCGTGCTGCTGTACGTGCTGGCGCGCATGCTGTGGATCGGCTTCCGCCCGCGCGAGCGGCGCGAGCGCCTCATGCCCCTCGTGCCGGTTACCGCGGTCGCGCTCGGGGTGCTGTTCCTGGTGGGCTTTCGGATCGCGTTCAACGTCATCGACACGAGCGTCATCGACGTGGGCTACGCGAGCGTGGTCGGCGCCGACGTGATCGCTGACGGGAAGGGCCTCTACGACGACAGCTTCCCCGCCGACCTCGGATCCGGTGACACCTACGGCCCCGTCACGTACCTGTCCTACCTGCCCTTCGAGCAGGCGCTCCCCTGGAGCGGGGAGTGGGATGACCTCCCGGCGGCACACGGAGCAGCGATCGCGTTCGACGTCGTGACGATTGCCGGTCTGTTCCTGCTCGGGCGGCGCCTGCGCCCTGGTCCCGCGGGACGGACGCTCGGGGTGGCGCTCGCCTTCGCATGGGCCAGCTATCCGTACACCGCGTTCGTGCTCGCCTCCAACGCCAACGACTCGCTGGTGGCGATGCTGGTGGTGCTCGCACTCCTCGCCGTCACGTCCGCCCCGGTACGCGGTGCGCTGCTCGGCCTCGCGGCGGCGTCGAAGTTCGCGCCGCTCGTCCTGGCGCCGTTGTTCGCGCGCGGTGTGGACCACTCGCCTCGACGCATCCGGTTCGGCGAGACGAACGGCGCGCGCTCGAACGGCGGCGTCTCGCCGCCGGGCCGCACCTCGCTCCGCGGACCGGTCCTGTTCGCGCTCGCGTTCCTGGGCACCCTGGCGCTCCTTGCCGTGCTCTTCATGCCGGCCGATGGGCTCCGGTCGCTGTACGACCAGACCCTCGGTTACCAGGCGGGCCGCGACTCCCCGTTCAGCTTGTGGGGACAGGCGCCTTCGCTCGACTGGCTCCATACCGCGGTCAAGGCCGGCGTCGTCGGCCTCGGCCTCGCGGTGGCGTTCGTGCCACGGCGGCGCGGGCCGGTGCAGCTGGCGGCGCTCGGCGCGGCCGTGATGGTCGCGCTTCAGCTCGCCATGACGCACTGGTTCTACCTCTACGTCGTCTGGTTCATCCCGCTTGTGCTGGTCGCCCTCCTCGCGACCTACCGGACCGACTCCCCGGGAGCCTCGACGGAGATCCGGAGCGCCGCCGGTAGGGAGGAGCGCGTGGCGGTCACCGCGTGAGCGCGGTGCAGTCCTGGCGGCTCGTCGTGCGCCGGCCGGAGGTCTGGACGGTGGCGCTGCTCGCGCTCACCTTCGGCGTGACGCTCCTGGCCATGCCGTGGTCCGATGAGAGCGTCACCGACCTGCCGGTACGCAGCTCCTACTCCGCGCTGGTGCTGGACGGGGCGCTTCCGTACCGCGACTTCTTCTTCGAGTACCCGCCGCTCGCGGCGCCGGCAATCGCCGTGCCGGGGATCGTCGGGACCGAGGTGGACGCGTACCGCTTCGGGATCGCCGCCGCGACCTTCCTGGTCACGACGGCGACCCTGTTGCTCGCGGGGGCGATCGCACGGCGGACGGCCGGCAGCGCGGCCGCCGCGATGGCGACCGTCGCCCTGAGCCCGCTCCTGCTGGGGGCGGTGGTCCGGCTTCACTTCGATCCGCTCGCGGTGGCATTAACGCTCGCCGCCATCGCGGCACTCCTGTCGCGCAGGCCGGCGCTCGGCATGGCGCTCGTGGGTGCGGGGGCGATGACGAAGGGGTTTCCGATCGGCGTGGCGCCGGTGGCACTCGTCTGGCTGTGGTTCGGGGCCGGCCGCGGCGAGGCAATTCGCGGCGCGGTCGCGCTGGGGGCGACGCTGCTCGTTATCGGGGCCGCATGGCTCGCCCTGTCGCCGGAGGGGGCACTCGACTCGATGAGCTACCAGCTCGATCGTCCCGTCCAGCTCGAGAGCTCTCCGGCGAGCGCACTGTTCGCCCTTGCGAAGCTCGGCGGGGACGATCCGATCTCGGTGGCGAGCCACGGCGCCGATGCAGTCGTCCACCCGCTGGACGGCCCGGTCGGGATTGCCTTCGCGGCGGCGCTGCTGACCGCGCTGGCCACGCTGACGGCCCTCGCCGGTCGCGCCGCCCGGGGCTGGGCGGCGCTCGGCGGCGGCGCAGCTGCGAGCTCGATGGCGCTGCGGCCCCTGGCGCTGGCCGCCCTGACAGCGGTGGCGGCGTACGTGGCGTTCGGGAGGGTGCTGTCGCCGCAGTACATGATCTGGGTCGTTCCACTGCTCGCGCTCGCCGTCGCATGGCGGATGCGAGCCTTGGCGGCGCTGACCGGGGCGGCCTGCCTGCTCACCCTCGCCGAGTTCCCGTCGCGCTACGTCGAGCTCTCGCAGTTCGAGGCGCTCGCCATCGGCATCACCGCGATGCGGAACGCGGCCTTGATCCTTGCGGTCTTGACGGCGGGGGTCTGGCTCTGGCGGGAAGCGCCGGCAACGAGTGCCGTACCCGCCGCCCGCCCGCTCACCGCTGCGGGATGAGCAGCTGCTCGATCGCCGTCGCCCGGCCATCGGGTGACGCGTCGACGACCACGGCGTTGAGCCACGGGTCCTCCCCCGAGGTCTCGAACTTGACCGGGAGCATCGTCAGGAAGCGCTCCACTGCCTGCTCCTTCTTCACGCCGATCACACCACCCCGCGGACCGGTCATCCCCACGTCGGTGATGTAGGCGGTGCCGCCAGGCAGCACGCGGGCGTCGGCGGTGGCGATATGGGTGTGCGTGCCGACGCATGCGGTGACGCGTCCGTCGAGGTACCAGCCCATCGCCACCTTCTCGCTCGTCACCTCGGCGTGGAAGTCCACCAGCACGTGGTCGACGGCGCCACGAAGCTCGGCCAGCGCGGCGTCGACCTCGGCGAACGGCGATCGCGCAGCGTCGAGGAAGATCGATCCGGATAGGTTGATCAATCCAAGCCGCGCTCCGTCGCGCTCGATCACGGCGTGACCGCGGCCGGGGTCGCCGCGCGGGTAGTTGGCCGGCCGCACGATCCGTTCCTCGCGGTCGAGGTAGCCGTAGACGTCGCGATGGCGGTAGGCGTGGTTGCCGAGGGTGATCCCGTGAACGCCGGCGTCGAAGAGCTCGCGCGCGGTTCGCTCGGTTATCCCCACGCCGCCCGCGGCGTTCTCCCCGTTGGCCACGACGAAGTCCGGCCGGTGGCGCTCGACGATCCCCGGGAGGATCGCTGCGAGCGCACGCCGGCCGGTGCCGCCGACGACGTCTCCGATGAACACGAGCCGCATTGCGGCGGCATTCTTCCAGTGCCAGTACCGTAAGCGCGATGGCGTCGTCAACCGCCGCCGCGCCGCTTCCGCGCGACACAACGCTGGCTCCCGTCCTCGAGGCCCGCGGCCTCGTCAAGCGCTTTGGCGATCGCGAGGCGCTGGCAGGTGTCTCGCTGTCGGCCGGTCGCGGCGAGCGGGTGGCAGTCATCGGGCCGAACGGCGCCGGCAAGACCACCCTCCTCTCGATCCTGGCCGGCATCCAGCGACCCGACGGCGGCGACGTGAGCCGGATGCCGCGCGATGTCGGCTGGGTCCCGCAGCAGGCGGCGCTGTACGGAAAGCTCACCGTGCGCGAGAACCTGCGCCTCTTCGCCCGTCTCGAGGGCGTCGCGGACGTCGACGGAACCGTGGCGCGGATGCTCGAGCAGACCGACCTCGCGGCCCGGGCCGACGACCAGGCCGGGACGCTGTCCGGGGGCAACCGGCAGCGACTCAACGTCGCGGTCGGCCTGCTCGCGGAGCCTCCCGTGCTGCTCCTCGACGAGCCCAGTGCGGCGCTCGACCCACGCCAGCGGGAGCGGCTGTGGGAGTTCGTCACCGGGCTTGCCGAAGGCGGCACCACGATCGTCTACTCCACCCACAACGTGCAGGAGGCGGAGCGCCACGCGCAGCAGGTGATCGTGCTGGCCGACGGAGAGCGCCTGTTCGCCGGGTCCCCGCGCGAGCTCGAAGCCGTGGTTGGTGCGCGTGACCTGGACTTCGAGGCGGCATTCGTCGCCTTCCTCCGCCAGCACGGCCACTAACCCGGAATCCCGATGCGCTGGCTGTTCCTGAAGGACCTCCAGATCCTGCGCCGCTCGCCGCTTCTGCTGGCGCTGCTCGTCCTCTACCCGATCGTGATCGCGGTATTGATCGGCTTCGCCCTTTCCCGGGGCCCGGAGGAGCCGCGGGTCGCGTTCCTGAACCAGGTGCCCGAGTCCGCGAACACGATCTCGCTGGGGGGCGACGAGGTCGATGCATCGCAATACGCGGAGCAGCTTTTCGACGTGATCGACCCGGTCCGGGTCTCGAGCCGCGACGAGGCGATCCAGCTGGTCGAGGACGGCGACGTCCTGGCCGCCTTGATCATCCCCCCGGACATCACGCAGAAGCTCGAGGCCGGCCTCGAGCCGGCATCGGTGGAGGTGTTCTACAACGCGGAGGACCCCGCCAAGCAGGCGTTCGTGGAGAGCACGATCGAGTCGGAGGTCGCCGACGCCAACGCGGCACTCACAGAGCTGCTCGCAGGAGTCGCGCTCGAGTACATCGACGTATTGGTCGAGGGCGGGGAGTTCGCGCTCTTCGGAGAGAGCCTCGAGGTCCTCGGCCTCGACGGTACGGAGCGCATCCTCGAGCAGGCGAAGAGCGACCTTCCGGCTGGCTCACCCGCGCGCGAGCAGATCAACCAGATCATCGAGTTCACCACGTTCGCCCAGGAGAACGTCGGCCTCTCGGACGACGTGCTCGCCTCTGTCGGCCAGCCGATCCAGGTCGACACGACGGTGGTGGAGGGCGGCACCACGCCGCTCAGCTCGTTCGCCGTCGCCATCGCGGTGAGCGTGTCGCTCATGTTCGTCACGCTGCTCCTGGCCGCGGGAACGCTCGCGCTCGAGCGCGAGGAGAACGCCTTCCGCCGGCTGGTCAGGGGTCTCGTGAGCAGGAGCGCGCTGCTCGTCGAGAAGGTCGGTCTGGCGGCCGCCTGCGCCTTCGTCGTGGCGCTGGTGATGATGGCCGGCCTGGCTCTGTTCGTGGACCTGGACTGGAGCCGCTTCCCGCTCTGGCTCGCCGCGCTGGCGGGTGGGGCGCTGGCGTTCGGCGCGATGGGAGTGGCGCTCGGCGCGGTCGCGCGCGAGGTCCGCGCGGCGTCGCTGCTCGCGTTCATGCTGTCGCTGCCGATCGCGTTCCTGGCGATGGTGCCCTCTGGTGCCGTGTCGAGCGGCCTGTACGAGGCGATCCAGGTGATCTCGGCGCTCTTCCCCTTCAAGCCGACGCTCGACGCAGTGGACGCGGCGCTCAACGACGCGGGGGGCATCGCCGTTCCCCTTGTCCACCTCGCGGCGCTCACGCTTGCGTTCGCCGCGCTCGGCCGGGTCGCGTTGCGCCGGTTTGCCTAGCGGTAGGGTCCGGGCGTGCTGAGGCGCAGGCGCCCACTCAGCATGCCCTACGAGGACCAGCTTCCGCTGCTGGCGGCGCTTATCGCGGGTGAGCGGCTCGGGGGACGGCCGCCCGACGCAGATCGGCTCGTCGACGCAGTTCTCCACCACAACATCGCTGGTTACGCCACCGCTGCGATCGCCTCTGGCCGGCTCGAGCTTCCGGCGTCGTGCACCCGACGCGTCGCTCAGAGGGGCGCCATGCGCGTTCTTCATGCCCGTCGCCTGAGGCACGCGCTCGTGGAGATCGAGCCGTTGATCGCGGACGCGTGCGGGGTGCGACCGGTCCTGCTGAAGGGCCCATCGATCGCCGATCGGTTCTACCCGGACCCTCGCTTGCGCCCGTTCGCGGACCTGGACCTGCTCGTCCCGCGATCGAAGCTCCGGGCGGCCGTTGACGCAGCTGGGTCACTCGGCTACGAGCCGCTGGAGGAGTTCGCTCCCGGCTTCGCCGAGACCCACGGTCACGACATACACGTACGCCGGCGCGGGCGCTCTCATGGGGTGGACCTCGAGCTCCACTGGCGGCTCGGAGACGACCCCGCCACCTCCGTGCTCGACCACGAGCGGCTCTCGTCCCACGCTGACTCGCTGGAGGTCGCCGGTGCGTACGTCCTGGTCCCTTCGATTCCCGAACAACTGGTGTGCCTTGCCGTGCATCTGCTGAGCGACCGTGCGAAGCGCCTCATGTGGGTCAACGACCTGGCCCTTACCGCCAACGCGGCGACCGATTCGGAGTGGCGGCGGGCGTTCGAGGCGGCCCACGAGCTCGGGCTTGGCTGGGCGCTTCACCGGGCGCTCGACTACGCGCGTCGCCACCTGGGCCACGAACGGCCTCGACCGATGCCTCCTGGAGCCGCCCCACGATGGGGCCCCATGCGTGCCGTGGAGGATCTCGACGCGCGCGCCTCCACTCACGTCGGGCGGCTCGCCGCGCTGCGCTGGAGGGAGCGGGCGCACTACCTCCGCACCGTCCTGGTGCCGACCCGTGCGGGCCTGAGGGGGACGGTGGGGGGCGACGGCGCGCCGACTTGGCGGCTGGTGGCGCGTCACGTGAGGATGGCGGCGGGCGGTCTCAGACCACCACGGCGGGGCTGAGCGGTGTCGCGCGTGTTGATGCTTCCCTACGCGCCGACCGACGGCGTCGCGCACGTGGGTGCATGTGCCGCAGTGGGCTGGGAGCTTCGGGAGCGTGGCCACGAGGTCGTCTTCGGATACGGAGGCTCGTCCCCGGAGCTGCTCGAGCGAGAGGGCTTCCGCGTGGAGCCGGTCGCTGAGGTCTCACCCGACCGGGAGTGGCACCCCGACGGCAAGTACCAGTCGGCCTCCGAGCTGCGACGCCTGGTCGACTCGCAGCTGGAGCTGATCGGCCGCGTCCGCCCTGCGGCGGCGGTCACGAGCTCGGGAACCGCACCGCGGCTGGCCTGCGAGGTTGCGGGCCTGCCCCAACTCCACCTGATGCATTACCTGCCGCTCAGCCCGTACGGACAGGTGCCAAGCGTCGTATGGGGAAGGCGCTGGCGCGACGCCCGCCGCCCACGCCGGCTCGTACGCGCCACGCGGGCGCGACTGCGGCGCAGGCGTCGCTCCCGCCGCCGGTCCGCCGCCGGGGTGCTGGACGAGGTCCGGGGCGGTCTGGGGCTGGCGCCTCCCGGGGCGGGCTCGCACGGTCACTGCCAGGACAGCATGGTCGCCATCACCTCAACTCCGATGCTCGACCCAGCGCGAGGCCTGCCGTCGCAGTGGCGTTACGTCGGACCGGTGACATGGTCGTTCCGAGCGGACTCAGACACGCAGGACGTGCCGACGGAGCGGATAGCGGGCGACGGACCGCTCGTGTACGTGACCCAGGGATCGACCGGTTCGGCGGAGCTCCTACGACGTGCGGTGGCCGAGCTCGCCGAGGAGCCGATCGAGGTTCTGGCCACGACGGCGCGTCTCATGGAGCCGGTGGACCTCGAGCGATGTGCCCCGAAGGTCATCGCGGAGCGGTTTCTCCCGGGGCGGGCGTGCCTCGAGGCGGCAGACCTCGCGATCATCAGTGGTGGGCACCTCACTTCCGTCGAGGCGCTTGTCACCGGGACCCCCGCCGTGGTGCTGCCGTTTCGCGGCGACCAGTTCGTGAACGCAAGCCGGGTCGAGCGCCTGGGCGTGGGAACGGCCGTCTGGCCAAACGCCTCGCGGCCGGGCGACATCCGGGCAGCCGTCCGGCGCGCGCTGCGCCGGTCGCGCTACCGACTGCGAGCGCTCGAGATAGCGGATCGCCTGGGAGACGGAAGCTGGGACGGCGCGCGTAACGCGGCCGCCATGGTCGAAGGGCTCATGCGCTGAAGCCCTCGAGGCACGGTCAGGACGTGCTGACGTTGTCGTCGGCGTCGGTTCCGTTGATGCCGCTCGCCGTCGCCACAGTCTCGCCCTCGGTGCCGAGATCCTCGGCCTGAGGCGCCTCGTAAGGCTCACGGTCCTTGTCCCACGCGCTCATTCGCATTCCTTTCGTTCACGCTGGCCGACTACTCGGCGCCAAGGTCTTCTTCGTCGGTTCCGTTGATGCCGCTGGCCGTCGCCACCGTCTCGCCCTCGGTGCCGAGATCCTCGGCCTGAGGCGCCTCGTAGGGCTCTCGCTTCTTGCTCTCCGTAGTCACCCTGATCGCCTCCCCGGTTCGATGCCCTCCGGCGCGAGTTGCTACCGGCGTCGCTTTCGTCGGTCCCAGGCTCGGCCATGCTGGCCGCGGCATGGGTCGCCTCGCCGCTGTCTAGGTCCTCGGCCCGCGGAGCCTCGTACGGCTCGCGCTCTTCTTTCGCCGCCGCCCATCGCTGCACCCCTGGTTTGGTTTCGTCCCGACGCTATCGGCACGCCCCGACGCAGTCAAACGATGTTTTTCCCGCTCCCATTCCCGGAGTCGATCCGTGCGAGCAAAGCTCGGCACTGGCATGCGATGCGCGGCGGAGGTCGTCGGGGAGGGTCGCCCGGAATGCCGGTATCAGCGCCGCCAGGCGCACGGCCCGCCGGTAGGCCGGCCGAAGCCCGTCGCTGCGGCCGGCGTGGAAGAGACTCTGGACCAGCGCTGGCACCGCCTCGGCGCGCGTGAGCCGCTCGACCGCAAGCTCGTCGCGCCGCTCACCGAGCGCGACGACGGCCCCAAGCGGGGCCGGGCGGCCGGCCTCGGACCCGGGGGGGAGTGAATGCAGCGCGACCCCCGCCCCGATGCGGGTGCGTGCCGTGGCGCCAGACCAGTAGGTGGGCTTCGGGTCGTCCGCGCTAAGCGAGCGCGCGAAGGCTACGGCGGAGTCGTCCTTGAGCCGTATCCCGCGCGGGCCGGGCCAGGCCACGGGAAGGTCGCCCTCGAGCGTGACCACTACGCCGTCCTCGGCGAGCACCGGGTTGCCGAGCGCGGCGAGTGTGAGCGCCAGTGTCGACTTTCCCCTCCTGGCCGGCCCACACAGCAGGACCGCCCGACCGCCTACGACGACGGCGGCGGCGTGCAGCACTAGATCACCTCGCTCGGCGAGCAGGATCGGCACGACCATCGCGAGCAGCCGGTGCTCCCACGCCGGGGTAGTGCCCCGAGCCGGCTCGATCGACAACCGTCCGCGCGACGGATCGAGAAGATACGAGCCGGTCGCGCTGCACCAGGCCACCAAGCTGGTACCGGTCCGAGCCAGTGCGAAGCCCGCGATCCCACTCTTCGGCTCATTCCACGCGGTCAGCTCGCCGAAGCGCTCGAGCGGCGACTCCCGCGCTCGCTCGAACCGCAGCGTGCCGCGGGTACCGGGTCCCTGGCGGAGCCGCGTGAGCGGAAGCTCCGAATCGACCGCGAACCCGAAGACGCTCCCCTGCATCAGTACGCTTGCCGCGCGATGGCCGATTCCGCGATCGACGAGCGGGTGGTGGTTCGCCGAAGCGATGAGGCGATTGCCGAGCGGATGGTCGACGAGACCGTGGTGCTCGACCCGGTCACGGACCGCTACACGCGGCTAAACGCGTCCGGCTCCCGCCTGTGGGAGGCTCTCGCAGCGGGGCCGGCGACCGCGGGGGCGCTCGCGCAGGAGCTCGTCGACACGTTCGACCTTCCCCTGGCCCGCGCGCTGACCGACGTGACGACGTACCTTCGGGAGCTCGAGCGGCGGAGGCTCGTCACGCTGGAGGGCTGACGGACGCCACGGGATCGCCTGCCCGCGCCACGGCGGACGCTGGAACCACCACCTGGCGCGCTACCAGCAACCGGGCCAGGCCGAGCGCGTCGTCCTCGAGTCGGGCCCGTTCGACATCCGGGTGTCGAGCCGCCAGCTGCTCGACGGCGTCCGCCGCGGTTCCGTCCGCCAGGGCGTCCATCACGACACCTCCCGTGCCGTTGAGCCGAACGATGTCGCCGCCCTCGAGCCGACGGACGTAGCGCGCGGAGCCTCCGGAGGCGCGCACCGTTCCCAGCCGGTAGGGGCGCGACAGCGCCAGCTCGCGAACCGCGTCGCGCGCGTGCTCGAGGTCGCTCTCGGGACGCGGGTCGAGGTCCCGTCGACGAACCGGCTTCGGGAGCGGATGACCAGCCGCGCGCTCCCGCGCCGCGCGGCTCCTCCGGCGGCGGGAGAACACGCGCCGCCCGTCTCCCTCCGCGTTCTCGCCAGGCGCAGGCAGGTACGGGTCGTCGTCGAGGTACGGCACGACCGCGGCGTCGGGCAGGGTTCGTGAACTGCGGATCGACTGTGCCCAACCGGAGATCTCCGGCTGCTGCCAACCGCTGACGATCCGTCGCCAGCACTCCGCGAGTCCGTCGTCGAGAGCGTGGCCGAAGGCGAACGGGTGCAGCGAGTCGATCCGGACGGCGCCACCGGGCCGCACGAGCAGCGCCTGCGGCGCGGCATCCTCGCGCGTCGCGATGCTCACGCCGGTCCCCGGCCGCACGCTGATTCGCATCTCGTGCCCTCCCCGGCGCTGGAACTCCGACACCGCGCGCCGTATCCCGCCGCGGTCGATGCTCCAGTTACCGCCGCGGGCGGCGGCGCCTGTCTGGACGACGGACGTGACCCTGACCGACGGCACGCCGAGCACCCACATCTGCTCGAGGAAGTCGGGGAAGGCATGCTCGTTCTCAGGGGTGACCACGTGCGCGACGTGAACGCGGACTCCATGCTCGAGCAGGAGGTGGACCGCGCCCACCGCGCGGCGCCAGCTCCCGGGCAGCCCGCGTGACGAGTCGTGCAGCTCCGGGGTCGCGCCATCGATCGAGACGTGGGCGTGGAAGGCGCCGTTACGGCCCAGGCGCGCCGCGAAGCGCCCGGTCCACGAACCAGCCATTCGTGTTCAGCGACATGCCGACACCTGCCGCCTCGAACCGGTCGATCAACTCGAGCAGCAGCTCCCTGCGGAGCAGCGGCTCTCCGCCGGTCAGCACGGCCTCGATAACCCCCAGGTCGATAGCCTGCTCGGCGATCCGGTGCCAGTCCTCGTCCGCCAGCTCCGGCGTCCGCGCCAGCGTGTGGCGCGGCGAGTCCGTGTAGCAGAAGCCGCAGCGCAGGTTGCATGCATGTGTGAGCTCAAGCTTCGCGCCGACGGGTCGCTCCGGTGCGACCTGACGGACCACGGGCGGCTTCCACCCGGCGCGCCGGGCGATCCGCCGCAGGGTGAAGCTCTCGTCGCGTAGTCGCTGCAGGATCAATGGCGGCCCAGGAAGCGGTGTGCGGCACTCTAAACCGTGCTACGGGAGACGATCAAGAGCGGAGCCGCGCTCGTACACTGGATCGATGGCCTTCCCCGCGACCCGCCTTCGGCGGCTCCGCAAGACCGGCGTGCTTCGCGACATGGTCCGCGAGACCGAGCTCTCTCCCGCCCACCTGGTCCAGCCCGTCTTCGTCGAGCTCGGTACCGAGTCGCGGACGCCGATCGAGGCGATGCCCGGCGTGGAGCGCCTTTCCATCGCGCTCGCGGCGGAGGAGGCGGCGGCGGTTCACGAGCTCGGCGTGCCGGCAGTCCTCCTCTTCGGCATTCCGGCGGCGAAGGACGACCGGGGCTCCGGCGCGTACGACGACGAGGGGGTGGTCCAGCTCGCCGTGCGCCAGATCAAGGAGACTCACCCCGACCTGGTCGTCATTACCGACGTCTGCCTTTGCGCATACACATCGCACGGCCACTGTGGCGTCGTGCGGGACGACGGCCAGATCGACAACGACGTCACGCTAGAGCTCCTGGCCAAGACCGCGATCTCGCACGCCGAGGCGGGCGCCGACGCCGTCGCTCCGAGCGACATGATGGACGGCCGGGTCGGCGCGCTTCGCTCCCAGCTCGACGCCGAGGGCCACTCCGAGACGCCGATCGTCGCCTACTCGGCCAAGTTCGCCTCCGCCTTCTACGGGCCGTTCCGTGAGGCGGCGGACTCGACGCCCGTGTTCGGCGACCGGCGCAGCTACCAGATGGACCCGGGCAACCAGGACGAGGCTGTTCGGGAGGCCGTGCTGGACATGGAGGAGGGGGCCGACGTGGTGATGGTCAAGCCGGCGCTTCCCTACCTCGACGTGATCCGCCGGGTCAAGGAGCGCACTGGGATGCCCGTGGCGGCGTACAGCGTGAGCGGCGAGTACGCGATGATCAAGGCGGCCGCCGCGGCCGGATACCTGGATGAGCGCGCCGCCGTGACCGAGGCGCTGACTTCCATCCGGCGCGCCGGAGCCGACATGGTCATCACCTACCACGCCAAGGACGCCGCCGGATGGCTTCGATGAGCTCCCGACCCGGGAGGATCGCCGAGCTCGGGAGGGCTGCCGACGACGCCGAGCAGGCGCGGCGCCTCGAGGCGCGCAACAAGGCGCGGAGCCGGCGCGACGGCGCGGCGATCCCGCTCGACGAGACGGACCGCCGCGTCCTGAACCTGTTGCAGGGGAGCTTCCCGCTCGAGCCGCGGCCGTTCGCGCGCGTGGGCGAGGCGGCCGAGCTGTCGGAGGAGGAGGTGCTGACCCGGGTGAGGCGGCTGCTGGAGGGCCGGATCATCCGCCAGGTCACTCCCATCTTCGATACCCGTGCGCTCGGGTACAGCTCGATGCTGGTCGCCGCCAAGGTCGACCCTGAGCACCCGCACCGAGCCGCGCGGATCGTGAACTCCCATCCCGGCGTGTCACACAACTACCTGCGCGACCACGACTTCAACATGTGGTTCACGATCGCCACCGAGCCGGACTCGCGCCTGGGGCTCGACGGCACGCTGGACGTCCTGAGGGACGAGATCGGGGCGGAGTCGATGCGCAAGCTGCCGACGCTGCGGCTGTTCAAGATCCGCATGGACCTGGAGATGGAGAAGGACACCCGGGCCCTGGCCACCGCGGGCGTCGCGCAGGAACCGCGCGAGCTGGAGCCGATCGAGCTGTCCGACCTGGACGTCGCGGTCATCCGGGCGCTTCAGGGCGACATGCCGATCGTGCCCGAGCCGTACGAGCGCGCGGCGCGCGAGCTGGGCCTCGACACCGCCAGCCTGCTCGAGCATCTCGAGACCATGCGCGAGCGCGGCGCCCTGCGCCGCGTCGCGGCGATCCTCTTCCACCGCCGCGCCGGGTTCTCCGCCAACGGCATGGGCGTGTGGCGGGTCCCCGACGACCGGATCATGGAGCTGGGCCCGCGGATGGCTGCCTTCCGGGGGATCTCCCACTGCTACCAGCGACCCACCTACGAGGACTGGCCGTACTCGATCTTCACCATGGCGCACGGGCGGTCGAAGAACGAGTGCGACGCGATTCTGGAGTCGATTGCCGAGGAGACCGGAATTGCGGAGCGGGCGACGCTGTACTCGTCGACCGAGTTCAAGAAGATTCGGCTCCTCTACTTCACCGACGATCACAAGCGGTGGGAGGCCTCGCGGGTTTCGAGCGCGCCCGCGAGTGAGCGTCCCTCGCTCGGGTACGCTCGCTTCGCTCGCTCAAAGAGCCCCTCGCGAGGGACCTCACTCGCGGCGCGTCCACAGTCGGCAGCCCACGGCTGTAAGCGCCGGTGGTGACTCGCTCACATGAGCTGTACCAGCGTGCCTTGGGGTTGCTGCCCGGGGGGGTCAATTCACCTGTTAGGGCCATGCGGCAGATCGGTCGGGACCCGGTCTTCGTCGCGACGGGGAAGGGCGCGGAAGCTCGTCGATGTCGATGGGCGGAGCTATGTCGACTGGGTGATGTCGTGGGGTCCGCTGATCGCGGGCCATGCCCATCCCGAGGTCGTGGCCGCGGTGACGGAGGCGGCTGCCGGTGGCATGAGCTTCGGGGCGCCGACCGAGGCTGAGGTCGAGCTCGCGGCGGAGGTGGTGCGGCGCGTGCCGTCGGCCGACATGGTGCGCATGACCTCCTCCGGCACGGAGGCCGCGATGAGCGCGGTCAGACTCGCTCGCGCAGTCACCGGCCGCGACCCGATCGTCAAGTTCGCCGGCGCATACCACGGCCACGCCGACGGCCTCCTGGCCGACGCCGGGTCGGGCCTCGCGACGCAGGGAATCCCAGCGAGCCCGGGCGTGACCGCGGCGCAGGCGGGCGACACGGTGGTGGTGCCCTGGAACGACCGTGGCGCGGTCGACGAGGCGCTGTCACGGCATGTCGCCGGCCGCGATCGTCTGCGAGCCCTACCCCGCGAACATGGGCCTGGTGCCGCCCGAGCCGGGATTCCTCGCCTTCCTGCGCGAGCGTGCCGACCGAGGCCGCCGCGCTGCTCGTCTTCGACGAGGTCATCTCGGGGTTCAGGGTCGCGCCCGGCGGCGCCCAGGGCCGCGAGGGCGTTCGCCCCGACCTGTCGGTGCTGGGCAAGGTCCTCGGCGGCGGGCTGCCGGCGGCCGCATTCGCGGGGAGGAGCGAACTGATGGAGCGCGTGGCGCCCGCGGGCGACGTCTACCAAGCGGGCACGCTGTCCGGCAACCCGCTCGCCGTCGCGGCCGGGCTCGCCACCCTGCGCCTGCTGGATGACGCCGGCGTACGCGCGGCTCGACGCCACGGCGTCGGAGCTCGCCGCGGCACTGGCCGAGGCCGCAGCGACGGCCGGCGTCCCGGCCCAGGTGGCACACGCCACCGGGCTGCTGACGGTCTTCTTCTCCGACCGGCCGGTCACGAGCTTCGAGGACGCGCGCGCCTGCGACCTCGAGGCGCACGCCGCGTTCTGCCGCTCGATGCTCGAGCAGGGCGTCTACGCGCCGCCGTCGCAGTTCGAGGCGTGGTTCCCGTCGCTCGCACACGGCTCGCGCGAGATAACGTCGACCGCCGCCGCCGCACGGCAGGCGTTCGAGGCCGCCGCTCGGGTCGGCGCGACGGCATGACCGCGCTGGCCGAGATCGCAGCTCGGTCGAGCCGGCGCTGGCCGAGCACGTGGCCGAGAATCCCGGAGCCGGCGAGCTCGAGGCGGTCGTCGGCGGCGGCGACCGGGCGTTCGTGCATCGAGGCGATCCGCGAGGGCTACCTGCTCCACTACGGCGAGCCGCGCGTCTTCTCGGGCATGGACGAGGACCTGCGGCTCCTTGCCGGCGACTCCCTGTTCGCCCTTGGGCTCGAGCGGCTGACGGCGACCGGCGACCTCGAGGCGGTCGCCGAGCTCAGCGACCTGATCTCGCTCTGTGCGAAGGCCGAGGCCGAGGGGCGCAGGGACCGCGTTCCGGCGCTTGTGGAGCGCCAGCGCAGAGCGGCTCGCGCGCGGGTCCCCGGTAGGCGACGGGCGCTGCTCATCCGACGCCGGAGATGAGCGCTCGCGCTCGCTCGCTCGTACCTGGGGTGGGCTAGAGTTTCCGATCCACGGCGGCGACTCGCAACTGCCCGGAGATCGCCGCCTCGACCACCTCTCCGATGGCCGCCAACCCGACGAACGAGCCGAAGACCCGCCGTCGCAAGTCGCCCTACACGGCCGACCGAAACATGCCGGGGGCGTTCGAGGGCGAGACGGTCACCCGCCGCGGCCTATTCACCGGCGGCGTGCTGGCGGCGGGCGGGATCGCCACCGCTGCGTTCGGCCTGCCCGCGCTCGGGTTCGCACTGGGCCCGGTGATCGAGGACGCCTCGGATCCCGAGTTCCTCGATGTCGGGCGCGACCGACGACTTCAATCCGCGAGAGCTACGTGCCGAAGGTCATCACGCTGCCCGAGGCTGCGAACGCCGGCGAGGCCGGCAAGACCACGGTGTACCTGCGCGAGGCCGGTCCGGCTGACACGAACGCGCTCGGCCAGCCGTACATCGCGATCTCCACGCGCTGCACGCACCTCGGCTGCCCGGTCCGCTACGTCCAGGCCTCGTCGCGCTTCATCTGCCCGTGCCACGGCGGCGTGTACGGCGCCGACGGGGAGGTGGTCGGCGGCCCGCCGGTGAGGCCGCTCGACCGATTCGAGACGAGCGTCGAGGGCGATCGGGTGCTGGTCGGCCCGCGCTTCTCGCTCAACTCGAGCTTCGAACGCTTTTCCCCGCGCGATCCGTCGAACCATCTCGACGGCCTGTGGGACTGGCTCTACCCGTCGAGGCCGACCACATGAGCTTCCTGCCGCGACTCGGACGCCGCCGCGCCACCGACCAGTCGGATGACGGCGTGAACGGCGCTGACCGGACGCCCGAGATCCCGGGCGCGCTGCGGCGCGGCCCGGGCGGGGCCAACGGCGCGGCAGCCAATGGCGGAAACGGTCGCGGCGGGTTGGTCGACAGGACCGCGCTCAAGGAGCAGGCCACCGAGGTCCCGGTCTCGGTCGCTCGGCTGGCTCGACGAGCGCACCGGCGCGAGTCCGTTCGCCCGCGGCGTTCCTCTTCCGCAAGGTCCCCAAGGGGACGAACTGGTTCTACACGCTCGGCTCGGCGACGATGTTCGCGTTCGTCTCGCAGGCGGTGACCGGGGTGTTCCTGGCGATGTTCTACACGCCCTCCCCGACCGAGGCCTACGAGTCGATCTCCCGGATCACCAACGAGGTGTTCCTGGGAGAGCTGGTCCGCGGCATGCACCGCTGGGGCGCGACCGTGATGATCGTCCTGATCTTCCTGCACATGGGCCGCACGTTCTTCTTCGGCGCGTACAAGTACCCGCGCGAGCTCAACTGGGTGATCGGCGTCGTGCTGCTGGTGCTCACCCTGGCGATGGGCTTCACCGGCTACCTCCTGCCGTTCGACCAGCGGTCGTTCTGGGCGACGGTGGTGGGCGTGAACATCAACGCGTCCGGGCCCGATCATGGGCCCCTACCTGGCGGACTTCCTGCGCGCGGGCCCCGAGTTCGGGGTGACGACGCTGCCGCGCTTCTACTCGATCCACATGCTGCTGCTCCCCGTGCTGATCGCCGCGTTGATCGGAGCGCACCTCTACCTCGTCGCGAAGCTCGGCACCACCGCCCCGCCCTGGCTCAAGGCGGAGAAGCGGCGCGAGCTCGCGAAGACGGAGATCTGAGCTAGATGGACGCCCGCCAGAAGGAGCAGTATCTCCGCGAGTACCAGATCCTGAAGCAGCAGGGGAAGCCGTTCTTCCCCTACGCCGTGCTCAAGGACAGCGTCATGGCGGCCATCACGCTGGCGGTGATCATCGTGATGGCGCTGTTCCTCGGTGCCGAGATCGGCCCCAAGGCGGACCCCACCACGACCACGTACACGCCCCGCCCGGAGTGGTACTTCTTCTTCCTCTTCGAGCTGCTGCGCGTGATCAAGCCGCCCGAGCTGGTGTTCCTGGCGACGATCGGGATCCCCACGATCTGCCTGATCCTGCTGCTGCTGCTCCCCTTCTTCGACCGCGGCCCGGAGCGCCACCCGTTCCGCCGCCCGGTGGCGACGCTCGCGGGCGTCACCACGATCGGCGCGATGGCCTACCTCTCGATCCTGGGCGCCACCGCGGGGTCGCCGACCGAGATCGAGCTCGACGCCTCGCCCCAGTTCGAGGAGGGCAAGCAAGCCGTGGCGAACTCGGGCTGCCTCGCCTGCCACAAGATCGGCGAGAACGGCGGCGATCTGGGTCCCGATCTGACCGAGGTCGGCGCGCGTCTCCCCCAGCAGGCCATCGAGCGCACGCTCATCAACCCCACGGCTCCGATGCCTTCGTACGCGGACCTCTCGGACACCGAGCCGGAGAAGTTCGACGCGCTCGTCGACTATCTCGCCTCGCTCAAGTAGCGGGTCCATGACCGGCGATCCTGGCGCGGGCGCGCCGGGCGGCACGCTCGACCAGGGCCAGGTGCGCGCGATGTTCGACCGCATCGCCGGCGTCTACGACCTGATGAACTCGGTCATGACCGCCGGGCTCCACCACCGCTGGCGGGAGCGCGCCGCCGAGCTTGCCCGGCTCGGCCCCGGCGATCGCGCGCTCGACGTGGCCACCGGCACCGGCGACCTGGCGATCGCGCTGAAGCATCGGGTCGGCGGTGACTGGCGAGGTCGTCGGGTCGGACTTCTCGGAGCGGATGCTGGAGCTCGCGCGCGTGAAGGCGCCAACCGTGCACTTCGAGGCCGGTGACGCGCTCGCGCTGCCGTATCCGGATGACTCGTTCGACGCCGCCACGGTCGGCTTCGGCGCCCGCAACTTCGCCGACCTCGGGCGCGGGCTGCGCGAGATGGCCCGGGTGGTGCGCCCTGGAGGCAGGGTGGTGGTCCTCGAGATCACGACCCCCGAGCGACCGCCCCTCTCCTGGTTCTTCCGGTTCTGGTTCGATCGCCTGGTCCCGCTGCTCGGCCGGGCCGCCGGCGATCCGGATGCCTACTCCTACCTCCCGCGCTCCGTGCGGCGCTTCCCGCGCCCGCCTGAGCTGGCCGCCTCCATGTCGGCCACCGGCGTGGCGGAGATCCGGTACGTCCTGACCGCCGGAGGAATCATCGCGATCCACGCCGGGACGGTCCGAACGTCGTGAGCGACGGCTCCTCGGACCAGACCATGGCCGTGCCGCGGCTCGACTCGATCTTCGCGGCCGGCGGACCCGGCCTGCCGCGGCTCCTCGAGCGGGCCGAGCGCCGCCTGTCGGAGATCGCGGTCGGCCACGGCGAGGAGCTCGGACGGCACGCCGCGCTGACGCTGTCGGCGGGTGGCAAGCGGATGCGTCCGCTGCTGGTATTCCTGTGCGCAGGGGCGGCGGACTCGGACGAGCTCGTTTCGGCGGCCGCGGCGGTGGAGCTCCTCCACATGGCGACGCTCGTCCATGACGACGTGCTGGACCGCGCCGAGCTCCGCCGCGGCCGGCCCACCGTGTTCGTGGCCGGCGGCCGCCACGCCGCCGCGGCCTCGGGCGACTTCCTCTTCTCACGGGCGTTCGCCGAGTTGACGACCACGCAGCGGGCGGAGGCGGTGCGCGCGCTCTCGGAGGCGTCCTCGGCGCTCGCGCGAGGCGAGCTCATGCAGCGGGCGGACGCATGGTCGCGGTCCGTCACGGCGGAGCGCTACCTGGCTCGCTGCACGCTCAAGACCGCCCGTCTCTTCGCCGCCGCGTGCGAGCTGGGCGCCCTGCTCGGCGACCCGGGTGACGGCGGCGCCGACCACCTGGCGGCCTACGGCGAGCTGGTCGGACTGGCGTTCCAGATCCTCGATGACGTGCTCGACGTCGAGGGACCGGCCGAGCGGACCGGAAAGCATCGCGGAACGGATCTGCTCGACGGCACCGTGACCCTTCCGCTGATCATCGCGCGCGAGCGCGACCCCTCCCTCGCCCGGCTCGACCTGCGCTCGATTCGAGGGGCGGGGGACGCGGCGGCCGTGTGCGACCGGGTTGCCGCCACCGGCGCTCCGGACGAGGCTCGAGCGCGCGCGCTCGAGCACGTGGAGGGCGCGAAGCGACGGCTCGAGCGTGCACCGATCGCAACCGATCAGTGGCGGGCGCTCGAGCTCGTGGCCGAGGGGGTCGTGGAACGCTACGCCTAGTGAGCCGGCGCCGGCCGCACTGGGCGATCTAGAAGTCCTCGGGCAGCACCGCGCCGGGCGTCCAGGGCCGGCCGGACCCGTCGCCCTCTGCCTCCCCGTCGCGACGCGGCGCGGGGGTAGACTCGCCGGCCGTGGTCTTGAGCGACCGCACCATCCGGGCTGAGGTCGAGGGCGGCCGGATCGTGATCGAGCCGTTCGACGCAGACATGGTCCAGCCGGCCAGCGTCGACGTGAGGGTCGATCGGCGATTCCGGGTATTCCACAACGCCCGTCACCCGTTCATCGACGTTCGCCAGCCGATGGAAGACCTAACCGAGCTCGTGGAGATGGACGGGGAGGAGCCCTTCATCCTCCACCCCGGCGAGTTCGTGCTGGGGCAGACGCTCGAGCGCGTCACCCTGCCCGATGACCTGGTCGCGAGGCTGGAGGGCAAGAGCTCGCTCGGGCGTCTCGGCCTCCTGATCCACTCCACCGCGGGGTTCGTCGACAGCGGCTTCTCCGGCAACCTCACGCTCGAGCTCTCGAACGTCGCCAACCTCCCGATCACGATCTACTACGGGATGCCGATCGGCCAGCTGTCGTTCATGAGGATGGACGGCCCGGTCGAGCAGCCCTACGGCGCAGGCCGCGCGGGCGGCAAGTACCAGGGGCAGGCAGAGCCCACCGCGAGCCGCTACCACCTGAACTTCGACCGTCGCTGAGCGCCGCCGAGGGCGCCGGGATGATCCGTGAGCGCGCGCGTCGCGCAACTACCACGGCTACCATGAAGTGACCAGAACTCGCGGAGGAATCGCAATGTCAAGCCTCGCACTCATCGGCCCGATCGGTCCGCTCGAGATCGGCATCGTGCTGCTGATCGTCCTCATCATCTTCGGCCCCAAGCGGCTGCCGGAGCTCGGTAGGTCGCTCGGCAGCGGGATGCGCGGCTTCAAGGACTCCGTCACCGGCAAGGACACGGACGACGAGCAGGAGCAGCTCGATCGCTCCGAGCAAGGTCGATGCCGCCGCCGACGAGGAGCGCGAGACCGAGCGCGCCACCGCCGGACCGGCGGGCCCGGCCGGCGACACCAGGCCGTAGCGCCGCCGCGCGACCGGGGCATCCGACGTGGCCAGGCGGCTGAAGCCCATCAGCCATGAGGACCGGCTGTCGCTCGTCGAGCATCTCGACGAGCTGCGCTCGCGGATCATCATCTCGGCCATCGCGTTCGGCGTCGCGTTCGGCCTCTGCTTCTGGCAGAACGAGCTGATCCTCGAGCTGGTCAACCGCCCGCTCGAGGGCACGAGAACCTGCTGCCCGAAAGCGGCAAGCCGGTCACGCTCGGGCGTCGACCGAGCAGTTCACCACGACCTTCATGGTGGCTCGGCGTACGCGGCGATCCTGATCGCGCTGCCGGTGCTGCTCTACCAGGCTCTACGCGTTCGTGCTCCCCGCCTTCAGCCCCGGCGAGCGCAAGGTCGCGGTGCCGCTGCTCCTGATGGTCCCGTTCCTGTTCGTCGGCGGCGTGCTGTTCGGCTACTTCGTGGTGCTCCAGCCGGCGCGTCAACTTCCTCCTCGACTTCAACGCGGACGAGTTCGCCACCGCGCTGCGCGCGCGCGACTACTACGGGTTCGTGGCGCTGGCGCTCGATCTCGCTCGGGGTCCTGTTCCAGGTCCCGGTCGGGATCCTCGGCGCCACGCGCCTCGGCTTGATCACGCCCGAGCAGCTCCGCAGCGAACCGCCGCTACGCGATCCTCGCGATCGCGGTCCTGGCCGCGCTCCTTCCGACGATCGACCCGGTGACGCTGATCCTCGAGATGATCCCGCTCGATCATCCTCTACGAGCTCAGCATCCTGCTGGCCAAGGCGTTCGGCAGGCGCCGGGCCGAGGTGCCCGACAGCTGGCGTCGGCGGCGAGCTCCGTAGGCCGGTCATCTAGGCCCGCTACCCCGCAACCATGCTGTTCGACCTGCAGGGGCAAGCGCCGCCGCCTGGTCCAGGTCACCTACCTGACGCTCGCGATCCTGCATGGGCGGCGGGCTCGTGTTCTTCGGCATCGGCTCCGACGTCCAGGGCGGCCTCGCCGACATCTTCACGGGGCAGCGACTCCGACGACGCCAACCCCGCGCTCGAGGACCAGCTGCAGCAGGCCGAGGAGGCCGCGGCGGCCAATCCCGAGGACGCCGATGCGCTGGCGGACCGTCGCGCGCGCTAACTACCAGCTCGCCACCACCACGGACCCGGAGGCCCGCGCGCAGGGCGCGATCTTCGCGGCGGACGCGACACCGCGCCTCGAGGCGGCCGACGAGGCGTGGAGCGACTACCTGGAAACGGATCCGAGACAGCCCGACGACGCGCTCGCGTTCCTCATGATCCAGGTGTACGGCGAGCAGGGCCTGAACGAGCCGGACGAGGCCACCAAGGCCGCCGAGATCGTGGCAGAGGAACGGCGCGACGCGCAGTCGTACCTCCTGCTACGCGCAGTACGCCGCGCTCGCCGGCGACGACCGCCAGGCCGAGCTCGCGGGCCGGCAGGCGGTGTCGCAGGCGCCGTCGGCGCAGCGCGAGCAGGTCGACCGCCAGGTGGACGCGATCATCCGCGCGGCCGAGGACCTACGCTCCGGAGGTCAGGCGCCACAATCTGGCGAGGCTGTCGCGCCAGGGGGCGTCCCGGTGCCGGGCGAGCAGGAGGCACCCGCGCCCTAGGCAACGTCCGAACACCGGCGTGCGCCGCATGGCCAGCGCCACGTAATATTCACGCAACGGATCGGTACGCAATCTTCCGAACCAACGGAGGAACCATTGAACTTCCACATCGACGACGAAGAGATCGACGCCGAGACCCACGTGATCGAGCTCGGCGGAGAGGTCGACCTCTACACGGCGCCCGAGTTCAAGGAGCGGCTCGTGCAGGTCATCGAGAGCGGCAAGAAGCGCGTGGTGGTTGACCTCTCGAAGGCCACGTTCATCGACTCCACGACGCTCGGCGTACTCGTCGGCGGGGTCAAGCGGCTGCGGCCCAACGGCGGCTCGCTCGCGCTCGTCTGCACCGACCCGAACATCATCAAGATCTTCGAGATCACCGGCCTCGACCGCGTCTTCCCGATCCACGGATCGCGCGACGAGGCGCTGTCGGCGATCGCGACGGGCTGAACGAGCGAGCGACGCATGGCCCGGCCCGGCGCGGCCTGACGCCGGACCGCACCCGGCGCCTACACTCTCGGTCTCGGCCCCGGCTGCGGGGCCGCCCTCTTCCCGGGCCGTTAGCTCAATTGGTAGAGCAGGGGACTCTTAATCCCAAGGTTGAAGGTTCGAGTCCTTCACGGCCCATTCCGGAAGCGCGCCGGCCGCCGAGCTTCATGCACCGATTCCGAAAGGTCCTCGGTCGCAAGGTCAGGAGATCGCCTCGTCAGGCGCGCGGGCCGAGAGCGGTCGCCGATCGGGACTCCTGGAAGCTGATCCTCATCTGCGGGGCCGGGTCGACCGGCAAGACCTATGCCACCGAGATGGTGCTCGCGATCGGCTACGACGTCACGACCGACAGGGCCGACCGCTTCTACCGGGGTGCGTTCGAGGCCGCCGGCATCCCCCGTGAGGACGGGATGTACCACATCGGCCTGGAGGCCCGGAAGCTTCGCGGCGGCGCGTACGACGCGGAGACCGTCGACCGCTTCTGGCGCGCGTACCAGGATTCCGTCCGCCGGCACCTCCGGAACGCCGTCGACTGGGGCGTCACGCCGGTCATCGAGGGGTTCACGCTCGCGTACGCCGACGAGGCGGAGCGCGTCGTCGCGGCCGCCAGGGAGCTCGCGGCGGGCGACGTCGACGCGTTCCGAGTCCAGCTCAAGCCGAGCCTCAGGGACTGGAACCGCAATCGCGGCTCGAAGATCCGGTGGGAGAGCGGCCTCGTGCTCTCGCCCGCCAAGCGGCGTGCCTACGAGCAGAGCATGGAGGCGTCCACGCCACAGCACGTGCCCGGCGTCGAGGATCGGGTCGTCGCCGACGCGGAGGAAGCTCTCGAGCGATTGGTGAACGACGAGGTGGGGTTGCGGCCTCACCGGTGGTACCAGCGCGTGAGCCTCGGACCGGTGGAGACCGAGGGCCCGAGTGAGGCGAGCGAGAAGAGCGACGCGGTCCTCGATCGCGACGTCGAGGGAAAGCGGGTCCTGGACGTCTGCTGCGCGACGGGGGTGATCTCCCTGCTCCTGAAGCAGCGCGGAGCCGCGGAGGTGGTGGGCGTCGAGCGAGACCCGCGCCGGTACGCGAAGGCCCTCGAGCTCCGGAACACCCTGAAGCGACACTCGCAGCTCGACGCAGGCGTCGACATCCGCCTGGGCGACGCCCTCGAGGTGCTGCCGACGCTGGAGCGGTTCGACACGGCCGTCCTCTTCGGCGCACTGCACTACTTCCCGGACTACGAGCGCACGCTCGGGCTGGTCGCGAACGCCGCCGCCGACGCCGTCTACATCGAGTTCAACTTCGCAGACTCGGGGCACGACACCGCGCGGCGCCGCACGGCATCCATCCCTACACCCGCTCGCGGTTCGGAGAGACGATCTACATGGGCAACCGCGACACGATCACGGAGGTCGTGGCACGCTCGATGCCGGGGTTCCGGATCGAGGAGCGTCGCCCGATCTCGCCGCCCGGCCCGAGGAACCGGCACCAGCGAGAGGTCTGGAGGATGCGCAGGTCCGCCTAGCCGCGGCCCTGTGCGAGGATGAGCCGCCGTGACCAGCGTCGGCCCACCCGCGACGACCGCCGAGCTGGCCAGCGTCGACGGCCGGCTCGTGGCCTCCGCCGATGCCACCGTACCCGCAACGGACGAGGGCCTCCTGCGCGGCTACGGTGCGTTCGAGGTGGTCCGCGTCTACGACGGCCGTCCGTTCGCGCTCGGCGAGCACCTCGACCGGCTGGAGCGCTCGGCCGCCGGACTGCGGCTCGAGGGCGGAGCCCCGAAGGCCGAGCTCGAGCGCGAGGTCGACGAGCTGCTCGATGCACGCGGCGGCGCGGACTTCGACGGCTGCCTACGGATCGTGCTCACTCGCGGCGGGCGCCGGCTGCTGTTCACCGAGCCGGTGCCGCCGGGGCCCGAGCGCCCCCGGCTCGGCATCGTCACGTACGCGCCCACGCGGGTCCTCGACGGGATCAAGTCGCTCTCGTACGCGGCGAACATGCTGTGCACCCGGCTCGCTCACGAGCGTGGATTCGACGAGGCCCTGATGGTCACGCCGCACGGGCGCGTGCTGGAGGCGCCGACGGCGTCGATCTTCTGGGTCGATCCGCAGGGCACGCTCGTGACGCCCCCGCTCGACGACCACATCCTCGCGTCGATCACACGCGACCGGGTGCTGCAGCTCGTCGAGGTCGATGAGCGGCACACGACGCCCGACGACCTCGCCGACGCGCAGCGAGGCGTTCCTCGCGTCCACCACGCGCGAGGTGCAGTCGGTCGCGGGGATCGAGGGGCGCGAGCTGCCGGGCCCAGGGGAGCGCACGCTGGAGGCGGCCAAGGCCCTCCGGGCGCACATATCGGACGCGCTCGCGTAGCGCGCGCGCGTCAGCGGCGCGTCCCGCGCCGCCCGTCGATCAGGTAGCTCGCGTACCAGGTGGCGTGCCGAACTACGCCGACTGCGGCGGATGCCACCCGAGTCGCCCCGCCCGATAGGAGACCAGCCGCCCTTGCCGCGAAGATAAGCGGCCCACCGCCTGCTGGAGTTCCGTTCTTGCGCATCGTGACCGTAATCGGCAACCGGCCGCAGTTCATCAAGGCCGCCGGCGTCTCGCGGCTCCTCCGCGAGCGCCACGACGAGCTGCTCATCCACACCGGGCAGCACTACGACGACGAGCTGTCGCGAGTCTTCTTCGAGGAGCTCGACGTGCCTCCTCCGGATCGGGAGCTGGGCATCGGATCGGGCACCAACGCGGCGCAGACCGCGCGGCAGCTGGCCGCCCTCGAGCCTGAGCTTCGCAGCGCGGCGGCGGACCTCGTGCTCGTCTACGGCGACACGAACTCGACTCTCGCGGGAGCGCTCTGCGGCGCGCAGGTCGGCGTCCCGGTGGCCCACGTGGAGGCCGGGATGAGGTCGTTCGACCGGCGCATGCCCGAGGAGCTGAACCGCGTGCTCACCGACCACGCGAGCGACCTGCTTCTGTGCTCGACGACCACCGCGATGGCGAACCTCGAGCGGGAGGCGGCGGCGGGCGAGGCCCACCTCGTCGGCGACGTCATGGCCGACGTCTCAATCGCGGCGCGCGAGATCGCCGAGCGGCGCTCACGGGCGCTGGAGGAACACGGACTCGAGCCGGGCAAGTACCTGCTCGTCACCGTCCATCGCGCGGGCAACGTAGACGTGCCGGAGCGGCTCGAGCGCCTTGTCGAGCTCCTCGAAGCGCTCCCCGAGCGCACCGTCCTGCCGCTTCACCCCCGCACCAGGGTCCGGCTCGAGGGGGCGGGGCTCCTGACCCGGCTGGAGCGCTCCGCTCACCTCGAGCTCACGCCGCCGCTCGGCTACCTCGACTTCCTGACGCTCGCCAGACACGCGCGGGCGATCCTGACGGACTCGGGCGGCGTCCAGAAGGAGGCGCTCGTCTTGGAGGTGCCCTGCGTCACCCTGCGCGACACGACGGAGTGGGTGGAAACGGTCGAGGCGGGCTGGAACGTGCTCGTGGACCTCGACCGCGAGGCCGCCCTCGCCGCGCTGGAACGCGCCCGACCGCCGGAGCCTCCGCCCGACGTCTACGGCGGGGGGCGCGCGGGAGAGCGAATTCGCGACGTGGTCTCCTCCTACACTACGCGGCCATGAAAGTCGGAATCATGGGGCTGGGATACGTGGGACTGCCGCTGGCGGCGGCCTTCTGCGAGCAGGGCCACGAGGCGATCGGCTTCGACGTGGACCCGCTCCGGGTCGACGCCACGGCGCGCGGCGAGAGCTACGTGGAGGACGTGTCCTCGGAGCGCATCCTCGCGATCGCGGACCGTCTCCATCCCACCAGCCGGATCGCCGACCTCGCCGCCGCCGACGCCGTGGCGATCGCGGTCCCGACCCCGCTGACGCGGAATCGCGAACCCGACCTCGCCCCGCTCGTTTCGGCCGGCACGGCGCTCGCCGGCGTCCTCCAGAAGGGGCAGCTCGTGGTGCTTGAGTCCACCACCTACCCGGGCACGACGCGTGAGCGGCTGGTGCCGCTGCTCGAGGAGTCGGGCCTCGCTGCCGGGCGCGGACTTCCACGTTGCCTTCTCCCCCGAGCGAGTGGACCCCGGCCGCACCGACTACACGATGCGCACGACCCCGAGGCTCGTCGGCGGCTACACGGAGTCATGCCTGGCACGGGCGGTATCGCTGTACGAGGAGATCTGCGACCACGTGGTGCCGCTGTCGAGTCTCGAGTCCGCCGAGCTGTCGAAGCTGCTCGAGAACGTGTTCCGCTCGGTCAACATCGCCCTCGTCAACGAGCTGGCCATGCTCTGCGACCGGATGGAGATCGACGTCTGGGAGGTCGTCGAGGCGGCCGCGACGAAGCCGTACGGCTTCATGCGGTTCGACCCCGGGCCCGGGATGGGCGGGCACTGCCTTCCGGTCGATCCCTTCTACCTCTCCTGGCGCGCGCGCGAGTACGACACGCCCACAGAATTCATCGAGCTGGCGGGCGAGGTCAACCAGCGCATGCCCTACTTCTGCGTGGAGAAGCTCACTCGCGCGCTCAACGAGCACTCGAAGCCGGTGCGCGGATCCCGCGTCGCGATCGTGGGCGTCTCCTACAAGGCCGGCGTCGGCGACCTGCGAGAGTCGCCCGGGCTCAAGATCTTGCAGCTCCTCGACGAGCTGGGGGCGGAGCTGATCTACCACGACGACCACGTGCCGGAGCTCATGGACCCGCGGCTCAGCTCCGAGTCGCTCGACGCGGCCCTCGAGGGGTCTGACGCCGCGGTGATCGTCACAGCCCACCCGGGGGTCGATCTGCAACGGATAGTCGACCGGGCGCCGCTGGTGGTGGACTTCCGCGGGGCGACCCGGGGGCTCCACGCCGAGCATCTCGTACGGCTGTGACCGCTCCGGTCCGGGTCGGGGTGGTGGGGCTCGGCTATTGGGGACCGAACCTCGCCCGCAACTTCGACCGGCTGGCGGACTGCGAGCTCCGCTGGATCTGCGACACGGCAGAAGCCGCGCGCGAGCGCTGGGCGCACGAGTTTCCCGGCGCCCGCACCACCGCTGACGTCGGCGACCTGCTGTCGGACGGCGACCTCGACGCGGTCGTGGTGGCCACCCACGTGTCGAGCCACGCGGACCTCGCGCTCCGGGCCCTGGCCGCCGGCAAGCACTGCTTCGTCGAGAAGCCGCTCGCGCAGTCCGCGGCGCAGGCCGAGCGGGTTGCCGATGCGGCGGCCGACGCCGGCGTCGTGCTGATGGCCGGCCACCTGCTCGAGTACCACCCGGGGGTGGAGAAGCTCAAGGAGATCACGGCGAGCGGGGAGCTCGGGCGGATCCACTACGTCTACTCGAATCGGCTCAACCTTGGGAAGCTCCGCTCCGACGAGAATGCGCTCTGGAGCCTCGGCGCGCACGACGTGTCGGTGGTGCTCCACCTTGCCGAGGAGGAGCCGGCGGAGGTCGAGGCCCGCGGCCAGTGTTTCATGCAGGCGGGCGTCGAGGACGTCGTGTTCTGCTATCTGCGGTTCCCATCCGGCCTCGTCGCGCACCTGCACCTGTCGTGGCTCGACCCCCACAAGGAGCGACGGTTCACGGTGGTGGGCTCCAAGCGGATGGCCACCTTCGACGACATGGAGCTCGAGCGCAAGGTAACGGTGTACGACAAGGGCTTCGACCAGGACTTCTCGTCGTTCGGCGAGTACATCCAGCGCTCGGGCGACATCTGGAGCCCGCGCACGTCGAACGAGGAACCGCTGCGGATCGAGTGCCGCCACTTCATCGACCGGGTCCGTGACGGCGCCGAGCCCCGGTCGGGCGCCGCCGACGGTGTCCGGGTCGTCCGCGTGCTCGAGGCGCTCGAGGAGTCACTCGAACGCACGTCGCGAGCCGCGGCGGTCTAGTGGCTGCCGACGGGGTCGCGCCCGCCGCGCCGCATGGGCTGCGGCCGTCCGACCGCGCGCCCGGCCTGCTCCTCGGCGCGGGGGTGGAGCTACCGGGCGACGTCGAGCTGGGCGGCCACGTCGTGATCCACCCCGGCACGGTCGTCGGCGAGGGCGTACGAATCCAGGACGGAGCGGTGCTTGGGAAGCCGGTCGCGCTCGGCCCGCGGTCGCGCGCGTCGTCGGGCCGGCAGCAGCCGTTGCGGGTCGGCTCAGGCGCCACTATCTGCGCCGGAGCAGTGGTGCTCGTGGGCGCCCGGATCGAGGACGGGGCCGTGATCGGCGACCAGGCGCACGTGCGTGAGCGCGCCGTGGTGGGCGAGGGTTCGGCGATCGGCCGGGGTACCGCCGTCGACAACGACGTGACCATCGGCCAGCGGGTCAAGGTCCAGACCGGCTGCTACCTCACTGCCGGGACCCTCGTCGAGGACGACGTCTTCGTTGCGCCGGGCGTGACGACCTTGAACGACGACACGATGGGCCGGCATGGGCCGGATGACGAACTGCGCGGACCGTTCCTTCGGCGTGCCTGCCGCGTCGGCGGCGCGGCGGTGCTGCTCCCCGGCGTCGAGGTCGGCGAGGAGGCGTTCGTCGCCGCCGGCGCCGTCGTGGTCCGCGACGTCCCGGCGCGGGCCGTGGTGGCAGGAGTGCCTTCACGCGAGATCCGCATCGTGCCGGACGACGACTTGGTGGAGCGATGGGGCTGACGCGGTCGTACCCCTCCACGGGTCGGGTCTCGCGCGCCGGCCGCTCGGCGGCCGCGATTGCGGATGCCGCGGCGCCGTCGCTCCGTCGGCGACGCAGCGGGCTGAGCGTGGGCGATCGCCGGACGCTCGCGATGGGGGTGTTGGCAGCTGCAACGACGGTCGCCGTCGCGGTCACAGAGGTCGGGCGCGTTTGGCGCCGCGGCTCCGCCCCGACGCCGAGGGCGGGCACCGACCTGCTACAGGCGGCCGAGGAGGCGGTTACCGAGACCGTCGAGGCCGCCGTCGTCGGCTACCAGCAGGTCTCGTCGCGCGAGAACGCGATGTTCAACCTCCTCTCCGCCTTCGTCGCGAGCTTCCTCGGAGCACGCGGCGTTGCGCTGCTCCTACGCCAGCCGGCGCAGCGTGGGACCGTTCCGAAACATGCGGGTCGGTGGGCGCCACATCCACCACTTCGTGCCGGGCATCGTGCTCGCGTTCGTGTCGGGCGCGGCGGGGCTCGTGAGCCGTGACGAGCGCGTGGAGCCGAAGCTCGCCCTGGCGTTCGGCGCGGGGATGGGCCTGACGCTCGACGAGTCCGCGCTCCTGCTCGAGCTCGAGGACGTCTACTGGACGCGCGAGGGGCTGCTGGGGGTGCAGATCACGCTGGCGGTCACCGCGCTACTCGGTGCGCTCGCGCTCGGGCTCAGGTTCCTACGCCAGGGCGAGCAGTTGGTGCTGCCCGAACCCGCCTAGTCTTTCGCGTGTGAGCGAGTCACACGAGCCACCGCCGGGAGATCAGCCCACCCGCCGGCTGCCCGAGCAGCCCGAACCGCCCCCTTCTCCGCAGGCGCCGCCGCCGGCGGGCGCGCCGGGTCCGCCGCAGGTACCCGGCCAGCAGGCGTACGGGTACGGCTATCCGCCGCAGGGCTACCAGACACCCTATGTACAGCGGAAGACCAACGGCTTCGCGGTGGCCTCGCTCGTTCTCGGCATCGTGTGGGTCTACTGGATCGGATCGATCCTCGCGCTGATCTTCGGAATGGTCGCGAAGAGTCAGATCGACCAGTCGGGCGGGTGGCAGCAGGGACGCGGGATGGCCACCGCCGGCATCGTCCTCGGCTGGGTCGGTATCGGCTTCCTGCTGCTCTGGATCCTCTTCTTCGGGCTCGCAGGCTGTGGTGCCGTGCTGAGCTCGAGCTGAGGGCCATCGCTCGCCGCTACTGCCCCTGCTGCTCCAACTCCTCTAGCTGCTCGTCGAACTCGTCCGTGTTGATAGTCGACGTCGTTGTCGACGTCGTCGATGATGGCCACGATCAGCGCCACCCAGAGCAGGCGAGGTGATGATCGACACGACCCCCAGTACCAGTCCGGTTGTGGCCATGCCGCTACGGCCCATTGCCCGTGCGACGCCCGACGACGGCGAAGACGATGGCGAGGATTCCGAGCACGATCGCAATCGGAATCGTGATGACTAGCCAGCCAAGAAACGCTCCAAAGAGGACGCCGAGAATCCCGATCACGAGCGCGGCGATCGCCATACCGTTCGAGGGTGTCTGACCCGGCGGCGGCGCATACGGTTGCGTTGTTGGACCCGGCGGGGGGCTCTGGGGGCCGGGCGCCGGACCCGGCGGAGGAGCGGGGCTCTGCGGCGACTGCGGCGACTGCGGCGACTGCGGATCCTGGCGTGGCGGCTGGCCCTCGGTCACTCGTCCTCCCGGTCGGTTGGCGCGGAACCTACCCGAAGCCTCGGCGATGCCTCGACCAGCCGGAGGGCCGGCGCCCGTCTAGGGTGCCTGCGATGGAGTCCCACCCCCACCCCGAGCCGGCCTCCCCGCCGGCGCCCTATGAGGGGCCGATCCCGCCCGGTGGCTGGCACCGCCCGATCCCCGCGCGGGCAGTGCCCGGGGAGCTTGCCGGCTGGTGGAGCCGGGCCGGGGCGTCGCTCGTAGACGCGGCGCTCGTCGCGCTCCCGGCGCTGCTCGTCGCAGGGCGGCATCTTTGCGCTTGTGGCAGCGGTCGGCGGGGTCTCGTTCGACGATGACGGCACCGGCGTCCTCGTGGGGCTCCTCGCGGTGGTGCTCTCGCTGCTCACGGTGATCGCGACCCTCTTCGTTACTGCGCTGCTCTACGCGCCACTCACGATGCGGAGGCAGGGTGCGCGCAACGGGCAGACCTGGGGGAAGCAGCTCTTCGGGGTCCGGGTGGTCCGAATGAGCGGGGAGCCGAGTACGTTTGCGTCGGCCGCCGTCCGTGAGGTCGGAGCCAAGTTCCTGCTCTTCGGCGTGGTCGGCGCGCTGCTCGCATGGATCCCCACGCTCGTGGACCTGCTCTGGCCGGTTTGGGACGAGGAGAACCGCGCCCTGCACGACATGCTCGTGGACACGCGCGTCGTGCGCGCCTGACCGACTCCGTGTCCGCGCGGGCGCCGGCGGCTCAGCTCGCGGCGACCGCGATGACCACGGCGATCGACACGGCCCACAGCACCCACAAGAGCGCTCCGGCTGCGACGACGAGCTTCTCGTTACGCGTGATCACGGTGTCCGTGGCACGCCCGCCGGTGCGCTGGTCCCAGTACTCGTTCAGGTGGGAGACCACCAGGGCGTAGAAGATCACCATCAGCCCCAGGATGGACAGGACGAGGTAGAGCGGGATCGAGAACTCCGGCAGCCCCACACGCGCGCGAAGGCGATTGATGTCGCGCCACAGCCAGTAGGTGATCACCCAGTTCAGGACGGGGACCAGCAGGCCCGCTGTCTGCAGCGCGGCGTCGTCGTCCGTTCCGAGCTCGCGCGAGACCTCCTTACGCGTCGCGTAGAACCAGTAGAAGGTGTAGAGCCCGAAGCTGAGGACGCCGAACCCGAGCACCCGGATCACGCTGCGCTTGATGGCGAGTGGCTCGCCGCCAGGAGCGGCGGGCGACGTCGTGGGCTGGGTGGGTTGAGCGGGGGTCTGAGCCGGCGCCTCCGGCATTGGCAGTGGGGAGCCCTGCTGGTCCGGGCCGCGACGTTCCTCTGTCGTCATGATGCGAACTTCTACCAGGCGCGGCAGCGTCACCGCACGCGGTGGCTACGCGCCCACCGGCTCGTGCCGTTTCGCAGCCTCGGTCCAGATCACCTGATCGCGCGCGGGTCCCACGCCGACAAGTACCACCGGCACGCCGACGAAGTCGCTGACGAGGTCGAGGTAGTCGCGCGCCTCGGCCGGCAGATCCTCGAGCCGCCGGGCGTCGCCGATGTCCTCCGACCAGCCCGGCACCTCCTCGTAGGCGCCGCGCGCCTTGTGGACGATCGACTGGTGGTAGGGGAAGTGGTCGAACTCGGCACCCTCGGGGCCGAGGTACCGCGTGGCCACGCACAGGGTGTCGATGCCGGCCAGCACGTCGAGCTTGGTGATCGCGAGACCGGTGAGCCCGTTGACGCGCGCGGCGTAGCGGAGCCCCACAAGATCCATCCAGCCACAGCGCCTGGCGCGCCCGGTGGTGGTGCCGAACTCACCGCCGCGCTCACGGATCCTGTCCGCCACGTCGTCGTGAAGCTCGGTCGGGAACGGCCCCGAGCCCACACGTGTCACGTAGGCCTTGGCGACGCCCCACACCGCGGTGATGTCCTTCGGCCCGACGCCGGCCCCGACGCACGCGGCGCCGGCCACCGGATTCGACGAAGTGACGAAGGGGTACGTGCCGTGGTCGATATCGAGCAGGGCGCCCTGCGCCCCCTCGAACACCACCAGGCGGTCCTGGTCGAGGGCGTCCCAGGCGATCCGCTGGGTGTCGGCGATGTACGGCTCGAGCCGGTGGCCGAGGATCCGGTAGGCCTCGGTCATCGTGTGGAGGTCGAGCTCCGGCTCCTTCTCGAACGGGCGCAGGAGCTGACGCTTCGGCTCCATCGCCGCGAAGATCTTCTGCTTCAGGATCTTCTCGTCGAGCAGGTCCTGCATGCGGATCCCCAGGCGGGCTGCCTTGTCCGCGTAGCATGGCCCGATCCCGCGCCGGGTGGTGCCGATCTCGAGCTTGCCCAGCTTCGCCTCGCCGGCGTGGTCGAGCACCTTGTGGTAAGGCATGATCAGGTGCGCGTTGGCCGAGATGCGCAGGCCGGCGACGTCCACCCTCCGCCGCCGCAGGCCGTCGAGCTCGTCGGTCATGACCTGCGGGTCGATTACGACGCCGTTGCCGACCACGCACAGCTTCCCCGGATGGAGGATGCCCGAGGGGATCAGGTGAAGCTTGAACACGTCGCCGCCGCGGACGATCGTGTGTCCGGCGTTGTTGCCGCCCTGGAAGCGGATGACCACGTCGGCCCGCTCGGCCACCAGGTCGGTGATCTTCCCCTTGCCCTCGTCGCCCCACTGGGCGCCGACGATCGCTAGCCCGGGCATGCAGTCGAGTCTAGTGTCGGGCCCAGCGCACCTGCCCCGCCGCTACGGCGAGGACAGCATGCGCCTGTCGGGCCCCATGATCGGGATCGGGTCGCCGCAGATCTCCATCAGCCGCGACACGGTGCGCAGCCCACCTGCTCGCGCAGCTCGTCCAGGTCGAGGTTGGTGGTCACCACGATCGATCGCTCGTCCTGCCAGCGCTCGTTGACGATCGAGTACAGCTGCTCCAGCACCCACTCGGTCCGGCGCTCGGCGCCGAGGTCGTCCAGGTGCAGCAGGTCGACGCTGCAGAGCCGCCGGAACAGGTCCATGTACGAGCCCTTCGAGCTCTGCCTCGTACGTCTCCTTGATCTCGGCGAGCAGCCGCGGAACCGAGTAGATGGCCACGCTCGACCCGGCGTCGAGCGCCGCCCTGGAGACCAGCATCGCCAGCATCGTCTTGCCGGTGCCCACGTCGCCGTAGAACCAGCGTCCCCGTCCCTCGGCGATGTTGTCGGCAATGTTGCGCGTGAAGCGGCGGATGTCGTCGAGCACGAGCGGGTCGATGTCGCGCACGGGGTTGCGGTCGAACGAGGCCTCGCGCAGGAAGCGCTTGGGTACCCCCGACCCCATCGGGCGCGTCCTCAGCCGGCTGATCCTGGCCGGGCGGCAGGAGCAGGGCCGGGCCTCGCCGTCCTCGCCGAGGAGCCAGCCGGAGCCGTCGCAGCGGCCCTCCGGGCAGAAGTCGTCGCGCATTCCGGCGCCCCGCCGCTATCCGGCGCCGTTGCCGGCGATCGGAGAAGTGCCCGACACGTGATCCGGCGCCTTGTCGGCGAACTTCGGGTAGGTGTCGAGGAAGACCACCGTCTCGGTTCCCACCGGCCCGTTTCGGTGCTTGGCGACGATCAGGTCCGCCTCGCCCTGCCGCTCCGACTCGTCGTCGTAGCGATCCTCGCGGTAGATGAAGATGACGAGGTCCGCGTCCTGCTCGATCTGCCCGCTCTCGCGAAGGTCGGACAGGATCGGCCGCTTGTCGGGGCGCTGCTCGACCGCCCGGGAAAGCTGCGACACCGCGATCACCGGGACGTGCAGCTCGCGGGCGAGGATCTTCAGCCCGCGGCTCATCTGCCCAATCTGCTCGACTCGGTTTTGCGTCGTGTCGTCCGGGCGCATCAGCTGGAGGTAGTCGACGATGATCAGGCCGAGCGGGTGGCGCCCGTGGAGCCGCCTGGCCTTCGCGCGCAGCTCGTGGATGCCGAGGTCGCTCGAGTCGTCCACGAACAGCGGCGACTTCGCGAGCTTCTCGGTCGCGCGGATGATCTTGGGCCAGCGCTCCTCGCGGACGCGACCCTTCCGGAGCTCGTCGCTCGACAGCTTCGCCTGCGAGGCGATGAAGCGCTGCGCCAGCTCGTTCTCCGACATCTCGAGCGAGAACAGCACCACCGGCTTGTCGAACCTCACCGCGGCGTTCTCGGCGATGTTCGTCGCGAGCGCCGACTTGCCCATCGAGGGTCGCGCCGCGATCACCACGAGGTTGCCGGGCTGGAAGCCGCCGGTTCGCTGGTCGAGGTCCTTGAACCCCGACGGCGTGCCGCGCACCTCGAGGCCGTCGCGGGAGATCTCCTCGAGCCGGTCGAGCTCCTGGTGAAGGATGTCGTCGATCGCGCGGACGTCGCCGGCGTGCTCCGCGTGGGCCACCTTGAAGAGCGCCGTCTCGGCGCGCTCGACCAGCTCGAACGGGTTTCCGGAGAAGGCGAGGACGTCCTCCTGGATCGTGCGCGCGGTATCGAGCAGCCTCCGCATCAGCGAGTGCTCCTTGACGATGCGGGCGTACTGGCGCGCGTGGCCCGGTGTGGGGACCGGGGTGGGAAGCGACTGCACGTACGCCTCGCCGCCCGCCTCCTCGAGCTCGCCGGCCCGGTTCAGCTCCTCGCAGACCGTGAGGGCGTCGACCGGCTCGGGGCTCGGCTTCTCCTTCAGGCGCAGCATCGCGCGGAAGATCAGCGCGTGGCGGTCACGGTAGAAGTCCTCGGCGGTGAGCCGGGCGTCGGCGTCGACGAGGATCGCGTCGAGCGCCTGCTCGGTGATCAGGATCGAACCGAGCACCGAGGCCTCGGCCTCGACGTTGTGAGGCGGAAGCCCGTCCCGGATCGGGGGGCGGTGACCGACACCTAGCGGTGCCTCGCCGGGGGCGTTCCCCGCGCCATCCGCCGGGGCGGAATCGCGGGGCCGGTCACGTCGCTACGCCGCCGTGACGATGGTCTTGACTTCGGCCGTGACGCCGCCGGCGAGCTCGACCGTGACCATGTGCGTCCCGGTCGCCCGGATCGGCTCCTCGAGCTGGACCTTCCGACGGTCGATACGCAGACCGCGTGCCTGCTCGATCGCGTCAACGATGTCCCTCGGCGTCACCGAGCCGTAAAGCCTGCCGTCGCCTCCGGCCGGCTGCGGGATCGTGAGGACGGTCTTTCGGAGTAGCGCGGCGTTCTCGTCGGCCCTCTTCGACTGCTCCTGTGCCGCCCGCTCGGCCGCCTCGGCGCGCCGCTCCGACTCGGCGATGCTGGCCTTGGTGGCCGGTTGAGCGAGCTTGCGCGGGATCAGGTAGTTGCGCAGGTAGCCCGAGGAGACGTCGATGACGTCGCCCCGCTCGCCGAGCGTCTCGACCGGTTGGAGGAGGATCGCCTGAGCCATCGCCTTCGCCGCCGAACCGCCGGTCAGCGCTCCGAGACGTACGGAACGAGGCCGAGCTCGCGAGCGCGCTTGATCGCGGTCGCGAGCTGGGCCTGGTGTCGCCGGCACGCCCCGGTGATGCGCGCGGAGCGGATCTTGCCCTTCTCGCTCATCGCGCGCCGCAGCGAGGGGAAGTCCTTGTAGTCGACGACGTCGACCTTGTCCCGGCAGAACGGGCACGGCTTCCGCCGGCCCGCCGCCGGGACCCCGTCGGTCACGCCGCCGCGACTGCTGCTGTCTTCCTCCACGCGCCTTTGCCATCTGCTCCTATTCAGGACACTGCAAACCGGCGCTGGTCTGTGTCATCGACCCTCGACATGGCCGACCATGCCTTGGCGCCTGCTTCCTTGACCAGCTTGGTCTTCGCGTCCTGCCTCATCTCGTAGTTAGAAGGGAATGTCGTCGTCACCGGGCCCGCCGCCCGTCGTAGCGGGCGCCGACTGGAAGTCGCTCGTGTCGGCCGGGACGTCGGTCTGCGGGGTGAACCGCCCGCTACCGCCGTTCTCGCCGCCCTCGCGCGAGCCGAGGAACTGCACCGAGTCGGCAATGATATCCACCGACTGCCGCTTCTGGCCCTGCTTGTCCTCCCATTCGCGCCATTCGAGGCGCCCGTCGATGGCCACGGGACGGCCCTTCTGGAGGTAGGTGGCGCAGTTCTCACCCTGGGCTCCCCAGACCGTGACGTCGAAGTAGTTGGGCTTGTCGACCCAGTTGCCGGACGCGTCCTTGCGGCGGGTGTTGCATGCCACCCGAAGGCTGCAGACCGACGTCCCGCTCGGCGTGTTCCGAAGCTCGGGATCGCGGGTCAGGTTCCCGGTCAGGACGACCCTGTTGATGTTTGTCGCGGCCATGTGGCTGGTTGCTCCTTCGTGCGAGGGCGGTACGTGGGATCGGTCGTCCGAGACTACAGCCGCGATCCCCTGGAACCGCCCGGGTCAGGCCCAAAGTTGCGGGAAAGTAGGTGGGTTTCCGCACGCCGGGCGCAGACGTCGCATTGGCATCACGAAACGCGGCGCTACCGGTCGCCGACGGGCGGCGCTAGCGCTCGGCGGGCGGGGCGTCGGCCGCGGCGCGAGATGCAGCAACGTTCGGCTCGTCCGCCCCCTCGCGGCGCCGCGGTGACTCCCGGTCGGGGGTCGGCGGCGGCGGCGAGCCCGGCTTGAGCCGGATGACGCGGAAGCGCAACACCCCGTCCATAATCTTGAGGCGCTGGTCGAGGCGCTCCAGGAGCTCCCGCGGAGCGTGGAACTGAAACAGGTGGTAGCCGGCCTCGCCGCGATGGTCGATCTCGTAGGCCAGCCGGCGGGTGCCCCAGTCGTGGGAGCCCACGAGCTGGCCGTCCCCCTCGATCGCGCTGCGAACCTCGCGCACGATCTCCTCGTGCCGCTCGTCTGGCACGTTCGGGTCGAGCATCAACATCAGGTCGTAGAGCGGCGCCACGGGCGCGGACCTTAGCAGCGCCCCTGCCTCCCGCCGGGGGGCGAGAACCGTCGTCTAACGCCTTAGGGACGACATGGCGCTGCGGCGGGTAAGCGGGCAGCCCGGTCTGATCGACCGGGTGCGATGGGGCAACCTCGGGCGGTTGGCCGCTCTGCTCGCCGCCGGCGTCACGATCGGTCTCGGTGTGCTCGGCGGCGACGAACCCCCCTCGCCGCCGCCGGGCACCGAGACGTTCCTGCGGCCGGCCGACCCGGCGCTCGGAGACCTCGACCGGCCAGCCGGCCCGCGCGCTGGTCGGAGACACCGAGCCACGAATCGCCGTCCGCCACGAGCGGACCGTCGTAGCGCAGACCGAGGGAGCCGGCCTGCGCGACGCGTTCGGAACCGGGGGGACGACGTGGAGACGGCGGAGGTGGACTCGGCCGCGCCCACACCGGTGGCGTCGCCTCCGGTCGCCGCACCCGTCCCTCAGGTGCCCGCCCCCGCCGCCCCACCGCAGCCTCCAGCGCCACCGCAGCCTCCAGCGCCCCCGGCCGCTGCGGCCCCGAGCGCTCCGCCGCCCGCACCGCCACCCGCTCCAGCCCCGCCCCCGACCATGTCGTCGGGCGGCTCGTCGGGCGGAGGAGGAGGCGCCGCGCCCGAGTTCCTGTGACGTAGGGGGCGGACGCGGGACGCTTCCGGGCCCGGGGTTCGCGGGAAGCGTCCCAACTGGCTGTTGTCCTACAACAGCCAGTTGACACGGTGCGGCCGTTGCCCGGACGACGCGGACCGAACCCGGCGGGTGAGAGCCCTAGACCGGCGCCGGCTTCCGGCCCGCGCGCTTGCGCTCGATGTCGGCGAGCTGGTCGTCGACCCAGTCGCCGGGGTTGCGGGCCGTCACGATCCGGTTCAGTCCCTCCGCGCGCCACGCGCGCTCCTCTGCGGACATCGTCAGCGCCCGGTGGATCGCGTCCGCCTGCTCCTGGATGTCGAAGGGGTTGACCGACAGCGCGAACTCGCCGAGCTCCTCGTGCGCGCCGGTGTTCTCCGACAGGAGGCTGACCCCGTCGCGCTCGTTGACGAGCGGCCCCTCCTTCGCCACCAGGTTCATGCCGTCGAACATCGCGTTGACGATCAGGAGGTCGTAGTGCTTGTAGGTGGCGATCGCCTCCTCGAGGTTCTCGCGCAGCTTCAGGTCGATCGGCATCCAGTCGGTCGTGCCGTGGCGATGGTTGACCACCGCCACGAGCGCCTCGATCCGCTCCAGGTACTCGACGTACTCGGGAACGTCCTGGCGCGACGGCACGAGGTGGGCGATGAAGGTCACGACCTCGCGGAAGTCGGGGTGCTGGTCGAGGAAGAGGTCGAACGCCGCGAAGCCGCGGAGGACGTTCTTCGAGAGGTCGGCTCGGTCGACCCGCAGGATCAGGTGCTCGCGCCGGCGACGCACGATCTCCTCCTCGTACTCGTGGACGCTGCCGCGGGCCGCGGTGCGCCTGAACGTGTCGGCCGAGATCGGGAGCGGGTAGGCGCGGACCCACACCTCGCGGTCGCGGAAGCGCACCACACCGAGCTTCTCGTCCACGTCGAGGTCGAAGAGCTCGCGGCAGCAGAGGAGGAAGTTGCGCCGGTACGAGCGGGTGTGGAAGGCGACGATGTCGTTCGACAGGAGGCCCTCGTAGATGTCCTCGCGCATGTCGCGCGGGAGCACTCGCCAGGCGTCCGGCTGCGTCCACGGGATGTGGATGAAGTGGTGGAGGAAGGCATCCGGACGCGCCGCCCGGATCTCTCGGGGGGCGGTGTAGAGGTGGTAGTCGTGGAGCATCACCACCGGGTCCTGGCCCTCGATCTCCTCCAGCACCGCCGCGGCCAGGTCGCGGTTCACGGCCACGTAGCCCTCCTCGTAGGCCTCGACCTCGTTGCGCCGGATGTCCGGGGCGTTCGAGAGGTCCCAGAGGTAATGCTGGATGAACCACAGCAGCGGGTTCGCCACGACGTTGTAGAAGCGCTCGTACGCCGTTGCGTCCGACTCCACCAGCCGGATCTGGTACTCGGTGCCCTCGACCTCGCACGGAAAGCTGCGCCCTCCGTGAGAGGCGCTCGCCTCCGCGTCCTCGGGGCTCATCGCGGAGGCCACCCAGAGGGCGTCGCGATGGTTCACCAGGCCGCTGAGCGCTGTGACCAGACCGCCGCCGCCGCGCCGCGCCACCAGCTCGCCGGACTCGTCGCGTTCGAACGTGGCCGGCCCGCGATTCGAGACGAGCACGATCGGGGTGTCCGCCGCCACGCGCGCGGCCTCGACGCTCATCGCAGGTCACCGAAGATGCGCAGCCAGTCGCGCAGCAGGCGCGGCATGAGGAAGTTGACGCGGACATGCTCCTTGCCGGTTCGGCCGAGGCGCATGCCGAGCTCCGGCTCGCGGAGGATCTCGAGCGAGCGGTCGGCGCAGGCTTCCGGCGTCGAGACGAGAAAACCGGTCGACCCTTCGTGGACCTGGAGCGGGATGCCCCCGACGTCGCCGCCGACGAAGGGCCTCGCCTTCCACAGCGCCTCCGAGACGGTGAGCCCGAAGCCCTCCCGGGTCGACTTCTGGATCACGACGTCCGCCTGTGATTGGAAGGCGTTGACCTCGATGGCACCGACGTTGTTCAGATTGTTGAGGATCAGGATGTCGGGGTCGCCGTCGGCGTACTCCATGGTCGAGTTGAAGTAGGTCCAGCCCTCGGGATCGTCGGTGGCCATCGACCCCACCAAGGCCAGCTGCACCTCCGGCATCACGTCGGTCACCCTGCGGTAGGCGTCGATCACGCCGATGGGGTCCTTCCAGGGGTCGAAGCGCGACACCTGGCACATCAGCGGCCGGTCGACGTCCAGCCCGAACTGGTCGCACACGAAGGCGGCGTCCTCGGGCGAGAGGCGCATGTTCTTCGGCGACAGCGGGTCGATCGCCGGGGGGCAGATGTAGGTCCTGCCGTTCGACGCCAGGCCCTCCGGGATGTAGTCCTCGACGTGGTACACGGACGCGTCGTAATCCTGGAGCAGCGGGCACCAGCCGGTGGATCGTGGGCGGGTGGGGCGTCGACAGGTCGATGTGGCAGCGCCAGATCCAATTGGCGGCCTTCTCGCTCACGTGGCCGCGAATCGCCGCCGGCTGCGGGTCGTGGACGATCACCACGTCCCAGCCCCCCTCGAGCTCGCGGGCGTTCGCCTCGTTGTACTGCTCCCACACCATCCACTCCTCGGGGCTCAGGTCGAGTGGGTTCCCCTGCAGCGCGTTGTGGAGCAGCTTGGTGGCGTTGAAGAACTCCTCGCGGCCGATGATCACCTGCCACTCGGCTTCGATCCCCACGTCGCGCATCAGCGGGACGAGCGTGTAGAGGATCTCCGACACCCCGCCTCCGAACGCGGTGGCCGAGAGGTGGAGGACGCGCAGTCCCTTGAGGCCCTCCGCCAGGTCGCGGATCTCCTGGGTCAGCGGGCGGCCGACCAGATGCGTGTAGTCGGCGAGCTCCTTCGACCCGACCGGGACCGGTTGAAGCATGCGCGCCTCCTAGACGACGGATCCCACGTCCGCGGGAGCGCGGTCGTCAGTGACCTGCGTCCACACGCGGGTGGGGATGGTCGGGGGATCGATCATTGGTCAGCTCGATGCGGGCCCGGTGGCTGCGGCCCTTCGGCGCCCGCCCCGGACCGCGCGAGAGCCTACTCGGAGGCCACGGCGAGATGCTTGACCAGGGTGATCGAGCCGGGCCTCGACTGGCAGTCGTCCACGGTCGCGTTGATGATCGCGCGAGACAGCTCCAGCTCCTCCTCCGCGATGTCGATGTCGCGGTCGCAGGCCACCTCGACGACGAGGTCCGTCTCACGGAGCTGTAACGAGAAGCGTAGCGTCTCCTCCGTCGCGGCCGGATCCGGCACCGGCTCGAGCCCGCGGGCGGCCTCGTCCTCGTCGATCTCCCCGACGAATGCGGTGGCCGCCTCGGTGATAGCGAGTTTCAGATCGGCCACGTCCTCGTCCTCGAGCGGAGTCAGCCGGCACACCGCGGATAGCGCGAGCCGCGCGAGCACGATGTAACCGGGCCGCGCGGGCAGCTCAAGCCGTACGGCCTGCGCCCCCACCGGCGTCCCGTCCTTGACATCGGTCATCCCGGCATGCACATTCCGCGCCAGCCGTGGCGCTAAACCCGGGATCCGCCGTCCCCGCCGCCGCGAAGTCGGCGAAGGCGGGCGATCCCCCTGTCGAGGGCGGACAGGATCAGCCCGTGCAAGGCCTGATTGGAGCAGGCGACGACCGACATCTGGTGCTCGTGGTCCGATCCGAGCAGCGGGCGATCGGCGAGTGCCTTGCCCGCCGCGTCGGTGACCACCGCGCCGCCCTCCAGCAGGCAGAGGTGGGCCGCCGCCAGGTCGTAGGGGGAGTTGTTGAGCACCGCGCCGCCACCCACGCGGCGAAACTCGTCGAGCATGCCCGGGACCTCGTCGATCATCCTGGGGCCCGGCTCTACGTAGGCGTCGAGCTGGCCGGTGAGGACCCTGGTCATGTCGAACGCGGCCGAGCCGAGGTCGAACGTGGCGCCGGTCACCGACGACGCGTCGATGATCTCGGCGAGGACCTCGGTCGTTGCGCGGGCCGGCCGGCCGCGGAAGCCGTAGGTCCAGAACAGGCGGCCGAGGTCGTCGGTCTGCGAAAGGCGGGCGGGACCTCCCTCGAGGAGGCCGGTGCCCCGCTCAGCGACGAACACGGCGCCCGACGGTATCTCCACCACGCAGGCCGCAGTGACCTCACCCATCGTCACCCCCTCGCGGTAGGGCGCCGCCGCGACCGACACGCAGCAGGACTCGAGCCCGGCGAGCGCCGGCCTCGTGCCGTCGATCGGGTCGACCACGAGTACCGCGGCCGGCACGCCACCTCCGGCGGGCAGCACCAGGCCGCGGTCCTCCGAGTAGAAGGCGACCTCAGGCGCGTGGCGTGCCAGGTGCTCGCTGAGGCAATCCTCCGCCGCGGCGTCGATCGCGAACGTGACGTCGCCCGCGCCCTCGGAGCGGCGGCGATGGGCCCGCCCGTCGAGGGTGCCGAGCAGCGGCCGTACGCGCTCGCGCAGCGCGAGCGCGAGGTCGCGTACGAGCTCCGCGCCGACGGCGGGCTCCTTTCTGCCCGGGTGCCGGGCGGAGCCCGAACCGCTCATCAGTTGGCGCCGTGCCGGAGCTCACGTTCGGCGAGCGTGACCGTGACGTCGCGCTCCTCGTCGCCGCGCACCACGGTCAGCTCCACCTCCGTCCCCGGCTGCTCGGTCTCCACGAGGTCGGCGAGCGTGCTGTCGCGGTCGAGCTCGCGGCCCTCGACCGCCACGATCGCGTCGCCGCCTTCGGGAATGCCCGCCTGCCCCTGGAACTGCGTGGTGCCGTCGCCGGGCTCGAGGCCGGCCTCCTCAGCGGGACTCCCCGGCACTACATCCACCACCAGGGCCCCGCTGTCGGCCTCGATCCCGAGGTGGTCGGCGAGCTGCGGGTAGAGCTCCTGGGAGGTGACGCCGAGGAATGCGTACGAGACCTGCCCATCCTCCGCGAGCTGCTCGAGCGAACGTCGCACGGTGTCGACCGGGATCGCGAACCCGACGCCCACGCCGCCGCCGCTTGCGGAGCGGATCTGGGCGTTGATCCCGAGGACCCGGCCGCGTGCGTCGAGTAGCGGACCTCCGGAGTTGCCCTGGTTGATCGCGGCGTCGGTCTGGATCGCGTCGCCGATCTGAAATCTGGTGAGCGACTCGATGTCGCGGTTCAGGGCCGAGATGACGCCGATCGAGAGGGACTGGCGCTCGCCGAAAGGGCTCCCGATCGCCGCCACCGGCTGGCCCACCGTGAGCTGCGACGACGAGCCGAGCTGCAGCGGAGCGAGCGACAGCCCAGCGGGATCGATCTTCAACAGCGCGACGTCGGCGAAGGGGTCGGTGCCCACGATCTCGGCCGGAACGCGGTTGCCGTCGCCGAACTCGACGTACACCTCCTCTGCGTCCTCGAGCCGCCCGCCGGTGCCGGTGGCCACGACGTGGGCGTTCGTGGCGATGCGCCCCTGTCCGTCCAGGACGAACCCGGAGCCGAGACCGGAGCCACCGCCGCCGGGGTCCGTCAGCGGGCTCTGACCGCCGAAGACGGAGATGACCGTGACCACTCCGGCCGACCCCGCGTCGTAGATCGCGGCGGCGTCGAACCCGCCCGCCTGCCGCTCGACGACCTCCACGCGATTCCGCTCGACGGTCGCTGAGCCGGCCGGCGCCGAGTCGCCCGAGTCGCCGTCGCAGCCGGCGACGAGCGCGCCGACCGCGACCACCGTCACGGCGGCTCGGGCGCTCGGCGTCAAGCGCTCGCGGTCACGCTGCGACCCGCGGTCTCGAGGGCGCCGTCCCGCGCGCCGCCGCCGTTGCGGTCGGGCGGGACCGGCAGGGTCAACGTGAAGACCGTGTCCCCCGGAACCGAGCGCACCACGATCCGCCCGCCCATCCGCTCCGCCAGCTCCCGTGCGATTGCGAGACCCAGCCCCGACCCGCGAGCGGCGTCGGCCGTGTAGAAGCGCTCGAAGACCCTGTCTCCGGTCCCCGGCTCGATTCCATCGCCGCGGTCGGCAACCGACACCTCGACCGCTCCGTTCGAGCGCTGCGCGCTGAGCGTGACCGGAGTGCCCTCCGGGTTGTGCCGGATGGCGTTGTCGAGCAGGATGCGCACGATCTGCGCGAGGCGGTCCGGGTCGCAATGCGCCTCGAGCCCGCCGGTCGGGAGGTCGACGGCGAGGCTCGTGTGGCGCGCGGCAGTGACCGGCGCGAACTCGTGCACCACGGACTCGATCACGTCCGCCACGTCGGCATCCCGCAGGTGGATCTCGAGCGCTCCCGCGTCCAGCCGGGAGAGATCCAGCAGGTCGGCGGCGAGCCGCTGAAGGCGATCGATCTGCTCACGCATGGAGGCGAGGAAGCGCTCACGCGTCTCCGGGTCGAGATCCTCATCCTGGAGCAGCTCCGCGAAGCCGCCGAGCGAGAAGATGGGAGTGCGGAGCTCGTGAGACGCGTTGGCGATGAAGTCCCGCCGTGACCGGTCCACACGTGCCAGCTGCTCCTGCATCTCGTTGAACGCCCGCGTGAGCTGACCGAGCTCGTCCTCGGAGTCGACCGGAAGCGGCCTGACCGCCTTGCCCTCGGCGAACTCCTGCGCAGCCGACTCGAGCCGCCGCACGCGGCGCGCCACCGCGCGCGCGACGAGCCACCCGCCGGCGAGCGCCACGATCACGGCGAGCACGCCGGCGACCAGCACCTGGCGCCGGATCAGGCCCACAGCCTCGTCCACGTCGGCGAGCGGCCGGGAGTAGACGGCCACCCACTCCGGATCGACCACCGGACTCTCTCTGAGCGGCGCCGCGGCCTGCGCCACCAGCTCGCCCCGGCTCCGACCGAGACCGGTCTCGACAGTCTCGAGGTCCACCGCCGCGTCGGCAACGGTGAGGCTCACGTCCGGAACGGGAAGACCGAGGCCGTCTGTAGGCGCGGACTCGCGCCTGGAGCCGCCGCTGCCGGGCGCCGTCGGGTCCCTCCTCATCGACCGGTCGCCGAGCACCCCGGGGCTGTCGACGTTCGAGTCGGTGATCGCATAGAACACGCCCGGGTCCTCCACCGAGCTCTGGACGCCGAGCAGGGTCACGCGCGCGTCGACCTCGTCCGCGACGCGCTGGATGGCGCGATCTAAGTTCGGGCTCGGGTCATCGGTGTCCATGACCGCCTCGATCTCTCCCGCGGAGTCCTCGGCCGCCGTGGCGAGCTCCTCCATCACCTGCTGCTCGAGGTTCGTCCGGAGCTGGGGGACGATGTAGAAGTAGACGACCCCGAACGCGACCAGCACCACGCCCGCGAAGAGCAGCGCGACCTTGTTCGTCAGCGACCGAACGCCGGCTCCCTGTCGCGCTTGCCTCCCCGCGGCGAGCCGCTCGGCGGTCATCGGTCGCTGAAGTGGTAGCCGAAGCCGCGGTCGGTCAGCAGGTACTCGGGGTCACGCGGGTTTTCCTCGAGCTTCTCGCGGAGGTGGCGGATGTGAACGTCGATCGTCCGCGGGTCCCGGTACGCGGCGTCGCCCCAGATGCGCTCGAGGAGCATCCGGCGGCTGAACACGTGCCCCGGATGGCGAGCCAGCACCGACAGCACCTCGAACTCGACGTAGGTGAGCTTGATCGGCTCGCCGCGGACCTCGACTACACGCTTGGCGAAGTCGATCTCGAGGCCGTCGAGCTTCAGCGCCCGAGCGTCCGATCCGTCGGAGTGAGGCGCGCCGAGCCGGTCCGCCCGCCGGAGCACCGCCTTGATCCTGCTCCGGAACTCCCGCATGGAGAACGGCTTGGTGATGTAGTCGTCGGCGCCGAGCTCGAGCCCGAGTACGGTGTCGAACTCCTCATCCTTCGCGGTGAGCATGACGATCGGCACCGAGCTGCGGGCACGCAGCTCGCGGCATACCTCGAACCCATCGAGCTTCGGCAGCATGATGTCCAGGACCACGAGATCGAAGCTCTGGTCACGCGCGCGGTCCAGGGCTTCCTCCCCGTCGTGCGCCACCACCACCTCGTAGCCCTCCTTGCGCAGCGGGTATGAGAGGAGCGTCTGGATCGACTGCTCGTCGTCCACCAGGAGGATGCGGGTTGAGCCTGGAGTCACGGTGTGGGCTTGGAAAGCCGGCGCCCTGCAGCAAGATTGTAGGTTGCGGCGTGGTGGCGCCCGCGTGATCCAGTGATCGAGCCCCGTGTCTACCGCGCCGCCTTCCTGCCTGCGCTGCTGGCCCTCGTGCTGGCGATGTTCTCGCTCGAGGCGGAGCCGCCGCCGCTAGAGCTCGACCTCGCTGCGGACGTGCTCTTCGAGGGGGACTCGGCCGCCGAGGTTGCCGAGCGGATCGCGCGCCAGCATCCCGACCGCGCTCCCGGCACGTCGGGGAACGCGGCGGTGGCGGAGGTGGTCGCGTCCGGCCTGGAGGAGCGCGGCTTCGAGGTGCAGGTGGACGACTTCAGCACCGAAGGGCACGAGCTCCAGAACGTGATCGGCACCCGCATCGGTACCGAGCGCGAGCGCATCGTCGTGGCTGCTGCGCGCGATTCGGACGGGTCTCCCGACCTGGCCGGAAGCGCGGCCGACACCGCGGGCCTGCTCGAGCTCGCCACGGCGCTCGAGGGGCGTGCTCCCCAGAAGACCGTCGTGCTCGCGTCGCTCGACGGCTCGACGTTGGGGGACGCCGGCGCCCGCCGCTTCGCGGAGACGGCGGACGATGGGGAGTCGGTGGAGGCGGTCCTCGTGCTTTCCGACCTTGGCGCGAGCACCGACGCCGGCCCACGTCTCGTCGCGTGGTCGAACGACGAGTCGCGCGGAAGCATCGGCCTCGAGCGGACGGCCACCGATGCGCTGAGCCGGGAGTTCGAGGAGGTTCCCGGCCATGCCGGCGTGCCGACCCAGTTCGCCCACCTGGCGCTCCCGATCGGGATCGGCGCGCAGGGGACGTTCCTCGACCGCGGAATCGAGGCGATTCGGTTCTCGGGGAGCGGCCAGCTCCCTGTCGACACCGCTTCCGACGAGATCGACCGTGACCGCCTCGGCGGCCTTGGGCGCGCCGCCCTTCAGACCCTGTCGGCCCTCGACGCCGGCGAGGTGCCGGAGCACGGACCGGCCTCGTACCTGACCTTCTCGCGAAGCGTGGTGCCGGGATGGGTCGCCGCCATCCTCAGCTTCAGCCTGATCCTGCCGGCCGTGGTCGCATCGGTCGACGCGTTCGCGCGGGCGCGCCGGCGCAACGAGCCGGTGGCCAGCTGGGTGGCATGGGTGCTGGCACGGATCGTGCCGTTCGCTATCGGGCTGCTGGCGGCGATCCTGCTGGTGGTGACCGGGCTCGCGCCCAACGTGTCGGACGCGGCGCCGCCACCCTCCGTCGAGCCACTCGATGCGCAGGCGGCGGCGCTCCTCGGCGCGGTCGCCGCCGCGACCGTCCTCGCGTGGATCTTCCTGCGTCCGGTGCTCAGTCGCTGGGGAGGCGCGCCGGACGATCCCGGGGCGCCGGGCGCCGGATGCGCGGTCGCACTGTTCACGTCGGCCGCGGCGCTGGTGGCGTGGTTTCTGAATCCGTGGGCGGCGCTGGCGCTCGTGCCGGCGGCGCACCTGTGGGCGCTCGCCGCGCTTGCTCGAGGACCGGCGCCGGCGCGCCTAAGGGCGCTGCTCGTCGTGGGCGGCGTCATGCTGCCCGCCTGCATCGCTCTCCTCTACATGCTCCAGCTCGACCTCGATCCGCTCGAGGCGGCGTGGTACCTCTTCCTGCTCGTGGCTGGCGGGCAGGTCGACCTGCTCACCGCGATCGTGGGCTGCGTCCTCCTGGGCTCGCTGGTCGCTCTAGTGGAGGTCGTGGCGGCGCGGCGCGGGCAACCGGAGGAGGCCGTCGAGGACCAGGCACCGACGGTCCGCGGTCCCGGTGGGTACGCCGGGCCCGGGTCCTTGGGCGGGACCGAGTCGGCGCTGAAGCGCTGACGCCGGTCGTTCACTTTGCGCCGCCCTGGGCCGCGTGCATACCAATGTTCCTCCTCCGCGCCTGGGCGAAATACCAAGAAGGTTGCGTAGGAGGCAAGTTCATGGCTCCGGTTTGGCTGACAGGCAAACTTCTTGCCATATCTCCGAAGGAGGTCGGAGGAGAGCGGCCGCCGCCGCGGGTTTGGGATGGGCTCAGCGCGCGCAGGGGCCGCGCCGAAGCCGGCGTTCGCCTAGTCGGCGCTCAAATGCTCGTAGCCGGACAGCTGCGCCTCGGACCCGTCGGCGCGCAGCAGGCGTAGCCCACCCCCGGCACGTGCCTCGCCGATCCACGTGATCCGCTCGCCGGCGCTGCGAGCCGCCTCCTCGATCGCGGCGCGGCGGTCCTGCGGCGCCGTGAAGAGGAGCTCGAAGTCCTCGCCCGCCGTGGCGGCGAGCTCGGCCGGATCGCGTTCGGTCGCCTGGGCCACCACCCCGACGCCGGGCGTGAGCGGCAGATCCGCCAGTCGGAGGTCGATCGCCAGGCCGCTCGCCCGCGCGAGGTGTCCGGCATCGGTGGCCACCCCGTCGCTCACGTCGATGGCGGCTGACGCGCCGGCGGCGGCAAGCGCCCGGCCGAGCGCGAGCCGTGGCTCGGGGCGGCGATGGCGGGCGAGCAGCGCCTCACGCTCGCGTGGCCCGAGGGTGCCCGCCTTCCCCTCGAGGAGCAGCAGCCCGGCGCCCGCACCGCCGAGCTCGCCCGACACGCCGAGCAGGTCGCCGGCTGATGCGCCGTCGCGGTAGAGCAGCCCCGAAGCTTCCCCCGCCCACCCGGTTACCGTGACCGAGACGGTCAGCGTCGGCCCCGCCACCACGTCGCCGCCGGCGAGCTGGACGCCGGTTCGCTCGGCGAGCGCCTCCATGGCCTCGACCAGCGACAGCGCCTCGCCCTCGCCGGTCGCCGCCGGCACGACCAGGGCGACGTAGGCCTCGCCGGCCGAGGCGCCCATCGCGGCCAGGTCCGACAGCGCGGCGGCGAGCGCCTTGTGGCCGACGTCGGCGTGCGAGTGCGTGCCCAGGTCGAAGTGCACGCCCTCGACGACGGTGTCCACCGAGGTGACGGAGACGGGCTCCGCGGCGACCACCGCGGCATCGTCGCCCGGCCCGCGAAGGAGGCGGCCCGCCGCCCCGCGGAGGCTCCGCTCGATCGCGGCGATCAGCTCCAGCTCGCCCACGGGTACAGTCTCTCGCGCGCACGCTGGACTGCGCTGCAGCGGCTCGCCGAACGGAGCCGAGGGGAGCACATGGGCGGAGCAACAGACGATGACGGCCGATCGCGCACCGTTCTCGAGCGGGCCGGAGCCGCGGCGGCGGAGGTGGGCCGGGGCGCCCCGCGCCGCCCCCGCCTGCGGGCCGGCCTTCGGTGGGCCTTCGTGGTCCTGGTGCTCAGCTTCCTGGTCGGCTTCGTGGTCACGCAGTGGGACCAGCTTCCGGACTTCGACTGGCGCTTCCGGCCGGCATGGCTGATCCTGGCCGCGGCCGGGGTCGCGCTCTTCTACCTGATCCACGCGGAGGCCTGGCGAGCGATCATCCGCGGCCTGGGTGCGCACCTGGACGGGACCGCTGCGCGCGCGGTGTGGGGCAAGTCGATACTCGCCCGCTACGTACCCACCAACGCGCTGATGGTGGTGGGGCGCGTGATGATGGCCGAGCGGCTCGGCGTGGGCCGCCGTGTGTGTGTGGCGAGCATGATCTATGAGCTCGGCCTCGCTTTGTCCGCCGCGGTCCTCGTGGGCGCCTACTTCGTCATCACGATGCCCGCGCTCGACGAACAACCGGCCCGGTACGCGGTCCTGGCGGTGGTGCCGGCGGCGCTCGTGGCACTCCACCCACGCGTCTTCAGGCCTGTCGCGAACTATGTGCTGCGCAAGCTCGGGCGAAATCCGCTCCCCGCGACGCTCCCCGCGCCGCGGGTCTTTGCGCTGCTGGGGGTCTACGTGGTCTCTTGGGTGGCGGTGGGCACCGGCGTCTTCGCATTCGCGTCCGCCCTGCACCCGGTGGACCTCGAGGACTTCCCGTACGTGGCGTTCGCGCAGGCGGTGGCCTTCGGGGTGGCGGTGGTCACCTTCATCGCACCGAGCGGCCTGGGCACCCGTGACGCCGCCCTTGCGGCTGCCCTCGCCGTGGTCCTTCCGCTGGCGGTGGCCGGCGCGATCGCGGTGGCATTCCGCCTGTTCCAGACCGCCGTCGAGCTCTGCTTCGTCGGGATCGTCGCGTGGGCCGGGCGGCGCGAGAGCGAGCGCGCCGATCCCGAGCCCCGCGCGCAGCCTCAGCCGGAGGGATCCGGCGTGGTTATCGGCGGCGACTCGTAGAGCCCGGGGTCGTACTCCCCGGTCGGGTGCGGGCGGCTCCTCCGGCGCCGGGGCGGGGGCCGTCTCGGTCGAGTCGGTGGTCGGCGCCTCCGTTCCGGAGGATGCGTAGTCGCTCACGTGACCGGTCAGCTCGACCGGCGTGGAGGGCTCCGGGAACGATTCGCAGCTCGGGTTCGCGACTGACATGAACGAGTTCCAGATCGAGGCAGGCGCCTGTCCCCCCGCGATCCCGGTCGGTTGCGCGGCGTCCGGGTAGCCGACCCACACGGATGTCGACAGCGCGGGTGTATAGCCCACGAACCAGGCGTCCTTGAAGTCGTCGGTGGTCCCGGTCTTCCCGGCCTGACCGCTCGAGCAGCCGATGTCCGCGCCGGTCCCGGTGCCGGAGGAGATGTTCTCCTGGAGGATCCTGGTGACCTCGTACGCCTCTCCGTCGGTCAGCACGCGCTTGCCCTCCGAGTCGCCGAACTTCTCGACGTCGCCGTTCGGGAACTTGACGCTCTCGATCGCCTGTGGCTCGTGGCGGATCCCGCCGGACGCCAGGGTTGCGTAGGCGCTCGCCATCTCGAGCGGCGAGACACCGATCGTGAGGCCGCCGAGGCCCTCCGCGGGCAGCCCGTCGAGCTCGGTCTCGATGCCGAGCAGCTTCGCGGTCTCGGCCACGTCCTCTGGTCCGACGTCGAGGATCAGCTGGGCGTACACCGTGTTGTCGGACTTGAGCGTGCCCTGGGTCACGGTCATCGAACCGCTGTAGGACTCGTCGTAGGTGGAGACCTCCCACGGCCCGTACTCGGTGTCCAGGTCGAGGGGCTGAGACACGTAGGTGGTGGAGTCGGGGTCGATCCCCTCCCGGACCGCCGCCGTGAGGACCATTGTCTTGAACGCGGATCCGGGTTGACGGTGTCCCTGGGCGGCGAGGTTGAAGTTGCGGTCGTCGTACTCGCCGCTCGACGCCATCGCGGTGATGTCGCCGTTCGAGGGATCGACGGAGACCAGCGCACCCGAGGGTCCGTAGACGTTCGACGCGATCGCCGCTCGGCCCGCCTCTTGGAGCTCGGGATCGATCGTGGTCCGGATCTCGAGGCCACCCTTGCGAAGGGTCTCCACCCCGTACCGGTCGATGAGCTGGTCCTGGACGTAGTCGAACACGTAGGGCTCGCGCCGCTCGCTGTACAGGTCGCTCGGATCGAGGTCGAGATCCTGTTCCTTGGCCTGCTCAGCCTGCCCCGGACGGATGAAGCCCTGCTCGGCCATCCGGTCGAGGACCTCGTCCCGGCGGGCGCGAGCGGCGTCGCTCTCCCGGAACGGGTTGTAATCGGAGGGCGCCTGCGGCAGCCCTGCAAGCAGCGCGGCCTCGTGCAGCTCGAGGCCCTCGGCATCCTTCGAGAAGTAGACCTCGGCTGCGGCCTCGACCCCCAGCGCCGTGCTGCCGTTGACGGTCCCGAACGGCACGGAGTTCAGGTAGCGGGCGAGGATCCACTCCTTCGTTTGCTCCTCCTCGATCTGCTGCGCGAGCCGCGCCTCCTCGATCTTGCGTGCGTACGTGTCCTCCGGGTCGTCGATGTAGAGGGCGCGCGCGAGCTGTTGGGTGATCGTCGATCCGCCCTGCACGGTCTCGCCGGAGCTGATGTTCTCGATCGCCGCACGACCGATCGCGCCGAGGTCGATGCCGTTGTGCTCGTAGAAGCGCTCGTCCTCGATCGCGATCACCGCCTCGCGTATGACATCGGGGATCTTCTTCGGCTTGACCGGCGTCCGGATGATGTCCGACTGGACGAAGCCGAGCCGCGATCCGTCCGCGGCGTAGACGGACGAGGTCTCGCCGACCTTCGTCGGCTCGACGTCGCTGATGTCCGGTGTCCCCGCCGCGACCGCTAGCACGTAGCCCACGACCCCGAGCGCCCCGATGCCGATGGTGCATCCGACCACGGTCAGCGCAAGCAACCAGCCGGGCAGCCGCTTGCGACGGCGCCGTCGCTTCATCTGTCGCTCGTGATGCGTCATCGCCGGGTGGCGTCACCGTGCCTGGATCCGCCCATGGTCGCGAGAGAATTACGCTGCGACCCTCCGATCGGATCGCCTTCTCGCCCGCGTAGAGGCGAAGGATAGCTCCGGCCCGCCCTTTCAGGACGCAGATGGCAGACGCCAGACGGCAGACGGCAGAGCGTCGGTCGCAACGACCACGTGCCGTGCTGCTCGACTGCATGGGCACGCTCCTACAACTCGAGCGTCCCGGTCCACACCTGCGTACCGAGCTCTCCGCGCGCGGGATCCAGGTATCGGATGACGCTGCCGCCGCGGCCATGCATGCCGAGATCGCCTACTACGTCGAGCATCACCTCGAGGGCTCGGACGCCGCCCGGCTCGACCGCCTGCGTGACGCCTGCGCCGGGGTCGTCGCCCGCGAGCTCGGGCTCGCCGCCGGACCGCTTCGCGAGGTTCGCGAGGCGCTGCTCGCGGCGCTGCGGTTCGCGCCGTACCCGGACGTCCTGACGGCGCTGCCGGATCTCCGGGCGGCCGGACTTCGGCTGGTGGTGGTCAGCAACTGGGACTGCTCGCTCGAGCGAACCCTCGCGCGGACGGGCGTACGCGAGCTCGTCGACGCGGTGGTGTCCTCAGCGATCGCCGCAGTGGCGAAGCCGGACCGGGGGTTGTTCGTGGCGGCGCTGGAGGCGGTCGGGTGCGAGCCGCACGAGGCGATCTGCGTCGGAGACTCGCCCGAGCGCGACGTGGCCGGCGCCGAGGCGGCGGGTGTGCCGGCGATCCTGCTCTCGCGTGGCGGAGCGATCACCGCGGCGGCCGTGCCCGTCGTACGATCGCTCGACGAGGCCCGGTCCCTAGTCTTGACCGGCGCATGAGCGGTCAGCTCCAGCCGGCGCCCCGCGCCCCGGCGCATCCCGCGCCGCCCGACCCGCCGGAGCTTCCGGCCGGCGTGCAGCGCGAGCCACGCTGGCCGGCCTGGTACGGGCCCGCCGCCTTCGGCGCCGCTGTGCTTGCGGGGATCCTGGTCAGCGCCATCGTCGGTCTCATCGCCGGGGCGCTTGGCGGTTTCTCGGACGGCGATCTCGACGAGTCGGGGCCGCTCGTGACGATTATCGGCACCCTGGTGGTGGACACCATCCTCATCGCGGCGGCGGTGCTGTTCGCCTCGTTCAAGCTGAGACCGAGGCCGTGGCACTTCGGTCTGCGACGGACGCGCTTCTGGCCCGCCGTCGGCTGGTCCGTGCTCGGGATGGTGGTCTTCTACGTCGTCGCGGGCGCATACTCCGCTCTGGTCGGGCCCCAGCCGGAGCAGACGGTCACCGAGGACCTGGGGCTCCGTCAGAGCACCGCCTATCTCGTCCTCGGGGGCTTCCTCGTGGTGGTGATCGCTCCGATCGCCGAGGAGGTGTTCTTCCGCGGCTTCTTCTATCGCGCGCTTCGAACCAGCCTCCCGATCTGGCCGGCCGTGCTGATCGACGGAGCGGTGTTCGGGGTGATCCACTACACGGGCCCTGACTCGCTCACGATCCTCCCGGTGCTCGGCGTGCTCGGTGCGATCTTCTGCCTGATCTACGAGCGGACCGGATCGCTCTACACCGTGATCGGCCTGCACGCGCTCAACAACACGGTCGCGTTCGGCGCCCAGACCGGGGGCGAGGCGGCCTGGCTCCTCGGACTCGGGCTGGGGCTGGCGATGGTCGCCGCGTGCGTCGTGGTCCCGCGCTTCGCGTGGCGGGCCGCGCCCGCGGCTCGCTGACCCGCAGCACGCCCGCGCTGTCCCAGGTCGAGTGCGGGCCGAGCGCTACCGTAGGCCGGTGCCCCGCGACACCGGCTTCCCCGGTAGCGATGCCCAGTTCGACTTCAGCCGGGCGCGCAGGCGGAGGCTGATGTCGCAGCTCGCCAACCGCCTCCGCGGCGAGCCCAGCGACGTGAACGTGATCCTGCCGTTCGACGAGGTGGTCGAGGCCCTCGGTCGCCGGGGCGAGCGCCAGGTAGGCCTCGAGACGATCGAGCTCGACTCGATCGTGGGCACCGTCGACCGCGGACGCGAGTTCGATCGCCGGTTCCGACCCACATCCGGACGGGTGCGCACGCGCTGGGAGCGCATCGCGGCGGCCCAGCGGCGCGGCGAGTCCGTCCCGCCGATCTCGGTCTACCGAATCGGGCGGCTGCACTTCGTGCGCGACGGCCATCATCGGGTGTCCGTCGCACGCGCCCTCGGGCACACCCACATCGACGCGTACATCACGGAGATCGAGACGCGCGTCGGAGCTGACGAGACGATCAGCGTCGCGGACCTGCCGCTGAAGACGCACGAGCGCCTGTTCCAGGAGCGGGTGCCGCTCCCACCGGAGGAGCGCGGGCGGATCGAGGTGTCGGACCGCGAGCGGCTGGCCGAGCTCGCCGAGGGGGTTGAGGCCTGGGGCTTCCGGCTGATGCAGGGAAGCCGCGAGCTCATGACGCGCGAGGAGGTGGCCGGCGCCTGGTTCCGCGAGGAGTACCTGCCGGTGGTCGCCATGCTGCGCGAGGCGGACCTCCTGGGAAAGGGAACCGAGACCGAGGCCTACATGCGCGTGGCCGGCGAGCGCTACCGCCTGCTGCGAACCCACGTCTGGGACGACGACGTGATCGAACGGCTGCGGGAGGAGCTGAGGTAGCGCCCGACCCCCTGGCTCGCGGCCTCCGGGAGTGGGCTAGTCGCGCGAGGTGAGGGCGCTTCCGCCGTCTGGGTCGAAGAGGTGCACCTTCGAGGCGTCGAGCCACAGCTCCGCCTCCTCGCTCTCACGAACCTGGCTCCGAGGGTCGAGCCGCGCAACGGCGTGGCCCTCCTCGGCCCCGCCCGGCACCTCACCGCTGCCCGCGTCCTGGGCCAGCTCGGTGAGCTCCTCCGACTGGACGCTCGCGCCCTCCGCTCCCATGGTGAAGTGGGCGTATAGCTCCGAGCCCATCGATTCCACGACGTCGATCGTGGCGCGGAACGTCGCCCCGCGCCCGCGGGCGTCCTCGGCCACGAGCGCAGCGTCCTCGAAGTCCTCGGGCCTGATCCCGGCGATCAGCTGCCGACTGCCCCCGCTCGCAGCGGAGCCTGCCCGCTCGGGAAGTCTCACCGTGACCATCGGGAGCTTCAGCTGGTCGCCCTCAATCTCGGCGGCCATGAAGTTCATCGCGGGCGAGCCGATGAACCCCGCCACGAAGAGGTTCTTCGGGTTGTTGTAGAGCTCCATCGGCGTGCCCACCTGCTGGAGCTTGCCACTCCGCATCACCGCGACACGGTCGCCGAGCGTCATGGCCTCCGTCTGGTCATGCGTCACGTACACGGTGGTGGTGCCGAGCTGGCTCTGGAGCCGGGAGACCTCGGTGCGCATCTGCACCCGGAGCTTCGCGTCGAGGTTCGACAGCGGCTCGTCCATCAGGAAGGCGGCCGGGTCGCGGACGATCGCGCGCCCCATCGCCACCCGCTGGCGCTGCCCTCCGGAGAGGTTGGCGGGCTTGCGGTCGAGGTGCTGCTCCAGGTCGAGGACGCGCGCCGCCTCCTCCACCTTGCGGTCGATCTCCTCCTTCTCGACGCCGCCCATCTTGAGCGGGAAGGCCATGTTGTCCCTCACCGACATGTGTGGGTAGAGCGCGTAGTTCTGGAACACCATCGCCACGTCGCGGTCCTTCGGGGCGCGCTCGTTCACCACGTTGTCGCCGATCCTGAGCTCGCCCTCGCTGATGTCCTCGAGGCCGGCGATCATGCGCAGCGCCGTGGACTTGCCGCACCCGGACGGCCCGACCAGGATCACGAACTCGCCGTCCTCGATCGACAGGTTCATGTCCTTCACGGCCTCGTACCCGTCCGGGAAGCGCTTGGAGATGTTGTCGAGCGTGATCTGGGCCACGGCGCTGCCTCCTTATCCCTTGACGGCGCCCGCCGTCAGTCCGGCGACGATCCGGCGCTGGAAGACGAGCACGAAGATGATGATCGGAATCGTCACGAGCACCGCCGCCGCGGCGATGCTGCCGGTCGGCGCGGTGAACTGCGAGTCACCCTGGAAGAAAGCGATCGCCGCCGGGACCGTTCGCGACGCGTCCGACGAGGTGAGGGAGATGGCGAACACGAAGTCATTCCAGCAGAAGATGAAGACCAGGATGGCCGCCGTGAACATCCCCGGCGCGGCGAGCGGCACGATCACCTTGCGGAAGGCCTGGAGGGGGGTCGCGCCATCGACTTGCGCCGCCTGTTCGAGGTCCCAGGGGATCTCCCGGAAGAACGCGACGAGCGTGTAGATCGCGAGCGGTAGGGCGAACGTCAGGTAGGGGATGATCAGCCCCACGCGGGTGTCGTACAGGCCGAGCGCGGTCCACATGTCGAACAGAGGGCCGACGGTCGAGATCGGCGGAAACATCGCGATCGCGAGCGCGCCCGCGAGGATCAGCCCCTTGCCGGGGAAGTCGAGCCGGGCGATCGCGTAGGCCGTGAACGAGGCCAGGACGATCGCGATCGCGGTTGCGATCAGCGCGATGATGATCGAGTTGAGGAGCGGCCACAGCAACGGACTGTCGAAGCCGCCCTCGAACAGGCTCGAGTAGTTGTCGAAGGTGATCGCGTCGGGGAGCAGCCCTCCCTCGCCGATCGTCGCCGGGTCCTTGAGGGACAGGGAGACCAGCCACAGCACCGGGAACAGCGAGAGGATCAGGATCCCCACGAGGCCGATCGCCCACATCGAGTACTCGCGGGTGCCGCGCTCGAGCACCGGTCAGCCGCTCCTCTGCCCCTGGGGAGTGGTCACCCCGAAGCCGCGCACGAACAGGAACGCGATCAGCAGCACCAGCAGGAAGATCAGGACCGATACGGCAGACCCCAACCCGAGGTTCAGCCGTGCGATCAGCTGGTTGTAGCCGAGGATCGACACCGACTCGGTGTTGAGCCCGCCTCCGGTCATGATGAAGATCGAGTCGAAGACGCGGAACGCGTCGAGCGTGCGGAACAGCAGCGCGACGAGGATCGCCGGCTTCATCAGCGGCAGGGTGATGCGGAAGAAGCGCTGGATCGCGCTCGCGCCGTCGACCCTGGCCGCCTCGTAGAGGCCGCGGTCGATCGTGGTCAGGCCCGCGAGCAAGAGCAGCGCCATGAACGGGGTGGTCTTCCAGACCTCCGCCGCGATGATCACCGCGAACGAGGTGAAACGCTCGCCGAACCAGTTGAAGTCGTCGGCGATTACGGGTAGGTCGTTGACGAAGCCCTCGTCCGGCAGGAACGCGAAGTACCACGCGAAGGCCGCGACCACCGTCACGATGCCGTAGGGGATCAGGACCGAGGTGCGCACGGTCCCGCGCCCGAAGATCGCGTAGTGCATGGCCAGCGCGATCAGCATGCCGAGGACGAGCTCGACCGAGACCGAGATCACCGTGATGAACGCGGTGTTGAACACGCTCTGCCACCAGAGCCCCGAGGTCAGGACGGTGATGTAGTTGCCGAGACCGGCGAACCCGCCCTCGTCCGGGAAGCGGAGGTCGATCTCCTGAACCGAGAGCACCAGCGCGTAGCCGATCGGGTAGGCGGTCACGAGCAGCATCGCGATCACCGCCGGGGCGCACAGCATCCACCCGAGCCGGTGCTCCTGCTGGGTGCGGTCGCTGGCCGCGGCGCCGCCTCGATTCAGCAGCTTCACAAGAGACCCTCCCGTGCGATCGCGTCTTCCACGCTCTGGCGCAGCTCGTCGTAGACCGGCGTCGGGTCCGCCGGGTCGATCTTGTCGGTCGGATGCAGGGCGCGCTGGATCGCCTGCGTGATGTCCTGGTACGCGGGCGACTGGGCCGGTCGCGACACAGCGGTCTCGATCGACTGCCGGATGATCTGGGCGTAGCCGGGGTAGACCTTGTCGATCTCCTTCGAGTCGTACACGGCCTCGCTGACCGGAGGGAGCCCGCCGGTGCTGGCGATCTCGATCTGGTTCTCCGGCTGTACCAGGCACTCGACCGCGTCCCAGGCCAGGTCCTGGTTCTCCGAGAAGGCCGACACGCCGAGGTTGATGCCGCCGAGCGGCGGCGTGCTCGGCTCGTCCTCGACGACTTTCGGGTACTTCGCCGCCTCCATCACCTTGGCCACGTCGGGTGCCTCCGCCTCGGCGGACGGGAAGACGAACGGGTAGTTGACCATGAAGGCGGCGGCGCCGTCCTGGAAGCTGAGCCGCGAGGTGTCCTCGTCGGAGGTGGTGATCGCGGGGTCGGCCACCGGCGACCGCGACAGCCGTCCCATGATCGCCAACGCCTCCTCGGTGGGCCCCTGCTCGAGGACCACCGCGGTGCCCTCCTCGTTCAGGATCGACGTGCCGGCTGACTCGATCAGCGTGTTCGCCCACACCGTCAGTCCCTCGTAGAAGTTGGCCTGGACCTGGATCTGGCCTTCCTCGGGCCCGATCCGCTCGGCCTCGTCGATCAGCTCGTCCCACGTGGTCGGCGCCTGGTCCACGCGATCGCTGCGATACCACAGCAGCTGCGTGTTGGACCAGATCGGCACGGCGTAGAGGTCGTCCTCGAAGGTGCCGGTTTCGAGCACGCTGTCGAAGGTGTCCTGGGTCGTCGCCTGCTCCGTGGCGTCCGGCACCGGCGCGATCCAGCCGGCGTTCGCGAACTCACCGGTCCAGATCACGTCCATGCCCATGATGTCGATCGAGTCGTCCTCCGCTCCGAGGCGGCGGACGAGCTGCTCGCGCTGGCCGTCGGCTTCGCTGGGCAGGTACTCGAACGCGATCGTGTACTCGCCGTTCGACTCGTCGGAGCAACGCTCCGCCACGGCCTGCGGCGCGCCGCTCGGCTCGTTGAAGATGAACCAGGTGAGCTCGGTGGAGCCGCTGCCGGACCCCTCGTCGGAGCCGCAGCCCGCGACGAGCAGGGCGAGTCCGCTGAGAGCGGCTGCCGCCAGTCGGTTCCTGCTCAACTCCCCCCTCTCTCGGGCCACCGAGAAACCTCAGCACGGCACGCTACTTGTCCTGTCAATACCCGCGCGGTGCGGTGCGCGAACCTCTGTCGTCCGCCTCTCGGACCACTCCCGAGTGCGGCGCGAGGCGGTTCGAGCGCAGGGCGTCGTCTGAGGTTCCGATCACGATGGTGCCGCCGGCGGGAGCGTCGCGCTCCTCGGCCGCGAGGTTGAGCGCCACGACGTGGCGCCCGCGACGGTATGCGAGCACGTCCCGGTCCGCGGCCAGCATCTCGAGGTCGCCGCCGAGCGGGGCGCGCAGCGCGATCAGCCGCCGGTAGAGGTTGAGCAGCGAACCCTCGTCCGCTCGCTGGCTCTCGACGTTGCGGCGGTCCGGATCGACGACGGGGAGCCAGGGGTCGCCGGACGTGAACCCCCTGTGCCCGTCGGGTCCCATTGCATGGGATGGCGGAACCGGTCACGCCCGGCGCGGTCGTGCGGCGGGGCTGCGCCGGGCCCGTCCGGGAGCCCGATCTCGTCGCCCTGGTAGATGAAGGCGGCGCCAGGGAGCGTGAGCAGAAGCATCGCCGCCACGCGTTCGTTCGCGCGACCGAAGCGCGCAGCCATCCGCCCGAAGTCGTGGTTCGAGAGCACCCAGGCGCTCCCGCGCTCGGCGCTGCGGCTCTCGAGTGCCGCTGCTGCCTCGATCGCGCTTCGCAGGGCCGCGACCTCGAACGGCGCGTGGAAGAGCTCGAAGGCAAAGGCGAGGTCGAGGTGGTCGAGGTAGGGGGCGGTCTCATGCGCGGTGAGGTAGACCTCGCCCACCAGCAGCGCGTCGCCCGCCGCCGTGCGCAGGGCGGCCAGTGCCTCACCGATGTCCGGGCTGTTGCGCGAGTAGAGGTGCTCCAGCTCGGCGTACTCCTCGGGCAGCGGCAGCGCGTATGGCTCCGACGCGGGCGGGTCGTCGCGCAGGTCCGCGTCCTTGACCAGCCGCTCGATCGCGTCGAGCCGGAAGCCGTCGACCCCGCGGTCGAGCCAGAAGCGGATCACGCCCGCCATCGCGTCGCGCACGGCCGGGTTGCGCCAGTCGAGGTCCGGCTGCTCGGGATAGAAGGAGTGGAGGAACCAGCGCCCGCTCGCCTCGTCACGCGTCCAGGCCGGACCACCGAAGACTGCGCGCCAGTTGTTCGGCGGCGCGTCGCCGTGACCGTCGGCCAACACGTACCAATCGGGGTGATCGCGGAACCAGGGGTGCTCGATCGACGTGTGACACGGAACCAGGTCCATCAGCATGCGCAGTCCCTTCGCGTGCGCGTCGTGGACCAGCGCGTCGAAGTCGTCCAAGCTGCCGAAGGCCGGATCCACGCCGGTGTAGTCCGAGACGTCGTACCCGAAGTCCGCAAGCGGCGATGGGTAGATCGGCGACATCCAGAGCGCGTCCACTCCGAGATCCACGAGGTGGTCGAGCCGATCGCGGATCCCTCGCAGGTCGCCGACTCCGTCGCCGTCCGAGTCCTGGAACGAGCGCGGGTAGATCTGGTAGATGACCGCGTCGCGCCACCACATGGCCGCGCGAGGCTAGCGTTGCGCCTCGGTGGAGGCAGCGAACCAACCGGCGCGGGCGCGGCTGATCGCGGAGCTGCGCGAGCACGCGCTCGTCCTGGGCGAGGTGGCGCTCACCAGCGGGCGCACCGCTCAGTACTACGTCGACGCGAAGCGGGCGATCCTGCGCCCGGCCGGCTTTCTCGCGCTTGGCGAGCTCGTGGCCGCCGAGGCGATGGCGCGCTCGGCCACCGCCGTCGGCGGGATGACGATGGGAGCGGACCCGGTGGCGTGCGCCGGGCTGGCCGTTCCTTCCGGCGCCGGGCTCAAGGCCTTCTTCGTGCGCAAGGAGCGCAAGGAGCACGGGCTCGAGCGGTGGATCGAGGGGCCGGCGCTCGCCGCGGGCGAGCGCTGCCTGGTGGTCGAGGACGTGGTCACTACCGGCGGCTCGACGATCCGCGCGATCGAGCGGGTGCGCGAGGAGGGGCACGTGGTGGCCGGGGTGGTGAGCGTGCTCGACCGGCTCGCCGGCGGCGGCGAAGCGATCGAGGCGGCCGCGGGCGCGCCGTACGTGGCGCTGACGACGATCGACGACGTGTACCCGGAGCGGCCCGACCGCTGATCCGTCCACGCCCCGACCAGGATTCGAACCTGGGGCCTACTCCTTAGGAGGGAGCTCGCCGAATCCCCCACGGGGAGCCCGCAAACCCCCATGGCAAGGGGGATTCCGGCGATTCTGGCGCCTCATGGCGGCACCCCAAAAAGTGGCCGGTTTGCGGGCGATGGCGGGCGATTTGGGCACCAGATCAGTGCTGGTGCCCGCGGTTGCCGGGCCTCTCGCCCGGAGCCGCGGAGGCAGGCCCACCACAATGTTGAGAACGCGCGTTTGCCCCCGGGTGGCGCTCGACCGGCGCGAGCATGCCGCCCCCGCGGCTCGTGTACTCGGCTACGCCGAGCTTGTCCAGGCGCGACTTGTACCGGTTGTCGCGGTGCTGGGCGCCAGCAGTAGACGGCAGTCAGGCGTGCGCTACGACCTCGCGTACCTCGATGTCCTCGAGGGTGACTCCGTCAGGGAGCATCGACGGGACCCTTTCGCTCATTCCGCTGGCTGCCTCCTCGGACTCGAACACGACCATCGCCAGCCCCGTGCCGTCCTTATGGGTCCAGTACCCGGCCACAAACCCTGGGGCCTGTGACACCCCCGGTACCACGTTCTCGTGCAAATGGCTCTCGGCAGACTCTCGGTCGGCGATCGTGACCCTAGCGACGACAGCGTGCATGGATGCCTCCTTTGTCGCTGGTTGGCACGGTGACTCTATTCAACGTGCTCGAGCTCGTATCGTGACCGTCGTCCTCGCGGTCGCTGCGAGTCTCGTCCGCGGCGATGATGCCGAGGACGACTCCGAACGCGACCGCACCCAGCACGCGACTGCCGCCCGCGCCGCTTCCGATCCGCCTCCTGCGATGGGTCGCCCGACTCGTGGGGATTGACTGACCCAGGGCTAATCGCGCTGGCGCGGGGGAAGGGATGGTGCTGGGTTCGGCCCGCCGCTGCGGTTGCGGCGGGAATGCCTCGCGCGGCTCGCGCGTCTATAACGGAGGGGCGGCTCGCCCCCGATTCCCGTTCCTCATTGGCGGGTGGAACTAAGCGTCGTGCTCGCGGGCCAGCTCCGCCATTTGCGGCCTACCTTGCAGTCCCGCCTCTTCTTGGATTGCTGGGAGATCGGGGTCGGACGTGTAGTTGCGGAAGCCGTCCGCATCCCAGTCGAACACCATCCATACCCGGGTGTCGTCGTTTGGATCGCGAAAGACGTGCGAAGCCGAAGACCCGTGCTGCTTCCGCTTCTCAGCGCCCTTCGTCGAGAACGTGTTCCAGAAGCGGTCGAAATCCTCGACCTTCGCTGTAGCCAAGACCACCGCTGTTCCCTCCTCCCTTGGAAGTGTCATCGGAATACTGACGAAAGGCGCTCGACATCGCCTGCTCCGGGTAGATACGGCATCGCCTACTCCGGCCTGCTCGCCCCGCTCGCCTCGGACCTGCGGCAGTGGAAGCTCGCCTCAGGACGGCCAGGCGACGACCGGCCCGTCATTCCCGGCGAGGACGGCGGACCCTGGAGCGAGGATGGCTTTGGCCGCTGGCGCGACCCCTCTCCGAAGCGTCGAGCGGACGGGACGCTGCGCGACCGGGGGCGCTGGCCGAAGGCGCTCGCCGCCCCAGGGATCGACCACGCCCGCCCCTACGACCTCAGGCATTCCTTCGCCATCCTCCTGCTCCACGAGGGCCGCAGCGTGATCTACGTGGCACGCCAGCTCGGCCACGGAGCGGAGCTGACGATGCGCACCTACGGCCACGTGATCGACGAGCTGGAGGACGCGCCGAACCTCCCGGCCGAGGACGCGATCAGGGCGTCGAGGGAGAAAGTAGGTGTCCGTTTTGTGTCCGCGCGCTGAGGGCTTCGGGTGCCGCTGGTACGAAACCCCTGCAAATCGAAGCGCCCCGACCAGGATTCGAACCTGGGGCCTACTCCTTAGGAGGGAGTCGCTCTATCCAGCTGAGCTATCGGGGCTCGCCGGAGACGATAGACCGCCCGGTAGCCCCCGGCGGCGATCGTTATGTCCCTCCGAGAAGTGATCCGGATTGGTGCGCACCTTTACGGACCAGTTCTCAAAGAACATGTGGCCGCCGGCACGGGGAAGCCTCAGCAGCCCCGGCGCCGAAGCGGGCGGTAGGCGCGGTACAGCGCCAGCGGGAGGTGGACGAAGCGGTGCGGTGCGGCTCGGACCCCGTCCGCGGTGGTGAACTCCAGACCGCGCCCGGCGCGCGCATCGTCGATGCGCCGGAGCGCCGTGACCTCCCACAGCGAGCCGGCCAGCTCCAGCTCGATCAGCTCGAACGCGCGTAGACGGCGCTCGAGCTCGTCCCAGGTCAGCGTCGAGGGATCTCCGACCCTTCGCATCGCGGCTCGCTGGGCGCTCGTGAACGTCGTCGCCTCACCGCGCTGCGGCTCGCCGGGGTCCCCGGCGACCATGAGCGCGAGCGCCTCGTCCATCCGGGTCGCTGCAAGTCGCGTTTTCTCGGTCTCTACGTCGGCGGTGCCGGCGTCGGCCGGAACCGGCAGCGCGTCGCGCACGAGGACCGACCCTTCATCCACCCGCTCCGTCATGCGGTGGTACGCGAAGCCGGATCGAGGAGCACCGTCGTACACGCTCCATGCGGTCGCCCCGATCCCTCGGTAGGAGGGCAGCAAGCCGTTGTGGTAGTTGACGGGCGCCCTACACGCTTCGAGCAGCGCAGGCTCGAACACCTGGCCGACCGCAAGCGCGAGGGCGCCGTCCGGCCGCATGTCACGCACCCGCGATACGAGCTGCGGATCGTTGACCCTCCGTCCCGGAGGCGTCAAGACCGGAACGCGGTACCGCCTAGCCAGCCATCGGACCGTTCGGAGCAGGGGGACGCGGTCGATCTCGAGGAAGCGGCCGCTCGGCTCGAATGCGCTCCGTGCCAGCCGAGCGCCGAGCGTGCGCACGAGCCGACCGCGCCGCGGCGAGCGCAACCCCGCGTCGACGACTCCCACGATCTCCACGTCGACACGCGGCGCAACAGGCAGCACCGCGGCAGTGAGCGTCGTACTGGTCGCCGAGTTCGGGTCGGCGAAGACCACCACCCTGAACCTGCCCGAGCCGGCAGCGGCTGAGCCGCGCCTCAGGAGTCCTCGTCGTACAGCGACTCCGACGCAACCTCGCCGCCGCCGCCGCCCCACAGCCTCACGGCCAGCAGATCGCCGGTGTAGTTGTCGAGCGAGATCAGCGTGAAGCGGTTGTCGGCGAGCTCGCACTGGTCGGTGGTGGTGGGGCCGAGCTCGGCGGTGGCGAGCGCGCCGTTGGCCACCAGCGCGTCGCCCCACACCAACGTGATCTGTCCCACTCGGCCCTGCGGTCCGCGCCAGGCGCCGATCTCCTCATCGCGCAGGTCGAGCTTCCAGTCGGGGTTGGCGTCGGCGGTGTCGTCGGTGTAGTCGGCGCGCGCCTCGAAGTCGGTGGCCTCCGCGCCCGGGTGCTCGCGCGTGAACGACACGAAGCCGAACAGCTCGAACCCGTTCGAGCTCGAGGCGCTGGCGGGTATGTAGGTCCGACCCGCATACGAGCGGTCGGGGAACCAGGAGATCTCCCCCACCTCGCCGACCTCCTCGTCGGTCTCGATCTCGGAGCAGGCGCGCGCGAATCGATCGCTGAGCGCCTCGGCCCAGCGCCCGTAGGGCAGCGGCTCCTGCGGCGGCTCGGCCGTGAAGCGTGGTATCGGGCGATCGGAGGGCGTCAAGAAACCGGGCGCGAGGTCACCAAGGCGCGGACCGTAGCGGAGCCGCTCACCGGCGCAGCAGCTCGGCGGCCCGCTCCGGGGCAAGCGGGTTCAGGTGCACGCCGACGCCGAGCTCGAGGCCGGCTTCGTTCATGAGGCGCGGCAGCAGGTCGATCCGCCAGCAGAAGTGCTCCGCTCCGAGCGGGGCGGTCCGGACCCACATGTTGAGCGGCGGGAGGGCGCCGAGCGCCGAAGCCAGACGTCCGAGCACGTCCTGGAGCAGCGCGCTCGCGAGCGGTCCGTCGTCCTCGAACGCCGCTCGCGACCGGCGCGGCACGAGCTGGACCTGGAAGGGGGCGCGCGAGGCGAACGGGCAGAGCGCCACCGCGTCCTCGTCGACCGCCACCAGGCGCTCTCCCCGCTTGACCTCCTCCTGCACCACGTCACCGAGGAGGTTGCGCCCGTGCGTGCGGTTGGCATGCGCACTGAAGCGCTCGCGCTCCCGGGCAACGGCCGCCGGCACGAACGGCAGCGCGTAGAGCTGAGCGTGCGTGTGGGGAAGCGAGGCGCCGGCACGCCGCCCCTCGTTGACGATCACGTGCACGTACGAGGCATCGGCGTGCGCCCGCATCCGCGTCCGCCACGCCTCCATCGCGCGGGCTGCCTGCTCGGGCCGGAGCTCGGCGAGTGACGTCACGGGCTGAGGGGCGTTGACGATCAGCTCGTGCGCCCCGACGGCGGGTCGCGCGGGAAAGAGGTCGGCTTCGCCACGCTCCGTGGCGAGCGGATCGAGCGGCCCCTCGGCGCCCCGCTTCGCCGGACGCGCTCGGCCGGCTCCGCCATTGGGCGCGGGCGCGAGGGCAGGGTAGAGGTTCGGCACCGCCCGGGCGATCCATCCGGGGCCGTTCGGCGCCCCGCCGTCTGGGCGATCGGCCCAGACCTCGGGCGGCGTGCGGTCCTCATGTCCCTCCAGGAACGGGTCGGCCTCGGGGTCGATCGGCGGCTCCGGATCGGCGCTCAGCTCGCCGCCCGGCCGGTCGGCGCGCTCCGACGCCACGATCGTCCGGAGGCCCGTGAGCGGGTCGATCCGAAGCTCAGGCAAACCGCTTCTCCATTGCGACGTGGTCGATGCCCTCCTCCACGAAGACATCGCCGTACGTCGAGTAGCCGCTCCGCTCGTAGAAGTCCTTGACCGGGAGCTGGGCGTGGAGCGCCATTCGCCGGGCGCCAGCCGCACGGGCAGCCCGCTCGGCCTCCTCGAGCACGGCCCGACCCACGCCGTGGCGCCGCCCGGAGCGCTCCACAGCGAGTCGGCCGAGCATCGCCACGTCCCCAACCATCACGAGGCGGCAGGTCCCGACCAGAGCTCCGTCGTCGACCGCGACCACGTGCATCGCCTCGTCGTCGCGGCCGTCCCGGTCGGCCTCCGGCCGGATGCCCTGTTCCTCGTGGAACACGCGCCGGCGCAGCGCGAGCGCGGCGACCAGCTCCTCGTGGCTGCGGGCCTCTCGGATCACCACTGGCGCAACACCGCCTAGGTCAGCCCGTATAGCGCTCGATGTCCTCGGCGAGCAGCTCCTCGCTCGCGTAGCCGCCCTGCTTGACGTAGACGAGCTCGCCCTCCTCGTCGTAGAAGGCGGTGGTGGGGAACGCAGCGACCCCATTGAAGACGTCGGCGACCTCGAGGTCGGGGTCCTTGAAGCTCGGGTAGGGGACCGGGTACTCCTCGAGGAAGGAGGCGGCGTCGGCGTCGTTGTCGCTCGAGTCGACCCCGAGGAAGGCCACCTCGCCCCCCCGCGCCTCGGCCTGCGACGCGAAAAACGGGAACTCGGCCCGGCACGGCGCGCACCAGGACGCCCACTTGTTCACCACCACCGGATGCCCCTCGAGCAGCTCGAGCCTGTCCTCGAACGCCGCGGCCCCCCCGTCGAGCAACTCACCCGCCTGGGATTCGATCTCGGCGAGGGCGGGAGCCAGGCGGACGTCGCGGTTGTCCCGAGCACTCGTCTCGGCGGGGGCCGCTTCGGCAGCGCTCTCTTCCGCGGCCGGGGCTGCCGCGTCCTCGCCGCAGCCGGTCGCGAACGCGAGGGCAGCGGCGAACGCCGCGAGGAGTGCCGCGCGTGGCCACATCGGCATAGCGTGGCAGATGCCCAGCGGGCCCATTTCTCGCCGGGTGGGGCGAACATCGTCGTGGCGATGCTGTAATACTTGTCGTACGCCGCGTGCCCTGAGGGGAACGCGGCCCCGCCGCGGCAGGTCTCCAATCGGACCTCCTCCCGCGGCGGATCCCACGGGCGGGACTTCTCCTTTCGCGGCTTGCCGCGCACGAAGCTCCGTCCGTCCAGGCAACGAGGGCAAGCCTCATGGCTGACACCGACCACCCTGCCGCAGCGCCCGCCGTGGACGCGAGCATCGAGACCGCCGACATCCAGCGCGCCGAGCGATTCGCGCACGAATCCTTCCTGCACGAGGGCGAGGATCCGGCGGTATCGCTCGCCGCCGGCACTCCGCGCCGGCAGGCGCTCGACACAGCACTTGCCGAGATCGAGGCCGGCCGCGATCAGCCATCCGTCGAGTGGCGCCGCGACTACTCGTTGATGCTCGGCCTCGAGCGGCTGCTCTCCGAGGACGAGCCGCATCTTGCCGACGAGACCGTGCTCTCGGCGCATCAGGTGGACGCACTCTCAGGCACGCTCATCGCCCTGCTCGCCGAGGTGCAGAGGAACGGCGCGAACGGATCGAGCGGCGTGAACGGGGCGCGGGCGTCCGGCCCGGCGCAGGAGGTCGCGGCGGTGGACGGCTCGTCGGCTGTGAACGGCTACCACCCGAGCAATGCGGATCAGGCCGACGACGAGGAGCTCGACGACGAGCCGGAGCCCGAAGAGGACGACGACGAGGTCGCGGAGGACGAGGAGCCCGTCGACTGGGACCCCGACGCGGAGGACACCGACGACGAGGCGCCCTACCCGGAGGTGCCCGAGGACCCGGGAGCCGCCCGGCGGTTCTGGTTCGAACACGCCACCGGGGCGGGAAAGACGGTGGCGGCGCTCGGCTTCGTCGAGGCGTCGCGCACCGGCGGAATCCTGATCCTCACCCATCGCCGCAACCTCGTCGACCAGTTCACGGGCGAGCTGGTCGACCGTGGCTACAAGAAGCGCGTCACGCCGGCGCAGCTGAAGAAGGCCGGTGAGCCCCCGGCGAACGGCCCGGTGAGCGTGGAGACGTACCAGTGGTTCGTTCGCAACGCCGGCAAGATCTCGGACGCGTACACGATCGTCATCTGCGACGAGGCACACACTGCGCTCGGGGAGAAGACGAGCGCCGCGATCCGCCGCTGGCACGGGCCCGCCTTCGTCGGGATGACAGCCACCGGCGCGCTGATCGCCCGCCACGTCACCGATCTGTTCCCCACGCAGACGTCGCGTTTCGACCTGGCGCAAGCCGCTCGTCGCGGGGTGATCGCTCCGATCCGCTGCGTCCGGATCCCGCCTGGCGTGGGCGTTCGCTCGATCGCCAATGTGCCACTCAGGCGCGGCGAGGTGGACCAGGACTTCGACCAGGAGGAGCTGGCCGCACTCCTCGACCAGGGTCCGTTCAACGCCGCCGTGGCGGATCTCTACCGGGTGCGGTTCCGCGACGTGCCGGGCGTCGTATATGCCGCCGGCGTGAAGCACGCCTACAACGTCGCCGAGGCGTTCCGCGACGCTGGCCTGAAGGCCCAGGCGGTCTCGGGCGAGACGCCCAAGCGGGAGCTGACGCGGATCCTTGCCGCCTACGAGCGCGCGGAGATCGACGTGCTCGTGAACGCGCAGCTCCTGGCCGAGGGGTGGAACTCCCCGCGTGCGACGGTGTGCATGCACCTCGCGCCAACGGCTTCGAGGCGCGTATATCAGCAGCGCGTCGGACGCGTCACGCGCCGCCATCCCGGCAAGGAGGCAGGCATCGTCGTGGACTTCGTCCACCCGGCCACGACACACGATGACCCGGTGGTCACGCTGCACAGCCTGCTGAACAGAGACGTCTACCGCGGCGGCGCCATCGTCGTGGGTCCCGTCCGCCGCGGGCGCGGGCGACGTGTGCGGGTCGAGCGGCGGGTGCTCCCGGTGTCGGACGACCAGGAGCGACGGATGATGGTGATGGAGCGCGAGCTCTGGCGCATCGCCGTCGAGAACCTCAAGTGGGACGAGCAGCACGCCTGGGCGGCGCTCGCCGGAGCGCGGGTCGCGTCGAACAACTGGCGCCGGGCGCGGGCGATGCTCCACTTCGACTCGACGGGCGAGCTGCGCCGCCGCTTCCTCGTCACCTGCCTTCAGCGCAACCGCAACTCGCAGCTCCGCCTACGCGCGCTCGGGGAGATCGCCGCGCTCCGCAGTCCCGAGGCGTTCGACGATGCGGTGGAGATCGTTGGGGGTTGGTCGCGCGACGAGCGCCGCGAGGGCGTGAAGGTGCTGCTTCAGGCCCTCGCGGACAGGTCGATCGGGCGGCGCGACCAGGCCGCCGGGTGGGTGTGGCGGCTGGCGGAGTTCACGCGCGAGGTCCACGAGGAGTACGCCGTGCAGCGCTGGCCCGAGACGAAGCGGCTCCTTGGTCTGCTCGTTAACTCCTCGGGCGCGGCACACGCCCGCAACGCGCGGCGGCTCGTGCACGGCGCGCGCAAGCAGGACCGCCGACTCGCCGCCGCCCTGTTGGCCGCCGCCCTGGCGCACACACCCGAGGCCGCGGAGGTTCTGCACGGAGCCCGCACGCGGATGGCGCGCAAGCCGTCCGCGCTCGCGCGCGAGCTGCTCAAGAACTTCCCCAGGGGCCGGCGCCGGCGCGGCGGGGGCCGCCGTCGGAGGAGCCGTGGTCGCGGCCGGGACTCCGGCGAGGGGTCGCGGCAGCCGGCCGACGCGCAGGCCGGCAACGGGTCGCAGCAGCCGGCCAAGATCGAGCAGCGAGAGGGGTCGAAGGGGGACCCGGGCGGCGACGAGAAGACGGAGCGCTCAGCGGCCTGACTGCGGTGTGCCCAGGTGCACCTCGCCGGCGTCGAGCTCCACCCGGCCCTCAGCCGTATCGACCAGCAGCGCACCGCGCGCATCGATGCCCGCGGCAGTACCGCTGCCGCCCTCCCATCTGACGGAGCTACCCAGCAGTATGTCGCGTTCCCGCCACGCGGCGAGCGCAGAGTCGGGATCCTGGTCCAGGCGCTCCTCCAGCGATCTGAGCAGCCGGGGGAGCAGCTCGGCGATCGACGGCGCCGGCTCGCCTTCGCTCGCGAGCGCCAGCGAGCTGGCCGTCTCCCTGAGGTCCGGCGGTAGCTCCCCGGCAGAGGTGGTCACGTTGATTCCCACGCCCACGACCGCCCACCCCACCTGAGGCCGGCCCTCCACGAGGATGCCGGCGACCTTCCGCCGCTCGACCCAGACGTCATTCGGCCACTTGATGCCGCAGCTCACCGGCGCCGCGGCCTCGCACGCATCGCAGACGGCGACCGCCGCGGCGAGCGGCAGCACGACGTCGTGCTCGTCGAGTGGCCGGACCACCACGGAGGCAAGCAACGCCCGGCCCGGCGGCGACTCCCAGCTTCGCCCCTGCCGTCCGCGCCCGGCGGTCTGAGCGCCGGCCGTGACCAGCGTCCCGTGGGGTGCGCCCCGCTCTCCGAGCGTCTTGGCGCGCTCGTTGGTCGAGTCGACCACGCGATGATGGACGTGCGGTTGGCCGAGCGCGCCACGAGGCGCGCGCCGCGGCTGCGCCGGGCTCACAGCGGCGCGAGCAGGATCTCGTCGTCGGGGCCCACGCCGAGGAGGTCCGCCGCGTCACCCCTGTTCACCGCCAGGGCGAGCGTCCGGTAGGCGTCCTCGTATACGAGGAGCGTTCCCGGGTCGACGTCGGCGAAGCTGCGGACGAACGCGGCTTCGTGGCGCCTCCCCAGCGCCTCCACCTCCACGCTTCGGCCGAGGGTCAGACCGCTGCCCGCGAGCTCCTCGTGACCGGCGTCGAGCCCGACGTTCCCGAACCGGTCGATGAGCAGCGCGTGCGCGGAGAGCCTGCCGTTCACCACGCTTGGCGCCGGCAGGTCGAGCGTCATCACGTCGCCCGGGTCGAGGCGCTCCCCGGCTTCCGCCAGCTCGGCGCCGCACGCGAGGTGCGCGGCCACCGGACAGAAGATGTCGCGACCGTGGAACGTCGCCGACACCGGCTCGCGGCGGTGCGGCGATCGGCTCACGTCCACCGCGTCCACGACGCCCCCGAAGCGCTCGGCGGCCGGCGCGATCACGCCGTTGTCGGGGCCGACGAGCAGCCGCCCGTCGTCGCAGCGGAGCGCCAGCGCCCGGCGCTCCGTTCCCACCTCCGGGTCGACGACGGCCACGTGCACGCCCGGCGGCATGTACGGGAGGGCGTTGCGCAGCACGATCGCACCGTGGCGAATCGAGTGACGCCGGATCCCGTGCGTCACGTCGAGCACGGTGCACTCCGGGCAGATGCTCCGGATCACGCCGTGGCAGACGCCGGCGAACTCGTCGTCGGTGCCGTAGTCCGTGAGCAGGGTGACGATCACCGCCGCGCCTCGCGGGCGTCGAGGACGACCGTCTCCACGAGCCCGTCGATGTCGTGCCGCGTCGCCTCCGCGTGAACCGCGAGTCCGTGCTCGCGCGCCGTGCTGCTCGTGACCGGTCCGATCGTGACCACTCGTGCCGATTGCGGGAGTGGACCGTGCAGCGCGCCCATCAGGTGGCGCACGGTCGAGCTCGAGGTGAACGTCACGTAGTCGGCGTCCGCCAGAGCGGCGAGCTGACGATCGCTCAGACGCTCGGCGACAGTGTCGTAGAGAGCCACCACGTCGACGTCCGCGCCGCGCGAGCGAAGCGTCTCCGGGAGCACGTCGCGGGCCTCGGCGGCGCGCGCCACGAGCACGCGCCGGCCCTGCACGTCGACTTCGGAGAGAGCCGCGAGCAGCTCCTCGGCGACCGCGCGCTCGGGAACGTGGTCGGCGGTCACGCCGCGCCCAGCGAGTTCACGCGCGGTGGCGGGGCCGATCGCGGCGACCGTGACTCCCGCGAGCGCCCGCGCATCGCGTCCCGTCGCTGCGAGCGCGTCCATGAGCAGCGTCGCGCCGTTCGGGCTCGTCAGGCAAACCAGGTCGTACTCGGAGATCGCGTTGCAGGCGCGCTCGACCTCGCCGGCGACCGGCCGCGCAACGATCCGAATCGCGGGCGCCTCGGTGACGGCGGCACCGAGATCGCGCAACCGGGCGGCGAGTCCTCCGGCCTGCGCACGCGCGCGCGTGACTGCGACGGTGTGTCCCCAGAGCGGCCGTCGCTCCAGCCAGCCGAGCGGGTCCCGCAGGCGCGCGACCGGTCCGACCACCGTGACCGCAGGGGACCGGATGCGGGCCTCGGCGGCTCGCTCGGCCAGGTCGGCGAGCGAGCCGGTGACCGTGCGCTGTCCGGGCAGGGTCCCGCGCTCCACGACCGCCGCGGGCTCGTCCCGGGAGCGCCCCGCAGCCACGAGCCGCTCCGCGATGCCGCCCAACCGTGCCACTCCCATGTACAGCACGAGCGTCCCTGGGAAGCGCCCGAGTGCTTCCCAGTCCAGGTTGCTCTCGTCCTTCTCGGGATCCTCATGCCCGGTGACGAAGGCGACCGCGGAGGCCTCCTCGCGATGCGTCACGGGGATGCCGGCGTACGCCGGCGCCGCGATCCCGGCGGTTATCCCCGGAACGATCTCGAACTCGAGGCCGGCATCGGCAAGCGCCTGCGCCTCCTCACCGCCGCGCCCGAACACGAACGGGTCGCCGCCCTTGAGGCGGACCACGGACCGACCAGCGCGCGCCAGCTCCACCAGGAGGTCGTTGGTCTCGTGCTGCGGCACCGACCGGCCACCCGGCCGCTTGCCGACGTAGCGCAGGTCGGCGTCGGCGCGCGCCCCGTCGAGCGCACCGTCCGGGACGAGCCGGTCGTAGAGGATCGCGTCGGCGCCGGCGATCAGCTCGAGCGACCGCGCCGTCATCAATCCCGGGTCGCCCGGCCCGGCGCCCACGAGGTACACGACTCCCGGCCGCGGCGGCACCACGCGACCTTAGCTAGCGCTCGCGTTCCATCGCCCACGGAGACGGGCGGCCGAAGCCGACGCGCTCGTAGACGCGGTGCGCGTCCGCCCTGTGGAGCAGCCAGCGCCCGGGCGTGGCGGGGAGCTCTCGCCTCATGACCGTGGTTCCTCGTGCTCCGCTGCCGCGAGCATCTCGCCGGCGCCCGCCACGAGCAGCCGCTCGGCCGCCGCGCGCCCAAGCTCGCCCGGTTCGTCGGCGTCGCCGGTTAGCGCGTCGCGAATCCACGCGCTTCCGTCCGGCATGCCGACGAACGCGGTCAAGGTGAGCTCTCCGTCCCGCAGCAGCGCGTGCGCGCCGACCGGCGTGCGACAGCTTGCGTTGATGCCGGCCACGAGAGCGCGCTCCGCGGTCAGCCGCACCAGCGAGTCGTGGTGTACGAGCGCCTCCCCGAGCTCGACGCTCCACTCGTGGTCCGCACGCGCCTCCAGCGCGAGGCAGCCCTGTCCGGGCGCGGGCGTCATCGCGGCCTCGGGGAGCCGGCCATCGGGATCGTGGCCGAGCCGCGCGAGACCCGCGGCGGCGAGCACGATCGCGTCGTACTCGCCCGCCGCCAGCCTGTCGAGGCGGGTGTCGACGTTGCCGCGGAGCTCCCGGACGTTCAGGTCGGGCCGCTCGGCGAGCAGCTGGGCGCGCCGGCGGAGGCTGGCGGTGCCCACCGTCGCCCCCTCCGGGAGCTCGGCGAGCGTCGCGGCGCCACAGAGGGCGTCGGCCGGGTCGGCGCGCTCCGGCACGCCCACGATCGCGAGCCCGGGAGCTCTCCGGGCACGTCCTTGGCGGAGTGCACGGCCAGGTCGACCTCGCCCCGCAGGAGTGCGTCCTCGATCTCCTTCACGAAGCGGGACTTGTCGCCGGCGGGCGGGCGCGACTCACCCTCCCGGCGCTCGTCGCCCCCCGTACGGATCGGCACCACCTGCACCTCGACCTCGGATGCGTTCTCCTCCAGCGCCTTCGTCACGAGCTTGGCCTGCGCCAGCGCCAGCCTGCTCCCGCGCGTGCCGAGCCGCAGCGGGTTCCGTCGGGAGCTGGTTGGGCTCGTCAGGACCGATGCCGGTCGGAAGCGGCGCCGCCCCTGCGGGAATGCCGGCGTCCCGGCTCGGCCTCGGGGCCTCCCCGCCGCGACTCGATTGGTGTGACCTCGGCGGCCTCTCCGAGCTGGGACCCATCCCCGTCGACCCGCGCATCCAGCTGCCCGTCGGCTCCGTCGGGGTCGAGCCCGAACAGCTCACGCAGCGCCTGAACATAGACGTACGAGGGCTCGTGGCCCGACGAGCCCTTCAGGCGCAGCGTGGGCTCGTGGAGCAGCCGTCCGACGATCGCGCGAGCCATCGCGCGCAGGCGGGTCCGATCGGCGTCCGACAGCGACTCGAAGCGTGGCTCGTTCTCGGCGAGCACCCCCGACACGATGTCCTCGCCGCGCGCCCTCAACGCAGCGATCGTCGGGACCAGGTCCAGGCCCGCAATCCACCGCTCGAAGCTCCCGACCTCGTCGTCGACGATCGCGCGGGCGCGGGTGGCCTCCGCCTCGCGCACGTTCGCGTTGCGTGCGACCTCGCGCTGGAGGTCGTCCATGTCGTAGAGGGTCATGCCCGGCACGTTGCGGACGCTCGGGTCGATGTCGCGCGGCACGGCGATGTCGATCAGGAGCAGCGGACGCCCCTTACGCTGCTCCGCGACGAGCGCGAGCTCCTCGTTTCCGACGATCTGGTGCGGCGACCCGGTGCTGCTCACCACGATGTCCGCCGCCACCAGCTCCTCCGGCAGGTCGTCGAAGCGAACGGCCTTGCCGCCGAAGCGCTGCGCCAGCCCGATCGCGCGGTCGTAACGGCGGTTGGCGATGAACACCGTCGCGACGCCCCGCTCGGCCAGGGCGCGCGCCGTGAGCTCGCCGTTCTCGCCGGCACCCAGCACCAGTACCCGGCGGGCCTGGAGATCACCAAGCGCGGCCCGCGCCAGGTCCACCGCCACCGATGACACCGAAGTGCGGGCTCGGCCGAGCCCGGTCTCCGTTCTGACGCGCTTCCCAGCGGCCAGCGCGTCCCGGAAGAGCTGATTCGAGATCGGGCCCGTCACGCCCTCCACGAGCGCCAGCTCGTACGCCCGCTTCACCTGTCCCTGCACCTCGGCCTCACCGACGATCATCGAGTCGAGCCCCGCGGCCACGGAGAACAGGTGCCGCGCGGAGTCGGCGCCGCGCATCGAGTAGATCCGCCCGAAGAGCTCGGTGGGACGGATCCCGGCCTGCCGTGAGAGGGCCGCCAGCGCGACGTTCTCGGCCTCGACCGGGTCGCCGGCGACGAGGTGGAGCTCGGTTCGGTTGCAGGTGGAGATTGCCACCGCCTCGTGGATCGACGGATCGTCCACGAGCTCCCGCAGGACGCCTGCGGCGCGTCCCTCGGGCAGCGCCAGGCGCTCGCGAAGCGCCACGGGGGCGGTCTTGTGCGACACGCCGAGCGTGAGCAGCGCGGCGCTCACAGCTCATCCTCCTGCGTGAGGTCGGACAGCGTGCGGAGCTCCCGCTCGAGACGCGCCACCTTCGCGCCAAGGATGCCCACGTACACGACCACGAGCGTCACGAACACGGCGTAGGCGGCGGCGACGTAGGCGCCGGCTCCCTCGACTGGATCTGGCATGTCAGCCGGAGGTCGGCCTCGCCGGGAGCGTGGCCACGCCGCCGCCCGCGGCCGTCCCAGCCGGCGCGCGCCGCTCCCGGCGCTCGGCCTGGAGCTCGAGACGCGCCCGCACCCGCTTGAGCTGTTGCGCCGCATGCTTGGCGGACAGCTCCAGCTTCCACATCGTCACGAACAGGAGCGCCATGGCGACCAGCGACACCAGGAAGGTGAGAAGCATCTCGCCGGGAAGGCCACCGCCCGTCTGGGAGAACACGCGCGGGTGCAGGACCTGCTCCGCCAGCCGAACGGCCGCGAAGTTGAGCGGCACGAACGCCCCGGCGGTGATCGCGAACACCGACGAGTAGCGCGCCTGGCGGTCGGGATCCTCGATCGAGAAGCGAAGCGGGAAGTAGACGCAGTAGAGGAGGAACACGATCAGGAACGACACCAGCACCGGCTCCTCCCAGCGCCACCAGTGGCCCCACGACGCCTTCGCCCAGATCATCCCCGTGATCAGGACGCCCACGCCGAGGATGATCGAGAGGTGGATCGCCACGTAGGACCGGAGGTCCCAGGCGCGGTCGCCTGAGCGAAGGTGCTTGATGCCCATCAGGCCGGCTGCGATGAAGCCGAGCAGCGCGACGATGGCCATCGGCACGTGCACGTAGAAGATCTTCTGGCTGAAGCCCTGGTCGGCCTCGATCGGCGCGTAGAAGAAGATCAGCACCGCGGCGGCCAGGGTCGCGACCGCGGTCGCCGCCGAGAGCGGCCGCAGGCCCTTCCCGTAGAGCGGGTCGGTCACCTAGTCCTCCACGAGGAAGTCGAATACACCGAGCGCGATGAGCATGAAAACCACATCGTAGAGCGCCAGGAAGGCCAGCCATCCGCCGAGCCCGTCGGGCCCCTGGGGCGTCGCCAGCAGCGGCTCGCTCGCGGATGCCCCGGCGATCACGATCGGTACCAGCAGCGGAAGCAGGAAGAGCGGCACGATCAGCTCCCGTACCCGCGTCTCGGCCGCCAGCGCGGCCACCAGCGCACCGATGGCCGCCAGACCGAGGTCGGCGACGAGGAGCACCACGATCAACTCCGGAAGGGCGCCGACCAGGTCGGGCGCGAGCAGCAGGAGGCCGAACGTGGGCACGGCCACCAGCTCGAGCAGCAGGAGATAGAGGAACAGTGCGGCAGCCTTGGCCAGGTAGAGCGCCGTCCGGTCGACGGGGGCGAGCAGGAGACCGTCGAGGCCGCCCTGCTCGCGCTCGGCCACGAAGAGGCGGTTGACCGCGAGGACCGTGGCGAGCAGCAGTGTGACCCATAGCGCGCCGGAGGCGAGGTCGCCCTCCAGCGTGTCGCGGTCGAGCCCGAAGTGGAGCAGGACGAAGACGATCACCGCGAAGAGCGCCATCGTCGGCACGGACTCGCGCGTGCGGAGCTCGATGCGCAGGTCCTTTTGGAGGATCGTCAGTGCGGGGCGGAGCATGAGCAGCTTGTACCTACGGCTCTAGCTCCCGCTGGGCCAGCAATGCCCCGCCGAGCACCGCCGACCGCGCACCGTGCCCGGCCACGCGAATCGTCGTTTGCGCGCCGAGGCCCGGCAGTACGTACTCGAGCGCCACACGGCGGGCGGGCTCGAGGAGGAGCGCACCGGCGCGCGCTACGTCACCTCCGATAACGACCTGCTCCGGGTCGAAGCTGTGGATCGCGTTAGCGACCGCGATGCCAAGCCGCTGGCCCCAAATCTCGACCATGCGCCTTGCGGACTCGTCGCCGTCCAGGGCAGCATCCACCACGTGGGCGCTGAGCACCGGCTTGCCTTGTGCGCGGAGACGGGCGAGGGCCGATTCGGGATGAACCCTTCCCGCCACGCCGGCCAGCCGATCGAGCGCGTGGCCGGAGGCCACGAACTCGAGCGAACCAGGTTGCGGGAAGCCCATCGGAGCTGGGACCGCGCCTGCCAAGTCCAGGCCGAGGATCGTCTGTCCAAGCTCGCCGGCCGCGCCGGTCGCTCCGCGGTAGATCCGTCCGTCCAACACGAGTCCGCCGGTGACACCCGTGCCGACGTTGAGCATCACCAGGTGTCGGGTGACGAGCTCGAGTTCCTCGTTGTGCGCCTCGGCGAGCGCGGCGACATTGGTGTCGTTGTCGATGAACACCGGAACGCCGAGCCGCTCGCCCAGTACTTGGCGGAGCGGAACGTCCGCGAGCGGCAACTCGAGCGCGCCGTTCGTCGCGGGTGAAGCGGGGCGTGAAGTCGAGACGACGCGTCCTGTCTCGAACTCCACGATCCGGGGCACGCAGACGCCCACCCCCTGAAGGTCGTCGATTCCGGCGCTTTCCACCAACGCGGCAAGCTGGGTGATGAGCGTCGCAGGGTCCGAGCGCTCCGTCGCCCGGGCCAGCGGCTCGCCAAGCTGGCCGTCGCGGAGCGATGCGAGAGCCACCTTGGTGGGGCCGAGGTCGATGCCGATAACCGGCCGGCTCATGGACCTAGCCATACAGCCGCCTCAAGTCCGCCGCCTCGACCTCGCTCGCCGCCGCGCCCAGCTCTCGTCGCCCGTTCAGCAGGCCGATCACCGTGTCGCATTCCGCCAATCCACCCACTACGTCGTGGGTCACCAACACGCGTGTCCGCCCGGAGGCGCGTCCCAGCAGCGGCTCGACCAGCTCGACAGCGGCGGGGTCAAGGCCGGCGCGTGGCTCGTCGAGAAGAAGCAGGGGCGGTTCATGGAGGACCGCTCGCGCCGCCGCCAGCCGCTGGAGCATCCCGCGCGAGAGGTCGCGCGTTGGCTCGTTCGCCCGTCGCGCCAAACCCACGGCCTCCAGCACCTCCTCCACCCGCTCGTCCTCGACCCCATGCAGGCGGGCGTGGAAGCGCAGGTTCTCCCGCCCGGTCAGGTCGCGGTAGAGGAGTGGATCGTGGCCGAGATAGCCGACCCGTCCACGGACCTTCCAGGCCTCGTCGGGAAGCCGAGCACCCATCACCAGAGCGGCACCGCCGTGCGGACGAAGGAGCCCGGCGAGCACGCGGAGCAGAGTGGTCTTGCCCGCGCCGTTCGGCCCGAAGACGCCGAGCGTCTCGCCCTCGTGGAGGGTCGCCGTAACCCCCTCCAGCGCGGTTCGCTCACCGTACCGGCGCACGAGCCCATCGAGCGAGACGGCCGCGTCGCGGCTCTCCTCGTCCGCCGCCTCCGGCGCCGCCCGCGCACGGTCGGCGATGCTCACTTCCTCACCCACGCGTGAGCGTCTCGGCGGCGTGGCGCAGCGTCGGCTCGACCACCGGCCACGACTGGCGCACCGCCTTGGGGTTGCCGGGGAAGTTCACGATCAGCGTGCGTCCTCTGATACCGGCGACGCCGCGGGTCAGGATCCCGAGCGGTGTGTGGCCGCGCGACTCCGCGCGGATCGTCTCGGCGTAGCCCGGCGCCTCGCGCTGGATCACGTCGGCCGTCGCCTCGGGCGTCAGGTCGTCGGGGGTCATGCCGGTGCCGCCCGTCGTGAAGACGAAGCGGGCTCGCTGCTCGTCGCAGAGCCGCTCGATCGCGGCGGCGATCGCGGCGCGGTCGTCGGGCACCACCGCGTGGCTCGTGTCGAGCCCCGCCTCGCGGCAGAGCTCCACCAGCTCGGGGCCTGAGACGTCCTCGCCCTCGCCGCGCGCGATCGAGGTCGACACGGTGAGCACGGCGGCCTTAAGAGGCTGTCTCAATACCTCTCGCAGTCGTATAGCCCCGTCTCCCGGCGCCAGCGCCCCACCCGCTCGCTCGCCGATGCTTCGGCATCGACTCCGCTCGCGTCCGGCCCGTGGCATCCGGGAGACGGGGCTCTCCGACCACGATCCGGGTATCGAGACAGCCTCGTGACCGCTACCGCCTCCAGTCGCTCTTGCCGCCGGTCTTCTCGAGCAGGGCCACGGTCGCCACCTCGACGCCGCGCTCGATCCCCTTGACCATGTCGTAGACGGTCAGCGCCGCCACCGCGCACGCGGTCATCGCCTCCATCTCCACTCCGGTGCGCGCCTCGGTGCGCGCCTCGGCCTCGATGCCGACCACCCCCGAGTCCTCATCCACCGACACGCGCACGTCCACGAACGAGAGCGGCAGCGGATGACACAGCGGGATCAGCTCGGCGGTGCGCTTCGCCGCCTGGATGCCGGCGATGCGCGCGGTCGAGGCGACGTCGCCCTTCGGGGCGTCGCCGCGCGCGACTCGGGCAGCGGTGGCGGGCGCCATCCTCACCTCGGAGCGCGCGACCGCACGCCGGTCGGACACCGGCTTCGAGCCGACGTCGACCATGCGCGCCCGCCCCTCAGGATCGAGATGGGAGAGCTCCGCCATCCGGGAGCCGGATCTAGGGACGCGCGCCGGCCGGCTCCGCCGGCGCGTGGCTACGCTGCGCCGCCGCCACCAGACCGTGCACCGCTTCCTCGTCGCCCCGCCGGATCAGCTCGACGGGGTCCGGGTCGCCGTTCACGATCGACTCGAAGAAGGCCTTCCGGTCCTGATACGTGGGAAGCGACGCCTTCGCCCAGCCGCGCGCCTCGTTCAAGATCTCGGCCAGGCGCGCGTACGGCTCGCCGTACTCGGAGCCGATCTCGCGCTTCATGCGCTTGGCGAGTGCGGGGCTGGCCCCGGCCGTCGAGATCGCGATCGCCAGCGGGCCGGTGCGGACGATGGCCGGGAGGATGAAGTTGCACAGTGGCGGGACGTCGACGACGTTAACGAGCATCGCCCGCCGCTCCGCCTCCTCGTAGACGCGGATGTTCACCTCCGTGTCCGAGGTGGCGGCGATCGCGATGAACGTGCGGTCGAGGTCGGACTGGCGCCACTCGCGGCGCTCCCACCGGATCGAGCCCTCGTCGGCCAGTTCTTGCAGCCCGTCGGTCGCGTCCGGTGCGATGAGCGTGACGTCGCCGCCGCAGGCGAGCAGCCCCTCGACCTTCTCGAGGCCGACGCCGCCGCCGCCGACCACGATGCAGCGCCGCCCGTTCAGTCTCAGGCAGGCGATGTAGAAGGGGGTGTCGAGCATCCCCTGGACGCAGCTCTGATCGCAGATTCCCCTGCGGAGCTGGCACACGCACTCCTTGCCGGCGTAGGCCTGGGCTGGCATCCCAGTCCAGTCTAGGTACAACGCCGCACCACTATCCAGCACGAGGGCGCACCGGGTGATGGCAGGTCGCCTACGATGCCCGCGTGGAGAGGCGCCGCGAGTTCCATCGCTCGGGGGTCGTCGCCGCGGGCGCGCTCGCCCTCGGCCCACGATTCTGGGAGGAGGCGCTCGCCGCCCGGTTGAAGAGCGGTCGCGGACCCTACGGGCCGCTCGGGCCACCCGACTCCAACGGCATCCGCCTGCCCGAGGGCTTCTCGTCCCGGGTGATCGCGCGCGGCGGGTCGCCGGTGCGGGGCACGAACTACAGCTGGCACGTTCCGCCGCCACCGGCCGAACCCACGCCGCTGACGGCCCGCCCGGCGGGGTGAGCCCTCCCGGGCCGGCACGCGTATCGTGAGGCGTGCTGGAGAGCTACTTCACGGACGACTCGATGCTCCGCCGGGTGCATCGCGAGCGTGCCATCGCCCTGTCTGGTCCACGGGCGCTCCTGATGCAGGCCGCCCACCCGCTCGCCGTCTCCGGCCTGCTCGCCCACTCGACCGGCCTCGAGGACCCCTACGACCGCCTCGCGCGCACCGCCGAGGTGATGAGCTTGATCGGCTTCGGTCCCCGCAGCGAGGCGGATCGCGTGACCGCCGAGGTGCGCGCGATGCACCGACGGGTCCAGGGCACGCTCAAGACCGACGTGGGTCCGTACGCGGCGGGCACGCCCTACCGCGCCGACGACCCCGACCTACTGCTGTGGGTCCTCTTCACACTGGTCGACAGCGGACTGATCGTCTACGAGAAGTACGTCGCGGCCCTCACCGACGAGGAGCGGGGCGCCTACTGGGAGGACTACAAGGTCGTGGGGAGGCTGTTCGGGCTCCGCTCCGGTGACATGCCCGACACGCTCGCCGACCTGCGCGACTACCGCCGGGAGATGCTGGCGAGCGGGCGCCTGGTGGTCACCGATTGGGCACGTACGAGGGCGCGGCAGATAGTGCTCGAGCCTCCCGTGCCGATCTACCTGCGGCCGCTGGTGGAGACGGCGAACTTCATCACGGCAGCACTGCTGCCGGCCGAGATCCGGCGTCAGTACGGCTTCCTGCCGCTCCCGCCCGCCCTTGTGCGCAGGGCGCTGGTCGCGGGTGGGGCGGAGTACGTCAAGCGCGCGGTGATCCCCTACCTGCCGGACCGGCTGCGGCTGGTGCCGGAGGCGCGGGCGGCCTGACCGCTATGCCGCGGTCGGCTCCATCGACAGCGGCACGCCGATCGCCTTCAGCCGCCGCGTGAGCGACTTGAACGCGAACTCGTTCACCTCGGCGGAGCTGTACCCGAGGATCTCGAACTCGTCGCCGACCTCGTAGCCGGGAGGGGTGAGAACGCCCGCCGCTGTCGGGATCAGCTCCTGGAGCTTCGCCTGGATCCGGCGCGCCGCTGACTCGTCGCCCCTGGCGGCGTTCTGCAGGTACCAGGTGCCGTAAGCGACGTGGCGGTGCTCGTCGCGCGCCACGTTGCCGAAGCCCTCGACGAACCCCGGCAGCAGGCCCTCCTTCTCCATGTACTCGGTGATGAAGTGCTGCCCGGTCAGCGCGAGCGCGCCCTCGATGACCATGTGGTAGGTGGTCACGAAGTCGATCTTCGCGTCGCGGTCCCGGGGATCGCGGATCAGCGCCTCGCCGTCCTGGACCAGCGACTCGTCGAAGAGCTTCCCGAAGGCGTCGTTCAGGTGCTCACGTGTTCGCTCGAGCCGGCGACTGACGTCCGGGTCGTCGTAGCCGATCACCTCGCGGTAAAAGCGGTCGAAGAACTGCATATGACGAGCCTCGTCGACCTGCTGCGAGGCCAGGAACGCCTCCTCCTGCTCGTCGTCGTAGGCCATGACGAGCCCCGAGAACTGCGTGGTAACGCGCTCCTCGCCGATGAAGAACGACGACAGGTTCCAGAGGAAGTGGTCGCGGCGCTCGTCATCGAGGCCGGCCCAGTCGCGCTTGTCCTGCTCGAAGTCGATGTCCTGGGAGAGCCACTGCTGGCGCTCCCAGAGCTCGTACAGATCCTGAGGGGTCTTGAGCTTGATGCGCGAGGCCTGCTCCTCGCTTGCGAGCGTCCCCGGGTCGCCCTGCTGAGCCAGCTCCTCGAGCGTGGCCACGGTGCGCCTCCTTGTCGTCGCCTCTGATCGTTCGCTCGCACCGTAGCGCGCCGCCGCTTAGACTGCCGCCCGCCGTGGCCGAGCGCGTAGAGCTCCTGACCGGGTTTCCCGGCTTCATCGGGCGCCGCTTGGTGCGCGCGCTTCTCGACGGCCAGCCGGATGCGCGCGTCGTCTGCCTCGTCGAGGCGCGGATGGAGTCGCAGGCGCACGCCGCGGCCGCCGAGATCGACCCGGAGCGGATCGAGGTCCTACCGGGCGACATCACCGATCGCCGTCTAGGGGTGGGCCCCGAGGACTACGAGCGGCTCGTCGCCGAGACCGCGGTCGTGCACCACCTCGCGGCGATCTACGACCTGGCAGTTCCGCTCGAGAGCGCCCAGCAGGTCAACGTCGAGGGGACGGGCAACGTGCTGGAGCTGTGCGCGCGCTGCGAACGGCTCGAGCGGCTGAGCTACGCGAGCACCGCGTACGTTGCTGGCACGCGCAAGGGAGTCGTCTACGAGCACGAGCTGAGCGTCGGCCAGGACTTCAAGAACCACTACGAGTCCACGAAATTCCAGGCCGAGCTCTGGGTGCAGCGGGCGATGCACCGGATCCCCACCACGATCATCCGTCCGGCGATCGTGGTGGGCGACTCGCGCAACGGCGAGACGCAGAAGTTCGACGGCCCCTACTACCTGCTGCGCGTGGTGCAGGCCGCCGAGCGCACCGGCGGGCCGATCCCACAGTTCGGGCGCTCGCAGGCGCCGTTCAACGTGGTGCCGGTCGACTTCGTGATCGACGCGATGACCGCCGCGGCGCGTGATCCGGACGCGGTCGGCGCGACACTTCACCTGGTGGACCCCGAGCCGATCTCGTCGGCCGAGGTGCTGTCCCTGCTCGCCCGCGAGTACGCCGGTCGCGAGCCGCGGCTGCGGGTGCCGCCGCGGCTCGTGATCGCCTCGCTCAGGGTGCCCGCCGTGCGTCGGTTCTACGCCGGCGCACCCGCCGAGGGCATTCGCTACCTGAACCACCCGGTCCGCTTCGACACGCGCCAGGCCAGCGACATGCTCGCGCGCCACGGTCTGCGCTGCCCGCGCTTCGAGGAGTACGTGACGCCGATCGTCGACTTCTTCCGGCAGCACGAGGACGACCCCGCGTACGGGCCGGTCCACGCCTTCCCGGGCGCTCGCGACTAGGCGCTTGCCGCGCTAGCGGCGCAGAGCGCCGCGCACGACCTTGCGCCCCACCTTCGCGAGCGGAAGCGCGCCGCGCCGGAGCGCACCGAGCTTGTCCTCGTCGCGCCCGTACAGGAGCTGCGCCGAGGCGTGCATCGCCTTCCGCAGCGAGTCGTCGTACGGGTGCCACCAGAACTGGGGCAGCCGCGACGGCTCCCACGCGAGGTGCTTGATGTTCACGCACTCGTAGAAGCCGAACTTGGAGTGCGATCGGCCGAGGCCGGAGTCCTTCGCCCCGCCCCACGAGCACTGACAGGCGCCGTGCGAGTAGGAGTGATCGTTGATCCACACCATTCCGGCCTCGACCCGCCGGGCGATCCGATGGCCGCGCTCCCGATCCAGCGTCCAGATCGAGGCGCCCAGCCCGAAGTCGGAGTCGTTGGCGAGCGTGATTGCCTCCTCCTCCGAATCGACGGTCACGATCGGGACCACCGGACCGAATATCTCCTCGCGCATGATCCTCATGTCGTGCATGACCCCGGTGAGGATGGCCGGGGCGTAGAACGGGCCGTCAAGCCCAGCCACCTCGGTGGGCCCGCCGCACCGCAGGTCGGCGCCGCTCGCCACCGCGTCGTCCACGAGCTCCTTCACGAGGTCGAACTGCTCGCGCGACACCATCGGGCCGATCTCGGTGCCGCCGTCGAGCGGATCGCCCACCTTGAGACGACGCGCCCCGGCGACCATGCCCTCGACGAATCGATCCGCCACGTCATGCACCACGTAGACGCGCTCGATCCCGGAGCAGGTCTGGCCCGCGTTGGCGAAGCCGCCCCACAGGCATCCGGCGACCGCGGTGTCGAGGTTCGCGTCTGACAGCACGATCGCGGGGTCCTTGCCGCCGAGCTCGAGGACGGATCCCTTCATCCGCTCCGCGCAGGCGATGCCGACGCCGCGGCCCACGTCCACCGACCCGGTGAAGAAGATCTTGGCCGTGTCCGCCTCGACGAGCGCCTGACCGACCCGACCGCCGCCGTGGATCGTCCGCACGAGCCCCTGCGGGACCCCAGCCCGCTCGAAGACCCACTGGATCCGCTCGCCGATCAGGGGCGTAAGCGACGCCGGCTTGAGCACCACGCCGTTCCCGCACATGAGCGCGATCGCGACCTCGCCGAAGGGGATCGACCACGGGTAGTTCCACGGTGCGATGACGCCGACCACTCCGAGCGGCTCGTACGAGAAGTACGAGCGCTTCTGCTTCCAGAAGATCTGGGGGTATGGGATTCGCTCGTCGGCGAGGATCTTGGGTCCCGCCCCGGCGATCCAATGGAGCGCATCGATCGTGGGGAGGAGCTCCATCGTGTAGCACTCGCTGACGGGCTTCCCCTGCTCGCGCGCCATCAGTTCCGCGAGGTCCTCGAGGTTGTCGATCACCACCTGCGCCGTCCGCTTCATGTAGCGAGCGCGATCGGAGAGCGGAAGCCCGGCCCAGAACGCCTGGACCTCGGCCACGTCGTCGACCACGGCCTGGACGTCATCGGGGCCGAGCGCCGGGACCGACCCGACGCTCACGCCGGTCGCAGGGCTGAACGACTCGAGTGCGCCGTTCGGGCTCGCTCCGGCGCGCTGGGAGCTCGCCTCGGTGACAGACATCATGCTCCTTTCGACTGCTGGGAGGACCGGCGGGGCAGTCAGTCTACGTGCGCGTCCGAGCCGGACTAAGAACCTGTCTCAAAACTCTCGCGTCCGTTTAGCCCCGTCTCCCGGCGCCACGCCGCACCCGCTCGCTCGCCGATGCTCAGCATCGGCTCCGCTCGCGTCCGGCCCGTGGCATCCGGGAGCCGGGGCTCTCCGACCACGATCCGGTTTTGAGACAGGTTCTAAGCGGCGGCGCTGGTGCGGAGGGCAGGCAGCTTCGTGTAGGCGGTCGACACCCCGTCCTCCACCGCCTGGACGGTCGGCCCGAGGCGCTGCATCAGCCGCAGCATCGCGATGTTCCGCTCCAGCATCTCGGCCTTGAGGTGGGTCGCGCCACGCTGGACCGCGAGCCACGCGATCGCTTCCGACAGCACGCGACCGACGCCCTCGCCCTGGTGCCGCTCGTCCACGAGCACGCCGATCTCCGCCAGGCCCGTGGCAAGCAGCGCGACGTCGGCCAAGCCGACGACCTCCTCGTGGCCATCGATGAGGGCGGTGGCCGCCACGATCAGCATCTCGCGCGGGTCATAGAAGGTGAAGTGGCGGACGGTGGCGTCCGACACCCGCGGCATGGCCGTGAAGAAGCGCCGTGCGAGCGTCTCTGGCGACTGCCGCTCGAGGAACGCGCGCACGGCCTCGGTGTCGGTCGGCCGGGCGAGTCGGAGGCGGACCATCAGACCCGAGTCGAGCTCGTGCGCCGCCGCCAGCATCGCGCCGGGGTCCACGAAACCGCCGCCCTGGCGAGGCGGGGAAGCCTCATCCGCGCGGGCGGCGTGGTAGCCGAGCGCGCGCGCCGCACGGCGGACGCCCTCGATGCCGGACATGGGGGACCTCGACTTAGCCATCGATTCCAGGGTGGCAGACGGTCCTGCTTGAGACCAATCGCGCTAGCCGAAAATAGGGCCTCTGGGCGCGCGATTGCAGCGCTGGGTGCGGAATCTCACACTCGAACCGCTGCTACCGGCCGCGCCGCGCCTTGATGCGCTCGAGCCGCTCGCGAAGCTCCGCCTCCAGGCCGTTGTCCGTGAGCTCGAGGAAGCGCTCCCCCACGGCCTCCTCCGGCATCAGCTCCTGCTCCGCCACCGCGCCCGGCCGGTCGTGCGGATAGTCGTAGCCCTCGCCGCGGCCCAGGGCCTCGGCGCCGGGGTACGCGCCGCTGCGCAGGTGCGCCGGCGGGTCCGGTGCGCCGTGCTCGCGGACCCACGCGCGCGCCGCCGCCAGCGCCCTGTAGGACGCGTTCGACTTGGGTGCGAGTGCGAGGTACACGGCCGCCTGGGCGAGGTTGTGCGCGCATTCGGGCAGGCCGACGTGCTCGACGGCGTGCGCGGCGGCCACCGCCACCTGGAGCGCGCGCGGGTCGGCGTTGCCGATGTCCTCGCTCGCCAGGATCACCATCCGGCGCGCGATGAAGCGCGGGTCCTCGCCGCCCTCGAGCATGATGGCCAGGTACAGGAGCGAGGCGTCGGGATCGGAGCCGCGGGTGGCCTTGATCCAGGCCGAGATCGTGTCGTAGTGGCGGTCGCCCTCCCGGTCGTAGCGCACGGCGTGGCGCTGGAGCGCGTCCTCCGCGTCCTCGAGGGTCACCGGTCCCCCGTCCGCGGTCGCACAGGCCAGCTCCAGCGCCTGCAGCGCCGTGCGGGCGTCGCCGCCGGCACGCGCCGCCAGGAAGTCGCGCGCGCGGTCGTCCACCGCGCGGCGGGTCGGGGATGCCGCTCGGGTCCGTGAGCGCGCGCTCGAGCAGCTCACGGACGTGGACGTCGGCGAGCGGGCGCAGCTCGTAGACGCTGCAGCGGGAGAGCAGGGCGGCGTTCACCTCGAAGTACGGGTTCTCGGTGGTGGCGCCCACCAGCACCACCAGGCCCTCCTCGACCGCCGGCAGCAACGCGTCCTGCTGCGCCTTGTTGAACCGATGGATCTCGTCCAGGAAGAAGATCGTCGGCCTGTCGTTCGTGCGCCGGCGGTGCTCGGCGCGCTCCAGCACCTCGCGCACCTCCTGGCGCCCGGCGCTCACCGCCGAGGCCTCCTCGAAGGCGGCATCCGCGCCGGTGGCGAGCAGCCGCGCGATCGTTGTCTTGCCGGTGCCCGGGCGGCCCGTAGAGGATCAGCGAGTGCGGCCGGCCCTGCTCGATTGCGCTCCGCAGCGTGGAGCCCTCGCCCGAGCAGGTGCTCCTGGCCCACCAGCTCGTCGATCGAGCGCGGCCGCATGCGCACCGCCAGCGGCTGCTCCGCGAGCGGCACCGCCGTGCGACCGCGCGGCGCTTCGTCGGTTTCGAACAGGCGCGCTTCCACCCCTCGATTGTGGCGCACGGGGGTGGGGAGCGCGGCCGCTCTGAAGCGCTACCTGTCCGGGTCCACCCGCTGAGCGCGCTCGCCGTGCTCCTCGGCCGCCCGGCGCTCGCGCCGGGCCACCGCGGCTCGCTCGTCGGCGGTCGCCCGCTGCCTCTCGGCCTTCGCGGCCTCCTCGCGCGCCGCGGCCTCCTCCTTAGTTGCGCGCGCGCCGCGCAACTCGGCCTGCTCGTGGTGCTCGCGGGCCTCGCCGCGACGCTGCTCCTTCCTGCGGTCGCTCGACCGCTTGCCACCCGCCACGAGGGCCGCGATCGCGATCACGACCACCACGACGATGACGATGATCAGGACAGTGCTCATCGATGCCTCCTTGGGTCTTTTCTGCGATGCGCCTCGAGTGCGCCCGGGACCGGTCGGCGCGGTCCGCCCGGGCCGGGGGCGACGGCTAGAGCAGGAGGGCGAGCACCACGAGCGCCAGCACTACGAGCAGGACGATCCAACCGATCGCCGAGGTGATCGCGGTCATGAAGCCGGGTCCGCGGCGCTCCACCACGACCGGCCGCGCGCGGACGGTCTGATCCGCGGGACGCCTCCGCCTGAACAGGGCCACCCCTCCTCCCTTCCATCGCTGAGGGGTTGATACCCGCTCCCCGGGCGCGCGAACCGCTGGGGAGGCGTCCTTCCTTGCCCTCGCGCCGCGAGCCCGCTCATATACTCGCTGGGCCGTGCCGGACCCTGCCGACCTCGAGCGGCGCACCACCGAGCTGCTCCAGCGGCTCATACGCTTCGACACCGTCAACCCCCCGGGGAACGAGCAGGCCGCGCAGGAGTTCCTGAAGGAGTTGCTCGAGCGCGCCGGCTTCGAGTGCGAGCTCTTGAGCGACGTCGATGGACGTCCCAACCAGGTCGCCCGCCTCCGCGGAAGCTCGGACGGCCCGCGACTCGCCTACCTCGGGCACGTGGACACCGTCCTGGCCGACCCCGGCTCCTGGACGGTCGACCCGTGGTCGGGGGACCTGGCCGACGGCTGCGTGTGGGGTCGCGGTGCACTCGACATGAAGGGCCAGGTGGCGGCGGAGGTCGCGGCGGCCACCGCGCTCGCGGAGGAGGGGTGGCGCCCCGACGCCGGGGAGCTGATGCTGGTCCTCACCGCCGACGAGGAGGCCGGGGGCGCGCACGGGGCCAAGTGGCTCTGCGAGACCGTGCCCGACAAGGTGCGCTGTGACCTCGTGGTCAACGAGGGCGGCGGCGAGCACATCCACCTGAACGGACAGCGCGTCTACGGGGTGTGCGTCGCGGAGAAGGGCGTGTTCCGCTTCACCCTTATCACCGAGGGGCGGGCGGGCCACGCCTCGATCCCGCGCATCGGGGACAACGCGCTCACCAAGATGGCGCCGATCCTCGAGGCGCTGAGCGAGCACCAGCCGACGCTCGAGCCCACCCCGGAGGCGGAGTCCTTCCTCGCTGCGCTGGGGGTCGATCCGGGTCAGGACCTGCGCGCAACGATCGACGCCGTTGCGCGGGAGGACCCGCGGGTGGCGATGCTGATCGAGCCGATGCTCGGCGTGACGCTCGCTCCCACCACGGATTCGCGCGTCGGAGAAGGTCAACGTGATCCCGGCGCGCGCGGAGCTGCAGGTTGATTGCCGCGTGCCACCGGAGCTCGGGGAGGAGCACGCGCGTGAGCGGATCGCGGAGGTGGTTGGCGACCCGAGCATCGGATCGAGTTCGCGGAGACCGTGGTCGGGCAACCGCTCCCCGATCGAGAGCCCACTGATGGAGGAGGTCCGCGGCTTCCTCTCGCGCGAGGACCCCGATGCCGAGCTTGCCCCGATGGTGCTTCCCGGCTTCACGGACTCGCGCTGGTTCCGGGATGCCTTCCCGGAGTGCGTGGCGTACGGGTTCTTCCCCCAGCGCGCCATGGACGCCTTCCAGGCGGGGCCGCTCAAGCACGGCGACGACGAGCGCATACCGGTCGAGGACCTGGGGCTCGCGGCCCGCTTCTACGCCGAGCTTCCACAGAGGCTGCTGCGGTGATTGAGGAGAGCACCGAGAAGCTGCGTCTCGGCGGGATGGCCCTCCGGAACGGCCTCCTCGTGCACGGCGCCACCCACTGGGCGGCGGCCGTGAGGACCGGCGCCGGAGAGGTGAAGGTGGCGTCGGGACGCAAGCCGGACTTCAGCCATGGGCGCCTCGAGCGGCTCGCCGGCGTCCGCGGCGTCGCCCGGCTCGCCGAGGCACTCGCCGTGATCCCACTCGTCAAGCGGCGGCTGCCGGAGGCCGAGCTGCCGATGCAGGATGCGCGAACGGTGGGTGCGCTGGCCGGCGCCGCCGTCGTGGGGCAGGCGGTGCGGACGAGCGGCGCGAGAACCTTCGGTCGCGAGGCGGCGGTGGCCGTACTGAGCCTGGCCCCGGCGCTGCTCGCGCTGCGAAGCGGCGACCTGGCCGCCTACCACGGCGTGGAGCACAAGGCGATCGGCGGCTACGAGCAGGACGGCGACGCCGGCGACGCGACCAAGGAGCACGAGCGGTGCGGCTCGAACCTGGTCGCGCCGCTCCTCTCGAGCGCGGTGCTCGGGAACGTGGCCGCCCGCCGAGCGGGCCTGCGCGGCCCCGCGGTGGACGCGGCGGTAGGGCTGGGGAGCACCGCGTTCGCGTTCGAGGTCTTCGGCTGGTCGGAGCGGCACCCGGACTCCGCCGTCACGCGGATGCTGCGCCGGCCGGGGCACGAGATCCAGCGCGCCGTCGGAACGCGAGAGCCTACGCGTGAGCAGCTCGAGGTCGGCCGCGCCGCACTCGCCGAGATCCTCCGCGTCGAGGACGGCAACGAGGCCTGACCCGCGCGCGAGCGCGCGGCAGCGGGCCTACGATTTCGGCGTGGCCACCAAGGCGACCCGCACGCGACTCGACCCGAGCGTCTTCCGGCTGCCCGCCGACAGGATCCGGGCGGGCTACTACACGGACGCCTACTTCAACTTCTCGAAGGCGCTGCTCGAGGAGCGTGGCAGCCATCCGAACGTGACGATGCAGGTGTTCCAGAAGGAGCAGTCCGTGCTCGGCGGGATTGACGAGGCCATCGCCGTCCTCAAGCAGTGCGCCGGTTCCTTCCCGGACGGCGGCTTCGATCCCGGCTGGGACCGGCTGACGGTGCGCGCGCTGCACGAGGGCGACGAGATCGCGCCCTACGAGACCGTGATGACGATCGAGGGGGACTACTCGCTGTTCGCCCACCTCGAGACGGTCTACCTCGGGACGCTCGCCCGCCGCACCCTGATCATGCGGAACGTGCGCGAGGTGGTGGATGCCGCCGCCGGCAAGCAGATCCTCTACTTCCCGGCGCGCCACGACCACTGGCTGGTGCAGACCGGCGACGGCTGGGCGGCCCACGTGGCCGGCGCAATCGGTGTCTCGACCGACGCACAGGCCTCGTGGTGGGGCGGTCGCGGCGTGGGCACCGTTCCCCACGGCCTGATCGCCGCGTTCGAGGGCGACACCGTGGCCGCGGCCCGCGCCTTCGCGGATCGTTTCGCGGACGAGATGAACGTGGTGGTGCTCGTGGACTTCGAGAACGACTCGGTGCGCACCGCGCTGGAGGTGGCCGACGCTGTTGGCGAGCGGCTGTGGGGGGTGCGGCTCGATACGTCCGAGACGCTGGTCGACCGCTCGCTCTGGCATTCCATGGGCTACTTCAAGCCGACCGGCGTGAACCCCGAGCTCGTCCGACGGGTCCGCGGGGCGCTCGACGAGGCGGGCCACCGAGCGCGTGAAGATCGTGGCGTCGGGCGGCTTCGACGCCGAGCGGATCCGGGAGTTCGAGGCGCTCGGCGCTCCGATCGACTCCTACGGCGTGGGCTCCTCGCTCGTGCGCGGGGCGAACGATTTCACCGCCGACGTGGTCCGCGTCGAGGGCCGGGACTGCGCGAAGGTCGGCAGGGAGTACCGGCCGAACCCGCGGCTCGAGCCGGTGGAGTAGTGCGGTCCGTAGACTCCCGGCCCGTGTTCGACCGGATCGACCACGTGGGGGTGGCCGTCGAGGATCTCGACACGGCGCTCCAGCTGTACCGCGACCGCCTCGGGATGCGCGAGCAGCACCGCGAGACCGTCGAGCAGTTCGGCGTCGAGGCCGTGCTGCTCGAGGTCGGCGAGGGCCATGTGGAGCTGCTCGAGCCGACGTCCCAGGAGTCGGCGGTGGGCCGCTTCCTGGCGCGGAACGGCCCCGGCATCCACCACGTCGCCTACCAGACCGGCGACATCGATTCGGCGCTCGAGCAGGCGCGACAGGCGGGGCTGCGACTGATCGACGAGCAGCCCCGCGTGGGGATCCGCTCGAGCCGCGTCGCATTCCTCCACCCGAAGGCCACCGGCGGCGTGCTCACCGAGCTGGTGGAGCCGGCGCACGGATGAGCGCCACCGACGAGAAGGCCCGGCGCGTGGACGTGGGGTTCTCCGGCGGGCAGATGCTCGCCCTCCGGATGCGGCGCGAGCCATACGAGGCGCTGCGGACCGCGCTCGGCGACGATCGCTCCGAGCGCTGGCATGAGGTGAAGACCGAGGACTCCGACGTGACGCTCGACCTCAGCCAGGTCGTGTACGTCCGCCTCGATACGGAACAGCACAAGGTCGGCTTCTAGCCGGCGGTGCTCGGCCGGCTCGACCTAGCCCTGCTCCGCCTGTTGCGGACGAAGGGCCACCATCCCCACTTCGAGCTGGCGGTGATCCGCTTCTCCCGCCTCGGGAACAGCGGCGGGCTGTGGCTCACCATCGCTGCGGCCGGGGCGGCCCTGCATCCGACGCGGCGCGACACCTACCTTCGGGCGGCGCGCGCGGTGGCCATGACGGTGGTGCTCAACTACGCCGTCAAGGTCTCGATCCGCCGCGCGCGACCGCTGATCGAGGACCTCCCCCCGCTCTCGCCCACCACCTCGTCGCTCTCGTACCCGTCGGCGCACGCGTCGACCTCGTTCGCGGGCGCGCGCGTGATGAGCGAGGTGCTCCACCCGGCGCCGCTGTACGCGGTCGCCGTGGCCATCTGCCTGTCGCGCCCCTACCTGGGGATCCACTATCCCTCCGACGTGATGGCCGGCGCCGCGCTGGGATCGGTGGTTGGGAGCCATGCGCCGTGAGGTGCCGCGATGAGGGTCGGGATCGTCGGGCTGCCGAACGCCGGTAAGAGCACGCTCTTCAACGCGGTGACCCGCGCCGGAGCCACGGCCGCGAGCTACCCGTTCACCACGGTCGACCCGAACGTCGCGGTGGTCCCCGTCCGCGACGAGCGGCTCGACCAGGTGGCCGCGACGGTGGGCGCCGAGCCGGTCGCCTACGAGACGCTCGCGGTGCACGACATAGCGGGGTTGGTTCGCGGGGCGCACAGCGGTGAGGGCCTCGGCAACCGCTTCCTGGCGAACATCCGCGAGACCGACGCGATCGTGCACGTCGTTCGAGTTCACGACGACCCTGACGTCGCCCACCCCGACGGCTCGGTGGACCCCGTCCGCGACGTCGAGACGGTGGAGACCGAGCTGCTGCTCGCCGACCTCGAGCAGGCGGAGGCGCGCCTCGAGCGGGTCACCCGCCAGGCGAAGTCGCGTGAGCGGGCGCCGGTGGCGGAGGAGGCGTGGCTCCGCGAGGTGGTGGCGGCGCTTGGGGCTGGGCGTCCGGTCAGCTCGGTCGCGGAGCCCGCCGACGCCCCGGAAGCACTCGCCAACCTCCAGCCGCTGACGGCGAAGCCGGTGCTGTACGTCGCGAATGTGTCCGACGAGGGCAGCGCGGAGGTGCCGCAGGAGCTCGCCGCCCACGCGGCTGGGGGGAACGCCCGAGCCGTCGCCGTGGCCGCGCGGATCGAGGAGGAGCTCGCGGAGCTCGATCCCGAGGAGGCCGACGCCATGCGGTCGGAGCTCGGGGCGCCGCCCAATGGTGTCCAAGAGATCGTGCGCGTGGCCTTCGAGCTGCTCCGGCTCCTCTCGTTCTTCACGGCCAATCGCGGGAGCGAGGCCCGGGCGCACGCGGTCCGACGGGGCACCACGGCATTGGAGGCGGCCAGGGAGGTCCATACGGACATGCAGCACGGCTTCGTCCGGGCGGAGGTGATCGCCTGGGACGCGCTCGTGGAAGCCGGCGGGTACGGCCCCGCCCGTGACCAGGCGCTGCTCCGCCTCGAGGGCCGCGACTACGAGGTGGCGGACGGCGACGTGGTGACGATCCGCTTCACGGGCTAGGGGAGCGGGCACCCCCCAAACGGCGGGTATTGCCGGCCCGCGGTGTGCGTCCCGGCGATCGTCGGTGATGCTCTTTGATGTGCCGGCTTTGGAGGAGAGGGAGAAGCACCCGACCGAGACCACGGCGTTCCGGGGCGACGACCCGGAGTGCCTGGTCGCGGCCGGGCTCGCCTGCCGGATGTGCCTGTCCGGTGACGTCGACTGCTCGCTCCGCCTGGATCCGGGGGACGACAGCGCGCTTTGTAGCTGCCGGCGGTGTGGCCACCGGCGCAGGCTGGCGCTCACCGGCGACCAGGCGCTGCGGCTGTCGCTGCGTCGCGGCGGCGAGCGTCGATGCGCCTCGCCAGCGCCTCCGGTCGAGACGTGGGCGAGCTTCCCCATGTACGTCAGTGGGTAGGGCGCCCAGGTCGCCCTCCCGCAGCTCCGGCCCCTAGTCGCTCGCCCGCCGCAGCCCGCGCAGCGCCAGCGCCGCCATGATGGCAAACAGGCCGACGAGCACCACGAGCGCCGGCCAGGTCCCGGCCCACGTGAGCTCGCCCACGAACCCCTGCCTGACGCCCTCCACCACCTGGGTGACAGGGTTGTAGCGGGCCACCACTTCGAGCCAGCCGGTGAGCACCTCCTGCGGTGCGTAGGAGGTCGTGAACAGGACCGCCACGAACATGCTCGCCTGCATCAGCGGCGCCGCCGCCTGCGTCTTGAAGCGAAGCGCCAGCGCCGCCGTCCACGACGCCGCCATCGCGGCGAACGCGGTGCACAGCACGACCGCCACCACCAGGCCGTCGAGCCCCGGCCAAGGCACCCCGAGGGCGAGCCCGAGCACCAGCACCGCGGTGATCGGGAGCAGCGAGCGGAAGCTCGCCGACAGCACGATCCCAGCGAGCAGTGCCGGCCGGGGCACGGGCGCCACCAGGAGCCGGTCGAACCAGCCAAGCTCGACGTCGCGCGCGAGGTTCACCCCCGTGGCTGCGCCCGCGAAGGCAGCGCCCTGGAGCAGGCTCACCGGGATGATGAAGGATATGAAGCTTTCGGTGGTGAAGCCGCTCAGCTCTGTCAGCGCGCCGAATGCGCCGGTCAGCCCAAGCATGAACAGCGAAGGTGCGAGCACGCCCGGGATGGCGGCGCCCGGCACGCGCAGGAGCTCGTTGAGCGCGCGGCGCATCAGAGCCGCGACGGCGTCGAGGCGGAATGCGGCGAGCCCCGTCATGTGGCGCTCAGCCGGGCGCGCAGCGCCAGCGCTGTGCCGATCGCGCCCACCGCCCCCACGACCGCGATTCCCGCGAGCCCCGCCAGGATCGCGTCGGCTGAGATCCCGTACAGGATCGGCTCGCGCAGGCCCTCGACGATCAGGCTGAGCGGGTTGTAGAGCGCCAGGCTGGAGGCCGGCTCCAGCATCAGCTCCTGCGGGAAGAACGCCGACGAGACGAACAGGATCACGAATACCAGCGGGAAGCTGCCCTGGATCGTGCTCGCGCGCCCGCTCTTCACCGCGACGGCCGCGGCCAGTCCTCCGAACGCCATCGCGGTGAGCCCGCCGAGCGCCAGCACCAGGAGCGCGCCGAGTGGTCCGCCCTCGACCTCGGCGCCGAAGATCAAACCGAGGCCGAGGAACCAGGCCGAGGCGAGCACGCCCATCAGCCCGGTGGCGGCGAGCCGGCCGACGATCATGGCGGTGCGGGGGATCGGCGCCGCGAGCAGCCGGTCGGTGAAGCCGACCTCGAAGTCGAGCGCCAGCGCGACGCCCCCGCTCACGGCGGCCAGCATCACGGCCTGGAGCGTGGAGGCGGCGAGCTGAAAGTCGAGGAAGCCGTTGACCTCCGGAAAGGTGGGCAGGTCGACGGCGCTGGCGGCGCCGCCGGTGTTGATCGCGAGGAGCAGGGTCGGAAAGAGCAGGATCGGCGCGAGGAACTGCGGCCGGCGGAAGGTCTGCACGATCGAGCGCCGGGCGAGCGCGCCCACCACCCGCAGCGCGGCGGTTGTCGGGCGCGGCACCGTGGTGGCTTGTCCCACCCGCTCAAGCGCCCCGCGCGGCCGGGGTCGCCTCGGCCTCGTCCTCTGCGGGCTCGTCGCCGTCCTCGGATCCCTCGAGATGCCGGCCGGTCTGTGCCAGGAACACGTCGTCCAGGCTCGGCTGCACGAGCTCGAGCGACTCCACCGCGAGCCCGGCCTCGTCGAGCGCGCGCACCACGTCGGGGATCTGGGCCGCGCCGCGCTCGAGCGACACCTGGACGATCCCGTCGCGCGGGGGCTGGATCTCTCCGAAGCGCGACAGCACCGACTCCGATCGCTCCGCGCCGCCGTCCGCGAGCGAGAGCTCGAGGTGCGGGTGGCCGACGCCCGCCTTGAGCGCGCTCGGCGTCCCCTCGACCCTCATCGCCCCGGCGTCGATGATCCCGACGCGATCGGCGAGCTGGTCGGCCTCCTCCAGGTACTGCGTCGTCAGGAAGACCGTGGTGCCCGCCGCGTTCAGGTTCCGGACCTCGGTCCAGATGGCCTGGCGGCTGGCGGGGTCGAGCCCGGTGGTGGGCTCGTCGAGGAAGAGCACGTGCGGCTCGTGTACGAGCGACGCGGCGAGGTCGAGCCGGCGCCGCATCCCTCCCGAGTAGGTGCCGATCCGGCGCCCGGCGGCCTCGGTGAGCCCCACCCGGTCGAGCAGGTTGGCCGCCTTCCAGCGACCGTCGCTCCGCGAGATGCCGTGCAGCGTGGCGCTCAGACGGATCAGCTCGGCGCCGGTCATCAGCGGGTCGAGCGCGGCCTCCTGGAGCGCCACCCCGATGTCGCGCCTGACCGCGCTCGCCTCCTCCACCACGTCATGGCCGGCGACGCGGGCCGAGCCGCCGGTTGGGCGCAGGAGCGTGGTGAGCATCCGGACCGTGGTCGTCTTGCCGGCCCCGTTCGGCCCCAGGAACGCGTAGATCTCACCCTCCGCGACCGCGAGGTCGATGCCGGCGACGGCGTGCACACCCTCGAAGCTCCGTGCGAGCGCGCGTGTCTCGATCGCCGCCATTGCGCGGATGCTAGAGCGGGCGCAGTGCCGGCTCGGACCCTTAGCCCTTGGGCGGGAGGGGCACCACGCTCGTGGCGACGCCGGGGGTGTCCTCCGGCGGAGGAAGCGCGGCTGAGGTGGCCGCACCGCCCCGCGCCCGGCGTACGTCCGTGGGTATGTCGTACGTTCCGAACCGCGACTGGAGCGTCGCCCCGGTCACCCGCGTCGGACCGTTCGAGCCCCGCACCTTTGCCTTCATGATCCGCGGCGAGGCACCTCGCTTCAGCACCTTGACCTTCCGGAAGCGGCCCTTGACGAGCTCCCCGAGCCGCGACTCGATCTCGGACCGGCTGAAGCGGAATCGCCACCGGTGGTATGGGGAGATGTCGTCACCGCGATCCTCGACCCCGCGCAGGTAGGGGATCCGCTCGCCGCCGAAGATGTTCTCCACGTCCTCGGTGTGGCCGCCGGAGGTGGAGAAGAAGAACGTTTTCGCGACACGGCCCTGGTGCGTGACGACGCGGCCCGCCGTGTTCTTAACAGCCCGATTCGTCGCGTCGTGCTCGGCCTCGACGCCGCCGTAGACCTGCGAGCGTGTGTCGGGGTAGTGGTCGAAGATGCCGCCGCCGACGTCGGTGGCGAGCGCGTAGGAGCGGGCCACCACCGCCTGGGCCTTGAGTGCCTCCGTGTGCCACGACGCGGGCATCTCCTCGGCGATCACGCCGCGCAGGTATTCGTCGAGCCCCACGTCGTTGATCGCGGTGATGCCGCCGGACCGGCCGGGACGAAAATCCATCCGCCCGCGGTAGACGCCGCCCGAGATCCCGTTCAGCGCCTGACCGCCCAGGCGAACGCGGTCGCGGTTGCCTCGGATCGTGAGCGCGGAGCGGAAGCGGCCCACCCGGCCGCCGCGCTCCTTGCGCAGAACGAGCTTCCGGCGCGAGGCGGAGACGGAGTAGGACCGGTCCGGGTTGAGGCGCTCGCGGTCGGCACGAACCGCGTTCGAGAACGAGGCCGGCTCCGGCCGGCTTGCCTGGAGTAGCACCCGCACGCGCCTGCCGTGGACCTGGTCGAGGCCTGTCCCGCGGTAGTAGTGGGAGACGATGCGGCGGTGGCTCCAGCCGTCCTGGGCGTAGCCGTAGGCGCCGTACTGGCTCAACCCGACGCCGTGCCCAAAGCCGCCGCCGACGACCTCGTAGCGCGATGCGCCGAGGGCTGCGGCCGGCACGGCGACCGAGGCCACGGTCAGGACTGTGATGGTGAGGGCGAGGCGGCGCACGACGAAGATCCCTGCGCGGCGGGTATCGACCCCGCGCGGGGCCGACTTTAGGCCGACCGTGAGCTAGATTCCGCCTCCCGCAGGAGGCGACTGAGAGGAACGGATGGCGAGACGCAGAGGCACCGACGTGCTCCGGAGGGCCTCCGACCTCTTCGTCGAGTGCCTCGAGGCCGAGGGCGTGGAGTACGTCTTCGGCATCCCGGGCGAGGAGACCCTCGACCTGAACGACTCGCTCGAGCGATCCTCGATCCGCTTCGTGCCCGTGCGGCACGAGCAGGGCGGCGGCTACATGGCCGACGTCTACGGGCGGCTGACCGGTCGCGCCGGAGTCTGTCTGGGCACGCTCGGCCCGGGCGCGATGAACCTGATGACGGCGGTTGCCGACGCCTACCTCGACCGCGCACCGATGGTCGCGCTGACCGGCCAGGGCGACCTCGAGCGCATGCACAAGGAGTCGCACCAGTACATCGACCTGGTGTCGATCCTCCGGCCGGTCACGAAGTGGAACGCGAGCGTGACCAACGCGCGGATCGTGCCGGAGGTGGTCCGCAAGGCGTTCAAGGTGGCCCAGAGCCAGAAGCCCGGGACCACGCACCTGGAGCTGCCCGAGGACGTGATGGCCTCCGACGTCGACGCCGAGCCGCTGCCGGTGCCGGACTGGATCCGCCGGCCACAGCCCTCGGACGAGGAGATGGAGCGTGCGGCGGCGGTTATCTGCGACGCGGAGCGCCCGATCGTGCTGGTGGGGAACGGCGTGACGCGCGTGGGGGCGGCCCAGGCGCTGCGCGACTTCAGCCACAGCACCGGCATACCCGTGGCCGAGACGTTCATGGGCAAGGGGGCCATCGACGCCGACGACGACAACGCCCTCGGCACCGTGGGGCTGCAGTCGCGCGACTACGCCCTGGCCGGGTTCGAGGAGGCCGACGTGGTGATCACCGTGGGGTACGACCTGGTGGAGCACTCGCCGGAGCACTGGAACCCCCGGCGTGACAAGCGGATCGTCTGCATCGACACGACGTCGGTGGAGGTCGACGCCCACTTCCTGATCGACGCCGACCTGGTGGGGGACATCGAGTTCGTCCTCCGCCGGCTGACCGAGCAGTGTGCCGGCGACGCCTCGAGCGCCGGCGGCTCGCAGCGCCTCAACCAGATCGTGATGGGGCGCCTCGAGGCGTCCCGCGACGAGGACCACTTCCCGATGCAGCCGCCGCGCGCGCTGTGGGAGATCCGCAATGCGCTCGGGCCCGAGGACATCCTGGTCTCCGACGTCGGGCTTCACAAGCTGTGGATCGGGCGCATGTTCCCCGCGCACGAGCCCGGCACGGTGCTGATCGCGAACGGGCTGGCAGGAATGGGCTTCGCGCTGCCGGCGGCGATCGCGGCGAAGCTGGTCCATCCCGACCGCCGGGTGGTGGCGGTGAACGGCGATGGCGGCTTCCTCATGAACTGCCAGGAACTCGAGACCGCGGTGCGCCTCGGCACGCCGGTGGTGTCGGTCGTCTGGGAGAACAGCGCCTACGGCTCGATCGTCTGGAAGCAGGAGAAGCAGTTCGGCGCGCACTTCGGCACCGACTTCACCAACCCCGACTTCGTGAAGCTGGCCGAGGCGTTCGGGATGCCGGCGTGGCGCTGCGAGTCGCCCGAAGACTTCCCCGCGTACCTCGAGCAGGGACTCGCCGCCGATCTCCCCTCGCTGATCGTGCTGCCGATCGACTACTCGATCGATGTTGCGATCTCCGAGGAGCTGGGTACCGAAACCGTAGCCGCGTAAGCTCCGGACGGAGGGCCTTCCATGAGCATCGCCACCGCTGAGCACGAGGTAGTAGACGGGGTCCCGAACCAGCTGCTGATCGGCGGCGATTGGCGCGACGCCAGCGGCGGCGGGACGCTGACCGTGGAGGACCCCGCCACCGGCGAGGGGCTGCGCGATGTGGCAGATGCCACGCCCGATGACGCACTCGCCGCGCTCGGGGCCGCGGCCGACGCCCAGAGCGAGTGGGGCGCGCACCCGCCGCGCGAGCGTGCGGAGATCCTGCGGCGGGCCTTCGAGGCGATCATCGAGCGCACCGACGAGCTCGCGCTCCTGATGACGCTCGAGATGGGCAAGACGATCAAGGAGTCGAAGGCGGAGATCGCCTACGCGGCCGAGTTCTTCCGGTGGTTCTCGGAGGAGGCGGTCAGGATCGAGGGGCGCTACGCGGTCGCGTCGAACGGCGCCGGGCGGCTCCTGACCATGAAGCAGCCCGTCGGCCCTTCGGTCTTGATTACCCCCTGGAACTTCCCGATGGCGATGGGCACGCGGAAGATCGGCCCGGCCGTTGCCGCGGGTTGCACGATGGTGATGAAGCCGGCCAAGCAGACCCCGCTGTCGATGCTCGCGCTCGCGGAGATCCTGCGCGAGGCGGGGCTGCCGGACGGCGTGCTCAACGTGGTCACGAGCTCCTCGTCGGGCTCCGTGATGGGGCCGCTGATCGAGGACCCGCGGACCCGCAAGCTGTCATTCACCGGCTCCACCGAGGTGGGCAGCAAGCTGATGGAGCAGGCGTCGAACGGGCTGCTACGGGTGTCGATGGAGCTCGGGGGGAACGCGCCGTTCCTGATCTTCGACGACGCCGACCTGGACGCCGCCGTCGAGGGGGCGCTGATCGCAAAGATGCGCAACATCGGCGAGGCGTGCACCGCCGCCAACCGCTTCCACGTGGCCGGTTCGGTGGCCGACGAGTTCGCGGAGCGCATGGCAGAGCGCATGGGCGCGATGAAGGTGGGCCGCGGCACGGAGGACGACGTGGACGTGGGCCCGCTGATCGACGACGACCAGCGCAGCAAGGTGGCGACGCTGGTCGAGGACGCCGTGGAGAAGGGGGCGAAGACGATCGTGGGCGGGAGCCGCGTCGACGGCAGCGGCTACTTCTACGAGCCGACCGTCCTGGGCGACGTGCCGAACGACGCCAATCTCCTGCGCGAGGAGATCTTCGGCCCGGTGGCACCGATCGCCGGCTTCGACTCCGAGGAGGAGGCGCTGGCGGCTGCCAACGACACCGAGTACGGCCTGGTCGCGTACGTCTACACGAGCGACCTGAAGCGCGCGCTGCGCGTCTGCGAGGGCCTCGAGACCGGGATGGTCGGCCTGAACCAGGGAATGGTCTCGAACGCGGCCGCCCCCTTCGGCGGAATCAAGCAGTCAGGCTTCGGCCGCGAGGGCGGCCACGAGGGGATCGAGGAGTACCTCGAGACGAAGTACGTGGCCGTGAACCTGTAGGGCCGTTAAGAACCTACGATCGATCGCCGGTCGCGAACCCGGACGCCTCGGTGGGGTGAGGGCGGTTCCGCCGTCCAGTCGGCCCCCGAGAGCTGGCGAAGGGTTGACGTCTGGAGTCGGAACCCGCTAGAGATTCCGCCACTCAGCGGCGAGCGAGGAGCGTTCACCACATGGCAGAAGAGATCCAGATCTCCCCAGGCAACGCCCTGGTCAAGGCGCGTAACCCGCTCGGAGTGGTAGGCCTCGGCCTGGTTACGCTCGGGATCTACGCCTTCTTCTGGTGGTACTTCATCAACCGAGAGATGCGCGACTTCGGTCAAGCGCGAGGTACCGACCTCGGGCAGAGTCCTGGCAACTCCGTGCTTGCCGTCACGCTGGGCGCGTTGATCATCGTCCCGGCGATCGTTTCGTTGTGGAGGACCAGCGAGCGACTGTCCAAGGCACAGGCCGTCGCAGGCCTAACCGAGCGAGCCAGCGGACCGGTCACATTTCTGCTGCTGTTCCTGATAGCTCCGGTGGGTATCTGGTACGTCCAGCGGGAGCTCAACAAGGTCTGGCAGGGTGCCTCGCCGCAGCCTTCCTCGCCCGACGAAACCGCTCCGCCCCCAAGCCAACCCTAGGCACCCGTACGTCGGGCCACGAAAGCGTCCGGGTTCGGGCGACCGCTTTACCCCGTGAACCTGTAGGCGGTCGACCGCCCGCATCGGCCTCTAACCGGTTCGCCCCGCCCGTTCGGCCCGATCGCGAACCTCGTTGCTCGCCGCACGCGTCGCCGCGCCTTGCGCGAGCCCGGCCTCGTAGGCCGCGGTCGTGGTGCCGCCGATCGCGTCCCGGAATCGGTTCTTGAATCGCTCGGTACGCCGCTCGGATCGGAAGCGCCTCAAGGCCTTCGCCTGCTTGCGCGCATTCCGCTCGCCGTAGAAGCGCTTGGCCCACGGTGAGCCCGGCTTTCCGATCCGCGTTGCGCCGTAGACCGCGAGCGGGAGGAGGAACAGGCCCAGCGTTCCGTGCAGCAGCCGCTGCTTGGCGAAGCTGAGGGTTACGGCCAGGAGCACCAGCAGGGCGACGATCACGCTGCCGATCGTGTCGGCCGCGGTATCGGTCTCGATTTCGAATGGCCGGGCGCCCAAGAGGACCAACCCGATCATCGCCACGGCGAGCACCGTCGCGTCGATCGAGATGCGGCCCTGCTCCGCCCAGTACACGTCGTCCAGGTAGACCCATAGGGCGAACTCGTCGAACGTCAACCCGGCACCGATCCCGAACAGCGCGGCGCACAGCTCGAGCCAGGGACTGGAGGCGAAAAGTGCGAAGCCCAGCGTCCCGGCCGCGAGCATCAGGGAGATGCCCCACACGAGGTGGTGAAGGTGCACGCCGCTGTCGCTTACGACGCTCCCCGGCCACCAGGGGAAGCGGGGGCTGCGACCTAATCGTGCGCTCAATCGAATGAACGCGAAGGACCCGAGAAAGCCGAGGAGCACCATAAAGAGTGCATGGCGGTCGTGCTCGACGAGCTGATCGCGCCAAAAGTCGGAGAGAAACGAAGCGACAGAGCTTACGGCGCTCACCCAATGAGTCTATTTCTGCGCGAGCCGCGATCAAGCAACCCGCGGGACCCGTGAACCTGTAGCCGGGGTTGCGCCGCCGCGCCTGCGGCAATACGGTCGGGGCGCCGTCGAAGAGGAGGAGCCATCTTGTCGTCCACCACGCCCGACGCCGAGCTCAAAGCCCGCCACCGCAAGATGTGGGCGTCCGGCGACTATCCGTCGATGGTCGAGACCTTCCTCCTGCCGCTGGGACCGCGGCTTGTGGAGGCGTGCGAGATCGGCCCCGGGCTGCGGGTGCTCGACGTGGCTGCCGGCACCGGTAACGCCTCGATCCCCGCTGCGCAGCGGGCGCGGAGGTCACGGCCAGCGACCTGACGCCGGAGCTGCTCGAGGCCGGACGTCTTCGCGCCGAGGCGGAGGGCGTCGAGCTCGAATGGGCCGAGGCCGACGCCGAGCGGCTGCCGTTCGACGACAAGTCGTTCGACGTGGTGATGTCATCCATCGGCGCCCAGTTCGCGCCCATCCATCAGGCGGTGGCGGACGAGCTGGTCCGGGTCTGCCGCTCGGGCGGAACGATCGGCTTGCTGAGCTGGACCCCGGAGGGGATGATCGGGGCGCTGTTCCGGACCATGGGTCCCTACGCCCCGCCGCCTCCACCCGGTGCGCAGCCACCACCGCTGTGGGGAAGCGAGAAGCACCTGAGCGAGCTGTTCGACGACCGGGTCGAGCTCCGGACGCTGGAGCGTGACATGCTCGAGATCACGGCCTTCGAGCGCCCCCGCGACTACGGCGAGCACTTCAAGGCGCGTTACGGCCCGACGATCGTCGCTCGGCGGAACGCGGAGCAGTCGGGCCGCGACGGTGAGTTCGACGAGGCGCTCGACCGCTTCTGCGACGAGTGGAACCTCGGCACGGATGAGCGGGCTCGGTTCGAGCAGGAGTACCTGCTCGCGGTGGGCACGCGAACCTGATCCACCGAGGCCCTCCGGAACCGCCAGTTTGACGAAGCACCGCAACGACCCCGAGGGAGAGAAGGAGCGCGTCGACCGTGAGCTGATGGAGCTCCTTCAGGAGCTCCGGGTGGCCGTCGTGGGAATCCAGGTGCTGTTTGCCTTCCTCCTGACCGTCCCGTTCACGCTGCGGTTCGAGACGATCACGACGTTCCAGCGCGACGTCTACTTCGTCACGCTTCTCCTCGCCGCGCTCGCATCGGTGTTCCTGATTGCTCCGTCTGCGCAGCACCGCATTCTGTTCAGGCAGCAGGACAAGGCGCGACTCCTGAAGCGGTCTAACGTCCTCGCGCTGATCGGGATGATCTTCGTGGCGCTCGCGATCACCGGGGTGGTGTTGCTGATCACGGACCTGCTGTTCTCGACGACCGCCGTCGTCGTCACGAGTGCCGGCATCGGGTTGATGTTCGTCGTGTTCTGGTTCGCCCGGCCGCTGGAGCGGCGGTACCGGAAAAGCGCGCAGTAGCGGGCTCGCGGACCGATTTGCGCGCCGGTCGCCGGGTGCCCTAGTATCGCGCGGTCGGCTGCCCAGCCGGGAAGACGCCGGCCTGTAGCTTCAACCGCAGCCGACCCAGCAGCGGGACTTCTAGCCTGACCCACGAGCAAGCACCCCGAACCGCCGCCCGAGCGGCGACAACCACGGAGGACAGATGACACGACGCATGCTCTACCTGATCGCCGGAATGATCATGGCGGTCGCCCTCCTCGCCGGCTGCGGCGACGACGACGAGTCGGACACGTCGGCTGAGACCACCGAGGAGTCCGCCGCGCTGTCCGAGGACGAGTACCGGACCGAGGTCGAGGGCGTGCTCACGCCGCTCGGTGAGGAGCTTCAGACGATCGGGAGCGACACGTCGACCCAGACCACTCCCGAGGGCGTGGCCGATGGGCTCGGCGACGCTGAGGCGGCGCTCGAGCAGGTATCAGCGCGACCTCGAGGCGATCGAGCCGCCCGAGAACCTGCAGGAGCCCCACGATCGGATGATCGCGGCGCTCGAGCAGTTCCAGGAGGCCACCGCGACGGCGCGCGAGGGCGCCGAGTCGGGTGACATCCAGGCGATCGCCACGGACTACGTCCAGGCGGCGACGGACTTCCAGGCCGAGCTGACGGAGGTCGTTCAGGAGTTCCAGGACGCCGGTCTCGAGATTGGAGCCGGGCGCCACGTCGGGAAGCGGC
>CAWEHQ010000005.1:0-45376 GCA_963808955.1 uncultured Thermoleophilaceae bacterium | reverse complement strand
CGACGCGCGCTGCGCGGCGCACGCCCCGCGGGCCGCGCGCGGAGCGAGACCCGAGCGCCCTCCGGCGTCCCCGCGACCGCGCCCCGCGATCTCCCGTCCCCCCGACTGGGAACGGACGCCACGCAGCTGACGCCGGCAACGGCCGCGGCCCTTCGCGGACGAACGGTTCAGGGCCACCTCGCCGGCCGCGCGGTCCCGGCTCCCCGGGGAGCGGGGACGCCCAAGGCTCAAGAAGATCCGGATCGCGCTGATCCTGGCCGGCCTCTCGACGCTTGCCCTCGTCTCCACGGTGTTCGGGATGATGATGGCGGTCGCGAGCGACCTCCCCTCGCTCGAGAACCAGGCCGAGTATGCGGCGGCCGAGAACTCGGTGTTGACGGCGGAGGGCGGCGAGGAGATCGCCAGCCTGACCGGGAACCAGCATCGCATCCTGATCGACGAGTCAGAGGTCGCACCCACGCTGAAGAACGCCGTGATCGCGATCGAGGACCGCCGCTTCTACGAGCACGAGGGCGTGGACTACGTGGGTATCGCTCGCGCGTTCGCCCAGGACCTGATCAATCGCTCCGCGGTCCAGGGGGGCTCGACGATCACTCAGCAATTCGTGAAGAACGCACTCGCGGCCCAGAACGACCGGACGGTGTTCCAGAAGCTCCGCGAGAGCGCGCTCGCCTATCACCTCGAGCGGCAGTGGTCGAAGCAGAAGATCCTGACGCAGTACCTGAACAGCGTGTACTTCGGGAACGGGGCGTACGGCGTCGAGTCCGCGATGCGCGTGTACTTCGGTGGGGACAACGAGTACGACACCGAAGACCGGCTGTCCACCACGGTCGAGCCGCACGAGGCGGCGCTGCTCGCCGGCATGATCTCCTCGCCCTCGGCCTACGACCCGGTCCAGAACCCCGAGGCGGCGCAGAGCCGGCGCGATCACGTGCTCCAGACCATGCTCGACCAGGGGGTTCTCACCGAGGAGGAGTACGAGACGTCGGTCGACCAGCCGCTTCCAGAGGAGAAGGACATCAACCCGCCGGAGCTCGACTCCTCGATCCCCTACTTCTCGACCTGGGTCACGCAGCAGCTCGTGGACCGCTATGGCGCGGGCAAGGTCTTCGGTGGCGGGCTCGAGGTGACCACCACGGTCGACCCCGCCCTCCAGCAGAGCGCCGAGGAGGCAGCGGACGCGAAGCTGGCGGGCATCGGCCCGTCCGCATCGGTGGTGGCGATCGAGAACCGCACCGGCGAGGTCAAGGCGATGGTCGGCGGCGACGATTTCGACGAGCGCGCATTCAACCTCGCGACCAACGGCCATCGCCAGCCGGGGTCCGCGATCAAGCCGTTCACGTTGATCACCGCGCTCGAGCAGGGCGTGAGCCCCACCGACACGTTCGTGTCCGAGCCGAAGCTCCTCGACAACCCGGACGGCCCGGGCAAGTTCTCGGCAGAGAACTACGAGGACAGCTACACCGGCACCACCTCGCTGACCGACGCCACGATCAACTCCGACAACTCGATCTACGCTGAGCTCGGCATCCAGGTCGGGACCGAGGAGATCGCGCAGACCGCCCAGGACATGGGCATCCAGACCGAGCTGTCGACCAACCCGTCGATGACGCTCGGCGGCCTCGAGGAGGGCGTCACACCGCTCGAGATGGCGTTCGCCTACTCCACGATCGCCAACGGCGGCGTACGGAAGTCGGGGTCGCTCGCCGCGTCAGAGATGGGACCGGTGGGGATCGAGCGGATCGAGGATCCCGAGGGCGAGGTCGAGACGAATCAGCTCGAGACGTCGCGGGCCTTCGACGAGGCCGTCGCGGAAGATGCGAAGGAGCTCCTGACGGGCGCGGTCACGAGCGGCACCGGGACCGCCGCGTCCCTGGGCGGCGCTCCGGTCGTGTGGGGCAAGACGGGCACGACCGAGAACTACGGCGATGGCTGGTTCGTCGGCTCCACCGATCAGTGCACGGTCGCGGTCTGGGTCGGCTACCCCGACTCGGTCAAGCCGATGAAGACCGAGTACAACGGCGGGCCGGTGGCCGGCGGCACCTACCCGGCCGAGATCTGGCACGACTTCATGGCACAGGCGATCCAGCACGACGGCGCGTGCCAGCCCGAAGGGGTCGTGGCACCTGTCGAGCCCGTCGAGCCGGCGCCCGTCGAGCCCGTGGAGCCTGCGCCGGTGGAGCCCGTCGAGCCGGCGCCCGTCGAGCCCGTGGAGCCCGCGCCGGTCGAGCCGGTCGAGCCCGTCGAGCCGGCGCCCGTCGAGCCCGTCGAGCCCGCGCCGGTCGAGCCGGCGCCGACAGACGTGGCCCCGGCCCCCGAGGGCTAGGCGACGCGCACGCTCATGCCGCCTCGCGGTGACGCGAGACTCGTCCGCGCCCCCGCATCGCCGGCGGCCATGGGCGCGACACGCAGTCGCTCGTGGCGTCGCAGAAGCGCCACGGCAGCTCCACCGCCCGGTTGATGCCGATGCGCTCGCCGACAACGGTCTCTGGCGGCCGTGCGCCGGCGGGGGGCGGGCCCAGCTCGATCGGGCCGCCCATCAGCGACGTGCCGTTCAGATCGAGACCGATCCCGAGCGCCTGCGTGAGCTTGCCGGGGCCTGAGCACAGGTCGCGCACGGGGCGCGGCCCGCGGCGGTCCTCCATCAGGTCGAGGCCCTCGAACGGCTCGAGGGCACGTACCAGCACCGCCGCCCCCACTCCCTCCTCCTCTGCCACGACGTTCAGCAGCGCGTGGATGCCGTACGACCGGTACACGTAGGCCTGGCCGGGCGGGCCGAAGAGGACGCGCGTGCGCGGGGTGAGCCCGGTGTGCGCGTGGCAGGCGGGCTCGTCCTGGTGGTAGCTCTCCACCTCGACGATTCGTCCCGCCGCGCCGCCGTGGCGCACCGTCCACCCGAGGATGTCGCGGGCGACGTCGTGCACGGACCGCGCGTAGAAGGCGGCCCCCTCGGCGCGAGTCACGCGGCGGCCTCGTCGAGCGCCCGGCGGGCGCGACCGAGCTGCTCCTCGACCCGCCCGAGCGAGGTCCCCCCCTCGGACACCTTGGAATCGATCCAGCCGCCCTCGCGGATCAGCTCCCGCAAGTCCGGCCCGACCGGCCCGGCGAGGTCGGACAGCTCCGCGTCGGTCAGGTCGGACAGCCCGGCTCCGCGGCCGAGCGCGTGCCTCACGAGCCCGGCCACGATTCCGTGCGACTCCCGGAACGGGACGCCGCGGCGGACCAGCAAGTCGGCCAGGTCGGTCGCCGCGAGGAACTCGTCGGCCGCCGCCGCCGCCAGCCGGTCGCGGTGGAACGAGATGCCGTCGAGCATCGCGGTGGCGGCGGCCAGGCACAGCTTGACCGTGTCGACCGCGTCGAAGAGGTGCTCCTTGTCCTCCTGGAGGTCCTTGTTGTACGTGAGCGGAAGCCCGTGCAGGACGCCGTGGAGGGCCACCAGGTGGGCGGCCACCCGCGGTGCCTTGGCGCGGAGCAGCTCTGCGGCATCCGGGTTCTTCTTCTGCGGCATGATGCTCGAGCCGCTCGCGAACGCGTCCGATACCTCGCAGAAGCCGAACTCCTCGCTCGACCAGATGACGATCTCGGCCCCGAGCTGGGAGAGGTGAGTCGCGCACAGCGCCGCCGCTGCGAGGTAGTCGACCACGAAGTCGCGGTTGGACACGGCGTCGATCGAGTTGGGGGCGACGCCGGCAAACCCGAGGTCACGAGCGACCCCGCCACGGTCCGTCTCGAAGTTCACCCCGGCGAGGGCGCCGGCGCCGAGTGGAAGCTCGTCGGCCGCGGCGAGGCAGAACCCGAAGCGCTCGAGGTCCCGCCGGAGCTTCCAGAAGTAGGCGAGCAGGTGGTGCGACAGATATACGGGCTGCGCCCGCTGGAGGTGCGTGTACCCAGGCATGGCCCAGTCGAGATGCCGCTCGGCGAGGTCGACCAGCACCCGCATCAGGCCGAGCACAGCCGCCTCTGCTTCCTGGGCGCCTGCGCGGACGAAGAGCGCCAGGTCGGTCGCCACCTGGTCGTTGCGGGACCGCGCGGTGTGGAGCTTGCCGCCAACCGGCCCGACGATCTCGGTGAGCCTGCGCTCGATCGCCATGTGGATGTCCTCGTCGTCCGGGGCGGCCTCGAATGAGCCGGACTCGATCTCGGCCCGCACCTGCTCCAGACCGCCCACCAGCGTGGCGCAGTCGTCGTCGCTGATGATCTCGGCTCGAGCGAGCATCCGGACGTGCGCGAGCGACTGCTCGACGTCGAACGGCGCCAGGCGACGGTCGAACGAGATCGACGAGTTGAGCGCGCGGAACGACGGGTCCTGCGGGTCGGAGAAGCGCGACATGGCCGCGCAGTCTACGAACGGGCCATCTCGCCCCGGTGGCGAGCCGGCGCCGGCGCGCGGTGGTTACTGCGCGGGAGTCTCGGCGATCTGCTGGACCTGGCTCGCGAGCAACATGCCCAGGAGGTACAGCACCACGCCCCACCCGGCGTACGCCTGGCGGCTGCGCGGGTACAGGCGGCTGCTCGGATCGCGGCCGATCGAGAGCACCACCGGGACCGTGAACAGGAGGCCGAGGGCGATCAGCGCGTAGGCCATCCAACCCGTGACCAGATACCCCAGCTCGAGGCGAAAGTCCTCCGCGATGATCGCGATCGCCCGGTGCCAGAGAGCGGCGGGCAGCGCCAGCGCGACGATGAAGCCGACCAGACCCGCCCAGCGCGCACGGCGCCGGTCGAGCGAGTCGCGAGACACCCTGCGCGTCTCGATGCTCCGCTGGATCTCCGAAGGCACCTCGCGCGGATTATGACAAGCGGCCCCGAGCAGCCTCGGGCGATGCGTTCCGGGTGAGCCCCGCCGCCTCCCGAGCGCGGCTGCGCGTTCGCTCGCTCCGGCCCGGCAGCATGCCGGCCTCGAGCGAGTCCACGAGTGCCTCCCAGCTGGCCTCGATGACGTTCTCGGACACCCCGATCGCCCCCCAGCTGTCGACCCCGTCGCTCGCGTCGAGCAGCACCCGGGTCACGGCGTCCGTGCCCTTCGCCTCGTCGAGGATCCGGACCTTGAAGTTCACGAGCTCGATGTCCCGCAGGTGCGGATAGGTCTCGCCGATCGCCGCCCGGAGCGCCCGGTCGAGGGCGTGGACTGGCCCGTTGCCCTCGGCCGTGCGCACGTAGCGCTCGCCCTCCACCCAGATCTTGATCGTGGCCTCGGTCTGGACCCTGCCGTCCTCGCGCTTCTCGACGATCACGCGGAACGACTCGAGCCGGAACAGCGGCTCGTAGTCGCCCGACTCCTTGCGGATCAGGAGGTCGAACGAGCCGTCGGCGGCCTCGAACTGGAAGCCGCGGTGCTCGAGCGCCTTCAGCCGCTCGACCGCGCGCTCGGCCGCGGGCTCGTCGAGCTCGATCCCGGCCTGCTCGGCGCGCGCCCGGACGGTCCCGCGCCCGGACAGCTCGGACACGAGCACGGAGCGGTCGTTGCCCACGGTCACCGGGTCGACGTGCTCGAACGTCCGAGCGTCCCTCATCACGCCGGCGACGTGCATTCCGCCCTTGTGCGCGAACGCGTTCCTTCCCACGTAGGGCTGGTTCGGGTGCGGCGCGACGTTGCAGATCTCGTCGACGAGGTGGGCCGTCTCGGTCAGGCGCGCCAGGCGCTCGGCTCCGACGCACCGGAAGCCCATGCGCAGCTCGAGCGCCGGCACGATCGAGACCAGGTTCGCGTTGCCGCAGCGCTCGCCGTAGCCGTTCATGGTCCCCTGGACGAGGCGGGCGCCCGCCTCGACCGCCACGAGTGAGTTCGCGACGCCGCAACCCGCGTCGTCATGGGTATGGATCCCAACGCCGACGTCGCCGCCCAGCTCGGACACGACCCGCGCGGTCGCCTCCCGTACCTCGCTGGGAAGCGATGATCCGTTCGTGTCGCAGAGCGTGACGTTCTCGGCGCCCGCCTCGGCCGCGGCGCGGAGGCAGCGGAGCGCGTAGGCGGGATCGTCACGGTCGCCATCGAAGAAGTGCTCCGCGTCGTAGACGACGCGCTTCCCCTCCGACACCAGGAACCCCACCGAGTCGGAGATCATCCGGAGGTTCTCCTCCGGGTCCACCTGCGTCACCTTGTCGAGATGGAGCCGCCAGGTCTTCCCGACCAGCGTGCATACGGGCGCGAAGGACGCGGCGAGCGTACGGAGCGACGGGTCGTCCGCGGCGGGGGTGTCCCGCCGGCGGGTCATGCCGAAAGCGGCCACCTCGGCGGCCTCGAAGGTCTCGGCCGCGAGCAGGTCGAACACCGCCTGCTCCTTCGGGTTCGAGCTCGGGAAGCCCGCCTCGATCAGCCCGACACCGAGCCCGTCGAGGGCGTGCGCGACCCTGACCTTCTCGTCGGCCGAGAGCGACAGGCCCTCGCCCTGCATGCCGTCCCGGAGCGTCGTGTCGTAGAGGGCGACGTGCCCGCGCGCGCCGCTCACGCTCGCGAAGGCACCGCCACAAGGTCGAGCCAGTCCGCGTAGCGCTGGTCGCGGCCGTGCAGGGCGTCGTCGAAGGCGGACTGGATCGCGCGCGTGACCGCGCCGGGCGGCCCGACCTCGTGGTCGTCCACCTCTCGCACGGGCGTGAGCTCGGCTGCGGTGCCGGTGAGGAACACCTCATCGGCGAGCACCAGCTCGGACCGCGCGATGTCGCGCTCCACCACCTCGTAGCCCAGGTCGGCGGCGATCCGCATCACCGACTTGCGGCTGATCCCGTCGAGGATGTCGTTGGCGTGCCCGGGCGTGGCGATCCGCCCGTCACGCACCACGAAGACGTTCTCGCCGGTGCCCTCGCACAGATTGCCGTGGTGGTCGAGCAGGATCGCCTCCTCGTAGCCCGCCTGCTTCGACTCGATCTTGGCGAGCACGGAGTTCAGGTACTGACCGCTCGCCTTCGCGTGCGGGATCAGCGAGTCGGGGGAGATCCGCCGCCACGACGAGACCTTGGCGCGGATCCCGCTGCGCTTCCCCTCCTCCCCCAGGTACGCGCCCCACTGCCAGACGGCGATCGAGACCGCGACCGGGTTCGCCAGCGGATCGAGGCCCATGGGGCCGTAGCCGCGGTACACGAGCGGACGGATGTAGCAGCTCTTGAACCCATTGCGTGCGATCAGCTCATGCGTTGCCTGCCGCAGCTCGTCGATCGAGTAGGGCACCTTCATGTGGTAGAGCTCGGCCGAGCGATGGAGGCGGTCGAGGTGGTCGTGGTGCCGGAAGATCGCGGTACCGCGCTCCGTCTCGTACGCCCGGATGCCCTCGAACACGCCCGTCCCGTAGTGAAGGCCGTGCGTGAGCACGTGGACCCTCGCGTCCTCCCATGCGACGAAATCGCCGTCCATCCAGATGAGGTCCGCGGTGCCCACTGTGCTCCTCCTTCCCGCTTCGTCGCTCGCTCGTTTAGAGATTCCCGAGAACCGCGTCGGTCGCCTCCCGGGTGCCGGCCGTACCGCCGAGGTCACGCGTCAGGAGGCCGCCCTCGAGCGCTCGGTCGACGGCCGATTCTATCCCGGTCGCCTCATCCTCTCGACCGAGCCCGTACCGCAGCATCATCGCCACGGACCCGAACATCGCGAACGGGTTGGCGGCTCCGGTGCCGGCGATATCCGGCGCCGAGCCGTGCACGGGCTCGAAGAGGCCGGGCCCGTCGACGCCGATCGAGGCGCTCGGCAGCATGCCGATCGAGCCCGTGAGCATCGCGGCCTCGTCCGAGAGGATGTCGCCGAACATATTCTCGGTCAGGATCACGTCGAAGTCCGCCGGCCGCGAGACGAGCTGCATCGCGGCGTTGTCGACGAGCAGGTGATCGAAGCCCGTGTCGGGGTGCTCCGCCGCCACCGCGCTGACCACCTCGCGCCACAGCCGGGACGTCTCGAGCACGTTCGCCTTGTCCACGCTTGTGACCCGCCGACGCGCGAACCTGAACGCGACCCGGGCGATGCGCTCGATCTCCCCCTCCTCGTATACGCAGGTGTCGAAGGCGCTCGAGCCGCCGTTGGCAGCGCTCACCCGGCCGCGGTCGCCGAAGTAGATGCCCCCCGTGAGCTCGCGCACGACGAGCAGATCGGTCCCCTCGATCCGCTCGCGCCGCAGCGGACTCGATTCAAGGAGCGCCGGGCTCGGCCTGACCGGCCGCAGGTTCGCGAACAGGCCGAGTCCCTTGCGGAGGCCGAGGAGGCCCTGCTCGGGTCGGGGAGCGTCGGGGTCGGTGGAGTCCCACTTCGGCCCTCCCACCGCCGCCAGCAGCACCGCGTCGGCCCGGCGACATGCGTCGAGCACCGCCTCCGGGAGCGCCGCGCCGTGCACGTCGATCGCGGCCCCCCCGACCGGATGCTCCGCGAGCTCGAAGTCGCCGACCCGCCCCAGCACCTCCCGCGCCGCGTTCATGATCTCGGGGCCGATTCCGTCGCCGGGAAGGCAGGCGATGCGGGGGGCGCTCACGGCCTGCGGGCGTCGATGTTGAGACGGACGTAGTCGATCGCCACGGGCTCGCCGAGCTGCTCGACGACCGCATCGACGAAGCGGTCGTGGAGCTCCTCCGGCAGGCGCTTCAGGTGAAGCCCCAGCGTGACCGTGCGCAGGTAGTCGCCGGGGTCCTCGGGCACGAGCGTCCGCGGCTCGAGCCAGCAGCGGACGTCGCGAAAGCCGGCCCGCTCGAGCCGCTCGCTCGTCGCCTCTGGCGAGGCGAAGTACCAGGGTCCGGTCCAGCCGCTCAGGTGGGGCGCGAACGGCTCGCGCTCGCGGACCTCGGCGACGGCCTCGATGACCGACGACACGTTGCCCTCGCCACCGCACTGCGCGGCCAGCCTCCCACCGGGGAGGAGCGCCCTGCCCAGGCGGGCAAACAGCACCTCGTGGTCGGGGATCCAGTGAAAAACGGCCGTCGACAGGATCCCGTCTACCTTGTCCTCCAGCTCGAGCTCGGACAGGTCTGCGCGCCTGACGTCCACCGACGGCGGCAGCGACTCGCGGGCCTTCCTCACCATGTCCTCGGACGCGTCGACCGCCACCACGCGGCCGCGTGGCAGCCGCTCGACCAGCCGCCGGGTCACGCGGCCCGTGCCGCAGCCCGCGTCGAGCACGGTCTCGTCGCCGCGCAGCTCGAGCCTGTCGAGCACCTCGAGGCCGAGCTCGACCTGGAAGTCCGACACGCGGTGGTACAGTCGGCATCCCACTCCCGCGGGCCACCGGCCATTGCTCCGCCGGCGGGACCCGGCCCGCGCGTTCGCGCCATCGCTCACAGCGCCGTCGTGACGGGCCCGGGCCGTTCGCGCTCGCGCTCGAACGCCTCGATGGCGTCCGCCTGCTGCAGCGTTAGGCCGATGTCGTCGAGTCCGTTCACGAGACGGTGGTGGGCCTGATCGTCGATGTGGAACGAGATGTCGCGGCCGCCCACCTGAACCAAGCGCCGCTCGAGGTCGATGCGCGCCGCCCCGGCGGCCATCAGGGCGTCCACCTCCTCCTCCGGGAGAACCACCGGCACGAGCCCGATCTTCGTGCAGTTCGAGTAGAAGATGTCCGCGAAGGAGGGGGCGACGATCGCCTGGAAGCCGTAGTCCTGGAGGCCCCACGGGGCGTGCTCGCGCGAGGACCCGCACCCGAAGTTGCGCCCGGTGGCGAGGATCGGGTTGGGGTCGAGACGCCAGCCCGGCTCCTTGGCCCAGTCGTGGAAGAGGAACTCGCCGAAGCCGGTGCGCTCGACCCGTTTCAGGAACTGCTTGGGCATGATCTGGTCGGTGTCGACGTCGTCGCGGTCGAGCACCGAGACGCCGCCCTCGATGACGCCCACGGGCTCCATCAGCTCCACTCCCTGATGTCCACGAAGCGCCCCTCGATCGCCGCCGCAGCCGCCATCTGAGGGCTGACCAGATGGCTGCGCCCGCCGCGGCCCTGGCGACCCTCGAAGTTGCGGTTGGAGGTGGAGGCGCAGCGCTCGCCGGGCGAGAGGGTGTCCGGGTTCATGCCGAGGCACATCGAGCAGCCCGCCGAGCGCCAGTCGAAGCCCGCGCCGCGGAACACCTCGTCGAGACCCTCGGCCTCGGCCTCGGCCTTCACCTGCTGGGAGCCCGGAACCACCATCGCGCTGACCCCTGGCGCCACGCGCCGGCCGGCCACGACCTCCGCCGCCGCGCGCAGGTCGCCGATCCGAGAGTTCGTGCACGAGCCGATGAACACCCGGTCGAGCGGTATCTCCGCGATCGGCATGCCGGGACTCAGGTCCATGTAGGTGAGCGCGCGCTCCTCGCCCTCGGTCGCGGGCTCCGGGACCTCCGCCGTGACCGGCGCGACCATGCCGGGGGTCGTGCCCCATGTGACCTGCGGCGAGAGCGCGGCCGCGTCCACGACCACCTCCTTGTCGAAGCTCGCGCCGTCGTCGGTGTGGAGGTCACGCCACTCCGCCGGGACCCCGGCCGGTGCGGCGGGTCGCCCGGCGAGCCACTCGAACGTGGTGTCGTCGGGAGCCACCATTCCGGCGCGCCCGCCGCCCTCGATCGTCATGTTGCAGACGGTCATCCGGCCCTCCATCGACAGCCCCTCGACGGCCGGGCCGGCGTACTCGATGACGTGCCCGATGCCCCCGTCGACCCCCATCTGCCCGATGGTGCCGAGGATCAGGTCCTTCGCGGTCACGCCGAATCCGAGCTCGCCCTCGTAGCGGACGCGCATCGCCTTCGGCTTTCGATGCTGGAGGGTCTGGGTGGCGAGGACGTGCTCGACCTCGCTCGTCCCGATCCCGAACGCAAGCGCTCCGAACGCGCCGTGGGTGGCGGTGTGGGAGTCGCCGCAGGCGATCGTCAAGCCTGGCTGGGTGACGCCGAGCTCGGGGCCGATCACGTGGACGATGCCCTGCCGGGAAGAGCCCACCGAGTAGATCGGGACGCCGAACTCGTGGCAGTTCCGCTCGAGCGTCTCGACCTGCTTGCGGGACAGGTGGTCGGCGATCTGCGCGGCCACCTCGGGTGCGTCGGTGGGCACGTTGTGATCGGCGGTGGCGAGCGTGCGGTCCTGCCGGCGTACGCCGCGGCCGGCAAGACGCAGGCTCTCGAAGGCCTGCGGCGAGGTGACCTCGTGTACGAGGTGGAGATCGATGTAGAGCAGGCCGGGCGCCACCTCGTGCGCCTCCCAGATCTTGTCGAGCAGCGTCCTCGGCACGTGGCCTCTAGCTTCTCCGCAGTCCTGCCGCGACGACGGCGAGGAAGCGGGCGTCGTCCGGTCCGGCGTTCTCGAAGTGGTGCGGCAGGTCGGCGTCGAAGGTGACCGCGTCGCCGGCCTCGAGCTCGTGTCCTGCACCGGCGCACACGAGACGCACGCGGCCGGCGGTGACCACCGCGGTCTCGCGACTGCCGGGCTCGTGGATCGGGGGGTCGCCGGCGCCGCCGGTGGCCGCGCCGGCCGCGAGCGTGTGCTCCGACACCTCGGCCCGCTGCCCGGGAATCGCCGGGGTCAGCACCTCGTAGCGATGACCGCTCTCCGGCACCCCGCCCGCGAGGCGGTGCTCGGCGCGCACGATCGCGACGCCGTCGGTCTCGTCGAGCCGCAACAGCTGCGACAGGGTCAGGTCGAGGCCGGACGCGATCCGCGCCCCGACCGTGACGGTCGGGCTGGTCTCGGATCGCTCCACCTGGGAGAGCATCGGCGCCGACACGCCGGTGCGCTCGGCGAGATCCCTGAGCGACAGCCCCATCGCTTCCCGGAGCGCCTTGACCCGCGGTCCGATCGCGGACACCGCCCCGCTCGACGTGGCGGATGTCGGGACGGCGACGGCGTCTGCGGTATCCACGGCAGCCATAAAGACGTGCGTACGTTATCACGTACAGACCCGTAGGGCTTCCGGGGCGTACCCTCGTCCGCCGTGGATCTCCGCCTGCCCCCCGGGGCCGCCCAGCGCCGACGTCTCGTGGTGCTCGCGTACGTCTCCGTCGCGGCCCTGCTGGTGGGCGCCGTGGTGGGCTCGGACGCCGACGAGCCAGCGTCGCCGCCCTCCGAGGCGGCCTCCTCCGCCGAGGACTCGGACCCCCTCGAGGGATTGAGCCTCCGGCAGCGGGTCGGTCAGCTGATCGTGCTCCGCTTCGACGGCGGCGAGCGACCCACCTACGTCGAGAAAGCGCTCGAACGCGGGGAGGCGGCGGGGGCGATCCTGTTCGCCGACAACGTCGCGTCGGAGGCGCAGCTCCGCAAGCTCACGCGCGCGCTACAGCAGGCGGCGGGGCGCAGCGCGCTGATCGCGACGGACCAGGAGGGTGGCTCGATCCGCAACATCCCCTTCGCGGCGCCGTCGGCGAGTCCAGGCACAGTCACCCGGCCGGACGTGGCCGAGCGCCTGGCGCGGCAGGCCGGTGGCGACCTGAGCGACCTCGGACTGAACGTGAACCTGGCGCCGGTCGCGGACGTGGCGTCGGTCGACGGGTCCGTGGTCGCCGGCCGTGCCTACCCGGGCGACGCCGCCGAGGTGGCCAGGCTCGTGGCCGCAGCGATCCGCGGTCACGAAGCCGCGGGCATCGCTTCCACCGCGAAGCACTTCCCGGGGATCGGCGCCGCAACTCTCAACACCGACGACGCCGCCGTCACCATCCGCAGCAGCCGCGAGGAGCTCGAGCGGGTGGACATACCGCCGTTCTCGGCCGCGATCGACGCTGATGTCCCGCTGGTGATGGTGGGGCACGCGCTCTACCCGGCGCTCGACCGGGAGAGCATCGCCTCTCAGTCCCCGGCCGTGATGCAGGACCTGCTTCGGGACGATCTCGGCTTCGACGGCGTGATCGTGACCGACAGCATGGAGGCCGAGGCGGTGCTCAGTCGGTCGTCCACGCCGGCCGCCGCGGTCGCGTCGGTGCGGGCCGGCGCCGACCTGCTCCTGACGACGTCGACCGGCAGCTACATGCCGGTATTCGAGCGCCTCCTGCGCGAGGCGCAGCGCGACGAGGACTTCCGGACTCGGGTCGACGAGTCGGCCGCACGGGTGCTGGCGCTCAAGGAGCGAATGGGGTTGAGGCCGCCTGGGGCCGCGGAGTAGACGGCTCCGGCCGTCCCACCCTTCTACCGCTGCTGGCCCGTCGGTCGTACCAAGATCTCGTTGATATCGACGCGCTCGGGCTGCGCGACCGCGTAGAGGATCGCGTCGGCGATGTCCTCCGCGCGCAGGACCTCGCCGATCTTCGTTCTCATCTTCTCCGTCCCCTCGAGCACCGCGGGGTTCGTGTTGTGCCCCTGGAGCTCCGTCTCGACGAATCCAGGTGCGATGGTGGTGACGCGCACGCCCGCGTGTAGCGCTTCCTGGCGGAGGCCCTCCGAGAACGCGTGGACGCCGAACTTGGTGAGGTTGTAGACGGCCGACCCGGCGTTCGCCACCCGGCCCGCCACGGAGGAGACGTTGACGATGTGGCCCCCGCCCTGCTCGCGCATGGCCGGAAGCGCGGCGTGGGTGCAGTAGAGGAGCCCCAGGAGGTTGACGTCGACCATCCGCCGCCATTCGTCGGTGTCCGCGCCCTCCACCGGTCCGAGCAGCATCAGGCCGGCGTTGTTGACGAGGATGTCGAGACGGCCGAGCCGCTCGCGCGCGCCGTCGACGAAGGCGCGCGCCTCGTCCTCCCGGGATACGTCTGTGGTGATCGCCGCGGCGCTTCCGCCGTCCGACTCGATCCGGCCGGCGAGCTCGCCGATCCGGTCCTCGCGCCTGGCCGCGAGGGCCACGGCCGCGCCCTCGCGCGCCAACGCCAGCGCGGTCGCCTCGCCGATGCCGGACGACGCGCCGGTGATCGCCACGACACGTCCCTCGAGGCGTCGGTCGGCCATGGCGCGGGATCGTAGCCGCGAAGTATGGCTCGCCGCGGGCCCGCTTTCCGGGATGCTGTTCACGCGACGATGCTTGAGACGGACGAGGATCTCCGGGCGCTGCAGGAGCTGCTCGACGCGAGCTACGAGCGGGCCGGCTCCCACCTGCGCTCGATCTGGGGGGAGGCCACTCGTCTCAGCGCGGAGGAGCTCAGCTCGGAGCTCACCGGCGTACAGGTACTCGACCTCGCGACCGTCACTCCGAGGGGGGAGCCGCGGGTCGCACCTGTGGACGGCCACTTCCACCGCGCGCGTTTCTGGTTCGGATCGGCGGAGAGCTCGAGGCGATTCCGGAACATCCGTGCGAATCCGGCGGTGAGCGCAGCCGTGACGCGCGGACTCGAGACGTTCCTGGTGATCGTGCACGGCTACGCCGTCGAGACCGACCCGCGCGGTCCGGAGGCCCGCGGGTTCGCCGACTACGCACGCCAGGTCTACGACTTCGACTGGGACGCCGAGCACCCCACCGCCCCCTACGCGTGGATCGACGCACGCACCATGCTCGCCTTCAAGCGACGCTAGCCAGGCCTCTCCCAGACTGCTCGAGCCGGAAGGCGCGAGAGCGCCCGTCAGGAGATGTGCGCCAGCACGTTCACGATCGTGCCACCGGGGTCCTCGACGAAGAAGCGGCGAACCCCCCACGGCTCGTCGGTCAGCGGGTATACGACCTGCAGTCCGCGCCTTACGACCTCGTCATGGGCGGCGTCCACCGCGTCGGGCTCGCCGACGTCGATCCCGAAGCGGGGCTGCGGGTCCTCCATTCCCTTCGGCGGAATGATGAGCTGGGCCTTCGGGTTGCTCGGCGAGTTGAGCCCGAGCACGGGATCCTCCATGCCAACCTCGAGCCCAAGAACCTCAACGTAGAAGGTCCGCGAAGCGTCGAGGTCACCGCCGTCGGCGTAGGGGACGATCCGCGAGACGGCCACGTCGCCAGCCTACTCCGGCCCAGTCACCCGGGGATAGCCGCGGCCTCCTGCCCGAGCGACGCCGGACTCTCCTAGTCTGCCCTGACCCGAAGGAGGAGACGCGGTGGCCACCGTCGAGAGCACTGCCGGCCCGATCGACCTCGAGACGCTCGGGACAACGCTGATCCACGAGCACCTCCGTTTCCGCGACGACGCGGTGGTGGCGCAGTGGCCCCACCTCTACGACGAGCAGGCGGAGTACGCCGCGGCCCGCAACTCCGCCCAGGCCGTTGTCGATCGCGGGGTCACGTCGATCTGCGACCCGGCCGGCATGTACGGTGGCCGCGACGCCCGCTTCGCCGCGCGGGTGAGTGAGGAGACAGGGCTGAACGTCCTCCTCTGCACCGGCATCTACGCGTACGAGAACCTCCCCCACTACTTCGTGCACCGGGACGCCGACGCGATGGCCGACTGCTTCGTGCACGACATCGAGGTCGGCATCCAGGGCACCGGCGTAAAGGCCGCGTTCCTCAAGTGCGCCGCCGACTACCAGGGCGTGAACGAGAACGTGGAGAAGTGCCTGCGCGCGGCGGCACGGGCAAGCCTCCGGACGGGACGGCCGATCATGGCTCACTCCCACCCCGCGAGCGAGAACGGCCTCGAGCAGATGCGTATCTTCGCGGAGGAGGGGGTGGACCCCGGGAAGGTCCAGATCGCGCACACCGGCGACACCGACGAACTCGACTACATCGAGCGGCTCCTGGACCGTGGCGCGTGGATCGGGATGGACCGCTACGGGCTCGAGATGTTCCTCCCGATGGACCGGCGCAACGCGACCGTAATCGCCCTGCTCGAGCGCGGCTACGCCGACCGCATGTTCCTGAGCGCCGACTACTGCGCAACGATCGACTGGTTCCCGCGCGAGGCCGAGGAGCAGATGGTGGCGGCCGGGATGATCGCCGAGACCTGGAGCATGACGCTGCTGTTCGACGAGGTGATCCCGGCGCTCCGAGAGGCGGGCATGACCGATGAGCAGCTCGACACGATGCTCGTCGAGAACCCGCGCCGCTGGCTCGCCTGAAACGCGCTCGGGGCGAAGCTCAGTACGCCGCGCGCAGGAGGTCCAGCAGCTCCTTCTCGCCGGGTGGGTCCGGCGTCTGGTCGAGCTCGGGGCGCCCCGATGCCTCGGCCGCGATCCGCCCGAGATGGGCCTCCTGGATCCCGAGCTCCGAGAGCCGGGTCTGGCCGGAGCGGGCCGCGAGCGCGGTCACGAGCTCCGTCGCGCGCGCCGGGCTCCCCTCGTCCGACCCGAGCGCGAGCGCGAGCCGACCGACCGGCTCCGGAGCGCGCGGCTCCATCAGCCGCAGGGCGTGCGGGAGGATCACTGCGTTGGCGGCGGCGTGGCGTACGCCCGCCACGCGGACGGTGGTCTGGGAGACGACGTGATGCACGCCATAGCCCGTGACGCCCACCGCGTAGCCGGCGAGGAGCGCGCCGAGCGCCAGCCCGGGGCGCTCCGGCTCGTCGGCGGCGAGGCCGCCCGCGATCAGCTCGGCGGCGCGGAGCGCTGCGAGGTCGGCCACGGGGTTCCGGTGCTCGACGTAGAGCGCCTCGACCGCGTGTGCGAGCGCGTTCATCGCGCTCGCCGCGAGCGCCGGCATCGGCTGCGAGGCCATCAACTCGGGCGCCGCGACCACCAGGGAGGGCCGGACCGTCGCGCTCAGCTCCACGCCGGCCGGGGCGCGGTGGAACGGCGTCATCTCCGCGCCGGAGAGGGTTGTGGGAATCGCCGCGCACGGCAGCCGGCGAGCGGCCGCCACGGCCTTCGCGGCGTCGATGACCCGGCCGCCCCCGAGGCCCACCACCGGTAGCCGGCGGACGCCCTCGATGACGGCCGCGGCAGCGTTCGGCACGCTGCCCCGCGGCACCTCGAGGACCGTGCCGGCGCGCCTGATCAGCTCCGGCGCCTGCTCCAGCGATTGGTCGGTGGCCAGCAGCGAGAACGAGTGGAAGCCCCGCTCCGCCAGTAGTCGCGGAGCGTCGGCGAGCGCGCCGGGCCCGTAGCGCACGAGACGCTCGCTGTCGATCCAGGTGAAGTCGGCCTCGACCGCGATCGCGCCAGCGTAATGGCAGCGCCAGCGCCTGGCGGCTACACGACCACTCGCATCTGCCCCATCATCGCGTGATCCTCGTGCGCGAGGTTGTGGCAGTGGTACACGAAGCGGCCGAGGTGGTCGTCGAAGCGGGTTATGAAGCGGACCCGCTCGCCGGGGTCGACGCGGAAGGTGTCCTTCCAGCCGCGCTCGCCCGGGTGCGGCGGTCTGCCATCACGATCCAGGATCAGGCCCTGCGCGAGGTGCATGTGGAAGGGGTGACCCATCCCCGAGTTGTTCACGAGCGTCCAGATCTCGGGCACTCCACGGCGAGGCTGGATGTCCACCCGGTCGCCCCCGAACGGCTTGCCGTTGATCACCCACACGCCCCGCCCGACGTTGAACGAGAAGCGGAACTGACGCCGCACCCGGGCGCCGCTCAGGCGCTGGATCGGGCGCAGCGTGGCGGGCAGGCTGCTCGGGTCGGACGCCGCGGCGACCACGTCGAAGCGCATGATGCTGGCGGTGCTGCCATCGCCGCTCGTGTTCCTGAGCGTGATCCGGGTGCCGACCGGGAAGCGCGAGAAGTCGATCACGGTGTCGGCGCGCTCGGCGGGCCACAGCTCGATGCTCCGGGCCGGGTAGGGGGCGGCGAGCAGGCCGCCGTCGGAGCCGATCTGGACGATCGGGTCACCCGAGCTCAGCTCGAGCACGTAGTCGCGCGTGTTCGACGCGTTGAGGAAGCGGAAGCGGTACTTCCGCCGTGCGACCCGCAGGAAGGGCTGCGGCCGGCCGTTCACGAGGATCGTGTCTCCGGTGACGGAGTTGTGGCTGTCCTGGAACAGCAGCGAGCCGTTCGAGCGGAAGTCGCGGTCCTGGATCATCAGCGGGACGTCGTACGGCCCGCTCGGGAGGTTGAGGTTGCGCTCGAACGGGTCGTCGATCAGGTAGAAGCCCGCGAGCCCCATGTAGACGTTGCGCGACGTCGCGTGGTTCGCGTGGTCGTGGTACCAGAGCGTCGCGGGGAGCTGGTCGTTCGGATACGTGTAGTCCTTGCGCCGCCCGGGCTGGATCAGGTCGGTGGGGTGACCGTCGCTTCCGGCGGAGACATGAGCGCCGTGGTTGTGGACGGACGTCGGGACGCGAAGGCCGTTGCGCTGCCGGACGACCACACGCCGCCCCCGCTCGGCACGGATCGTCGGACCCGGGAACTGCCCGTCGTAGCCCCAGATCTGGGTCCGCTTCCCGGGGAGGATCTCCACGCCCTGGCTCCGCATGGTGAGGTCGTAGTAGTCGGTGGTGGCGTCGCGGCGCACCGGGCGCAGCACGGGCGGGACGCGCAGCGGCACCGCGAACGGCGCCGCGGCGCTGCGCGGTGTCGCGTGCACGGCGATCTCCCACGGCAGGGCGGCGGCCGCCCCGGCGAGGAGCCCCATCTTCACCATCTCACGCCGGGTCAGCATGGACCCCCCTTCCGGGTCGCGCCTCCGGCGCTTTTCGATCTGGACGGGCGCCGGAGCGCCGCCACGGCACTCCCCAAATCGCCGCGGACACGATCAGGAGCGCGAACGAGTAGCGGGAGGTGATCATCGCCTCCTCGAGCGAGTGGACGACGAACGAGGCGCCCTCGTGGCCGGCGAGGAAGAGCTTGTTGTGAACGACCGCGCCGGGGACGCTCGCGAGCGCGTACGCGAGCGCTCCCGCCAGCGCCCAGACGACCCGAGCGCCGAATCCGTCCGCGTTCCACCCCGCGCGGCGGACGAGCGCGCGCGCCGCGAAGGTCGCCAGCAGCAGGAATGCGAGCGATCCGGGCAGCGCGAGCGTCGAGTCGCGGAGCCAGTGCAGGGCCGGCTCGATGTAGACCGCTTCGTGCGACTCGGCTGGGTCGCTGTGGAGGCTGTGGAGCAGCAGCCCGACGGCGTAGGCCTGAACGGCCGCGACCGCCGCCACGCGGGCGACGGTCGCGGTCAGGCTTCCGTCTCTGGATCGGTCGCTGCCGCCGACGCTAGCGGACGTTGACCCTCCCCTGCATGTTCGGATGGATCGCGCAGAAGAAGTTCAGCTTGTTGTTCGCGTTCTGCGACACGTCGATCGACGTGGGATCGTCGAACACGATCGAGTCGATCGGCTGGTCGAAGCCGTCGCGGTGACGGTCCACCAGCGGCTTGTCGCCGCCACGGTGGGCGTTGAACAGCTTGGCGCAGATGTGACCCTTTCGGAAGCAGCGCTGCTGCGCCCGGTCGCTCTCCGGGATCTTGCGCTTCTCGACCACCGAGAACGTGTGCTCCTCCGGGGTCTGGTTTTTCAGGTTGATCGTCCCGCCCGAGTTGACCGCCTCCTCGGACGGCCTGAACACGAAGTCGTTGTTGCGGAACTTCGCGGTGATCGTCGCCGCGTTCGGCGCACCCGCCGTCTCGGTGTCTCCCGAGGCGGGCACCACCGCCAGCACCGGCACGGCTATCGCGGCAAGCCCCACCACGAGGGCCCGCCGCTTCGATCGATCAGACATTTGGCTCCTTTCCGACCGCCTCGTACCCGGCGCGTCGGGGGACTCGGTTTGGTTATCTGTAACAAACATACACTGTCTCCTGCGACACGTCCGACATGACAGCCTGAACAAGCCTAGGAGGGCAGGTCCGGCACTGTACCGGCCCGAGGTGATGGAGGAAATGTCAGGGCGTGGGCGTCGGCTCCGCCGCCCGCGGTTCGCCCGTGCGCGTCGTCTCCGCGGCGGATGTGTCCCCCATGGCATTCGTGAGCGCCCTCAGGTAGGCCCGCCCGGACGCCTCGAGGATGTCCGTGGACACCCCCTGTCCCGAGGCGAGGGCCCCGTCGAGCTCGAGCAGCACCGTCACCTCTCCGAGGGCGTCGCGACCGCCCGTGACGGCGCTGACGTGGTACTCCTTGAGCCGTGCCTCGCGCCGCGTAGCCGCGTTGAGCGCGCTGAAGAACGCGTCCACCGGCCCGTCGCCGGTGAAGCTGCCATCGAGGAGCTCGCCCCCGGGGGCCCGCACGCGCACTCGCGCGTGTGGAGAGCGCCCGGACGACGCCTCGACGTCGAACGACTCCAGCGTGTACGCGCTCTCGGACTGGCGCATCTCGTCGGAGACGATCGCCTCGAGGTCGAGCGCCGTGACCCGCTTCTTCTTGTCGGCGATCTCCTTGAAGCGCTGAAAGGCCGTGTTGAGGGCCGCGCCCTCGACCTGGAAGCCGAGCTCCTCGAGCGCGTTGCGAAGGGCGTGGCGGCCGGAGTGCTTGCCGAGCACGATCGAGTTGCGCTCGAGCCCGATCGTCTCGGCGTCCATGATCTCGTAGGTGGTCCGCTCCTTGAGCACGCCGTCTTGGTGGATCCCCGCCTCGTGAGCAAACGCGTTCCGGCCCACGATCGCCTTGTTCGGCTGTACGGGATATCCGGTGAGGCGCGACACCAGGCGGCTGGTGCGGGCGATCTCGCGCGTGTCCACGCCCGTCCAGAGCCCCAGGCTCGACGCGCGGGTGTGGAGCAGCATCACGACTTCCTCGATCGAGGCGTTCCCGGCCCGCTCGCCGATCCCGTTGATCGCGCCCTCGATCTGCCGACATCCCGCGGTCAGCCCGGCGAGCGAGTTCGACACCGCCAGCCCGAGGTCGTCGTGGCAGTGCACGGAGACCACGACGTCGTGCAGATCCGGCACCAGCCGGTATAGCTCCTCGAACATCGCCGCGTACTCGGACGGCATCGTGTAACCGACCGTGTCGGGCACGTTGATCGTGGTGGCGCCCTCGTCGATGGCGATCTGGATGACCTCGGCCATGAACTCGACGTCCGAGCGCGACCCGTCCTCGGGCGAGAACTCGACATCGTCGGTGTAGCCGCGGGCGTGGGCGACGGCAGCCCGCGCCTGGCCCTTGACGTCCTCGCGCGTGGTGCGGAGCTTGCGCTCGATGTGGATGTCGCTCGTGGCGATGAACGTATGGATGCGCGGCCGGGCGGCGTCCTTGATCGCGTTCCAGGCCGCGTCGACGTCCTGCGCGCTGGTGCGCGCCAGGCCGCAGATCACCGGCCCCTCCACCTGGCGTGCGATCGCCTGCACGGACTCGAAGTCGCCGGGCGAGGTGATCGGGAAGCCGGCCTCGATGGTGTCGACGCCGAGGCGCGCGAGCTGCTGCGCGATCTCCACCTTCTCCTGTCTGTTGAGCGAGATGCCGGGCGACTGCTCGCCGTCGCGAAGGGTCGTGTCGAAGACCCGAACGCGGTCGCGCTCCACCTTCGTCTCGTCCCGCTCCTGATGCCTCATTCCGTTTCCCCTTCGACTGTCGCCTGCGTTCTCCCCGGTGTCGCGGCTTCGCGGCCGCCTCGCGCTATTCCCCCCGGAGGGGGAGGAGGAGAAGCCGCAGGTCGAGCCGGAATGGCATCGCGACGGAGACTACAGGGTCCCCGCGGTCAGCCGAGGCAATCCATCCGGTCGAGGAAGATGGAGGCACCCGCCGGACGGGTGTGCGCGGCCGTGAGCGTGCGCTCGGCGGTGGCCCGCGCCGCCCCGACGCCGACCTTGAGCCCGAGCGCAGCGTCACCCGACAGCTCCGACTCGCGGACGGCCGTGGAGAACTGCCGCACCTCGACCGCGCCCGCCGCCTCGAGCCGGCGGTCGACCGAATGGAGCCCGCGCGAGAGCGCCACCGGTTCGGCCGGAGGCTCGACCGCCTCGATCAGGCGCGTGGCCGCGGCCCGGTTGCGAGGATCGCTGAGGTCGAGGCTCGCCACCTGCTCGATGACCTGACCCCCACCCGCCGAGTCGCGGGCGAAACCGCGGCGGCCGCCAGCGCCCCCCTCGGCGGCATGCGCCGCGAGCCCGGCGCTGGTCGTGGTCTGACGGGTCGAGCGAACCGTCAGCTCGGTGGGCGTCCCATCGCGCGCGGTCGTGTACTCCGCGACACCGACCACGCCGGCGCTCCCGGTCCACGCGATCGGGCCGGCGGCCGCCGCTCCCCCCGCGCCACCCAGGCGGTAGTAGACGGTCACAGCTCCGGTGCGGTGGTCGATCCGGCGGCCGAGCGCCACCGCTCCGCTCAACTCCGCCGCGGCAAGTGCCGGGCCGGAGCTCGCGTCCGCCCCGGCGCGCGCGGTGCCGCCACCCTCGAGGTACGTGAAATCGGGCTCGCGTGGTTCCTCGGGCGATATGCCGGCGAGGTCACAGACCACGCACCCCGGACCAGCGACGAGTCGGGCGGCCCCCTCCACGCCGTCCACGGCGCGCTGCTCCGCCACGAAGCGCAGCGCCTCGTCGATCCCATCGAACCGGTATCCGCGGCCCGCGCCGAAGTCCACGCCGGCGCTGCCCTCCACGCGTGCCCCGCCGCCGAAGAGGCTGGCGCCGACGCCGCCCTCGACCCCCAGCTCGCCCCGGTCGGCGAGGACCACGGTGGCCGTGCCGTCCGACAGCTCCTCGACGAGCGCGGACTCGCCACGGCCCGCCCGCAGGGACATGACGGTCGCGTGCACGTCGGTGCTCTCGACCGCTCTCGTCACCGGGCACGGCTCGAACGCGAGGCTCGCCTCGCCCCCGATCTCGCAGCTGCGCCCGAGGCCTGCGCAGATCGCCCGCTCGACCACGGAAAGCATCTGGTGCGCCGGCCGGGGCACCAGGACCGCGAGCGCTGCGAGTGCGAACGCCGCCACCGCGACGAGGCCGACGTACTCGACCGCCGCCTGCCCCGTTTGGGGCCTGGTGAGTTCCGTGAACGCCATCCCTGCCCCTGTTGAGGGGCGGGCGACGGAACCTCGCCCCTGGCGGCCGGGTCAGGGCCAGCGGCTGGTTACGACCTTGCGCTCGGTGTAGAAGTCGACGCCGTCGCGCCCGGTGGCGTGCAGGTCGCCGTAGAACGAGCCGCGCCAGCCCGCGAACGGGAAGTAGGCGACGGGCGCCGGCACGCTCACGTTCACGCCGACCATCCCGCACTGAACCTCGCGGCAGAAGCGACGCGCCGCGCCGCCGTCGCGGGTGAAGATGGCGGCCGCGTTGCCGAATCGCGAGCTGTTGATCGTCGCGATCGCCGCCCCGAGGTCCTCCATGCGCTCGAGCGCCAGGACGGGACCGAAGATCTCCTCCTGCGCAACCGCCATGTCGGGTGTGACCGAGTCGAGGATCGTTGGACCGAGGAAGAAGCCCTCCTCGTTCCGGGGGGAGCGCCCGTCGACGACGACGCGCGCCCCCTCCTCCTCGCCGCGGGCGATCCAGCTGGTGATCCGCTCCTGCGCAGCGGCGCTCGTGACCGGCGTGATGATCGCGTCGGAGTCGCCGTTCGTGTCGAGGCCCGAGCCCGTGCGGGCAGCGCGTGCCAGGGCCGTCAGGCGCTCGGTCAGCTCGTCCGCAATCGCGCCCACCCCCACGGCAACGCTCCCGGCGAGGCACCGCTCGCCGGCGTTCGAGAAGGCTGATGCGAACACCGCGGGGGCGGCGGCGTCGAGGTCCGCATCCGGCATCACGACGAGGTGGTTCTTGGCGCCGGCGAGCGCCTGGACGCGCTTGCCGCGCTCGCCGGCCCGGCGGTAGACGGCGCGCGCGCCAGCCTCCGAGCCGACGAACGACACGGCCCGCACGGCGGGATGGTCGATCAGCGCACTCGCCGCCTCCTCGCCGCCGTGGACCACGCCGAGCACGCCGTCCGGAACCCCGGCCTCGGCGAACAGCTCGGCGATGCGGTTGGCGGTCAGCGGGGTGCGCGGCGACGGTTTCAGCACCATCGCGTTGCCGGCGGCGACCGCGAGCGGGGCGAACCAGAGCGGGATCATTCCCGGGAAGTTGAACGGGGTGATCGCGGCCACGACCCCGAGCGGATAGCGGTGCATCGAGGCGTCGACACCGGCGGCCACCTGGTCGAGGGTCTCGCCCTTCATCAAGGTGGTCATGGCGGCGGCCAGCTCCACGACCTCGATCCCGCGACGGAGTTCGCCGCGCGCCTCGTCGACGTGCTTCCCGTTCTCGCGGGTCACGAGCTCCGCGAGCTCGTCGAGCCGGTCTTCCAGCAGCTGCTGGAGCCCGAACATCAGCCTGGCGCGCCGCGGTACCGGCACCTCGCTCCACTCGCGGAAGGCCGCCTCCGCCGCGTCCACCGCGCGGCCGACGTCGTCCGCGCCCGACATCGGGACCCGCGCCAGCAGCTCACCCGTGGCCGGGTCCAGCACGTCGTGGCGCTCCCTCTCGACGGCGACCGGCCGGCCGCCCACGAGGTTGCTCAGGTCGGTTGCAGCCAAGCCTCGTCCTTCCGGCCTAGAGGTCGACCGCCCGCCCGCCGTGGAACCCGTCGAGCGCCACGATCTCCCGCACCAGGCCGTCCGGGACGGGGGCATCAGTGGTCACCGCCATCACCGCGGCGGCGTCCGCCTCCGCGCCGACGGCGGCCGAGTCGATGTTCACGCCGTGCTCGCCGAAGATCGTGCCCACGCGACCGATCATCCCCGGTTGATCGCGATAGCGGAAGACCGCGAGGTGGTCGGCGAGCGCGATGTTGAAGCTCTGGCCGTAGACCGACACCAGGTGCGGGACGTTGCGCGGCCCGAAGCCGGTGCCCGCCACCTCTACGCGGGCCCCGTCCGCCGCCACGCAGACCGTCACCAACTCGTTGAAGTCGGCCGACTCCGACTCCTTCTGCTCGGCCACCGCGATCCCCCGTTCCTCTGCGAGCGTGGAGGCGTTGACGTAGTTGACGTCTTCCTCGGTGTGCCCCTCCAGGATCCCTCTGAGCACCGCGATCGTGAGCAGGCGGGTGTCGTGGTCGGACAGGCGCCCCTCGTAGCGCACCTCGACCCGGTCGATCGAGGAGGCCTCGGCGAGCGACATCGCTATGCGCCCCAGATTCCTGCACAGCGGCAGGAACGGGCTCAGGACCTCCATCTCTTCGGCGCCGACCGTCGGGATGTTGACCGCGTTCGTGACCGGCTCCCCGGTCAGCGCCGCCAGCACCTGCTCGGCGGTGATCACCCCGGCGCGATCCTGCGCCTCGGCCGTCGACGCCCCGAGGTGCGGGGTGACGATCACGCCCGGCATCTGGAACAGCGGGTGGTCGGTGATCGGCTCCTCCGGGAAGACGTCGAGTGCCGCGCCGCCGACCTTGCCTGCGCGCAGCGCGTCCTCGAGCGCGGCGTGGTCGACCAGCTCGCCGCGGGCGCAGTTGATCACGAGCACCCCGTCCTTCATCTGCCCGAACGCCGTGGCATCGAGCCAATTCTCCGTTTCGGCCGTCCGCGGGAGGTGGACCGTGACGATGTCGGCGCGGGCGTACACGTCAGCCGAGCTCTCGGCTCGCTCGATACCGAGCTCGCGGTAGCGCTCCGCCGACACGAACGGGTCGAACGCGACCACCGTCATCCCGAAGCCCTGGGCCCGCTCCGCAACGAGCTGCCCGATCCGGCCGAAGCCGAGGATTCCCAGCGTCTTGCGGTAGACCTCGACGCCGCCGAACCGCTTCCGCTCCCACTTGCCGTCGGTCAGCGACCGATGCGCCTGCGGCACGTTTCGGCACAGGGCGAGCATCAGCGCCATGGTGTGCTCCGCAGCGGCGACGACGTTGGACTCCGGGGCGTTCGCGACCACCACGCCGCGCTTCGTGGCGGCCTCCACGTCGATGTTGTCCACGCCGATGCCGGCGCGGCCGATCACCTTGAGACGGTCGGCCCGCTCGATCAGCTCCGCGGTGACCTGCGTCGCCGAGCGGACGATCAGCGCGTCGTAGTCTGCGATGCGGTCGGGCAGCTCGCCGTCGGACCAGTCCGTCCCGACTTCCACGTCGAAGCGTTCGCCCAGCAGGTCGATCCCGGCGGGGGCGATCTCCTCCTTTACGAGGACGCGTGGCTTGGCGTTCACGCGGGTGCGGCGACGGGCACGCCTGCTCCCGAGAAGACCCGCTGAGCGGCGCCGACGCCCGTGCCGAGCTCGACTTCGTGCCCGAGCTCCCGGAGCGTCATCTCGAGCGCAGCGATCGACGCGACGATGTCGAACGCCCCGAAGTACCCGCAGTGTGCGATGCGGACGATCTGGCCCTTGAGCTGACCCTGGCCGCCGGCGACCGTGAACCCGAAGCGGTCACGCATCAGCTTCGGCACCTTCGCGCCGTCGATGCCGGCCGGCAGTCGGATGGCCGTCACGACGTTCGCGTTCTCGTCCTCTGGGCCGAACAGCTCGAGGTCGAGCGCGCGCGCGGCATCTCGCGCCGCCGCGCCGAGCAGCCGGTGACGAGCGTGCACCTCGGCCAGCCCCTCCTCCTCGATCATGCCGAGCGCGACGTCGAGCGCCATGAAGAGGCCCACGGCCGGGGTGAAGGGGCTGTCCGGCGGGTCCGTGCGCAGACCGGACGCCGTCCGCCGCCAGTCGAAGTAGTAGCGGCCCGGCCCTCCGCCGGCAGCTCGGTCAAGCGCCGCCTCCGACGCGCTGGCAAAGCCGAGCCCGGGCGGGCTCATCAGCGCCTTCTGCGACCCGGCGACAACCACGTCGAGGGCCCATTCGTCCTGCTTCACGGGCACCGCGCCGAGCCCAGACACCGCGTCGACCACGATCAGGGCGCCGTGCCGATGCGCCACCTCGGCCAGCGCGCGGACGTCGTTGACGACGCCGGTGGAGGTCTCGGAAAGGGTCGTGAAGACCGTGGAGACGTCGCCGCCGGCCTCGTCGAGGAAGCGGTCGAGCTCGTGCGGCTCCACGCGCCTCCCCCACTCGACGTCGAGATGCCTGAGGTCCGCGCCGTAGGCCTCGCAAAGCTCGGCCCACCGCTCCCCGAACTTCCCGCACGACGCGACCACCGCGGACTCCCCGGGGCGGGTCAAATTCGCGACCGCCGACTCCATCGCGCCGCTCCCGGACGACGCGAAGCAGAGCACGTCGTTGCGGGTCTCGAACACCCGTGGAAGCCGGTCGAGGCAGCGGGCGTAGACCTCGATGAAGGCGGGCGCGCGGTGGTACAGGATGGGCTCCGCCATCACCTGTGAGACGCGCGGCGGCAGCGGCGTGGGCCCAGCTGTCATCAGGTATTGCTTGATGAAGGCGTCGGTCATCGGAGGCCGGCCGAGGATAGCGGAGACCCCTGTTGCGGCCCTGGCGCGCCGGGGCCGCTGCCCCCGCCGTATAGCCGCACACTCATTGCCAAAGTGATCCGGATTGGTGCGCACCTTGACGGATCATGTTTGCGGTGCTGTCGCGTGCCCTCGGCATCGGGGGAACCCGGATTCAGGCGTCCTCGACGCTACGCGCGTCAGGGAAGTGATCCGGATTGGTGCGCACCTTTAGGGAACAGTTCGCGAGCGGACGTTCATCGCGTACCCGCCACGAAGCGAATCCCTGTCGGGGGCTGAACCAGCCGGCCGCGGAGCTTCTGAGTGCATGGGACGCCGCCGCAGAGGCTCGCCGCTGCCCCAGAGCCATCGGCGGTTGGTCGCCGCGCTCCAGCGATGGACGGTGTTTCGGCTGGACCGGGCCGCGGCGGCGCTCGGGGAGCAGGCCGAGCGGGCGCTCGATCGCCACCGCCTGACCCTCACCTCGTTCGGGACCCTGGCCGTAATCGAGGCGCATGGGCCGCTGTCTCCCGCGGCGCTCGCGGACAGGGTCGGCGTAGACCGGACGACGATGTCCGAGGTGCTCGACGAGCTCGGCCGGCACGAGCTCGTGCGCCGCGGCGCCCACCCCGTCGACGGACGCCGTCGCATCGCATCGATCACGGCCGCTGGCGGCCGTCTCATGAGCGAAGCGTCCATGTCGCTCGAGCGGGCAGAGAGCAGGTTCCTGGCGATCCTCGACGACTACGAGCGGGAGGACCTGCGCCTCACCCTCCGGCGCCTCGAACCGCCGGAGCGCGCGGTCGGCGACCTTCACTGCCTCGGGCCCCTCCGCTCGCCGGAGGAGTGATCGGCGCCCCTTAGCCGAGGAGGGTGCGGGCCGTGGCCGCGACGGCGTGCGCCAGCACCGCCGTCGAGGTCCGCTCGAGGCTCTGGTTGTTGAACTCTCGCTCGAAGTCGTCCTGGAAGTCCTCGCTCAGGGCGATGAGCAGGACCCAGAACACCGTGGAGAGCACGGACAGAATCGTGCCGACGATGCCCATGATGAACCCGGCCTGGGCCAGCCCGCGGTGCTTCCGCGTCTGGCCCTCGTCGACCCGCTGGCGGCCGGTTCGGCCGAGGAAGATCGCCGGGATCGCGCAGCCGAGCGAGACGATCGTCGACAGGCCGGCGGTGACGAGCAGGAGCGCCAAGGACACGATTCCAAGCACGAGCGCGGCGACCGCAGGGCCATTGCCCGGCTCGGGAGCGCCGGGCTGCTGCCATCCCTGGCCGCCGTAGCCCGGCTGACCGTAGGGCGGCGGCGCGTACCCGCCGGGCGGTTGCCCGGCGCCCGGGGGCGGCGCCGGCCCGGCGGGTGACCGCGGACCGGCCGGCGACTGCGGGTCGCCGGGGGGTCGCGAACCACCGGGCGGCGGTGCACCGCCGGGGGGCGCACCGCCCACGTCGGGCCTAGGGCCCTGAGGCTCAGGCGGCAGCCATTCGCCGCCCCTGCCGGACTCGCCGCCGCCACGGCTCGAGGGGTCGCCTTGCACGCGGCGACAGTACCGCACGCCGGGGCGCGCCGATCGGGTGACCCCGGTCCGGCGGCGCGGCTAGAACTCGGTGTCGATCCAGTCCATCATCGAGCGCAGCTCGCGGCCCTCGCGCTCGATCTGGTGGTCCTTCTGCTCCTCGCGCAGGCGCTGGAAGTTCTCCTGACCGGCGCGGTTCTCGGCGATCCACTCGCGTGCGAAGTCGCCGGACTGGATGTCGGCGAGGATCTTCTTCATCGCCTCGCGGGTCGGCTCGGAGATCACCCGGTCGCCGCGTGTGAGGTCGCCGTACTCGGCGGTGTTCGAGATCGAGTAGCGCATGCCGGTGATCCCCTTCTCGTACATCAGGTCCACGATCAGCTTGAGCTCGTGGAGGCACTCGAAGTACGCGAGCCGCGGGTCGTAGCCGGCGCCCACCAGCGTCTCGTACCCCGCCCGCACGAGCTCCGTGACGCCGCCACAGAGCACGGCCTGCTCGCCGAAGAGGTCTGTCTCGGTCTCGTCCTTGAGCGTGGTCTCGATCACCCCGGCGCGCGTGCAGCCGATGCCCTTGGCGTACGCGAGCACGAGACCGCGTGCGTCGCCCGTCGCGTCCTGATGGACGGCCATCAGCCCCGGCACGCCGTTCCCTTCGAAGTACTGGCGCCGGACCAGGTGTCCGGGGCCCTTCGGGGCGACCATCCCCACGTCGACCTCCGGGCCCGGCTCGACCTGGCCGAAGTGGATCGAGAACCCATGAGCGAACAGCACCAGGTTCCCGGGTGCGATCCCGTCGCGGATCTCCGACTCCCACACCTCCGCCTGCTTCTCGTCCGGCAGCAGCACCATGACCAGGTCGCCGCGGCTGGCGGCCTCGGCGATCGGCAGCACCTCCAGCCCCTCGCCGCGGGCCTTCTCAGCGGACTCCGAGCCCTTGCGGAGCCCGACCACCACGTCGACCCCCGAGTCGCGCAGGTTGAGAGCGTGGGCGTGACCCTGGGAGCCGTAGCCGAGGATCGCCACGACCTTGCCATCGAGCAGCGACAGGTCGGCGTCGGAGTCGTAGATCATGGCCGCTGACTCTATTCGGGGCTCGCCGCGACGCCGCTCCGCGAGGGCCCGGCGCTCGACCTTCCCCGCCGCGTTTCGCGGTAGGGACTCGACCAGGACGACCTCCTTCGGGACCTTGAACGCCGCGATCCGCTCGCGGCAATGGCCCCGGAGCTCGGCGGCGTCGATCGGACGCCGCGGCGACCACGAACGCCTTCACCGCCGACCCCCAGTCGCGGATCGGGCGTGCCCACCACCGCGGCGTCGCGCACCGCGGGGTGCGTGAGCAGCGCCTCCTCCACCTCGCCGGCGGCGACGTTCTCGCCGCCGGTCACGATCACGTCGTCGATCCGGCCGTCCACGCGCAGGAAGCCGTCGGCGTCGAGCTGTCCGCGGTCGCCCGTGTGGAGCCAGCCATCCTCGGCCACCGACCCGGCGGCGACCATCGGCCCGCGGACGAGGACCTCGTCCTCCGCGCCGATGCGGAGATCGACCCCCGGCAGCGGGCGCGCACGGGCGCCGGCCGCCGGTCCATCGACCCCGACCGGAGCGGTCGCGACCTGCGACGCGGTCTCGGTCATCCCGTACGTGCGCACCACGGGCAGCCCGCGCGCGGCCGCCCGCGCGAGGAGGCTCTCCTGCGCAGCCGCCCCGCCCACGAGTACGGCGCGGAGTCCCCGCGCCGGACGAACCCCGGCTTCGAGGACTCGCTGCAGCATCGTGGGGACCAGCGACGCGAGGGTGACCTCTCCCCCGCCGAGCGCGCTCGCCGCGCTGTCCGGCTCGAAGCGCTCGTGCACCACCACGGCGGTCCCGTACAGAGCCGAGCGAATCAGGATCGCCAGCCCGCCGACGTGGAACACCGGCAGCAGCCCCAGCCAGCGGTCGTCTGGCGCCACCCCGAGCCCCCACGCCGACGCGACAGCGCTCGCGAGATGGTTGCGGTGACTCAGGAGCACCGGCTTCGGGCGACCGCTCGTTCCCGACGTGAAGAGCAGCGTCCAGGGCTGGTCCGGGTCGAGCGGCGGGACGGATGCCAGATCCGCCTCCGATTCGTCCGGCGGCTCGTCGACCACCAGTTGGGCGGCCGCCTGCTCGACCTGAGCACGGAGCTCACCGCCGGTGAGCCGCGTGTTGAGCGGCACCAGGGTCGCCCTGAGCCTGGCCGCGGCGTGGAGCAGCGCGGCGAAGTCGGGACCCGGCGGAAGCGTCGTCGCGACCCGCTGTCCGGGCCCGAGGCCGAGCGCCGCCAACCGCCTCGCTGTGACGCCGGCGCGTGCGTCGAGCTCGGCGTAGGTGATCGTGCGACCGCCCGTGATGACCGCCGGGCGGTCCGCGTGCGTGCGGGCGCGCAGGGAGAGGAGATCGTCCAGGCGAACTATCGTAGGCCGCACCGTGGAGAGCGCGAGCGGCATCCGGAGCGCAGCCGACTGGGCTCCCGCCGGCGACTACTCCGACATCCGGTACGAGACCGCCGAGGGGATCGCGAAGATCACGATCGACCGGCCGGAGGTGCGCAACGCCTTTCGGCCGCAGACGTTGATCGAGCTGTCCGATGCGTTCGACCGCGCCCGCGAGGACCTCGACGTGGGCGTGATCATCCTCACCGGCGAGGGCCCGCTCGCCTTCTGCTCGGGCGGCGACCAGCGGGTGCGCGGCGATGCCGGCTACCTGGGCGACGACGAGGCCGCGCGCCGGGGCGTCGGCCGGTTCCACGTCACAGACCTCCAGGTGCAGATCCGGCGCCTGCCTAAGCCGGTAGTCGCGATGGTCGCGGGCTACGCCGTCGGCGGCGGACACGTCCTGCACATCGTCTGCGATCTGACGATCGCGGCGGACAACGCACGCTTCGGCCAGACCGGGCCACGCGTCGGCAGCTTCGACGGAGGCTTCGGCGCTGCGTCGCTGTCCGCGCTCGTCGGCCCGAAGAAGGCGAAGGAGATCTGGTTCCTCTGCCGCCAGTACGACGCCGACCAGGCGCTGGCGATGGGTCTCGTGAACGCGGTGGTGACGCTGGAGCGACTCGAGGAGGAGACGGTCCGGTGGGCGCGCGAGATGCTCGCGCTGTCCCCGTTCGCACTGCGCCTGCTCAAGGCGAGCTTCAACGCCGTCGAGGACGGCTACTCCGGCCTCCAGCAGCTTGCGCACGACACGAACCTGCTCTTCTACATGAGCGAGGAGGCGCAGGAGGGACGCGACGCCTACGTCGAGCGGCGCCGGCCCGAGTTCGCGAAGTTCCCGAAGCGGCCTTGAGCGCGGTCCAGCGCCAGGTGGATGGAGACCGCGGCAGTCGAGGCTCGCGCGCGCAAGCCGCGATCCGCGTGTGGCTCACGGCGGTGCGTCCGCGGACGCTACCGGCCGCGCTGGCCCCGGTCGCCGTCGGCACGTGCCTGGCCGCCACAGAGGGCACCTTCCGCGCCGGGGCCTTCGTCGCCGCGCTGGTCGGGAGCGTGTTCATCCAGGTCGGGACCAACCTGTCCAACGACTACTCCGATGCTCGCCGCGGCGCCGACACCGAGGATCGCCTGGGACCGGTGCGGGTCACCGCAGGCGGCCTCATGCCCCCGCAACAGGTGCTGGTTGGTGCCTACGTCGCGTTCGCCGTGGCCGTCCTGGCGGGGCTGTACCTCACGCTCGTCGCGGGAATCGAGCTGCTGGTGGTCGGCCTGGTCTCGATCCTGGCGGGCGTCCTCTACACCGGCGGCCCTCGGCCCTACGGATACGAGGGGCTGGGCGAGGCATTCGTGTTCCTCTTCTTCGGGGTGGTGGCCGTCACCGGGTCCTACTTCGTGCAGACCGAGACGTGACCGGCGACGCCGTGGCCCTGTCGGTGCCCGTCGGCCTCCTCGCGGCGGCGATCCTCGTCGTCAACAACATCCGCGACATCGACACCGATCGCCGCGCCGGCAAGCGCACGCTCGCGGTCAAGCTCGGGCGGCGGCGAGCGCGCCGGCTGTTCGCAATCATGGTCGCTGCCGCATTCGCCGCCCCGGTCGCGATCTGGGCCGCCGGGGGGTTGACCGCCTGGATCCTTCTGTCGCTTGCGGCCGCCGTTATCGCCGTGCCGCTCGTCCGCACCGTGGCCACCCGGTCCGACGGACCGGCGCTCAACGCGGCGCTCGCCCGCGCGGGCCTCCTGCTCCTGCTGTTCTCGCTGCTGCTGTCGGCGGGGGTGCTCGCGTCGTGATCCACAGTGCGCCCACGTCGTAGAGCTCTCGCCGTGAAGCGCACCCTCAAACGGCTGTCGATCCCGTTCCGCGAGCCGTTCGCCACGGCCGGCGGGGTGGTGTCGGCGCGGGAGCTGCTGCTGCTGCGCCTGGAGGGTCCGGACGGCGCGGTGGGTTACGGCGAAGCCGCTCCGTTCGAGCCGTACGACGGCGTCTCTCTGGATTCGGTGGCGAGCGCGCTGCGCGACGCGGACCCCTCGGAGGCGGATGCCGTCGGCGGGCTTCCGCCGCACGCCCGGGCCGCGGTCGAGATGGCGTTGCTGGATCTGGAGGCGCGGCGCGAGGCGCGGCCGGTCGGCGAGCCGGGGGCGGAGGCGATCGCCGTGAACCGCACCCTCCCGGCGGGGCCGCCCGAGGAGGTGGCGCGGCGCGCCCGCGACGGCCTGCGCGACGGCTACTCGTGCTTCAAGCTCAAGGTCGGTCTTCCGGATGACGCGGACCGCGTGGCCGCGGTCCGGGACGCGATCGGTCCGTGGCCGGCGCTCCGCCTGGATGCCAACGGTGCGTGGAGCGCGCGCGAGGCGATCAGGATGGCCCGCGCGTTCGAGCCGCACGACATCGAGCTGCTCGAGCAGCCGTGCGCGACGCTCGACGAGCTCCGCGAGGTCCGCAGGTCGGTGGACGTGGCGGTGGCCGCCGACGAGTCGATCGCCACCGCGCACGACGTGGAGCGCGCCGCCGCCGAGGGCTCGTGCGACGCCGTCAACGTGAAGCTGGCCGCCAGCGGGGGCTTCACCGCGGCGCGAGCCACGCTTCGAGCCGCCGCGGCGCGCGGGATCGACGCCTTCCTGTCGAGCAGCCTCGACGGACCGTGGGGGATGGCCGCGGCGCTGCAGCTCGCAGGTTCGGAGCCGCTCTCCAGGGCCTGCGGGCTGGCCACGCTGGAGCTCTTCGAGGCTCGCGTGGCGCGCACCATTCCTCCGCCGAACGCGGGCCTACAGGCCGTCCCCGGCGGCCCCGGCCTCGGCGTGCCGGTCGACGACGACGCGCTCGACGAGGTCGTCATCGAGGAGATCGCCTGAGCCTGGAGGGCCGCTAGCGGTAGGGCGTCGCGGCGTCCTCGAGGAACTCGGCGAGCACCCCCGCGAAGGCCTCCGGGCGCTCGAGCTGCGGGGCGTGCCCGGTGCCCGGCACGAGGCGCGCCTTCCCGTTCTGGACCGACTCCGACATCCGGTAGGCAGCCTGAACGTAGGCGTCGTCGCCCTCCCCGGCCACGAACAGCGCCGGACACGCGATCTCGCCGAGGCGTCCCCAGACCGGTGGGAGCACGCCCTGGCCTGCGGTCCGGAGCAGCGCCGCGAGCTCCGGCGGATCGTGGGTGAGCCGTCCCGGTCGCAGCGACTCGCGCAGCTCGCGCGACTGGCTCGCGAACACCGGCAGGCTCTCCCAAGCCGCAACGATCTCCTCGATCGAATGATCTCTCCATCCACGCGGCCAGGCGTTCGTCGGCGGACCGGCGATCCTCGCGCGCGCCCGGATCCTCGATGCCCGCCGAGGCGCCAACCAGGACCAGTGCGGCCAAGGACCGCGGGCGGCGGAGCGCGGCGTGCAGGGCGAGCCGCCCGCCCATCGAGTAGCCGACGAGGGTGGTCCCCGGCTCGATCGCCTCCAGGATCTCCTCGATCCGGCCGCTGAACGTGGCTCGGCGGTGATCGAGGCACACGGCGCGACGGCTAGGCTCGATGCGCTCGGCGACCGGCCGCCACGCGTCGCCTCGCTGCATGAAGCCCGGCACGAACAGAACGCGCGGCTCGGTCGGTCGCTCCACGGCCGCATGATCCCAGCCAACCGCACCTACGCCCCGCTGGTGGCGCTGGCCGATGAGCTGGCCCGCTGCGGGATGCGGCACGCGGTGGCCTCGCCCGGTTCGCGCAACGCGCCCCTGCTCCTGACGCTCGCGGCCGAGCCGCGAATCGAGACGGTCTCGGTGCTGGACGAGCGTTCGGCCGGCTTCGTCGCGCTCGGCATCGCCAAGGCCACCGGGGTGCCCGTCGCCGTGACCTGCACCTCGGGCACCGCCGCCGCCAACCTGCTCCCGGCCGTGGTGGAGGCGCGCGAGGCTCGCGTCCCCCTGATCGTCCTGACCGCCGACCGGCCTCCGGAGCTTCGCGACGTGGGCGCCGGCCAGTCGATCGACCAGCTGAAGCTGTACGGCGGCGCCGTCAAATGGTTCGTCGAGGTGGGGAACCACGACCCCGGCCGGGCGGCCGCGGTGCACCATCGCCAGCTCGCGTGCCGCGCCTACCTCACCGCGCTCGGCGACCCGCGGCCCGGGCCCGTGCACCTCAACTTCCCGCTGCGTGAGCCGCTGGCGCCGCTGAGCGAGACCATCACCACCGCGGCGGGCGAACCGGTGGGCGAGGACGTCTGGAGCGGGCGCGACGACGGGCGACCCTGGACCGTCCGCCGCGATCCGCCGCTCGTGCCCGATCGCACGCCGATGGAGGACCTTGCGCACACGGTGGCGGCGAGCCCGCGCGGGGCGCTGGTGGTGGGGACGACGGGCGAGGACGTTGCCGCGCCCGCGGCCCGGCTCGCCGCCGCGGCCGGCTGGCCGCTCCTCGCCGAGCCCACCTCGGGCGTGCGCTGCGGGCCGCACGATCGCTCACACGTGGTCGCGCACTACGACGCGCTCCTCGCCGGCGAGCGCTTCGCCGCGGCCAACCGCGCCGACCTCGTCGTGCGCATCGGCGACACGCCCACGTCCAAGCCGCTCCGCGCGTGGCTCGGTCGCGCCCGGCAGGTTCTGATCGACCCTCACGCCACGTGGCACGAGCCGACCCGCGCCGCCGAGACGATCGTCGCCGCCGGCGCCGCCGCCACGTGCGACGCGCTCACCTCGGCGCTGGCCGACGGCGCCAATGTGGACCGCGGCTGGCTAGAGGGCTGGCTGCAGGCGGACGCCGCCGTGCCGCGGGCCCTCAACGCGGCGCCGGACCCGTTCGAGCCGAAGGCCTACGCGGCGCTCGCGGACCACGTCCCCGATGGTGCCACCGTGTTCGTCGGCTCCTCGATGCCGATCCGCCACGTCGAGACCTACTTCCCGCAGGGCCCTCGCCGTGTCCGCTTCCTGGCCAACCGCGGCGCGAACGGGATCGACGGCGTTGTCTCCTCCGCCGCGGGCGCAGCGATCGGCTCCGGGTCGCCCTGCTACCTGCTCACCGGGGAGCTCGCCCTGCTGCACGACCTCGGCGGCCTGGTCGCGGCGCGCGACCTCGGCGTCGACCTCAGGATCCTGTGCGTGAACAATCGCGGCGGCGGCATCTTCGACTTCCTCCCCGTCGCCGAGCACGCCGCAACCGACGACTACGAGCGGCTGGTCGCGACACCCCGCGCCATCGACCTGTCAGAGGTCGCGGCGGTGGCCGGGATGGCTCACACGGTGGCGCGCACCCCTGATGAGGTGTGCGCCGCGCTCGAGGCTCCGGGCGTGGTCGAGTTCCCGACCGACCGCGCCGAGAGCGTCAGACTGCACCGCGCGGCACTCGCTCAGGTGGCCGCGGAGGTCGGCCGGCTCAACTGACCTCGCGGAGCCGGCCCGACTCGACCTCGTAGACGAAGCCCCTCACGCTGTCCTTGTTCGGGATGAAGGGGCTCGCCTGGATCCGGGCCATCGACTGGCGGACGTCCTCCTCGAGCTCCGGGAACGCCTCCGCCGCCCACTGCGGCTTGACCCCGGTGTCCTCCTGAATCTGGCGGCGAAAGTCGTCGTCGCTGAACGTGAGCATGCCGCAGTCCGTGTGGTGGATGACCATGATCTCCTCGGTGCCGAGCAGACGCTGGGAGATGGCGAGCGACCTGATTTCGTCGCCGCCCCTGTGACCTTCTCGGCCAGAACCGTTGCGCCGACGCCTCTGCGCCCGGCGGTGTACAGGCTGTCCTGTACGGCCACGTCATCGTCGATAACGACGGCCTCGACCTCGATGCCCTCTGCCTTGCCGAGATCTGCGGCCATCTCGAAGTTCATGATGTCACCGGTGTAGTTCTTGACGATATGAAGTACCCCGGCGCCTCCGCTGACGGCTTTGGTCGCCTCGAGCATCTGATCCGGTGTCGGCGAGGTGAACACCTCGCCCGGGCAGGCTGCATCGAGCATGCCCATACCAACGAAACCTCCGTGCATGGGCTCGTGTCCGGACCCTCCTCCAGACACGATGCCGACTTTGCCTTGGCCGGAGCATCCGCTCGAACCACGTAGTAGGGATCGAAGAACACGTTGACGTCCAGGTGCGCGGCGGCACTCCCTCAAGCGCCTCCCTGACGACATCATCCGGCTTGTTGATCAGCTTCTTCACTACGGTGCCTTCCTGTTTCGTCTGTGGCCTGCTAACGGTTGCTGAATGGCAAGCGCCGATTAAGTCGGCCACACCAACTTGAACAGGAATGCGCCCAGCACTCCTCCTACGATCGGCGCCACGACCGGAATCCAGGCGTAACCCCAGTCGGAGTCGCCCTTCCCTGCGATCGGAAGGACCTGATGCGCGATGCGCGGACCCAGGTCGCGTGCCGGGTTGATCGCGTAGCCCGTGGGGCCACCCAGCGACAAACCGATGGCAAGAACCAAAAAACCGACCAGAAGTGGTGTGAGGCCGATTGCTCCAATGGTCTCGGCGTTCGTTCCGAAACCGAGAGCCAAGACACCGATCAACAGCATCGCGGTCCCGATGACCTCGGTGACAAAGTTCGCCGCCGGGTTTCGGACCGCCGGTCCCGTCGAGAACACGGCGAGCTTCAAACCAGGGTCCTCGGTGATAGCCCCAGTGAGGCAGGTACGCCAGGTAGACAAGCACGGCTCCCAATGAAGGCTCCGGCGAACTGTCCACCGAGATACTGAGGCACGTCGCCCCAATCCACACCCTGGTCCGTGAAGGCAAGACCGAGCGTCACCGCGGGATTGATGTGCGCTCCGCTGAACTGAGCAACGGCATAAACCGCGATGGCTACCGCCATGCCCCAACCGAAAGTGATGACGATCCAACCTGAGTTCTGAGCTTTCGACTCGTTCAGCAAGACCGCTGCCACAACCCCATCCCCAAGCAGAATCAGGATGGCCGTGCCGACCATCTCGGCAACGAAGATGTTATCCATGCTCCCCCTTCCCAAGGCGTTGTTCCGGTACTGCTCCGACGAAAAACCCGCTTACTGCCTTCGGAGAGCATGGGCTCGGACAGCCATAACTGTTCCGGGCGTCATTGCGCGGCCCCAGTCAGAGCCTGCCCCCGGACGGCATCGACCCTCACATGGACTTCAACTCTCAGGCCGGGAAAAGTCAAGCGAAATCGCAGCGAACTCTGTTCGGAAAGCGAACTGCAATTCAGATTGTCTATTGCCAATTCGGACCTATGGCACCAACGTCTGAAAACGAGCCACATCGGACGTTGCCAACTAGGCCGAGGGCCGCCACTCCTCGCGCATCTCGAGCATGCCGGTCTCGATCCGGCTGCTGAGCGCTCTGTGGTGCTCGTCCGGGTTGGGGATGAATCGGTGTGCCGAACCGAACCGATACGGGATGCTTGCGAGGCCAGCCTCTGCCGACCGGCATCGCCTCGTACGTACCGCTCACATAGATCGGCACAACGGGAAGGTTGTTGGCGATCGCCATGAACGCGGCTCCCGGCTTCAACTTTGCGAGCTGGCCATCGCGCGAGCGGGTTCCCTCTGGGTAGAGAAGGAGGTTCCACCGGTCCTTCACGAGCCTGTCGATGCGGTCGGAGGTCGTCTTGGAAACGCCCCCTTTGCGCTCTATCGGAACCGTTGCGAACGACAGCGTCACCAGGCCGGCAACGATGCGGTTCTGGTAGAAGTAGTCGGCCGCCGCGATGGTGGCGGTGTGCTGACGCCAGTTCCGGGCAGCGCCCGAAGGATGCTCGGCGTGTCGAGGTGGCTCGAGTGGTTGGCCACGAAGATCACCGGTGGCTTGAGGGTGTCGAACAGATCCCCGCCCAGGGTGATGGGCTTTGTGTAGTGATCGATCAGGCGGCCGAGCGTGTAGTTGACGATGATCTCGCGTGCGACGCCCGCCGCAGGCGTCCTCGCCCACGACGTGTCGAACTCTTCGCCCTTTTGCTTCACCGTGTGACCCTCATCAATCGGAGCTTCCACCCCTTGGCCCGCGCTGGAAGTGTACCCCTCGGTACGCAGATGGGCCCCAATGGAGGGCCCGCTTGGCCTACTCCCTACGACTTGGTCGCGGCTCCGGTCTTCTTGGGCCTGCGCCGGTCCGGAATCAGCGGCTTGAGACTCGCCACGAGCTCGGCAATTCGATCCGTGATGTCGTCACCGACTCTGGCCCAGTCCTCCGGACGTGTCCGGGTCGCCCTGGTACACGACCGGCTCACCGAAGCGAACCGCGAGCTGCTGCTTGATCTTCCAGTTGGGCCTGAAGTTCTTGGGCCAGACGTTCGCCGTCCCCCAGACCCCGCAGGGAATCACCGGCGCTCCCGAGCGCAGTGCCAGTCGCGGCGTGCCCGTCTTCGACGGCATCGGCCTGAGGTCCGGATCCGATGTCACCGTGCCCTCGGGGAAGATGCACACGACCTCTCCTCTCTCGAGAGCGTTGAACGCATGTTCTAGAGCTTGAACTGCATTGCGTGTCCCTCGTTGCACTTCGATCTGCCCGCAGCCGCGAAGAATCCAGCCGATCCTCCGGTCGTTCATGAGCTCGGCCTTGGCCAGAAAGCGCGGCCGACGTCCGGCCCTGACGACTCCGTAAGCGACTGCGAGCGGGTCGAGATAGGCGATGTGGTTGGCGGCGACGATGGCCGGGCCTTCCTTCGGAATGTGCTCGAGCCCTTCGATGTGCCATCGAAACCACGCGCCGCAACGATGGAATGACCATCCATCGCGTCCCTGTGTAGATCGGTTCCACCTCGCGTCTCCTTCTCGTCACGGACTGCCAGAGCGTCCTCCGCCTGCAGACCTGAAGCGTCCGTGCTTGCTCACTCTACGATCGGCCACCGTGACGAGAGGCGACCACTTACAAGGTCCGGCGTGAAGGGCGACAGTATGACGATCGCTCAGATTTCGGACATCCATTGCGGGCACCCGATGTTCGACGGTGAGCTGCTCGACCACGCCATCGAGGAGATCATCGAACTGAAGCCCGACCTCGTCGTCGTCGCCGGCGACCTCACGTCCGAGGGCTACGCCCCGCAGTTCCGCCAGGCGAAGCGCTACCTCGACCGGCTCGACGGTCTCGAGATGGTCGTCATCCCCGGCAACCACGACCTCATGAACGTCGGCTTCCTCCACTTCCGAGACTCCTTCGGGAAGTCCGACCGCGTCGTGCGGATCCCCTTCACATCCCGAACGGGATGGCAACCCCAGCAGGTGGGCGACGGTCGTCGCCATCAACTCGTCGAAGCCCGACCTCGCCGAGGGCGAGGTCGGCCACGTCAAGTACGACTGGATCCGCAAGGCCTTCGAGTGGCCCGACGACTACCGCATCTTCGTGCTCCATCACCACCTCGTGCCGATCCCCGGCACCGGCCGCGAGCGCAACATCGTGTGGGACGCGGGCGACGTTCTGGCGCTGCTCACCGAGCTCGAGGTCGATCTCGTGCTCTGCGGCCACAAGCACGTGCCGAACGTGTGGCAGTTCGGCGACATGCTGCTGATCAACTCGCGGAACGGCCTCCAGCTACCGGGTCCGCGGCTACACCCGGCCCTCGTACAACGTCCTCGAGATCGACGACGGAGAACTTAGCATCATTCAGAACTACCCCGGCCTCGGCGAGATCGTTGCGGCCCGCTACGTCAGAGAGACGAACGTCAAGCTGACCTTGAATCCACAGCTTGCCGGAATGTTCAACAGGGGGGCGTGGAGCGTATGAAGATTCCGATCCAGCGAGCAGTCGACGATGATCATCAGAGTCACCGACACCGCCATTGATCCCGAGGACCTCGAACGCTGCAGGCAGCTCACTCCGCGAGCAGGTCGCGCCGGCCTTCGCAGGCGATAGCGGGATGTCGAGGGATCGAGATTCATGTCCGCGTCGACGAACGCCACGGATGGCTGTCGAGATAGCGGCCGTTTCCCGCTGGGACGGTCGAGGCCATGGAGGCCGCAGTCCGCTCGGAGAGTACACGACTGCGATGGCAGATATGAGGGCCTGTTCCAGCAGGCGCCCATCGTCCGCATCTTCGACGCCGGACCCGACTAGGCGGGCACTAGGCTTCCTCGGAGAGCCGTGTACGACGCGACTGGGAGATCCAGCTCGCATGTAGACCGGCGTAGACCCCGCCGGTCTGCTGCAACAGTCGCGGTGATGCCCGCGCTGCACGATGACGCCGCGATCGAAAACCAGCACATCGTCCGCCGCCTCGGCCGTCGAAAGACGGTGAGCGATCGCAATGGTGGTGCGCCCCCTGGTGAGGCCCTCGAGGGCCCTCTGAAGTCGCACCTCGGTCGCCGGGTCCACGGCCGACGTAGCCTCATCGAGCAAAAGCAAGTCCGGATTGGCGACGTAGGCGCGAGCCAGGGCGATCAACTGACGCTCCCCCACTGAGAGCATCTCGCCGCGCTCTCCGACGCGTGTCGTCGAGGTTGTTGCGGCAACTGCTCGAGCCAATCGCCCAGACCCAGTTCGCCGAACGCCAGACGCAGATCGTCGAGGCTCATCTCCGGCTGTCCTCGCCTGACATTCGAGGCTATGGACGCATCGAACAAGAAGCCGTCTTGAGGAACCATGACGACCCGGCTACTCAACTGATCGAATCCCACCTCGTCGAACGGCACGCCGTTGACGAGCACTCTTCCCGCGGTCGGGTCCATCAGCCGGGTGAGCAGCTTCGCGAAAGGTCGTCTTGCCCGAGCCCGTCTCACCTACGACCGCGACCCGGCTCTGGGCCTCGATGGCGACGTCGAGCCCATTGAGGATGACCGGGCCGGTCGGATACTGGAAACTGACGCCCTCGAAACGCACGGCTATCGGTCCGTCTGGGATGTCGCGCCGCGCCCCTCGCGGCGGGGTCCGCGACGTCGGGCTCGGTGTCGAGGACGCCGAGGATCTTGCGCCAGCCGGAGATCGCGTTCTGAGCCTGATCCAACACCTCGGTGAGCACCTGCACGGGGGACACGAAGAGACTCACGAGGAACAGAAAGGCCACCAGGCGACCTGCGCTTATGGAACCGTCCACGCCCATGTTGACCCCCACCACCACGACGGCGCTCGTCGCCGCGGCCGAGAAGATCCCGCCGGTCGAGAACATCATGGCTGCGGTTCGACCGGCATGATAGCCGGCCCGTGCATGGCGATCGATCGCATCTTGACTTCTCGTTCGCCCGCTCTTCGATGCCGTAGCCCTTGATCACCTGTGCGCCCATCACCGACTCCGAAACCGCGGTCAGCATCTCGGCGACGCGACCTCTTACGATGTCGTACAGCCGCGAGAGGCGAGACTGGAACCAGCGCAATACCAATACGAGCGGGAGAAACGAGCCGATCACGACGAGAGTGAGCTCCCAGCTGTAGAGAAGCATTACGGCCGTTGCCAGGACGAGCTGTCCCGACATCACGACCATCCGATCCCGCTCCACTCCATGAACTGACTGATCGTGTCGACGTCCGCCGTCACGCGCGACACGAACGTTCCCCGATGCTCGGTGGCATGGTGCAGGACCGACAGATCGTGGATGTGCGCAAAGGCACGGACGCGCAGGTTGCTCAAGGCGGTCTCCGTCGCCTTCACCAGCCGCCGGTGCATCCGCGAACCCGGCGAAAGCAGTGGCCAGGATCGCGCCGGCCGCGAGGAGCGAGCGGCGACGACAGACCACACCGGTATCGGGTGCCCTCCCATCAGGCCCGGTCGATTGTCTGCTGGATTGCGACGGGACGATCACCGTGCCTGCGGTGGACACCACCGCAAGCAACAGCGTCCAACCCAAGGCCCTTTCGAAACTCGGGCGACAGCTGGAGACCGCGCACCAAGGTCCTCCACGCTCCCTGAGGAGCGTGCTCCTGGATCTGCTGCTCGGCGACGCTCATGCGCCCCACCTCCTCGGCGTCGTCGTAGGCGGAGATGAGACGGAGATAGGCAGGGTTGTTGAGCCCACCAGCTCCTCGTGCGTCCCCCGGCCCTCGATGGTGCCGTGGTTGAGGAAGACGACCTCGTCGGCGAGTGCGACGGTCGCACCTCCGGTAGGCCACCACGATGACGGTCGAGGGAAGGTCAGCGCTTTGAAGGCCCCCGAGGATCGCCTGCTCGACGCTGGGATCGACGCTCGAGGTTGCATCGTCCATGACCAACAACCGGGGTCTCCTGACCAGAGCTCGCGCCAGCGCCACCCGCTGTCGTCTGGCCACCGGACAATGTGGTGCCCCGCTCCCCCACGATCGTGTCGTACCCATGCGGAAGGTTGGAGATGAAGTTGTCGGCTTGGGCCAAGCGAGCCGCGTCTCTCAGCTCGGAGTCTTCGTTCTCGGCCCCAAGGGTGATGTTTCCTCGCACGGTGTCGTCGAACAGGAACGACTCCTGGAAGACGATCGCAGTGTTGGCCGGTAGCACCCCATGGCGAAGTCATCCGGAGGTCGGCGCATCGACCTGATCACGCCGTGATGTGGATCCGCCAGCCGAACCAAGAGGTCGGTGATCGTCGACTTGCCCGACCCGTCGGCCCCGACGACCGCGATCGTCCGGCCCGCCGGCGACGTCGAAGTGGACGTCGCGCACCACATCGACGTCCTCGTAGCCGTAGGACACACCCGCCACATCCAACCACGGGCCGGCCGGCCTTGACCGTTCGAGATCCGCTTGCCGTAGCTGAGCTCGTCGGTCGCTTCGAACACGTTTCTACTCGTTCCCACCCGACCACGGCGCGAGGCATGTCGCCGAGAAGCCAGCCCACCGCCCGGATGGGGAAGGCGAGCTGTGTGAAGAAGTACGAGAATGTACGAGCTCGCCGATGCGAGGGCGCCCGACTGAACACGGATAGGTCCCCGCCACCAGAATCGCTATCACCGCGAGATTCGGCAGCGCCTCGAGCAATCGGATCGAAGATCGCCCGCACCGAACCCAACCCGATGAGCTCGTCACGGAGTTCCTGCGACTTCGCGTCAAAGCGCCCGGTTTCCTCTGCCTCGAGACCGAGCGTCTTGACGACCAGTGCGCCATCGAAGCTCTCGTGTGCCAACCCGGAGACCTGGGCTCTCATCTCCTGAGCTCTCGTCGCAAGCTCTTCAGCGCGCACTTGATAGAAGTGGCTCAGCGGCGCGATGGTCGGGATCGAGCAGCGCCCCGATCATCGTAAGAACCAGGTCGGTTGATCACGAGCATCACGAACGTGATCAGGACCATGAAGAGCACTCCGCAGGCAAGCGGAAGCGGCGCGATCAACCAGAACATCGACTTCGACGTCCGAGTTCGCATTTGAAAGCAGGGAACCCGTCGAGATGCTTCCTGTGCCACTCCATGGACAGTCGCTGATACTGCTCCGTAACACGCCGGCGGAAGTCAGCCTGTAGGCGGTACTGCATCAGGAACGCACCGGCGCGCCGCCCGACGATGCCGATGGCTCTTCAGCACGGCCACGCCCATGATGGCGCCGACGGCCCCCACCAACGCTGCGGTGGTGATCGAGCCGCGCTGGATGAGGGCACGATGACCTCGTCGGTTACACGGCCGAGGACGACGGCCTCGGCAACCGTCATTGCCGCGTAGAGCGCCGCCCCCAGCAGCCCGACCGAGAAAGCCCTCGGCTGAAGCCGAATGGACATTCTGAGGATGCCGAGCCCGCGTCGAATGATGTGGCGGTTTTCTGTGGGCATCAGCCTCGATGGTACGCGAGCCGTACGGCATGAAAACCGTTTGACTCCGTACGGCAAATCTTTTGAGCGTGTGCGCTTGTGCCTAGGCCTTCGCCTTTGCCTCCGCCTTGGCTTCAGGTCCGCCTCCGCCTCGGCCACGGCCTCCTGCGCGCCATGAGCAACGCCTGCTCGTCGACCCAACGTGCGTTGGCGTGTGGATCGAATGGATCGATGCGCTCTCGCTGCTTTCGTGCCAGTCGGTCCATCACCTTGAGCGCCTTCGGCTCCTCCTCGGCTCGCGCAGCTCCGACACCTTGGCCTCGATCGCCCGCTTGAGGAAGTCCTCGCCCTTCTCGGAGCGAACGAGGATCATCGTCCATCCCTCCATGCCGAGCCCTCCGCACGAGAGGTCGGCATGCTCGGCGGCGAAGTCCGGGCAGTGGTGACACCACTCGTTGGCGTAGGGCCGCGCGTCCTTGAGCGGAATGATGACGTCCTCCCCGTTGCGCAGGGTGACGATGACCTTGCCCTTGACGTTGACCTTCACGACGTCGTCGAGGTCGATGCCGAGCTCCTGCTGGACCTTGCCGACCATGAACGCGTCGTAGTCGAACGTCTCGCAGCACATCAACCCGATGACCAGCTTCACCGCCCGCTGTCGGTCGCTTGATCTTCTCGGCGGCCAGCTGGCGTACCGCGGTCGACTCGCACGAGACGCCCACCAGCGCGACGTTCTTGCACTTGGCCTGAGCGGCCTTCTTCAGACCCGAGCGGCGTCGCGCAGTACGTGTAGCGCGACCCGGCGGTCGCGATCAGCTCCTCGGAGCGTCCGGACCAGCTTCGGCTCGTCGAGCCACGGAACCGTCTCGGAGGGCGCGGCGACGACCGCTCCGTCGAGCTCGCCCTGTGTCCAGCGCCCACGCCAGCAGAGCCGTCACCGCTCCCCCGTCCTGGCCCCGCTCGAGGATCCGCGGGTCCGTC
>CAWEHQ010000004.1:0-225927 GCA_963808955.1 uncultured Thermoleophilaceae bacterium | reverse complement strand
ACTTTTAACTTCATATCCTTGGGCTTGTTCTTTTCCTTTTACGATTCTCTTTCCAAAGTTTGTATTAAAGGTCCCAGGTTCAATCATAGCCACACCAATACCAAACTTGTAGACCTCAGCTCTTAGAGCTTCACTGTAGCCTTCTACACCGAACTTTGAAGCTGAGTATATTCCATACCTTGGGTATGATGCCTTACCTGCAATTGAAGCAACGTTAATAATCTTTCCGTGTCCTTGTTCTTTCATTATTGGAAGAACTGCTTTAATCATTCTGTGATCACCTACAAGGTTTGTATCTAATTGTTTTAGGAAATCTTCTGCAGAAAAGTTTTCAATAAAATCAACCATTCCATATCCTGCGTTGTTAACAAGGATATCTAAAGACTTAACTTTCTTAAAAGCTTCATCAATTTGAGATTGATTTGTAATATCAAGAACTAACCACTCAACATCTAAACCTTCTGTTTTAACGATTTCGTTTAATTCCTTTACTCCCTCTTTATCAAGTGACCTAGCGGTAGCGTAAACTTTGTATCCATTACGAGCAAAAGTTAATGTACTTAGGTATCCAAAACCTGAATTAGCACCTGTTATTAATACTGTTTTCATTATTTTTTAGTACTTAAATACATTGAAATACCAGCCGCAACTGAAAGATTTAAAGAATCAATGTCTTCTGAGTGTGGAATATATATTGAAGTTCCTTTTGTTGCATATTCACTAGGAAGTCCTGCACTCTCATTTCCTAAAACAAGTGAGAATGGAGATTTAAATTCAACTTCATTAATCTTAGTTGCGCCATCCAACATCATTAAATATTGACCATGCTTTGGATACTCTTTTAGATAATCCTCGTACGAATCAAAGTACTTAAATCGAACTTGGAATAATGCTCCCATTGCTGATCTTACAATCATAGGATCAAAAATATCTGCTGCAGGTTTGATAATAGCTAAGTCTTTAAGACCAAAGCCAACCATTGTTCTGATGATTGTCCCAATATTTCCCATATTTCTTGGTTGATCTAAAACAACATGATTTAAATTCTGATCTAAATCTTCTTCATACTTTTCAAATATTCCAATTGCGTATGTATTCTCTTTAACAGCAAGATGTTCAATGTGTTGATCAGCAATTTCTGTTCGAACATTATTCTTTTTACAAAGATCAATAATTTCTCGAACTCCTTCACTTTCCATTGCTCTGCTATTTAGCAAAACTTTTGAAACGTGCTCACTTCTATATTTAAGAAGATCGATAGTTGGATATGTACCCATCGCATATGAGTACCAAAACTTTTTATTATATTTTCTAATTCTAGGATCGTTCATGGATGATACTTAATATTTCTAAATCATTTAAAAACTCACTAACATTTTCTTCTTTAGTTGCCCAAGAAGTAACCAGTCTAATTGCACTATTCTCTTCGTCTATTTTAGACCAAATATAGAAGCCGTAAAGCTCTTGTAGTTTTTCAATTAGGGCATTAGGAAAAATTGGGAAGATTTGATTAGTCGTTGAATCCGTTAAAAAGTTGAAACCTAATTTTGAAATTCCCTCTGTTAGCTTTTCAGCCAACACATTCGCATTCTTTCCTAAAGAAAAATATAAGTCATTTTTAAGAAGAACTGAGAATTGAATACCTAACAATCTTCCCTTAGCTAACAATGCTCCCTTTTGTTTTACATTTCTAAAGAAATCTTTTTTCAATTCCTCATTATTAATAACCATAGCTTCTCCCAAAAGTGCTCCGTTTTTAGTTCCACCGATATAGAACATATCAGTATATTTAGCTAAATCTTCAAGAGTTAAGTCACTTCCCTTTGCAGTTATTCCGCTAGCTAATCTTGCTCCATCGAGATACAAATACAGATCTTTCTTTTTACAGAATTCTGACAAAGCAATGATCTCTGGTTTTGTATAAATTGTTCCGACTTCCGTAGAGTTAGAAATGGAGACATTTACCTTTGGTTTGACCATATGATCGTCTTCTCTTTCAATTAGCAAAGGTTCTATTAATTCAGGTGTTAACTTTCCGTTCTTAGTTTCAATTCCTTCTACTTTATGACCGGTTGCTTCAATTGCGCCAGCTTCATGAACATTAATGTGACCTGTCTTTGGGGCAATAACGCACTCGTAAGGTTTCATCATTAAAGAAGAGCCAAAAGGTTTGCCTGAGTTCCTCCACTTACCAAAAAGACTTCAGGGTTTGATTTACATAACTGTTGAATAAGCTCTTTTGTTTCTAATGTGTACTTATCAAAACCATATCCTGTTCTTGATTCAGATTACTAGTGCTTAGTGCTTGAAGAATATCTGGATGTGCACCTTCGGAATAATCATTGAAAAAACTATATTTATACATTCTTATTAAAATATTTCTCTAAAATTTTAAACTTTTTATCCCAAGTGTAATTATTAATTACCTTATTATACCCTCTATTTCCCATATCTTCTCTTAATTGTTTATTTTCTAACAATATCTTTATCTTTTCGGCTAATTGTTTTGCGTTTCCAAATTCAACAACCATTCCATCTTTATCTATATCAAAAATCTCATGCATAATATCAATATCAGCACCAATGACTGGCTTTTTATATGCCCAAGCTTCTAAGTACACAATTCCAAAAGAATCACTTTTAGATACCATTGAGAACGCTAGCAGCTAACATATCAAACTTTTCCTGATCAGTTGGTGTATTTAAGTTAATTGTATTTGCTTTCACTATTTAGATCGCTTATTCCAAAAGTTTTCAAATTCAATTGAATGATTTCCAGCTAAACCCAACTTAACATCTACTCCCTCTTCCAAAGAATCTCCATTGCTTCAACCAAGGTATGAGTTCCTTTAACATAGTTTTTAGCAGCAATGCTACATACAAGAGGTGTATTTCCCAAGTTATATTTCCCTTTAAAAGTTTGACCATCTCCAATCAAAATCTTATCTATAAATATTCCTACTCCAACCTTCTCAAACTTTTCTTCAGTTATTTCCTTTCCGTTCTCTCTTACAAAATCAATAATGGCATTTCGTTCAGCATCCGTGAGTGTGAAGATTTTGTCAGCATCTACATAAAACTGAACAGCAACTGGATCAAAATACTTCTTCTTTAGAGGATCATTTTTCTCAGTTCCCAAATGTGCCATTGATGACATATATAACTTTGCTCCAACCTTTTGAGCAATTCCTCTTGCAATGTACATCAGTGAGAAATACGGCATTTGCTGGACATGAACAATGTCGTACTTTGGTAAATCACTTCGCTCAAGTTGTCCCCACATATCAAAACAAGTTGGAGGTGTTCCCATTATTCGCAATATTTCAAATGGAGAATGAGTGAGAAGCCATCTAATGGATTTATTAATGAAGAGATTATTCATCAAAAATGGAGTCGTTTTAAATCTTCTTACTTTCACTCCGTCAATAACTTCCTCTTCAATATCAATTTTCTTTTTTCCTGGATACCAAAGAGCATCAACTTCTATCGCATCTGTTGTCCAAACTTCAACTTCATTTTCTGGATTTTCTGCTAACCATTTGGAAATTGTAATAGCATAGTCCTCTGCTCCACCATGAGCAGGTTCATATCTAGGACATATATGTAAAATCTTCATGCTTTGATTATACCCTATTTACTAAGGCTAACGCTTTGTCCTAACTCAGATTTAGGAGCACAAACAGTAACTCTTCCTATCGTTTTGAACAATATTGTATCCAGTTCCATTTGCACCATTATTTCTTGGATCTACTGGAAGTGAAGACATATACTTACTGTTATTACTAAATCCTTCTAAAACAACTAATCCTTTACAATCAGCTGCGTTAGTTTTGCACATCTCATGTTCGCTCTGTTTACATTCATAAACACAGATCCGGTGGAAGTACTCCACCTTTTTCAGATGCGTATTGAGTTAGAGCATTAGAACTTCCTGAACATCTTCAGTTCTTTGTTCGTTTCTCTTCTCTGCCATCTGTTTGCCAGGGTTAAAAAAGAAAACAAGTATGCTCATTACAACGATAATTATGAGAACGGTTATTCCCATTTCAACACTACTTAAAACCTTTAAACTTCTTCATTTGGGGCAAATCTTTCATCTTAATATTTCCATTATATGAGGATATCCAGACAAAGGAAAGATATATACTATGGGCTAGAAATTTAATCTAGAAGTGATATAATGCTGGCACAAGTTACATATCCGCTGGTCGCGGGCCTTGATGTCGCGGCGCTTGTCGTGGAGGTCCTTGCCGCGGGCCAGCGCGATCTCCACCTTGGCGTTGGGACCGGAGAAGTAGACGCGCGTGGGCACCAGCGTCAGGCCGCGCTCGTGGGTCCCCCGATCAGGCGCTCGATCTCCCGCCGGTGCATGAGCAGCTTGCGCGGGCGCTCGGGCTCGTGGTTCTCGCGCGACGCGGCCGGGTACGGCGCGATGTGGACGTTGTGGAGCCAGACCTCGCCGTCGCTCACCCTGGCGTAGGCGTCCTTGAGCTGGATGTTGCCGTCGCGCAGCGACTTGACCTCCGAGCCCTGGAGCACCATCCCGCACTCCCACGTCTCGAGCAGGTGGTAGCGAAACCGTCCCTGCCGGTTCGTGGCGACGTCGCCGGGAGCCGCCTTTCGCTTGCCGCGCCTCTTGGCCATCCCCTGATTCTCGCAACGCCGGAGCGGTGTGGGGGCGAGCCCACGCCCCCACCCCGGTCGCCCGCCGCGACTCAGCCCACCGCGACCTCAGCCGTCGCCCGCCGCGACCTCAGCCGTCGCCCGCCGCCGGAGCGCGCACGTCGTCCACGGCCGTGGCGCGATCGAGGCCGAGGGCCCGCAGCAGGTCCACCGCCATCGAGCGGACCTGCCCGATCATGTGGAGCGCCGACATGTTGCCCGTCTGCTCGAGCGCGGCGTTGGCATTTACGGCCGCGCGCCGGGCGGCATCGGCCGCAGCGTCGGCATCCCCGTCGCCGCCCTCGAGCGCAGGACCGACGCCCTGGACCGCGTCCGCCAGGTCGCGCAGCGCGGCGGTCAACTCTGGCGGCGTGTGGTCGCCGAGCGAGACCGCTCGCATCGCACCGCGGGCCACCACCCGCACGTTCTGGACCGCCAGCTCCAGATTGCGCACGGACTCCACGTGGGTCCTCACGCTCCCCCGCGAACGGCGGGGGCGGATCGAGATGCGCGCCGACTCGCGCGCAGCGTCCACCGCCTCGCCCAGGTCCACCAGCATGTCGTCCATGTCACGCGCGCGGAGGAGCGAGCGCTCGGCCAGCTCGCCGTCGCGCGCCTCCAGCGCGGCCGCGACGTCATCGAGGGTCGCGGCCAGCTCCGAGAGCACCGGCTCCGCGGTGCGGCGGATCAAGGAAAGCGGGTTCACCGGCAGGATGACCGCGGCCACCACCAGCGCGACCGCGCCCCCGACCAGCGCATCGAGCGAGCGCACGAAGGAGAAGCCGTCGGTGGGCGGCTGCAGCGTGGCCACGAGCACGGCCGAGACCGCCGCCTGGGACACGACGAGGGGTCCGCCACCCAGCAGCCGCGCCGCCACCATGGCCAGCGCCGTGACCATCGCGATCTGCAGCGTTCCGGTGCCGATCACGAGCACCAGCGTGTCTGCCACGAGGATGCCGAGCGCCACGCCCACCGCCAGCTCCACCGCTCGCCTGCCGCGCTGGCCCACGGTCAGGCCCAGCGTGACCACCGCGGCGATCGGGGCGAAGAAGGGCTGGTCGCGGCCAAGCAGCTCGACCGCCGCCAGCCAGGCCAGTGCTGCCGCCACCGAGGTGTGGACGATCGGGCGGGCGCTGACCACCATCCGCTCGCGACCGCTTCTCACCGACGCCCGCGACCGGTCGCGGGCCCGCTGGCGGATCTCGTCGCCCGGGGGCAGCGCCGCCGCGCGCCTGATGCGCGCCCGCCGGCCTGTCAGCTCGCGGGCCACTACGGCGCGAGCACCAGGTCCACCCTGCCCCGCGGCGGGTCCACCCGGTTCACGCTCACCTCCACCGCATCGCCGAGCTTCAGGGTCCGGCCCGAGCGCTCCGCCACGAGCGCGGTGCCCTGCTCGTTCAGCTCCCACCAGTCGTGCAGCCACCGCGCCGGGAGGAACCCCTCGAAGCCCTCGCTCGCCGAAGCGCAGGAAGGCGCCGGCACCGATCAGGCCCACCACCTCGCCCTCGAAGTCGGCTCTCCCAGCCGTCCTCGAGCAGCCTCCTCTGGAGCAGGAAGGCGAGGCACACGTCGTCGGCGTCGCGCTCGACCTGCAGCGCGTCGCGCTCGGCGGCGGAGCTGTGCAGGCCCGCCTCGTCCAATTCGTCGCCGCGCGGCGCCGCGTCGTCCATGCCGAGCGCCGCGAGCAGCGCGCGGTGCGCCACGAGGTCCGGGTAGCGCCGGATCGGCGAGGTGAAGTGGCAGTAGCGCGGGCTCGCCAGCCCGGCGTGGCCCAGATTCCGCGGCGAGTAGAAGGCCTGCTTCAGCGACCGCAGCACGAGCGAGGTGAGCGCCGCACGGCCGCGCCCGGTTCGCCGCGACCTGCTGCGCCACGAGCCTGCTGGCCTCCGCCGGCGAGGTCGCCGGCCTGCTGCGGGCTCATGCGCTCGGGAAGCGGCGGGGTGGGAACGCCGAGGCCGCGAGCTGCTCCACGAGGAACTCCACCCGGGCCGGTCGGGCGCTCGTGCACCCGGTAGAGGGTGGGCATCCGCCGGTCCGCCAGGTACCCGGCCACCTGCTCGTTGGCGAGGATCATCAGCTCCTCGATCAGGCGGTGCGCCTCGGTCTGCTGCCGCATGGCGCACGCCCGCGACGTGCCCCTCCGAGTCGATGTCGAACACGGGCTCCGACGACTCCACCGCCAGCGACCCGCGCTCGGACCGTCGCTCGGTGAGCGCGGCGGCCACGGCCCGAGCCGCCGCCAGAGGCTCGGCCCAGGGGCCCTCCGCCCGCTCGGAGCCACGAAGGACCCTGTCGACCCGGTCGTAGTCCAACCGCGCGTCGCTTCGGATCACCGAGCGGTGAAACCGCACCGAGGCCACGCCGGCGCCGCGCATCTCCATCTCGACCGACACCGCGAGCCGGGCCGCGCCCGGCACCAGGCTGCAGGCGCGGTTGGACAGCGCCTCGGGCAGCATCGGCTCCACCGCTCCGGGCAGGTAGACGCTGGTGGCGCGGCGGAAGGTCTCCTGCTCGAGCGGCCGCCCGGCGCGCACGTAGGCCGAGACGTCGGCGATGTGGACCCACACGCGGGTGGCGCCGTCGTCCTCGACGCGAGCGGAGATCGCGTCGTCGAAGTCCTTCGCGTCGGCGGGGTCGACGGTGAAGGTGGGCAGGTCGGTGAGGTCATGCCGCGGGGCGCCGTCCGCGCGGGCGCCTGCCCCGGGGGCTGCTCCGTCCGCCAGGCCGCCTGCCGCGGGCGATGCTCCGCCGGCGCGGCCCTCGGTCCCGGGCGATGCTCCGCCCGCCGCCGCCAGGCCCTCCTCCGCCCGCTCCGACGCCTCCGCCTCCACCGCCCGTCCGAACGAGCGCCGCAGACCGCGGTCGAGCATCAGCGCCTCCAGGACGTCCCGAGCCACGTGGGGGCGCCCGAGCGAGCGCACCACCCGCACACCGCGCTTGCCCACCCCGAGGAGCGCGAGGTCGCCCACGCGCGCGCCCGCCAGCGCACGGGAGTCGAGCGTCACGCGCCGTCCGCGGTCGAACAGGGGCTCGGCGACCACGAACCGGCCCTGCTTGGCCAGCACCGCCACGCGGGACTCCGGCATGGCCCGTCGACCGGCGCCCGGGCGGTCGCGCACCTGCGCCGCACCGCCGCGTCCGGCCGGCGACGTCACCGGCTCACTTCACCTCGTCGGCGAGCACGTCGAGCGCCTCGGGAAGCGCCTCGTCGCGCTCGGTCCTGGGCACGTCCACGGCCTTGACGTCGGGCGTGATGCCCTTGTCGGAGATGTTGTCGCCGCTCGGCAGGAAGTAGCTGCCCACCGTCAGGTCCAGCGCGCCGCCGTTCGACAGCGGCTGGACCTCCTGGAACACGCCCTTGCCGAACGTGCGCTCGCCCACCACCGTTGCGCGCTCGCGGTCGCGAAGCGCCCCGGTCACGATCTCGGAGGCACTGGCGCTGCCGCCGTCCACGAGGACGACCACCGGCACGTCCTCGTCGATCGCGTCGCCCTGCGCGTCGAAGACGCGCTCGGGCTTGGTCCGGCCCTCGGTGGTCACGATCTCCCCGTCCTCGATGAACTGGCTCGCCACCAGCACCGCCTCGGTCAGAAGGCCGCCGCCGTTGCCGCGCAGGTCGAGCACGATGCCCTCGGCGCCACGCTCCAGCAGACCGTCGATCTCCTCGCGAAGCAAGCCGTGGGCGCCCTGCGTGAACGTCAGGAGCTCGACGACCCCCAGCTTGCGGCCCTGCTCGGTCACGAGGTCGCCCTCCACCACCGGCACGTCGATCCGCTCGCGCTCGAGCTCGATCGTCCGCTCGCGCTCGGTCTCGGGGTCGGACACCGTCAGCTCCACGGACGTCCCGGGCTGGCCCTTGATCCTCGCCGTGGCGATGTCGGCGGACTTGCCGGCGATGGAGTCGCCGTCCACCTCGGTCACGAGGTCGCCCTTGGTGATGCCCGCCGCCTCCGCGGGCGAGCCCTCGAACACGTTCAGCACCAGCAGGCCGCGCGGCGACTCCTCCACGCTCATGCCCACCCCGTCGAACTGCCCGGTGATCGACTGCTGGAACTGGGCGGTCTCCTTCGGGCTGAAGTAGTGCGAGAAGCGATCGTCGAGCGAGCGGACGATGCCGCGAACCGACGCGTCCTCGAGCTGCTGCCCGTCCACGTCCTCGAAGAAGTTCTCCTCGATGGTCTCGACCACCTCCGCACGGAGCGCCCGCTCGTCCTCCACGAAGGCGTCGCGAACCGCGTCCGGGAGCGACTCGGGGTGCCCGCCGAGCCACAGGCCGCCGGCGAGGCCGAGGAGCGCGCAGACGAGCGCAATCAGGAGGACGCGGATGCGTGTCATCGGTAGGCGGGCGCCGGGCCGGTCGACCGGTGCGGTCGGCGGTGCGCCATCCGGAACAAGGGTAGCTGCGGGGCTAAACCGCTTCTAAGCGTGCGCCGCGGGGGGCCCGGCGGGCGCGGTCATACGCGCAGGAAGCGCCTCAGGGTGACGCCGCTTCCGATCGCCGCGACGATCGTGCACGCCCCGATCAGCACCGCCACGAGCAGGCCGAAGTTCATCGTCTCGGGCGCCGCGAGCAGGGTCAGCCGGTCCGACAGCGGATCGACCACGCTGATCTTGGCCGCATACAGGAGCCCGACCGCCGCGGCGCCTCCGAGGACGCCCACGATCATCCCCTCGATCACGAACGGCCAGCGGATGAACCACTTGCTCGCGCCGACGAGCCGCATCACCTCGATCTCGCGGCGGCGCGCGAAGATCGAGAGCCGGATCGTGTTGGCCACGAGCGCCACCGAGGCGAGCACGAGGAGCACCGCGACGATCGCGGTTATGAGCTTGACCACGCCGGTGGCGGAGAGGATCCTGTCCGTCTCCTCCTCGCGGTTGCGAACCTCCTCGACGAGCGACAGCGAGCCCGCCGTGGCGGTGTCCGTGGAGCCGGCGCTCACGACGCTGCCCTCCGCCGCGTGCGCGGTCCCGGGGCTGGCGTCCGTGGGGTCGGGCGGGCCCTCCCGCCCGCCTCCCCGGCCGGTGGCGGCGGCCTCGGCGTCGGCGGCCCCAGCCGTGTCGGCGGGCTGGATCTGGTCCACCAGCGCGTTCACGCCGTCGGGGTCCTCGGGCGTGATCCGGAAGGCGTCGGGGAGGGGGTTGGCGCCCAGAAGCTCGTAGGCCTCGGGGTTGCGCTCCTGCTCCTCCGCGAGCGCGTCCTGCTTGGGGATGAACTCCACCGCGGCCACGTTGGGGAGATCGGTCAGGGTGCTGCGGAGCTCCGCCAGCTCGCCCGGCTGCGCGCCCTCCTGCACGTACACGTCCACCACCACCCGGCTGCGCACCTCGTCGGCGGTGCCGGTGGTGGCCTGCATGATCGGGATGAGGACTCCGAGCACCACCGCGGTGAGGAGCACCGTCAGGATCGCGGCCAGGCTGGGCGCGGCGCTGCGGCGAAGCGCGCGGAGCGCCTCCTTCAGGAAGAAGCCGATTCGCATGTCAGATGGCCGCGGCGTCCGGCATCTAGCTCGGACGCCCCTCGACGCCCAGGCCGAGCTCGCCGCGCAGGCGGACGCCGAGCTCGCCGGTGGACTCGTCGAGCGGCCGGTACAGACCAGATGCCTGGTCGCGTATCACACGCCCCTCGCGAAGCTCCACCACGCGCCGGCGCATCTTGTCGACCATGTCCCTGTCGTGGGTGGCCACGACGACCGTCGTGCCGGCGCGGTTGATCCGGTAGATCAGCTGCATGATCCCGATCGAGGTCTCGGGGTCCAGGTTGCCGGTGGGCTCGTCGGCCAGCAGCAGCGGCGGCCGGTTGACGAACGCGCGCGCGATGGACACCCGCTGCTGCTCGCCGCCCGATAGCTCGTCCGGGTAGGCGTGGAGCTTGGTGGAGAGGCCCACGAGGCGCAGGATGTCCGGAACCTTGCGGCGGATCGTGGCGCGGCTCTCGCCGACGACCTCGAGCGAGTACGCCACGTTCGCGTAGATGGTCCGGTTCGGGAGCAGCTTGAAGTCCTGGAACACCGTGCCGATGTTGCGGCGCAGCTTGGGCACCTTGCGCCGGGGCATGTCCGCGAGATCGTGTCCGGAGATCAGTATCTGTCCCGCGGTGGGCTCGAGCTCCTTCAGCAGCAGCCGGACGCACGTGGACTTCCCGCACCCGGTCGGCCCGACCAGGAACACGAACTCGCCGCGCCCGACGCTGACCTGGGCGTGGTCGAGGCCCACCACGCCGCCCTCGTACACCTTCGAGACGTCGCGGAGCTCCAGGACCGGCACCTCGCCGGGCGGCCGGGGCGCCGCGGCCAGCAGGCGCTCGTCCTGGCCGTCCACCGCGCCGACCTTGAGCGCCTGGGGCATCTCCGCCACCTGAGCGCGACCGTCTCGCGGCCCGCTGCCGGCGGCCGTCCTGACGACCTCGCGATCGAGCGCCTTGCGCTGGCCGCGCTCGCGCTCGGCCATTCGCCGGGCGGCGCGCTCGGGCGCGGTGAGCTCGCCCTTCCGGGCACGGTCGTCTCCACCGCCACCGCGGCGGCGCGTTCCTCTGTTGAGAACCCTGGGCATGCGGCCGAAGGTTGATAGCGCCTGCGCTGCGAAATCGCCATGCCTGCAACGGTTTCTGCACCCCCGCCGGCCGCTGCGGCTGCCGTCCGAGCGGGCCGCGCGCGGGGGCCCGGGGAGTGCCGCGGACCCTGGTGGGCTCAGCGACGGACGCGGTAGCGGAGGTACAGCGCACCGGCCGCCTCGTGGCAGGTCACGAGCTGCAGGTCGAACGGCTCGGGCGGCGGCGGGCCCGCGACGATCGTTATCTCCGGCGTCCCGGCGGCCATCTTCGGCGAGACGGTGAGGAACAGCTCGTCGACCAGGTGCTCGTCGAGCAGCGACGAGTTGAGCCGGGGTCCGCCCTCGCACAGGACCGACCGCACCCCCTGGTCGGACCTCAGGCGCCGGAGTAGGGGCGTGAGCGCCGGCCGGATGGTCGGGGCCCCCTCCGTGCGGATGTACTCGACATCCGCGGCGGTCTCGGGAAGCTCGCCGTCGGACCCGGTGGCCACCACCACGCGCGAGTCGCTGTCCTGAAGCAGCGGCAGGTCGGCCGGAAGGTCGAGCCTGCCGCTGACCACGCACGCCAGGGGATCGGAGGCGAGCCCCTCGGCGCGGCGTCGTTCGCGCCGGCGCGGGTCCTTGACCAGGCGGCCATAGCGCTCGATCCGCGCCGTCCCGGCGCCCACCATCACGCAGTCGGCCTGCGTGCGCAGCCCATGGAAGACCTCGCGGTCGATCTCGTCGCCCAGCGTGCGCGTCCGGCCTTCGAGGCTGGCCGCCCCGTCGGCCGAGGCGATCATGTTCAGCACGAGGTAGGGGCGCTCCGCGGGCGCCAGATGCGCCAGGCCGAGGCCGGTCGTGGCCTCCTCTGGGGTGGCGGCGGCCTGGTCGGGGTAGATGCGCCGCAACGTGGTCACGCCGCGCCAGCGTAGTGCCGGCACGCGCGGCGGCCGGCGCTCGTCAGTTCACGCGCCGCTCGCGCCCCTCCCACTCGCGGTCGCGGAGGAGGTGCTTTTGCACCTTGCCCGTGGAGGTCTTCGGCAGCTCTCCGATCTCGACAGCGGCGGGGCGCTTGAAGCCGGCCAGCTCGGAGCGGCAGAACTCGAGGATGTCGTCCTCTGAGGCGTCCTCGTCCGGGCGGAGCTCCACGAACGCCTTGGGCCGCTCGCCCCAGTGGTCGTCGGGCACGGCCACCACCGCCGCCTCGGACACCGCCGGGTGGCGCGCCACCGCGTGCTCCACCTCCACGGTGGAGATGTTCTCGCCGCCGGACAGGATGATGTCCTTCTTGCGGTCGCGGATCTCGATGTAGCCGTCGGCGTGGCGCACGGCGAGGTCGCCGGAGTGAAACCAGCCGCCCGCGGTGGCCTCGGCGGTGGCGTCGGGATCGCGGAAGTAGCCCGTCATGACGGTGTTGCCGCGCATCAGGATCTCGCCGAGCGTCTCGCCGTCCCACGGAACCTCGGCGCCGTCGTCGCCCACCACCCGGGGCGGCTCCATCGCCAGGTGGTTCACCCCCTGGCGGCCCCTCAGCCGCGCCTGCTCGTCGAGCGGCAGCTCGTCCCACCCGTCCTGGGGCTCGCACACCGTGGCCGGCCCGTAGGTCTCGGTGAGCCCGTAGGTGTGCACGGCCCGGATGCCGAGCTCCTCGAGGCGAGCCAGGAGCGTGGGCGAGGGAGGGGCGCCGCCGATGCACGTCAGCACCTCGCGCTCCAGCGGGCGAATCTCGTCGTGGTTCGCGATGGCGATCTGCACGGTCGGCGCGGCGTTGTAGTGCGTCACGTCCTCGCGGGCGAGGAGGTCCCACACCGCGCCGGGCTCCACCCGCCGCAGACACACGTGGCGCCCGCCCGCGGCGGTGACCCCCCAGGTGAAGCACCACCCGTTGCAGTGGAACATCGGGAGCGTCCAGAGGAACGCGCTGTCGGGACGAAGGCCCGCCATCAGGGCCCCCGACACCGCGTTCAGGTACGCGCCGCGGTGGCTGTACATCACGCCCTTCGGCTGCCCGGTGGTGCCCGAGGTGTAGTCGATCGCGATCGTCTCCTCCTCGTCGGCGAGCATGCTCTCGAGCGGCTCCGGCGAGCCGCCGGCCAGGAGGTCCTCGTAGGGGTCTCCGGGCTCGCCGGTGTCGTCCACGCGCACGACCCCAAGCCGGTCGCGGCCGACGCCCTCCACCAGGTGCTCGAGCTCTCGGTCCACGAGGACGAGACGCGCGCCCGAGTGGTCGAGGATCTGGGCCACCTCCGCGGCCGACAGCCGGTAGTTGACGGCCACCAGCGCGCCCCCGGCCCCGGGAACGCCGAAGTGCGCCTCGAGCTGGGCCGGGATGTTCGGGCAGACGGTGGCCACGCGGTCGCCCTTCTCCACCCCGGCCCCCCGGAGCGCCGACGCCAGGCGGTTCACCCGCTGCTCGAGGTCGGAGTAGGTGTAGCGCCGCTCGCCGTGGACCACCGCGACGCGGTCCGGGTACACGAGCGCGCTTCGGCGCAGGAAGCTGACCGGCGTCAGCTCCGCGCGGGAGACCGTCAAGGGCTGGCGGTGGGCGTCACGGGCCGACCGCCACCAGTGGGCCGGTCGAGCCGCGTCATGGGCCGGCCGAGCCGCGTCATGGGCCGATCGCCACCATGCGCTCGATGGGCACCCGGGCGCGGTCGGCCACCGCCGGGTCGACGCGGACCTCGTACTCCTGCCCTTCGGCTCGCAGCGCGTCCAGCACCTTGGGGAGGGTGATCATCTTCATGTACCCGCAGACCGCGCGCTCGTTGGCCGCCACGAAGCGCTTGCCGGGGTTCGCCTGCTCGAGCGGGTGGAGCATCCCGGTCTCGGTGGCGACGATGAACTCCTCCGCCTCCGACTCCCGGGCATGCGCCAGCATCCCGCCGGTGGAGAGCATGTGGGTGCCGGCGGAGTCGACGTCGCCCGCCGCCACGTACTCCATCACCGACGTGGAGCACCCGCACTCGGGATGGATCAGGAACTCGGCCCCGGGGTAATCCGAACGGACCCGGCGGATGTCGTCGGGACGGATGCCGGCATGGACGTGGCACTCGCCCATCCAGACCTTCATCCGGCGGCCGGTCTCGCGCTCGACGTAGGCGCCGAGGAACATGTCCGGGCCGAACAGGATCTCGGTCGGCGCTCCATGCTCGCGCCGGATGTGCTCCACCACCCGCACGGCGTTCGAGGAGGTGCAGCAGTAGTCCGTCTCGGCCTTGACCTCGGCCGTCGTGTTCACGTACATGACCACGAGCGCGCCCGGGTTCTGCGCCTTCCAGGCACGGAGCTCATCCGCCGTGATCGAGTCGGCCAGGGAGCAGCCGGCGTCGAGGTCCGGCAGCAGCACGGTCTTGTCCGGCGACAGGATCGACGCCGTCTCCGCCATGAAGTGGACGCCGCAGAAGACGATGGTGTCGGCGCCCGCCGCGGCCGCCTGGCGCGAGAGCCCGAGCGAGTCGCCCACGTAGTCGGCGACGTCCTGGACCTCGGGCACCTGGTAGTTGTGCGCCAGGATCACCGCGTTGCGCTCCTTGGCAAGAGCGCGCGCCTCCCGCTTGAGGGCGGGGATGTTCTCCAGCGTCAGGGTTGCGGACACAGAATTCCTCCGGGACCGGTGACTATGTTTCGGAGCCTTCGGGCGACTCCGAAATGAAGCTCAGCTTGAGCGGGTAATGCTGCTCACGAGTCTACCCCCACCGCACCGGCTCGGGAGGGTGGGCTGGCTACAGCGGCTCGATGGTCAGACTCACGTCGAGCGCCGGGGCGGAGTGCGTGAGCGCCCCGACGCTGATCAGGGCAACGCCCGACTCGGCGACCTCGCGCACGTTGGCGAGCGTGATGCCGCCCGAGGCCTCGACCACGGCGCGCCCCCCGATGCGCCGCACGGCCTCGCGAAGCTCCGCGGGCGCCATGTTGTCGAGCAGAAGCCGCGGCGCCCCCGCCTCGAGCGCCGCGTCCACGTCGTCCGGGGTGGCGCATTCGACCATTACCTTGACCGTCGGCGGAGCGTCCGGGCCGGGCTGGGCGCCGCCTCCCTCGCGGGCCGCCGCCACGGCCAGCCGGGCCGCCGCGCCCACGCCCCCGGCCAGCGCGGCGTGGTTCTCCTTGACCAGGATGGCGTCGTGCAGCCCGGAGCGGTGGTTGACCCCGCCCCCCGCGGCCACCGCCCGCTTCTCGAGCGCGCGCATGCCCGGCGTGGTCTTGCGCGTGTCGAGGATGCGAGCCCCGGTCCCCTCGACCGCGCGAACGAAGCGGGCCGTGAGGGTGGCGACGCCGGAGAGGCGGCCCAGGAAGTTGAGCGCCACCCGCTCGCCCGTGAGGATCGCGCGGGCGGAGCCGGCCACCTCGGCCACGATCCCGCCCTCGCGCCACTCGCCCTCCTCGACGTGGGCGTGCCAGCGCAGGCTCGGGTCCACGCGGTGAAAGACGGCCTCGGCCACCGAGAGGCCCGCGACGGCCCCGGCATCCTTCTGGTCGATGCGGGCCCTGGCGAGGGTGCCCTCCGGCACGACGGCCGCACCGGTGAGGTCGCCGCCGCCGCCGAGGTCCTCGGCCAGCGCGCGGTCGATCAGCTCATGCACTATCTCGGGCATGGCGTGGCAGGTGCAATGGCGGCCGCGAGCGCGGAGTCGCATGTGCGATGTCGAGCGCAGCGCCGGCCGCGAGCTCGAGCCCAGAGAGCTCGAGTCCCTCGAAGCCAGGTGGACGAGCCGTCACTTCGCCCCGCTGGAGCGGGGTCAATTGACACCTCGACACAGGCTCGGCTATGAGGAACCGCCGTCCATGCCGGCGCGGCGCAGGAGCTCCGCCCTGACGAAGCCGTCGAGGTCGCCGTCCAGCACGCGCTGGGTGTCGCCCATCTCCTCGCCCGTACGGTGGTCCTTGACCATCGTGTAGGGGTGGAGGACGTAGGAGCGGATCTGCGACCCCCAGCCCACGTCCTGCGCCTCTCCCTTCTCGCGTGCAAGCTCCTCGCGGCGCTGCTGCTCGCGGAGCTCCACGAGCTTTGAGCGCAGCATCTGCATGGCGGTGGCCCGGTTCGAGGACTGCGAGCGCTCGTTCTGGCACTGGACCACCGTCCCGGTGGGCCGGTGCGTGATCCGCACCGCCGAGTCGGTCTTGTTCACGTGCTGGCCCCCCGCGCCGGAGGCGCGGTAGGTGTCCACCTGGAGGTCGGAGTCGTCGATGTCCACCTCCACCGCCTCGTCCACTAGCGGAGACACCTCCACGAGCGCGAAGCTCGTGTGCCGCCGCGAGGACGCGTCGAAGGGCGAGATGCGAACGAGCCGGTGCACGCCCTTCTCGGCCGAGAACAACCCGTAGGCGTTCTCCCCGCGCGCCACGAACAGGGCGGACTTGACGCCCGCCTCCTCGCCCGGACTGAGCTCCTTGAGCTCGACCCTCATCCCGCGGCGCTCGGCCCAGCGCATCTCCATCCGAAGGAGCATCTCGGCCCAGTCCTGGGAGTCGGTCCCGCCGGTGCCGGCGTGCACCGACACCACCGCGTCGCCCCGGTCGTACTCGCCGGAGAACAGCCGCGCCTCCTCGAGCTCCGCGAGGCGCGCCTCGAAGGAGGCCCGCTGGGTCGCGAGCTCGTCGGCGATGGAGTCGTCGTCGTCGGCGAGCTCCTCGAGCTGCTCGAGGTCGTCCGCCTCGGTCTCGAGCGAGCGGAAGAGCTCGAGCCGGCGGGTGGCCGCGGAGTGCTCGGACGACACCCGCGCAGCCCGATCCTGGTCGTCCCAGAAGCCGGGCGCCGACATCTCGCGCTCGAGCGCGGCCGCGCGCTCGTCTAGGGCAGGGGGGTCAAAGGTAGTCCGCGAGCAGCCTGAGCTGGGCGCGGTAGTCGGCGGCCTCAGAACTCATACGCACCGTTACCTGAGCTCCGTAGGGCGAGCCTCGCAAGGAAGCAGGGAGCGAAGCCTGCTGAAGCAGGTGAGCGACCGATGACGCAGCGAGGCGTAGCCATACGGAGCTCAGGCGCCGTGACAGCGCTTGAATTTCTTACCGGAGCCACACCAGCACGGGTCGTTGCGGCCGATGCGCTCGGCGTCCTCCACGTGGCGCGTCTCGACGACGGGAAGCGGCTCGGCCGGAGCGGTCGCCGGCCCGTCCGGGGCGCCTCCGTCCGGGGCCGACCCCGCGCGTGCGGCCACCCCGGCGGCCACGGCTGCGCCGCCGCTTGCGGCCGCCTCGGCCAGCGCGCTCGGCTGGTCGGCGGCGGTGCCGCCCGCGTAGCGCAGTGGCCGGGTGGTCGAGGAGCTTCCTCCCATCCCCCAGGCGTCGCCGGGGCGCTGCTCGGACTGGCTGCCGTTCTCCCCCTCGACACGCACCTCGACGCGGAAGATGTAGCGCGCGAACTCCTCCCAGATCGCGTTCATGAGCTCGCCGAACATGTCGAAGCCCTCGTTCTTGTAGGCCACGAGCGGGTCGATCTGCGCGAAGCCGCGCAGGTGGATGCCCTCGCGCAGGTAGTCCATGTCGTGGAGATGCTCGCGCCAGCGCTCGTCGATGATCTGCAGAAGGACGAAGCGCTCGAGCTGGCGCATCAGGTCCGGGCCCAGCTCCTCCTCGCGCTCGTCGTAGGCCTTGACGATGTCCTGCTTGACGTCGTCGGTCAGGTCGCTGCGGTTGATCGTGTTGGGGTCGACGTCCTCAGGCGCGATCGCGGTCGGGTAGATCTGCTCGAGCTGGGTGAGCAGCCCGTCGATGTCCCAGTCCTCCACGTAGTCGCCGGCCAGGTACTCCTCGGCCAGACGGTCGATCACCGAGGCGATCTGGTCGCGGGCGGTGGCGGACATGTCCTCGCCCTCGAGGATCCGGTTGCGGTACTCGTAGATGATCTCGCGCTGCTGGTTCATCACGTCGTCGTACTCGAGCACCCGCTTGCGGATCAGGAAGTTGCGCTCCTCGACCTTCTTCTGCGCGCCCTCGATCTGCTTCGACAGCATCTTGTGCTCGATCGGCATCTCGTTCTGCGCCTCGTCCCTCTGCTCGAGGAACTTGTTGTCGAGGATGCGGTAGATGCGGTCGCCGGCGAACAGGCGCACCAGGTCGTCCTCGGCGGAAAGGTAGAAGCGCGACTCGCCGGGGTCGCCCTGGCGGCCGGAGCGGCCGCGGAGCTGGTTGTCGATCCGCCGCGACTCGTGGCGCTCGGTGCCGAGGATGAACAGGCCGCCGGACTCGAGCACCTCTCCGCGAAGGCCCTCCACGTGCCCCTCGACTTCCGCGAACGCCGCGTCCCAGGCCTTGTCGTAGTCGTCAGCGCCCGGCTCGAGGCCGCGCCCGGCGAGCTCCACCTGGGTCAGGTGCTCGGCGTTGCCTCCGAGCTTGATGTCGACGCCGCGTCCGGCCATGTTGGTGGCGATCGTGACCGCTCCGGGCCGGCCCGCCTCGGCGATGGTCGCGCCCTCACGCTCGGCGTGCTCGGGCTTCGCGTTGAGCACGGTGTGGGGGATGCCCTTGTGGTCGAGCCGTTGCGAGAGCAGCTCCGACACCTCGACCGAGATCGTGCCCACGAGCACCGGCTGGCGATGGTCGTGGCGCGCATCGATCTCCGCAACCACGGCGTCCCACTTGCCGTCCTTGGTCTTGTAGATCTGGTCGTTGTGGTCGGCGCGCACCATCGGCTCGTTGGTGGGGACCTCGACCACCTGCAGCTCGTAGATCTTCATGAACTCGGTGGCCTCGGTGAGAGCCGTGCCGGTCATGCCGGCGAGCTTGTCGTAGCGGCGGAAGTAGTTCTGGTAGGTGATCGTCGCGACCGTCTGGTTCTCCTCGCGGATCGCCACGCCCTCCTTGGCCTCCACCGCCTGGTGCAGCCCCTCCGACCAGCGCCGGCCCTCGAGGATGCGGCCGGTGAACTCGTCGATGATCTTGACCTCGCCGTCGATCACCGCGTAGTCCACGTCGCGCTTGTAGAGCGACTCGGCCTTGAGCGCCTGGATCAGGTGGTTGACGAGGTTGCCGTGCTCGGCGAGGTAGAGGTTCTCGATCCCGAGGAACTTCTCCGCCTTCTCCACGCCGAGCTCCGTGACCGCCACGGTCTTGTGCTTCTCGTCGGGCTCGAAGTCGTAGTCGGCCATCCAGTCCTTGGACTTGGTCTCGAGGCCCTCGGGCTTCTTGCCCGGAACGAGCCGCGGGGCCAGGCGCGCGAACTTGTAGTAGAGGTCGGCGGCCTGCTCGGGCGCGCCGGAGATGATCAGCGGCGTGCGCGCCTCGTCGATGAGGATGTTGTCGACCTCGTCGACGATCGCGTAGTCGTGGCCGCGCTGGAACTTCTGCTCGACGCGCGTGGCCAGGTTGTCGCGCAGGTAGTCGAAGCCGAACTCGGAGTTGGTCCCGTAGGTGACGTCCGCGTCGTAGGCGGCGTGCTTGCGCTGGTCGCGCTCGTCGGACTGGACCACCCCGACCGTCACGCCGAGCATCTCGTAGACGGGCCGCATCCACTCGGCGTCGCGGCGGGCCAGGTAGTCGTTGACGGTGATCAGGTGAACGCTCTTGCCGCCGAGCGCGTTGAGCACGACCGGAAGCGTGGCGGTGAGCGTCTTGCCCTCGCCGGTCTTCATCTCGGCGATGGAGCCGTCGTGCAGCACCATCCCGCCAACGAGCTGGACGTCGAAGTGGCGCTGGCCGAGCGCCCGCCTGGCCGCCTCCCGGGTGAGGGCGAAGGAGTGCGGCAGCAGCTCGTCGAGCGCCTCGCCGTCGCGGGCCCGCTCGCGCAGCTCGTCGGCGTGCTGGCGCAACTCCGCGTCGTCGAGCAGCTCCATCTCCGGCTCGAAGTCGTTGATGCGCGCGACGCGCTTCTCGAACTGCTTGAACTTCTTGCTCTCCCCCACACGCAGAGCGCGCTCCAAGATGCTCATGCGGAGGAGGCTAGCAAGGGGTCGGGCACCCCCCGCGGCCTTTCGCACCGCCGTTTGACGGTGGTTGGGAGGCGCGCCCTCGACGGCCCCGGATGCGCTTGAGCGGGCCCCGACGCCGCGGCTTCTGTTCCCGTCGCGAGATGGTCCGGTTCACTGAGCACCTCTTCGGATCACTTTCGGGGGAAGGGTTAGAACGCGCCGCGGGCGCTGACTGCCGCCGTCCTACGGCCGGCGCCTGCCCATCGCAGGCATCCGCCGCGCCGACGGCCGCTGGATTGCTTGGCGAAGACCCGCTTGATGGCGGCTTGGGCGGGGCGCGGGGCGTTCAGGCGCGGCCGGGTCGGTGAGCGGGGGGTGGAGCCCCGGGGTTCAGACGGCCGCGGCGGGCGCTGGGGGCGGCACCGCGAGAGCGCTCAGGCGTGGCCCAGGCCCCTCAGGGACGGGCGGCAGCGCTCAGGGACCGGCCGTGGGGCCTCAGGACGCCGCCGGCCGGGGCGCGACCTCGGCCGCGCGGCGGCGGCGGCGCTTGTCGCGATGACGCTTGACCTGGCGCGCGAGCTCGTCGGCCACCTGGTTGACCGACTGGACCATGTTGTCCGAGGCCTCGCGGGCGCGGAGGGTTACCCCCTTGAGGAAGAGCGTGGCCTCGGCCACGCACGACTCCCGGATAGAGGGGTTGCGCTCCTGGCTGAGCTCGACCTCCATCAGGGCGAGCGGCGACACCTGGCGACCCACCTTCGCGAAGCGCTGCTCGATTCGCTCTCGAAGCTCGTCCGTGACCTCGGTGTTGCGCCCCTTGACGTCGATGCGCATCCTGCCTCCTCAGTCGCGTTCGCGGTGGAGCAGATGGTAACGCCCGCGGTCCCGGTCGCTCACGGTTCCGGGTCCCGGTTCGGTCCTCACGGTTCGGGTCGCTCACGGTTCGGGTCGCTCACGGTTCGGGACGCCACCGTCGCGGTCGCTCATCGTCCCGGTCGCTCACCGTCGGTCGCTCACCGTCCCGGGGTCCGCGCATAGGCAACGGCCCTGACCGATCTCACTCCGCTTCCCCGCAGCGCGGCCGCGCACGCCGCAAGGGTCGCGCCGGTGGTCATCACATCGTCCACCAGCAGGACGTCGGCCGGCACGAGCGCACGCGGGCGCACGGAGACGGTCCCCTCGATGGCCTGAGCACGCTCGGCCCGCCCGCGGCCCACCTGGGTGGTGCCGCGCCCGCGGCGCTCGAGGCAGTCCGACAGCCCGAGGCCGGTGCGCCACGCCAGGGCGGCCGCCAGCAGCCCCGCCTGGTTGAAGCCCCGGCGGCGGCGGCGCGACGGGTGGAGCGGCACCGGCACGAGGATCGCGCCCGACAACCAGCCGACGGGCGCCCGCACCGCCATGTGGGCGGTCATGGTCTCCGCGAGCCGCACGGCGCCACGGAACTTGAGCGCGGACACGAGCGCGCGCGCCGGACCGTCGTAGGCCGCGGGGGCCCACGACGCCACGCCGCCGGCCGGCTCGGCCGACGGCCCGAGCCAGCGGATCTCGCGCCTGCAGTCGGCGCAGAGCGGCTCGACCCTCCCGGCACCCGCGCCACAGCTCGCGCAGAGCGCCGGCGCGACGGGATCGACCAGATGCGCACCGAACGGCATCGCCCCAGCGTGGCTCGCTTCGAGTCACGGCACAGCACTCGCCGCGCACCTCTGCGTCACCGCGCTGCAAAGATCCGGGCATCGAGCATCCCCAGCTCCTCTGGAACTTCTCCCCCGTCCTCCTGCTGGCCCTCGCCAGCTACGGCGCCGTCTACGCCTGGCGGTTCAGGGAGGCCCGAAGCGAGCAGGCGCAGCGGCTTCCGTCCGGCGGCCTGACAGCGGGCACCACCCGGGTCCGCGGCGCCGGGTGGCCGCAGGCGCTGGCGTTCGGCGCGGGGCTCTTCCTGCTGCTGGTGGCGCTCGTATCGCCACTCGACGCACTTGGCGAGGACTACCTCTTCTCGGCGCACATGGTCCAGCACGTCCTGCTGGGCGACATCGCCCCGCTCCTCATGCTGCTCGGGCTATCGCGGGTGATCATGCGTCCCGCCACGCGCCGGCTCCAGCGGCTCGAGCGCGCGCTCGGTCCGTTCGCCCATCCCGCCACCGGCATCGTCCTCTGGCTGGCGCTGATCTACCTCTGGCACATCCCGACGATGTACGACGCGGCGCTCGAGAACCCCGCCCTGCACGTCCTCGAGCACATGTGCTTCTTCGCGGCGGGCGTCGCGGTCTGGTGGCCGCTGATCCAGCCGGTGCCCATGCGCCGGCGGCTCACCGGCCTCTGGACCTTCGCCTACATCGGCGCGGCCAAGGCCGGTCTCGCGGCGCTCGGCCTCTACCTGGTCTGGTCGAGCACGGTGGCCTACTCCTACTACGAGACCGTGCCGCGCATCTGGGGCCTGAGCGCGATCGAGGACCAGAACGTGGGAGGCGCGATCATGATGGTCGAGCAGTCGATCGTCCTGGTGCTCGTGTTCTTCGCGCTGTTCGTGCGGATGCTCCGCCAGTCGGAGGAGGACGAGCTGCGGCGCGAGCGGCTCGAGGACGCCGCCACCGTCTGACGCGCTCTGACGGCGCGTCCCGGCGAACGCACATCCCGGCCGCCGCACGTCCCGACGGCGCACGCGCCGAAAACGCGCTCAGCCGCCGCCGAGCGGCCGCATCCCCTCCACGATGTCGGCGTGGCCGACGATCGCGCCGACCAGGATGGTGCCCGCGGGCACGTGCGTACCCGGCAGCACGATCGACTCTCGCAGCGATACGTTCTCCCCCAGCCTGGACCGGTCGCCCACGACCACCGGCCCCATGAGCCGCGAGCCGGCGCCGAGCTCGCAGCCCGCGCCCACCCACACCGGGGCGTCGACCTGCTCGCACGCGTCGAGGCTCGTCCCCTCACCCGCACGGACCCCCTCGGCCACCTCCTCGCCCGACACCTCCAGGCGCAGCCGTCCCTCGAGCGCGTCGAAGGTGCCGGCGCGGAGCTCGTCGAGGGAGCCCACGTCGTTCCAGTAGCCGTCGATCTCGTGCACGAAGAACGGGACGTCGTGGGCGAGCAGCTCCGGAAAGACGTCCTGCGCCCAGTCGGCGACGGGCGCGTCAGGGAAGTACTCGAAGATCTCCGGGCTGAAGCAGTAGATGCCGCAGTTGCCGAGGTCGGACAGGGCCTCGGCCGGATCCGGCTTCTCCTGAAAGCCCTGGATGCGGCCGTCGTCGTCGTGGATGACCACGCCGTACTCGCGCGTGTCGGGAACCTTCTTGACGGTGAGCGTCGCGATCCCGCCGGCGCTGCGGTGGCGGTCCACGACCGCGTTCAGGTCCAGGTCGGTCAGGGCGTCGCCCGAGACCACCACCACAAGGTCGTCGCCGAAGAAGTCGCGCACGTTGCGCACGCCGCCGGCGGTGCCGAGCAGCTCCTCCTCGTGGCGGTACTCGATCGCGGTCGCCGAAGTAGCTCTCGGATCGTGTCCGGGAACCAGTGGAGGTTCGCGATCACCTCGTCGAACCCCTGACGCTCGAGCAGGCCCGAGGATGTGCGCCATCACCGGCCGGTCGAGCACCGGCACCATCGGCTTCGGCACCTCGAAGGTGAGCGGCTGGAGGCGGGTGCCGAGCCCCGCCGCGAGGACCATGGCCTTCATGCGGCCGGCCACGCTAGCGGACGGTTCCGGCAGCCGGGGACCACCCGGCGGGCGGCTCGTCCGCTCGCCGTCGAGGGCGGACAGACGAGCCGTGGCGCCCGGCTAGTGCCCCGTCTCGTGACGTCGCGCTTGAAACGGGATGCCGCAGGCGCCGTCAGGCAAGGAAGCAGGGCGGGTGCGATGGCAGCGCCATTGCCCCGACCGATGACGCTGTCTGACGGCGATCTGCGGCCGGTGTTTCAGGTGGGACGTTGCGGGACAGGGCACTCCTACTACTAGTAGCGGTAGTGGTCCGACTTGTACGGGCCCTCCACGGGCACGCCCAGGTAGGCGGCCTGGCCCTGCGTCAGCGACGTGAGCCGCGCGCCCAGGGCGTCCAGGTGCATCCGCGCCACCTTCTCGTCCAGGTGCTTGGGGAGCACGTGGACGCCCTTCTCGTACTCGTCGTTCTTCGTGAACAGCTCGATCTGGGCGATCGTCTGGTTCGTGAACGAGTTCGACATCACGAAGCTCGGGTGGCCGGTGGCGTTGCCGAGGTTCAGCAGCCGGCCCTCGGAGAGCACCAGCACCGAGTGGCCGTCGGGGAACACCCACTCGTCCACCTGCGGCTTGATGTTGCGCCGCTCGATCTCGCCGAGTCGCTCGAGCCCGGCCATGTCGATCTCGTTGTCGAAGTGACCGATGTTCCCGACGATCGCCTGGTGCTTCATGCGCGTCATGTCGCCCGCAGTGATCACGTCGCGGTTGCCGGTGGCGGTGACGAAGATGTCCCCCGACTCGATGACGTCCTCGAGGGTGACCACCTGGTAGCCCTCCATCGCCGCCTGCAGCGCGCAGATCGGATCGATCTCGGTGACCACCACGCGCGCGCCCTGCCCGCGAAGCGACTCGGCGCAGCCCTTGCCCACGTCGCCGTACCCGAGGATCACCGCGACCTTGCCGCCGATCATCACGTCGGTGGCGCGGTTGATGCCGTCCACGAGCGAGTGGCGGCATCCGTAGAGGTTGTCGAACTTCGACTTCGTGACCGAGTCGTTGACGTTGATGGCCGGGAACAGCAGGTCGCCGGTCTCGTGCATCTGGTAGAGGCGGTTGACGCCGGTAGTGGTCTCCTCGGTGACCCCGAGCACACCCTCGCCGAGCCGCGTGAAGCGCTCGGAGTCCTCCGCGAGCGAGCGCTGCAGGGTGCGAAGGACCACGCGGAACTCCTCGGAGTCCGCCGACTCGGGGTCCGGCACGGCGCCGGCGCGCTCGAACTCGGCGCCCTTGTGCACGAGCAGCGTCGCGTCCCCGCCGTCGTCGAGGATCATGTTGGGCCCGCGGGACTCCACGTCCGGCCAGCCGAGCGCCTGCTCCGTGCACCACCAGTACTCCTCGAGCGTCTCGCCCTTCCAGGCGAACACTGGGACGCCGCGCGGCTCCTCGGGGGTGCCCTCGGGCCCGACCACCGCCGCGGCGGCCGCGTGGTCCTGGGTGGAGAAGATGTTGCAGCTCGCCCAGCGGACCTCGGCTCCGAGCGCCACCAGCGTCTCGATCAGCACGGCCGTCTGCACGGTCATGTGGAGCGACCCCGTGATCCGCGCGCCCGCCAGCGGCTGGGCGTCGGCGAACTCGGCGCGCGTGGCCATCAGGCCCGGCATCTCGTGCTCGGCGAGACGGATCTCCTTGCGGCCGAAGTCGGCCAGGCCAAGGTCGGCGACGCGGTAGTCGTCACGGGTGAGGGTGGCGGTGCTCGTGCTCATCGGTCTCCAGGCGTCGGGAATCGTCTGCGGCGGGTCCGCGGCTGCTCGTCCGGCCGTCGAGGCCGGGCGCTCGTGCTCCTGCCGCTCGAGCGAGCCGCTCACCGGAGGTGAAACCCCCGGGCGGCCTCTTGGTCGAAGACGACCCTACCAAGGTCCCCGGGGCAACGGCGGGTCCGGGCGGGTGGCCGCCGCGCCTTCTACGAGCCGGGCCCGGACGCCTCGTGCGCGGCCTCCTCCTGCGCGAGCGCGCGCTTGAAGCCCTCTATCGCGTCCACCGGCGTGGGATCCACGCCGAGCAGGGCGGCCAGGTACACGGAGACGAGGTCGCCGCAGAGGACGAGCGACATCACCCGCTCGGTCGGGGTCTCGCCGCGGGCGCCGACCGTGTCGCCGCCCATGCCCGCCGCGGACGCCAGCTTGCCGGTCAGGGCCAGCCGCCGGGCGAGCCGGTCCTCGTGGGTGGGATCGCGCAACAGCACGACCTGCAGCGGCGCCAGCCCGCGCCCCCCGGGCAGGCCGCAGATCTCGTTGTGGTCCGCCTCCGGGAGCGACGCGAAGAACGCCGGCACCTCGGCGTTCTCGTTGAGCTGCGTCTTCCAGCGCCGCGCCACGGGCGACAGCGCTCCGCCGCCGTACACCACCGGGAGCCTTCCCTCCAGGTTGCGTGCCAGCCGCTTGGGCTCGGCGCGGTCGTCGCCGTCGGGCCCCCACTCCTGCACCAGCCCCTCCAGCAGGCGGATCGCCGCCCCGAGCTCGTCGTCCAGGCGCGGCGCGGCGCCACACAGCGCCGCGCACTCGAGAGCGCCCACGGTCATGTACGCCACGGCCGAGCGCGGCTGCAGCCCGGCGGGCACGCCGATCACCGGCACCCCATCGGCGCGGGCGGCGTCGGCGAGCGCTCCGCCGGTGGTCAGCGCCACGCGCGGCGCGCCGGCCGCCCGCGCCGCCTCGTAGCAGGCAAGCGTCTCCTCGGTCTCCCCCGAGTAGCTCGAGAGCAGGATGAGCGTGTCGTCGCCGGCCCAGGGATCGGGTGCGTAGTCGCGGAGGACCCGGATCGGCCTCCGCGCACGGTCGCCGGCGCATGCCCGCGCCAGGTCGCCGCCGATCGCCGAGCCGCCCATGCCGCACACCAGCAGGCCGCCCGGGGCGTCCACGGCCGGAGCGCCCGCCGATTCGGCGCGCCAGCGGGCATCGTCGAGCTGAGCGGGCTGGTCGAGCACGTCGGCCAGCAACGAGCGCGAGTCCACGGCCGCGATCGCCTCGGAGCTCAGGTCGCTCATGCGCCGGCCGTCCCACCCTGGCCGCCGGCCCCCGGATCGCCGGCGAGCGTCTGCCGATGTGTCGTCGGCGTCGATCCCGGCCCGCCGGGTCCGCCGCCGTCCGCTCCCGCACCGGGCGGCACGAGCTCGCCGGCCCTCACCACGCCGCCGGGGGCGACCCGCGCGCCGCCGCCGACGACCGCTCCCGGCTCCACGCGAGCCCCCTCGCCCAGCCGGGCACCGGCGGCCACCACGCTCTCACGCACCAGGCAGTCCTCGCCCACCGTGACCCGGTCGTGCAGCACGGCCCGCTCCACGACGGCGCCGGCGCCCACCGAGCAGTGCGCGCCCAGGACCGACTGGGGCCCGATTCGCGCCCCCCCCGTGATGCAGCCGTCGCCCACGAGCGAGCCCGACTCGTCGCGTGGCGGCAGGTCGCTCTCCACCGTCCCGGCCAGCAGGTCGTACGTGGCGTCGAGGTAGCGCCGGGGCGTTCCGATGTCCATCCAGTAGCCCGCGACCGGGCGTCCGAACAGCCCGCGTCCCACGAGCGCCGGAAAGACCTCGCGCTCGAACGAGGCCGGCCGGCCCGGCGGGATCTCCTCCACCACGTCGCGCTCGAGGACGTACATCCCGCCGTTCACGCGGTTCGTGGGCGCCGGCTCGTCCGACTTCTCGAGGAACGCCTCCACCTCGCCGCTCTCGGCCGTGGGCACCACTCCGTAGCTGCGCGTGTCGTCCACCTCCACCAGGCCGATCGTGGCCAGGGCGCCGTCGCCGGCGTGACCCTCGACCAGCGCGCCCAGGTCCACGTCGGTGAGAATGTCGCCGTTCATCACCACGAAGCGATCGTCGAGCACGTCCCGCTCGGCGGCCAGCCGGACCGGACCGGCCGTGCCAAGCGGCTCCTCCTCGTTGACGTAGCGGAGATCGATCCCGGCGTGGCGCCGGCCCAGCACCCGACGCACGTCGGCCGCGAGGAACCCGCACGAGAGCACCACGTCGTCGACCCCGTGGCGTCCGAGCCAGTCGAGCAGGAAGGTGAGAAACGGCCGTCCCGCCAGGGGCAGGACGGGCTTCGGCACCGTCGTGGTGAGCGGCCGCAGCCGGCTGCCCGCCCCACCCGCCAGCACGACCGCCTGCATCAGGCGGGCGCCCACCCGGCCGCGGGCACGTGAGGGGCGGGGTCGCTCTGAGGGACGGGGTCGCTCTGAGGAGCGGGGTCGCTCTGAGGGGCGGGGTTGCTCTGAGGGGCGGGGTCCCTCGCGATTCCGACTACCGGCCCACGCCTGACGGGATACCTCGCGATTCCCACTAGCGGCCCACGCCCTCGTAGGTGAAGCCCGCCGCGCGCAAGCGCGCGGGGTCGAGGAAGTTGCGGCCGTCGACCACGAGCGGAGTGGCCATGCGCCGCCGGACCTCGTTCTCCCAGTCGAGCTCGGCGAACTCGGGCCACTCGGTGACGAGCACCGCGGCATCCGCGCCCTCGAGCGCCTCGAGCGCCGACTCGCAGACGTCGGTATCGCCGAGCTGCCCGCGCGCCGAGCCGCCCGCCACCGGGTCGTAGGCGCTGACGCGCGCACCCTCGCCGTGCAGGCGCGCCGCCAGCACCAGGCTGGCCGCCTCGCGCGTGTCATCGGTGTCGGGCTTGAACGCGATGCCGAGCAGCGCGACCCTGCGCCCGACGAGCGAGCCCAGGTGCTTCTGGAGCTTGCCCACCGTGCGCCGCTTCTGCATCTCGTTCACCTCGATCACCGAGGTGAGCAGCTGGAAGTGGTAGCCGCTGTTGCCCGCCAGCTGCTTGAGGGCAGACACGTCCTTGGGAAAACATGAACCGCCGTACCCAATTCCCGGTCGCAGGAACTGCGGCCCGATCCGGGCGTCGAGGCCCATCCCCCGTGCGACCTCGCCCACGTCCGCACCCGACCTCCTCCGAGACGTTCGCGATCTCGTTGATGAACGAGATCTTGGTGGCCAGGAACGCGTTCGACGCGAGCTTGATCATCTCGGCGCTGGCCACGTCGGTACGCACCACCTCGGCGCCCAGCGGTGCGTACAGGCGCTCGACCCGTTCGCCGAGGCCGTCGCGGCCGGGTGGCTCGTCGACCCCGATCACCACGCGGTCCGGGCCCATGAAGTCGTCGACGGCGGTCCCCTCCTTGAGGAACTCCGGGTTTGCCACGTAGCCGAGGCTCTCGCGCCGCCGAGCCACCGCCCGGCCGGTGCCCACTGGGACGGTGCTCTTCATGACCAGCGCGGCGTCGTCCGAGCGGCCGATCTCGTCCACCACGGTGTGGACGTGCGACAGGTCGGCGTCGCCGGACAGCGTGGGAGGGGTGTCCACGCAACAGAAGAGGAGGCCCGCTGCCTCGAGGACGTCGCCCATCTCGGTCGTGAAGTGCAGCCGCTCGCGGTTGCGGGCCAGCAGCTCCCCGAGGCCCGGCTCGTGGATCGGCACCTCGCCCCGGCGCAGCGACTCGACCTTCTCCACCACGATGTCGCGGCAGTGCACCTCGTGGCCGAGCTCGGCGAAGCACGCCGTCGTCACCAGGCCGACCCATCCCGCGCCGATCACGCCGATCGGCTCGCGGTCCGCCACCTCAGGACTCCCCTCTGCCGCTCATCAGGCCGGCCACCCTAGCGGCCGGGGGAGCGTGCTAGAGCTCGCGCGCGGAGGAGGCGATGCCGAGCATCTCCTCCTCGCTGAGGCTCTGGAGCAGCGTGTTCGAGACCCAGTACGCGCCGTCCTTGGTCTCCCACGCGACCATCCGGAGGCGGTCGCCGTCGTAGTGGAGCTCGTAGTCCACGCCGTCGATCGTCCGCGTGGAGGTGGGGTCGTCGAGTATCGGGGCGTCCTTCCAGGTGGTGCCCTGGATCCCGTAGTACTCGCCGATCAGGCCGGTCTGCATGACGATGCGGTACGAGGGCGCCGACTTCTTCTCGCCCTGGACGTCGATCCCGTACACGCTCGGCTCGTCCGGGAAGCTCGTGCCCTCGGTCATCTCCGTGGGATAGAAGACGGGCAGCCCCACGTCCTGGGCCTCGGCCTGGTCCGCCTGGGCGCGCCCCGTCGCCGACGCGTCGATGAGGTCCGGCTCCGAGCCGCCGCCGCCCGAGCCGCCGCCCCCGCCGCCCCCGCCGCCCGAGCCGTTCTCCTCGCCGCTGCGCGGGCCCTCGGTGTCGCGCACGCCGAGAAAGTCGTCGGTGAGCTTCTTGACCTGCGCGTCGCTGGCGGTGACGAACGTCGCCCCGACGGTCCCCTCGAAGTGCACCTCCCGCACCGGCTGGTCGAGCGAGGCGAGCGCGAGCTTGAGCAGTTGCAGCGTGTCCTCGCGTGAGTCGATGTCGGACTCGGTGAACTCGCCGAAGATCTGGAGCAGCCGGTCGCGATCGGCGAACAGCTCACCGGCCGTGAACTGCTCCTTGGCCTGGCGCAGGAACTCCTGCTGCCGGGCGCCGCGGACGAGGTCGTTGTCCTCGTGGCGGAAGCGGACGTAGGCCAGCGCCTCGTCGCCGCACAGCTTCTGGTAGCCGGCGTCGAGGTTGATGTAGGCGTACTCGAGGCCGGACGAGAAGTAGTTGCGGTCGACGTCCGTGTACACGCAGCCGAGGCGGTTGACGATCTTGATGAAGCCGCCGAAGTCCACGTTGATCACGTGGTTGATGCGAAGGCCCGTGAGCTTCTTGACCGTGTCGACGGTCAGCTTGGGCCCGCCGAACGAATAGGCATCGTTGAGCTTTCCGGTGCCCTCGCCCGGGATCTCCACCTTGAGGTCGCGCGGGAGCGACATGAGCGCGGTGGCGCCCTTCGACGGGTCGAGCCGGACCAGGATCACGGTGTCCGAGCGAGGGTCGCCGAACTCGCCCGGCTCGGTTGCCGGGGAGTCGGCACGCTCGTCGGAGCCGAGCAGCATGATCGTCTGCGGCTGGCCCGACTCGGCCTGCGCCAGCGACTCGCCGAGATCGAGCCTGGGACCCTGCCCCAGCGCGTCGACCAGCTTGTCGAGCTCGCTGAAGGCCAGCGCGGCTGACGCCGCCGCGCTCGCGAACACGATCATCACCGCTCCCGCGACGATGCGCTTCCAGAAGCTCCGCGTCTTGGGCGCCTCAGGCAACGCGAAGCCTCGTGGCGCGGTGGACGCCGGGTACGTTCGCCCCGACGGCGCCGGGAACGAGTCGGACGAAGTCCACGAGCGCACGCCGGTACTTCCCGAGCGACCGGATCGACACCCACTCGTCGGGGCCGTGGTGACCCCCGCCCGCCGGGCCGAACTCAACCGCCGGGACGCCCGCGTTGATGAAGCTCACCGCGTCGGACGCGCCGTCGCGGCCCACCGAGACCGCGTCCGACGCGCTCCCGCCGTCCACCGCCTCGACCAGCGCGCGCACCATCGGGTGGTCCGCCTCGACGAGCGCCGGGTCGCGCTGGAAGAGGATCTCCACCTGGGTGTCGGGAAGCGCGTTGATGGCGTCCAGGATCTCCTGCCGATCCTGGCCGGGGAGGTACCTGATGTCCACGTCGATGCCGCACACGTCGGGCACCTTGTTCAGGGCGTCTCCGCCGAGTATCCGCCCCAGGTTGATCGACGGCCGGTCGAACATCTCGGACGACTCGCGCGTGAACGGCAGCGACTCGATCTGGCGGAAGACGTCGACCGCCTTGAGCACGGCGTTGTCTCCCAGCCACGGCGTCGAGCCGTGCGCGGCCTTGCCCGCGACCCCGATGCGGATCGCCAGCACGCCCTTGGCCTGCACGCCGATCTTGAGGTCGGTGGGCTCGCCCGTGATCGCGAAGTCACCGCGGTAGCCGCGGCCGATCAGCCAGTCGGAGCCCTTCTCGGCGTCGTCGTCGGTCTCCTCGTCCGAGACGCAGACGAAGTGCACGCGGACGGCGCTCTGAGCGGCCAGGTCACGCGTGGCGCACATCATTCCCGCCAGCCCGCCCTTCATGTCGTAGGCGCCGCGGCCGAAGAGCCTGTCGTCCTCCACCCGCGGCTGGAACTGCTCGGCGCGCGCCGGCACCACGTCGAGATGGCCGTGGAGCAGGACGCTCGGCCCCTCCTCGGCGCCGACGGTGGCGGCCAGCACCGGGCGGCCGTTGTGCACGCCGCTGCGGACGTCGACGTCACGCGCCTCGAGCCACCCCTTCACGAAGCCCGCGGCGCTCTGAATGCCCTCCGCGGTGGAGGTGTCGTACGTGATCAGCCGCTCGCAGAGAACCCGTTCGTCCATCGTCGCGCGAGGATAGCGGCGCCGCCCCCCGCATTCGCCCGGTTTGCAGGGCGCCTGCCGAGCTGTCGCGCCGGTGCTCCCCCGCGGCCGCGCGTCCGCCATGATGCGGGGTGCACGGGAGCTACCAGGAGGACGCCGGTGTCCGTCATCACCCCCACGCACGAGGTGCTCAACCAGCCGCCGCCGCTCGAGGGCCACAACGCGTTCGACGCCGACCCGGCGCTGAGGGACGCGCTCGAGCGCGAGGGCGGGGGCTTCGGCCTGGACCGGGCGCGTGACCTCGGAGCGGTGGCCGGGTCAGCCGAGGCCCACGAGCACTCGCGACGGGCCGAGCGCAACGAGCCGCGCCTCGTGACCCACGACCGCTACGGCCGGCGCATCGACGAGGTGGAGCTCGACCCGTCCTGGCACTGGCTGCTGCGGGTGGGTGTGGAGAGGGAGCTTCCCTCGCTTCCCTGGCGCGAGGAGAGGTCGGGCGCCCACGTGGTCCGCGGCGCCCTCTTCATCCTCTGGGGGGCGGTCACGTCGGGCGTGATGTGCCCGATCTCCATGACCTACGCGGCCGTTCCCGCGCTTCGGCGGGAGCCGAGCCTCGCGGCGGAGTGGGAGCCGCGGCTCACCAGGCCCGACTATCGAAACGGCGCGCTGGCGGGCATGGCGATGACCGAGAAGCAGGGCGGCTCCGACGTGCGGGCCAACACCACGCGCGCCGACCCGGTAGGTGGCGGCGAGTACGAGCTGACCGGCCACAAGTGGTTCTGCTCCTACCCCTCGGCCGACGTCTTCCTGGTCCTCGCGCAGGCCCCGGCGGGCCTGTCGTGCTTCCTCGTGGAGCGGGGGCCGGGGTTCGAGCTGCAGCGCCTGAAGGACAAGCTCGGCACCCGCTCGCTGCCGTCCTCCGAGGTGGAGTTCCGCAGCGTCCGCGGCCATCTGGTTGGCGAGGAGGGCCGCGGGGTCCCCACGATCATCGAGATGGTCAACCACACGCGCCTGGACTGCATCCTCGGCACCACCGCCGGGATGCGGCGCGCGGTGTCGGAGGCGGTGCACCACGCACGCCACCGCCGGGCCTTCGGGGCGCGGCTCGTGGAGCACCCGGCGATGAAGAACGTGCTGGCGGACCTGGCCGTGGAGAGCGAGGCGGCCACTGCGGCGGCGCTGCGCGTGGCGCGCTCATACGACGAGGGAGACGGACCGTTTCGCCGCTTCGCCACCGCGGTGATGAAGTACTGGATCTGCAAGCGCGGCGCCCCGCTCGCGATCGAGGCGCTGGAGTGCCTGGGCGGCAACGGGTACGTGGAGGAGTCGCCGATGCCGCGGATCTACCGCGACATCGAGCTCAACTCGATCTGGGAGGGCTCCGGGAACGTGGCGGCCCTGGACGTGCTGCGTGCGGCCGCCAAGGAGCGCGAGAGCCTGCCCGCCTTCCTGGCCGAGTGCGAGCTCGCGGCCGGCGCCGACGCCCAGCTCGACGAGCACCTCCGCCGCGTCAAGGACGCGCTCGCCGCGCTCGGCGAGGAGGATCCGCAGTGGCAGGCCCGTCGCGTCGTGGAGGATCTGGCCGTGGCACTCCAGGCGAGCCTGCTCGTGCGCCACGCTCCGGCGTCGGTGGCGGACGCGTTCTGCGCGGGTCGCCTGGGCGGCTCGGGACGGACCTTCGGCACGCTGCCCGGGGGCACCGACTGCGAGCCGATCATCGAGCGGGCGCTGGCGCTCTAGCCGAGGCGCTGGCGCTCTGGCCGAGGCCGCGCCCCGACCGTGACGGACCGTCTGTCCACCCTCGCCTACGAGGTCACGGGCCGGGTGGCCCGGATCACCCTGGACCGCCCCGAGCGCGGCAACGGGATCACCCTCGACATGCCGCGCGAGCTGGCGGACTGCGTCGAGCGCGCCGACCTCGATCCCGCGGTGCACGTGATCGCGCTGGCCGGGAACGGCCGCGGCTTCTGCGGGGGCTACGACCTCGTGGAGTCGGCGGAGGGCGACATGAGCGGGCTGGGCTCCGCCGGCGGCGCGCAGGCGCCGCCCGGCTCGCCGCTCGACCCGGAGGTGCAGGCCGCGAACCACGACCCGAGCCGTACCTGGGACCCGGTCGTGGACTGGCAGATGATGAGCCGCAACGTCCGCGGCTTCACGAGGCTGCTCGAGTGTGACAAGCCGGTGATCTGCAAGGTCCACGGCTTTTGCGTGGCCGGAGGCACGGACATGGCGCTGTGCGCGGACCTGCTGATGATCGCCGCCGACGCACGGATCGGATACCCGCCCGCACGCGTGTGGGGCGTGCCCACCACCGCGCTCTGGGCGCAGCGGATCGGGCCGCAGCGGGCCAAGCGGCTGCTCTTCACGGGCGACCTGATCACCGGAGCGGAGGCCGCCGGCTGGGGTCTGGCGATCGAGGCGCCGCCCGCGGCGGAGCTCGACCAGCGGTTCGAGGCGCTGGTGGAGCGGATCGCGCTCCTGCCGGTGAACCAGCTCGTGATGATGAAGCTCCTCGTCAACCGCTCGGTCGAGCCCGGCGGCCTGTCGAGCGCGCAGGCGCTCGGCGCCGTGTTCGACGGCATCGCCCGCCACACGCCCGAGGGCCACGACTTCCAGCGGCGGGCCGCGGAGGCCGGGTTCAAGACCGCGGTGCGAGAGCGCGACGAGCCGTTCGGCGACGCCAAGCCGGCGTGACCGCCGGGCGCCGGCGCGCGTTGCGCGCGGCGCCGGGGCCGTCGTCGGGGTCGTCGCCTCGCGCCGGCGGCGCCCGCGCATAGTCGCCACGGCGGCCGCGGCGCCGGCGGCGCCCGCAGGCGCCCCGATAGAGTCCCGCCGCGATGGCTGCCGAAGCCGGAACCGATCTGCTGACGCGCCCCGCCGGCGAGCTCGCCGGCCTGGTTCGCAGCGGTGAGGTGACCGCGCGCGAGCTCGTTGAGGCCTCGCTCGAGCGCATCGGCGCGCTCGACCCCACCATCAACGCGTTCACGACCCTCGACGCCGAGCGCGCGCTGGAGACGGCCGAGGCGGTCGAGGCCGGGGACCCGCGGCCGTACGCGGGCGTTCCGATCGCGATCAAGGACCTGGCCTCGCCCGTGGCCGGCATCCGCCTCTCCATGGGCACGCACCTGACCGGCGACTTCACGCCCGACTACGACTCGCACGTGGTCCGGCGCCTCAAGGAGGCCGGCTTCGTGATCGTGGGGGTCACGAGCTCGCCCGAGGTGGGGATCCTGCCGGTCACCGAGCCGCGCCGCTTCGGGCCCACGCGCAACCCGTGGGACACCGACCGGACGCCCGGGGGCTCCTCCGGGGGGGCGGGCGCCGCGGTGGCGGCCGGGATGGTGCCGGTGGCCCACGGAAGCGACGGCGGCGGGTCGATCCGCATCCCGGCGGCCTGCTGCGGGCTCGTTGGCCTCAAGCCCACCCGCGGCCGCGTGTCGCGCGGGCCGGACCTCGGCGACCACTTCCTGGCGATCGACGGCGTGCTCACCCGGACCGTGGCGGACACCGCCGGCATCCTCGACGTGCTCGAGGGCTACGAGGTCGGTGACGCGACCTGGGCGCCACCGCCCGCGGAGCCCTTCGCCGACCAGGCGCGGCGCGAGCCGCGCGGGCTGCGGATCGCGATGACGGCCGAGCCGCCGATCGAGGCCGAGATCCAGCCCGCGCAGCGGCAGGCCATCCTGGACGCCGCGGAGCTGCTGCGCTCGCTCGGCCACCAGGTCGACGAGGTGAGCCCGCCGTGGGCCGGGGACGGCGGCGGCCACCAGGTCTTCCAGGCCTTCTCGGCGGTGTTCGGTGCCACGATCGCCCTGAGCGTCGCGTACTCGGCGATGCTGGGAGGCCGCGAGCCGACCGAGGAGACGGTCGAGCCGCTCACCTGGGAGATCTACCGTCGCAGCCGGGACCTCGACTCGGTCGGGTACCAGATGGCCGTGGCGGGGCTGCAGCGCTACGGGCGCGAGGTCGTGAGCTTCGTCTCGAATTACGACGCGCTGCTGACGCCGGGCCTGGCCGAGCCCCCCGTGCGGATCGGCGAGATCGACTCGACCTCGGAGGACCCGCTCGAGGCATTCGCCCGGTCGGGGCGCTTCACCCCGTTCACCGCGATCTTCAACACCACCGGACAACCGGCGATCTCCCTGCCCCTATTCCACGGCGACGACGACCTTCCGATCGGCGTTCACCTGGTCGGCCAGCCGGCCGGTGAGGGACCGCTGCTCGCGCTCGCCTCGCAGCTCGAGACGGCCCACCCGTGGGTCGACCGCCGCCCGGCCCTCGCCGTCTAGCCTCGCCGGCCGCGCCCTCGCCCCGGCCAGGAAACGCCCGGACGCGCCAGGGCTACGAGCCCTGCGCGACCTCGAGGAAGGCCTCGTACCGGCGCACCCGCCGCTCGTACTGGCGGTACTCCTCGGTGCCCTCCTCGCAACCCTCGAGCCCCTCGCGCGCCTCCCGCAGCCTTCTCTCCATGTCCGAGTGGTCGAGCTCGTCCGGCGGCACGGCCTCCTCCACGAGGACGAGCGCGCTGTTGTCCACCACCTGGAGGTAGCCCTCGCCCTGGGCGAAGCGCACCACGTCGGAGTCCGTGCGGTAGAGGCGCAGCTCCGTGGGGTCGAGGATGGCCATCAGCGGCGCGTGGTTAGCCAGCACGCCGATCGACCCCATGCCGGTGCGCGTGGACACCATCTCCACCTCGTCGTCGAACACCTGGCCTTCGGGGGTCAGGACCTCCACCGGGAACTTGGTGCGGGCCATGGCTCAGGCTCCAGCCGCGCTGGAGCATGGGTTGAGCCCGCTGCCATCTGGAGCCCGCCGGAGCATCGGCGCCCTACTCCTGGTCACCGTCGCCCTTCCCCGCCTTGGCCACGTCGTCGATCGTGCCCTTCATGTAGAAGGCGCGCTCGGGCAGGTCGTCGTGCTCGCCCTCGACGATCTCCTTGAAGCTGCGCACGGTGTCCTCGACGGACACGTAGATGCCCGGGGACCCGGTGAACGCCTCGGCGACGAAGAACGGCTGCGACAGGAAGCGCTCGATCTTGCGGGCGCGCTGCACGGTCTGCTTGTCCTCGTCCGAGAGCTCGTCGATGCCGAGGATGGCGATGATGTCCTGGAGCTCCTTGTAGCGCTGGAGGATCTCCTTGACCGAGTTGGCCACGTCGAAGTGCTCCTGGCCGACGATGTCCGGCTTGAGGATCGTGGACGTGGAGTCGAGCGGGTCGACCGCCGGGTAGATCCCCTTCTCCGAGATCGAGCGCGAGAGCGTCGTGGTGGCATCCAGGTGGGCGAACACCGACGCGGGCGCCGGGTCGGTCAGGTCGTCGGCCGGCACGTAGATCGCCTGCACCGAGGTGACCGACCCCCGGCTGGTGGAGGTGATCCGCTCCTGCAGCTGACCCATCTCGGTCTCGAGCGTCGGCTGATAGCCCACCTGCGAGGGCATCCGCCCGAGCAGAGCCGACACCTCCGAGCCGGCCTGCACGAACCGGAAGATGTTGTCGATGAAGAGCAGCACGTCCTGACCGCCCTCGTCGCGGAAGTACTCGGCCATCGTGAGGCCCGACAGGCCCACGCGCATGCGGGCGCCGGGCGGCTCGTTCATCTGCCCGAAGACCAGCATGGTCTTGTCGAGCACGCCGGACTCCTTCATCTCGATCCAGAGGTCGTTGCCCTCGCGCGATCGCTCGCCGACGCCGCAGAACGCCGACAGGCCGCCGTGCTCCTGGGCGAGGTTGCGGATCAGCTCCTGGATCAGCACGGTCTTGCCCACGCCGGCGCCGCCGAACAGGCCGACCTTGCCGCCGCGTGCGTACGGGGCGAGGAGGTCGACGACCTTGATCCCCGTCTCGAAGATCTCGCGCGTGGGGGTCAGGTCCTCGACCGAGGGTGCGGGGCGGTGGATCGGCCAGCGCTCCTCGGTCTCGACCGGGCCCCCCTCGTCGATGGTCTCTCCGAGCAGGTTGAAGAGGCGCCCGAGCGTGGCGTCGCCGACCGGGACCGTGATCGGTCCACCGGTGTCCACCGCCTTGGCGCCGCGCTGGAGGCCGTCGGTCGATCCCATCGCCACAGCTCGCACGCGATCGTCGCCGAGGTGCTGCTGCACCTCGCACACAAGCGTTCGCGCAGCGCCGGCACTGCCGGAGCCGCGGTGCTCGCCGGAGCTCTCCGCCGCGGCGCCGTCGCCGCCCGTCTCGCGCTCGACCTCGTAGAGCTGCCTGGCGACCTCCTTCTCGTCCTGGTCGAGGTACTCCGCGATCTCCTCGGTGGACATCCCGCGCTTGGACAGTGCCAGGAGCGCCTGGCCGGCTGGGTTGGCGCCCTCGGCGTCGGCGCCCGACCCCTCGCTGTCCGCGGCCAGCGCCGGCATCTCGATCTCGAGCGCCGTGTTGATCTCCGGCAGCTCGCCGGTGAACGCGGCCTCGACCACCACGCCGGTGATCTCCTCCACCGTGCCCACGTTGCGCTCGGCCCCGTCGCCGTCCCCGGTGGAGCGCTCCTCGGTCCGGCCCTGCTGCTCTGTGCCTGCTTCCACGCTGGTCCTTCCTATCTCGTAGTCCCTTGGGGTGGCGCCGCTAGAGCCCCTCGGCTCCCGCGACGACCTCCATCAGCTCCTGGGTGATCTCCGCCTGCCGCTGCCGGTTGGCCTCGAGCGTGAGGTCGCCGATCAGGTCAGACGCGTTGTCCGAGGCGCTGCGCATCGCCGTCATGCGCGCGCCGTGCTCGGACGCGGTCGACTCGAGCAGCGCCCGGTAGATCGAGATCTCCACGTAGTCGGGGGCCAGGCGCTCGAGGATCTCCTCCGGCCCCGGCTCGTAGATCCACAGCGAGCGCGAGTGGTCGGCGTCCTGACCATCAGCCGAGCCCTCGCCGCGGTCCGAACCCGCACTCCTGCCATCTGCCATCTGCCCACTGCCATCTGAGCCCTCATCACCATCGGCGCCCTCGGTATCGAGGATCTCGGCCTGCGACAGGGGCAGCAGCGTCTCGTGCCGTACCTCCTGGCTCATGGCGGAGATGTACCCGTTGTAGAAGATCTCGGCGCGATCGACGCGGTCGTCGGTGAACGCCGTGACCAGGCTCTCGGAGATCTCGCGCGCGTCGGAGTACGCCGGGCGATCGGTGAAGCCGGCGTAGGAGCCGTCGAGCTCGAGCCCCCGGAAGCCGAGCGACGACGCCCCGCGGCGACCGGACGCGTACCAGCGGACCTCCTTGCCGTCCCGGCGCAGCTCGTCCGCGCGCCGGACCCCGGTCCGGATGATCTGGGAGTTGAACGACCCGGCCAGCCCGCGGTCCCCGGTCACGAGCAGCAGGGCCACCCGGTTGTCGGACTCGTGCTCCTGGAGGATCGGCAGGCTGGGGATGTCCTCCGCCGCCTCCACCGCCCGGCGCGTCATGCGGCGGATCGCGTCGGCGTACGGCCGCAGCGCCTCGATTCGCTGCTCGGCCTTGCGCAGGCGCGCCGCGGCCACCATCTCCATCGCCCGCGTGATCTTGGCGATGTTCTTCACGGAGCTGATGCGGCTCTTGATGGCTTTCTGCGTGGCCATGGGTCAGGCGGACGCCGGCTCCTGCTCACGCGTCTTGTCACTGCCATCGGCCCCGCCGCCGTCTGCCGTCCTGCGACTTCTCCTCCGCCCCGTCGCCGCGCTCCTCGCGCACGCGGTCGGACTCGCCCTCCTCGATCGGCTCGCCCTCCTCGTCGAAGTCGGGGCCGAAGTCGTCGATCGCCTCACCGATCGCGTCACCCAGCCGCTGCTCGATGTCGTCGTCCCACTCGCCGCCGGCGATCTTTCGCATCACCTCGTCCTGCTCGGAGTGGAGGCGCTGGAGCATGGACTCGTGGAAGTCGCCGATGCGGTCGACCTTGATGCGGTCGAGGTAGCCGCCGGTGCCCGAGTAGATCTGTGCCACCTGGTCCTCGACCGCCACCGGGCTCAGCTCGTCCTGGTTGAGCGTCTCCACCAGCCGCTCGCCGCGGGCCAGCGTGCGCTGGGTCTCGGGGTCGAGCTCCGAGCCGAACTGCGCGAACGACTCGAGCTCGCGGAACTGCGACAGCTCCAGGCGCAGCTTGCCCGCGACCCTCTTCATCGGCCGGGACTGCGCGTCGCCCCCCACGCGCGAGACGGAGATGCCCACGTTGATCGCCGGGCGCGTACCGCCCAGGAACAGGTCCTGCTCCAGGAAGATCTGCCCGTCGGTGATCGAGATGACGTTGGTGGGGATGAAGGCCGAGACGTCGCCGGCCTGGGTCTCGATGATCGGCAGCGCGGTGAGCGAGCCGCCGCCCTGCTCGTCGGAGAGCTTGACCGCCCGCTCGAGCAGGCGCGAGTGCAGGTAGAAGACGTCGCCCGGGTACGCCTCGCGGCCCGGCGGGCGCCGCAGGAGCAGCGACAGCTGCCGGTAGGCGTAGGCGTGCTTGGTCAGGTCGTCGTACACGCACAGCGCGTGCTTGCCCTGCCACAGGAAGTACTCGCCCATGGCGCACCCCGCGTAGGGCGCCATGTACTTGATCGGCGCGGCCTCGTCGGCGGGGGCGGCGACGATGATCGTGTTGTCCATCGCGTCGTGCTCGCGCAGCATCTCGGCCACCTCGACAACCCTCGACATGCGCTGGCCGATGGCGACGTAGATCGAGATCAGGTCCTTGTCGCGGTTGTTGATGATCGAGTCGACCGCGATCGCGGACTTCCCGGTCTGGCGGTCGCCGATGATCAGCTCGCGCTGGCCGCGGCCGATCGCCGTCATCGAGTCGATGGCCTTGAGCCCGGTGAGCATCGGCTCCTTCACGCCCTGGCGCTGGACGATCCCTGGCGCGATCACCTCGGCCGGGCGCTTCTCGTCGGTTCGGACGTCGCCCTTGCCGTCGAGCGGGTTGCCGAGCGGGTCGACGATGCGCCCGAGCAGGCCCTCCCCCACCGGGACCTCGAGCAGCCGGCCGGTGCGCTTGACCTGGTCGCCCTCCTCGATGCGATCCCACGCGCCGAAGAGCACGGCGCCCACGTTGTCCGATTCGAGGTTGAGCGCGAGGCCGGTCACGTCGTGGGGCAGCTCGAGCAGCTCGAGCGACATGCAGTTGTCGAGGCCGTGGACCCGGGCGATGCCGTCGGCGACCGAGAGGACCGACCCGACCTCCGAGAGGTCGGCGCCGCCGTCCTCCTCGAGGCCCTCGATGCGGTCCTTGAGGATGCTGGTGATCTCGTCTGGCTTTATCTGCATGTGCTGAAGGTCTCCTTGGGGGCGTCGCTCGTGGGCCGCTTCAGGCGGCGCGGCTCACCTGCTTGCGCAGCCGCTCGAGACGGCTGCGGATGGTCGCATCCATGATCGTGTTGCCGACCTGGACGATCAGCCCGCCGAGCACCTCGGGGTCGACCCTGCTCGTCAGCTCGACCCGCCGGCCGGTCTGCTCCTCGATCTGCTCGCCGATCTGCTTGACGATCTTCTCGTCGAGCTCGACCGCGCTCGTGACGGAGGCCTCGAGCAGGCGGTTCTCGTCGGCCCACATGTCGTCGAACGTCTGGCGGATGCGGAAGATCACCGGCATACGGTGCTTCTCGGCCAGGAGCTCGAGGAAGCGCAGGAAGTGCTCGTCGGCGCCGTCCAGGACGCGGCGGATGCCGTCTCGCTTCTCCTGCGAGCTGAAGTGCGGCGAGAACAGGAAGACCTGGAGCTCCCTGCTCTCCGCCACGGCGTCGGCGAACTGGTCGAGCTGGTCGCGGACCTCGTCGAGCTGGGCGTGCTCACGCGCCACGTCGAACAGCGAGCGCGCGTAGACGTTCGCGAGCTCCTGCATCAGCGCTCCGCGTCGTCTGCGCCGGCGCCCTCGCCATCGCCCCCACCCGAGCGCTGCCCGCCGCCGTTGGAGGCGGTGTCCCCGGCCAGCGACGAGAAGTCGAGGTCGGACAGCGCCTCCTCCACGAGCCGGCGGTGGTCGTCGTCGTCGAGCGACTTCCGGGTGACCCGCTCGGTGGCCATCACCGTGAGGTCGGCCACCTCCCTGCGGATCTCGTTGAGGGCCCGCTGCGTCTCCGCCTCGATCTCCCTGCGCGACCGCTGGAGCGTCTCCTCGCGCTCGTGCTGCGCCTGCTCCTTGGCCTCCGACTCCACGCGGTCGCCGGCCTTGCGCGCGCGGGTCACGATGTCCTCGGCCTGCCCGCGCGCCTCGCTGAGGCGGGAGCGGTACTCGGACAGGATCTCGTCGGCCTCCTGCCGGGTGCGCTCCGCCGCGTCGATCGACTCCTCGATCGCACGGCGGCGCTTGTCCAGCGCGTCCGCGATCCGGGGGAAGGCCAGCTTGCGGAGGATGTACAGGGTGATGCCGAACGCGACGACCGTCCAGATCATCAACCCCAGGCTCGGCGAGACGAGGAAGTTGCCCTCGCTCTGAGCGAACGCCGCGGCCGGCGACGCCAGCAGGAGCGCGACCGACGCGGCTGTGCAGTAGGCGACGCGCCTCATGCCTAGAGGAAGAACGCGATCAGGCCGAAGATGAACGCGTAGAACACGATCGCCTCGGTCAGCGCGAAGCCGAGCCACTGGATGCTCGTGATCTCCTCGCGCATCTCGGGCTGACGCGTGACCGACTCGATCACCTTGCCGAAGATGTAGCCCACGCCGACCCCGGGGCCGATCGTGCCAAGGCCCGCGCCGACGCCGAGGGCGATCGACTTCAGGCCGTCGTCCGTCACCTGGGCGAGCGGCAGAAGGAGGGTTGTCAGGTCCACTGTCTTCTCCTTTCCCGGCTAGTGGCCACTTCCCGTGGCCTCGCCGAGATAGATGGATGTGAGGATGGCGAAGATGAACGCCTGAAGGGTGGCGATCAGCCCGATCTCGAACAGGAAGAAGGCGACCGCCACCGGCAGGGTGAAGACGCCGAGTGCGGCCAGCCCGAGCAGCACGACGAGGCCTCCGCCCATGAAGAGGATCAGGAGGTGTCCCGCCAGCATGTTGGCGAAGAGCCGGACCGACAGCGAGATGATCCGGACGAACTGCGAGATCACCTCGATGAAGAAGATCGGCACCGCCGGCGCTCCCGTGATGCCACCCGGGACCCAGCCCTTGAAGTAGGGAAGAAAGCCCTTCGCGCGGATGCCCTCGACGTGGTACGAGACCCAGACGATCAGCGTGAGCACCAGCGGAACCGAGAGGTTGGCGGTGGCGGCGTAGAGCGCCAGCGCCGGCACCTCGACGCCGAAGATGACGAGCGGATGCTCGGTGTTGACCGGCAGCGGGATGTACCCGATCAGGTTCGAGAACCAGATGAAGAAGAACAGCGTGGCGGTGAAGCCGAACCACTTCGCCGCCATCTGGTCGCTCATGTTGCTGCGGGTGATGCTGTTGCGCGTGAGGTCGTAGGCGGCCTCCACCGCGGTCTGGACCCGGTTCGGCCGGTCGCCCATTCGCTTGGCGACGTAGACCATGGTGAGCGTCGTCGCGGCGCAGGCAAGGAACAGGTAGAGCACCGCCTTGTTGATGCTGAGGTCCACGCCGGCGATGTCGATCGGGATCCAGGGCTCGAGCAGGAACTCGTTCTGGGGGAGGAAGCTCTCGTCCTCACCCGCGCTGCCGAAGCCGACCCCGAAGAGGATCCCGAGCAGCAGCAGGCCGCCCACGGCGAGGGCCACCTGGGACTTCGTGCTCATCGCCTTGAGCCTGGCGGTCACGGGGCGGGCGTGCGGTCGTAGGGCCGAAGCGCGATCTGCGTGGAGAAGAACGCGGTGAACAGGACGATCACGAGGATGGCGGCGGACAGCCCGGCCTCACGCTCGGTGAGGCCCGCGGCGAAGATCGCGAGCGCCATCAGCCACGCGCGCGCGACCATGCTCCCCACGGCGATCCCGGCCACCGTCCTGGGGTCCTCCGCGGCGGCGGCGCGCTGCTCGAGCGCGTGGCGAACCGCCCGCTGACACGTCCACCCGAGGGCCGCGGCGGCCCAGCCCAGCACGGGGAGGTCCGCGAGCAGGAAGATCGGCAGCGCGAGGGCCAGCAGCGCCAGGTCGAAGTACCGCAGGAAGCGGACGACGCCCGGGTACGGGTCGCCTGCCACCGAGGGGCTCGAGCGCTGCGCGGCCAGTTCAGATGTCCTTAAAGCGGGAGTAGACAAGTGCGAAACCCAGGGCCAGGCCGGCGAACAGCCCGACCAGCGCGAACGGTACGGGAAGTCCCACGAGCGCGCCGAGTCCCAGCCCCGTGGCACCGCAGAGGATCGCGGTGGCGACGAGCGTCACACCGGCCCCCTTGGGGTCCGGGCGACGCGGTTCGCTCATGGTCTGGATGCCTTCTCATGTCTGTGCGATTGCGAAGCGCCCCCGTCCTGAGGGGGCGCTCCAAATACGAGCGGATGGCGGCCGAATGCTCATTCGAAAGCGGCCTCCCGCGCTCCGCCGGGGGCGGGACTCTACCACCGGGTGGACCGTGGATAACCCCGGGTGACCCGGCCTGCGGGAGCGCCTCGCCGCGCCTGCCCGCGCCCGGTTCGCGGATGCTTCCGGCACCGGTTTCGGCTGGTCTAACGTCCCGGCGATGTGGCTGCAGCGACAGCTCCGCCTACCGCCGAAGCGGCGCGGCTTCCATCTCGTCACGCGCGAGGTCGAGCAGGCCGTGCCGGAGCTGGCGCGCCTGCGCGTGGGCCTCGCCCACGTCTTCGTGCGCCATACGTCGGCATCGCTGACGCTGAACGAGAACGCGAGCGCCGACGTCCTGGCGGACTTCGAGAGCTGGTTCTCGGACGCCGTCCCCGAGGACGCGTCGTTCTGGACCCACACGGTCGAGGGGCCGGACGACATGCCGGCGCACGTGAAGGCGTCCCTGCTCGGGAGCTCGCTCTCGGTGCCCGTCGCGAGCGGGGCGCTGGCGCTCGGCACCTGGCAGGGCATCTACCTCTGCGAGCACCGCGACCGGGCGTCGGGACGCGAGCTGATCGTGACGCTGTGGGGAGAGGAGCGTTGACGACCGCTCCGTCTGCGAACATGCGTTCGTGCGCTGGGACAACCTGACAGTCGCCTCCGAGGACGAGCGGCGCCTGCCCGGCTACAGCGACCCGGCGGTGGTGCGGACCTTCGACGCGCCCGAGGCCCTCGACGTCCGCTTCTACGAGGTCCGCGCCCGGTCGGCGCTCAATCGCGTGCCCAAGCGCTCACGGATGCCGTTCCAGTGGACGGTCAACCCCTACAGGGGATGCAGTCATGCCTGCACATTCTGCTTCGCCCGCCCCACCCACACCTACCTCGACATGAACGCGGGCCGCGACTTCGAGCGCGAGATCGTGGTCAAGGTCAACGCGCCCGAGCTGCTGCGTGCCGAGCTGGCGCGGCCCTCGTGGAAGCACGAGCACGTCGCCATGGGCACCAACACCGATCCGTACCAGTGGGTGGAGGGCCGCTACAGGCTGATGCCCGGCATCTGGGAGGCGCTGCGGGACTCGGCCACCCCCTGCTCGATCCTCACCAAGTCGCCGCTGCTGCTCCGGGACTCCAAGCTGATGCTCGAGGTCCAGGAGCGGGCCCCGGTGGCCGCCAACCTGTCGGTTCCCACGCTCGACGAGGGCGCATGGCGCGAGACGGAGCCGCACACGCCCAGCCCGCGGGCCCGCCTGGAGGCGGTCGCTGAGCTCAACCGGGCGGGCATCCCCACCGGCGTCCTGATCGCCCCGCTCATGCCCGGCATCAACGACCGTCCCGAGGAGGTGGAGCGGATCCTCGAGCTCGCGGGCGAGGCCGGCGCCGTCGACGTCGGGGGCGTGGCCCTGCACCTGCGCGGCGAGGTCAAGGGGCTCTTCTTCGATTGGCTGGCCGACCGCCGCCCCGACCTGCTCCCGCGCTACCGGGAGCTCTACAGGCGCGGTGCCTATGCGCCGACCGAGGAGCGGCGGCGGCTCCAGGCGCTCGTCAAACGCGGCTCCACGCGTCGCTCCGGGCGTCGGCCGCTACGGGGGGTGGACCCCAGCGCCGACGGCGAGGACCGAGCCGGGGCGCCGGAGCGCTCACCGGCGATCGCGGCCAGCCGGGCCGGGGGTAAGGGCGACCGAGGCGACCGCGCCGCCGAGGGCCGCCAGGAGACCCTCTTCTAGGTCGCGGCCGGCGCTTCCGGGGCCCCTACCGCGGGCCGACCGCCTCGTACTCGCCGGTCTCCGGCTTGTCCACAGCCTCGAAGTCGCCGGTCTCCACCTCGCGGCCCACCTCGGCCTCGATCTGCTGCTCGCCGGGCGGCGCGTCGCCCTGGGCCACCGCCTCGCGCCGAAGCTGGCGCGCCCGGAAGCGGCGGAACTTGAAGATCTCGAGGACGAACACCAGGTAAGCGCTGAGCGCGACGGCCACCAGCCCGAACCCGATCATCACCACGGTCCAAGCCGGGTCGAAGTCGCCGCGCCCGGTCGGAGTAGGGGACGAACCGCAGCGCAAGCGCCAGGGCGGCGAGGCTCAGCGTCCAGGCGTAGAGGTAGGCCACCGTCCGGCGCTGCGAGAAGCCGATGTTCGCGAACCGGTGATGGAAGTGCCATCGGTCGGCCTCGTACACCGGCCGGCGGTACTTGATCCGCTTCGCGATGACGAACCCCGAGTCGAGGATCGGGACGGCGAGCACGGCCAGCGGGAACACCAGCGCCACCACCGCCACGGTCTTGAGGATCCCGAGCACGGCCACGCACGCCAGCAGCAGGCCCAGGAGATTGGACCCCGAGTCGCCCATGAAGATCGATGCCGGATGGAAGTTGTGCCGCAGGAAGCCGATCGCCGCGCCCGCGGTGGCGGCGGCCAGGAGTCCGGCCGCGAAGCGGTCCGCCTCGCCCTCGGCCGAGGCCGTGGCGGCGGCGAGCGACAGGGCGATGACCGCGAACGTGGCCGCGGCGATCGTGCACACGCCCGCGGCGAGCCCGTCCACGCCGTCGGTGAAGTTCACCACGTTCATGACCGCGACGATGCCCACGACCGTGAGCACGGCGCCGGCGCCGCCGAGCTCGAGCACCCCGATCAGCGGGATCGAGATCTCGTCGACGCTCACTCCGGAGGCCACGGGGATCACCGCCGCCCCCACCTGCCCGAGCAGCTTGACCCCGGCGTTCAGGTCCACCGCGTCGTCCACCGCACCGATCAGCGCGATCGCCGCGGCGCCGAGCAGGATGCCGCGTACCTCGGTGCTGCCGGGCACGAACAACGCCGCCCGCGATGAGCACGCCGGCCAGGATGGCCAGGCCGCCCAGGTACGGCATCGGGCGGTCGTGGAGGCCTCGCTCGCTCGGGGCGTCGACCGCGCCGATCCGCTGGGCGAGCCGGGCGGCGAGCGGCGTGGCGAGGAATGCGATCACCGCCGCGACGAGGAACGCCCACAGGGCGTCGAGCTCGTTCATCGCCCAATCAGCGTAACCGGAGCGTCGGCGCGGTTCGCCTACGCCGGATCGAGGCAGCCTCCTACGCGCTCGCCGGCGTCTCGCGCAGCTGGTGGGCTGCGGTGAAGAACGAGCGGTAGCCGAGCCCGGTCGCCAGCACGGCTGAGAGCGCCACGCTGCCGAGCAGCGCCCACAGGAGGATCACCTGCAGCCGCACGGCGTCCGTCGGCTCCGCGCCGGCGAGCAGCATCCCGACCATCGTGCCGGGAAAGAACACCACCCCGGCCGTCTTGGTCGAGTCGATCAGCGGGATCATCCCCGACCGAAGGCTGCGGGTCACGAGGCCGCGCGCCGCCTGCCGTGACGTGGCGCCGAGCGCCAGCGTGGCCTCGAGCTGGCGCGAGTGGGTCCGCACCTCGTCCGCCAGCCGGTTGAGGGACACCGCGCACGTCGTCATCGCGTTGCCGATCACCATGCCGCCCACCGGCACGATGAACCGCGGCTCGGGCTCGAACACCCCCAGGCCGATCACGAGCCCGAGCGTGACCGCCGCGGCGGCGGACAGCGCCAGCGCGATCGGCCCGAGCGCGGCAGGGACCGCGCTGGCGCGCCGCCTGGCCGTGGCCGTGCCGAAGGCCACCATCACCGCGAGCAGGGCGGCCACGAGCCACAGGCTGTCCGAGTCGAAGATCGCCTGGATCACGAAGCCGATCGCGGTGAGCTGCAGGAACGACCGCACCACGGCCACGGCCAGATCGCCCTCGAGGTCCACGCGGCGAACCAGCGAGACACCCGCGGCGAGGGCCACCAGCGCCAGCGTGGCCGCCACCTCCCCGAGCGAGACGTCGATGCTGCTCGTCACCGCGCAACCTCGGGCGCTCGATACTGAACGACGATCGTCACGGTCGCGCAACGGCAGCGACGCGGGAGCGTGGTCACGGGCCGCCTCGCACGTGGCCGTCGCGCAGCTCGACCGTTCGCCGCGCGAGACGGCGCGCCTGCTCGCGGTCGTGCGTGACCACGATCGTGGACATCCCGGGCCGCTCGCAGAGGGAGCGGATGGTGCGCTCCACACCGTCGCGCGCGCGCTCGTCGAGCGCCGAGGTGGGCTCGTCGAGCAGCAGCGCCTCGGGCTCGAGCGCCAGGGCCCGGGCCAGCATCAGGCGCTGCTGCTCGCCCACCGAGAGGCGGTCGGAGTCGCGATCGGCGAACGAGGCATCGAGGCCGGCCAGCGTGAGCGCACGCTCGACGTCGGCCCCGCGGCCCGCGAGCGACGGGCCGGCGACCACGTTGGCCCGCACCGTGCCGGGCAGCGGCGCGGGGAGCTGTGGCACGAGGCCGACGCGACGGCGCAGCTCCAGCACGTCGAGCTCCCGGACGTCGCGGCCGTCGAAGAGGACCGTTCCCGAGTCGGGGTCGGCCAGGCGGTTGAGCAGCCGCAGCAGGGTGGACTTGCCGGAGCCCGACGGCCCCAGCACCGCCGTCGCGCCGCGACGATTCGCAGCGTGGCGTCGCGAAGCACCGAATCGCCCCCGCGCGATGCCGACACGTCTCGCAGCTCGAAGACCGGCGCCGTCGCGGAGCCCTCCGCGACGGCCTCGCGCGCCGTTGCCCTGCCCGAGCGGGCGCGGGCCGGGGCGATGTCGGGCGGCCCGCTCACGTCCCCGGCGGCCCGCTCGAACCGTCCGCCTGGGTCAGGCGCCCACGACCGCGGCGCCGTGGGCGGCGCGCCCGCCGGCCGCGGACGAACGCAGCTGCGGGTACAGCGGGTAGCGCTCGGCGAGCGCTCGGGTCCGCTCCGAGAGGCCCGCGCGGACGGTGTCGTCGAAGTCGGTGGTCAGGGCCTCCGCGATCACGCGCCCCACCTCACGGAAGTCATCGATGCCGAAGCCGCGCGTGGCGAGCGCTGGCGTGCCGATCCGCAGGCCGGAGGACACCGCGGGCGGTCGCGGGTCGAACGGCACGGCGTTTCGGTTGACGGTGATCCCGACCTCGGCGAGCCGGTCCTCGCCCTGCTGGCCGTCGAGCTCCGAGTCGCGAAGGTCCACCAGCACCAGATGCACCTCGGTGCCGCCTGTGAGCACGTTGACGCCGGCCTCGAGCAGCTCCTCGGCGATCGCATCGGCGCCCTCGCGTGTGCGTCGCTGACGCTCGCGAAAGACGTCCGACGCGGCCGCTCGGAGCGCCACCGCCTTGGCGGCGATCACGTGCATCAGCGGCCCTCCCTGCTGCCCGGGGAAGACCGCCGAGTTGACCTTCTTGGCGTGCTCCTCGCGGCACAGGATCAGGCCCGCCGCGCGGTCCGTCGAGCGTCTTGTGGGTGGTGGTGGTCACCACATCCGCGTGCGGCACGGGGCTGGGGTGCTCGCCGGCCGCCACCAGCCCGGCGAAGTGGGCCATGTCCACGATCAGGAACGCGCCCACCGCATCGGCGATCTGGCGGAACGCGGCGAAGTCCAGCTGCCTCGGATACGCCGACCAGCCGGCGATGATCGCCTTCGGTCGGTGCTCGTGCGCGAGGCGCTCGACCTCATCCATGTCCACGCGCGAGTCCTCCTCGCGCACCCCGTAGGCGGTGACCTCGTAGAGGCGGCCGGAGAAGTTGAGGCGCATGCCGTGCGTCAGGTGACCGCCGTGGTCGAGCTTCATCCCGAGGATCGGGTCGCCGGCCTGGAGCAGGGCGTGGTAGGCGGCCGCGTTGGCCTGGGCCCCGGCGTGCGGCTGCACGTTGGCGTGCTCCGCCCCGAACAGCTCCCTGGCGCGCTCGATGGCGAGCGTCTCGGCCTCGTCGACGTGCTCGCAGCCACCGTAGTAGCGCTTGCCGGGGTAGCCCTCCGCGTACTTGTTGGTGAGCACCGAGCCCTGGCACTCGAGCACGGCCTGCGGCGCGAAGTTCTCCGACGCGATCATCTCGAGCGTGGCGTCCTGACGGCGCAGCTCGGCGTCAAGCGCGCGCGCCACCTCCGGGTCCACCTCGGCGACGGAGCGGTTGAAGTAGTCGGGCGGCAGCGGCTCCCCGGTCACGACAGGACCGTACCAAGGGGTGGCGTCGCGACCGGCGCGAGCTAGCCGATGCGCGCGCGGATCTCCTCGGCGCCCACGGCGCCCTCCCGGAGGACCGCGTGGCCCCCGCCCCGCTCGTACCCGGTCAGGTCCACGACCGTGGAGGCGGTGCCCGGCAGAGACCCCGCGTCCAGTGCGACGTCCACCTTGCGGCGAATCTCCCCATCGAGGTCCGCGAGCCGTCGGATGTCCGCGCCGCCCGTACGGTTGGCGCTCGACTGGAGGACCGGCACCGGCATGGCCGCAAGCGCCGCCAGCGGACCCGACAGGTCTGGCACGCGCAGCCCGAGCACGTCGGGGTCCTGTCCGCAGGCGAGCGGGAACCGCCGCGCCGGGTTGGGGACCAGCGCGGTCACGGCGCCGGGCAGCAGGCGGGTGAGCGCGTCGCGCGTGCCTGCGCCGAGCTCGGGGACGGCCCGGAGCGCCTGCTCGAACGAGAAGAACATCACCGCGGCGGACCGCCCCGGCGACCGGCCCTTCAGCCTGTGAAGGCGCTCCACCGCGCGGCGCGCTGCGGGGTCACAGGCCAGGCCGTAGACGGTGTCCGCCGGGAACACCGCCACCCCGCCCGTGCGGATGCAGCGCTCGAAGGCGGCCACCTCGTTGGCGGTCAGGCGCGTGGCGCCCGTCATCGCGAATGCTGCGCCCATGACTGACGAGCCGGCTCCTTCATGGGCGGGCCGACTCGACAGCCGGCGCCCGAAGATGGCCACCCGGCGCGGCGGCGAGGGCGGCCCGCGTCACGGCGCCCGCCCGACGGTCACCCGCTCGCGGCCCGCCAGGTCGCGGTGCGTCGCGGCGCCCGCCAGCTGGGCCCGCACCGCATCCGCCTGGCCCGGAGCGTGCTCGAGGGCCAGCCGCGTGCCCGGGGGGGCGGCCGTCAGCAGCGCGCGGATCGCGTCGAGCCCGTCCCGGCCGGCCACGAGCGCTGACCGGGGCTCCCAGCGCGTGATCTCGGGCTCGAGCAGGGGCCATTCGTCCTCGCGCACGTATGGCAGGTTGGCCACCACCAGGTCGGGACGCTCCGCGCCCGCAAACCCGCGCGGCAGGCCGGCCGCCACGGTGACCTCGAGCGGCAGCCCGAGGCGCTCGGCGTTGGCGCGCGCCACCGCGGCGGCATCGCCGCGACGAGTCCGACGCGGTGACCCTCAGGTCCCGTCGCTCGTCCCGGAGCGCCAGCGCGACCGCGCCCGATCCCGGTGCCCACGTCGTGCACCCAGCCTCCGTGGCGCACCCGCTCGGCAGCAAGCTCCACGAGCAGCTCCGTGTCCGGCCGCGGCACGATCACGCGCGGGTCGACCTCGAGCTCGAGGGCGCGGAACCCGCGCCGGCCGAGGATGTAGGCCACCGGCTCGCGCTGCGTCCGCCGGCGCACGCGCTCCATCACGAGGCGCGACGGACCCGGCGGGAGCGGGCGGTCCGGCTCGACCGCCAGCGCGCCGCGGTCCACGTCGAGGGCGTCCGCCACCAGGAGCTCGGCGTCGAGGCGCGGCGTGTCGCAGCCGGCGGCGGCCAGCGCGTCCGTGGCGGCCGCCACCGCGTCGCGCGCCGACGCCACGCCGAGGGCTCCGCCCCCCGTGGCGCCGGGCACGGCTCAGCCCTCGACCAGGGCGTCGCGCTCGAGCGCCACTCGTCGTTCCTCGGCCTCGAGCGCGGCCGTGAAGTCGTCGAGCTCACCCGCGAGCACGCCCTCGACGTTGCCGCGCGTGAGCTTGACGCGGTGGTCGGTGACGCGGTCCTGGGGGAAGTTGTAGGTGCGGATCTTCTCCGAGCGCTCGCCCGTGCCCACCTGCGCGCGGCGCTCGGCGGCCTCCTCGGCGCGCTGCGCGGCCACCTGCCGCTCGAGCAGCCGGGCGCGCAGCACGCGCATCGCCTTCTCGCGATTCTGGAGCTGCGACTTCTCGTCCTGCATCGCGACCACGAGGCCTGTGGGCCCGTGCGTGATGCGCACCGCGGAGTCGGTCGTGTTGACGGACTGACCGCCGGGGCCGGACGACCGGAAGACGTCGATCTGCAGGTCGTTCGGGTCCACCTGCAGGTCCACCTCCTCGGCCTCCGGCAGGACCGCGACGGTGGCGGTCGACGTGTGGATCCGCCCCTGCGACTCGGTCTGGGGCACGCGCTGCACCCTGTGCGTGCCGCCCTCGTGCTTGAAGACGCTGTACGCGCCGTCGCCCTTCACGGCGAACGTGTAGTCCCCCTCGCTAGCGGACAGCGACTCGACCCGAAAGCCCCGGCGCTCCGCGTAGCGCGACAGCATCCGGTGGAGGTCGGCCGCGAAGAGCGCCGCCTCCTCGCCCCCGGTGCCGGCGCGCACCTCGACGATCACGTTCCTGTCGTCGTTCGGGTCGCGCTCCACCATGGCCAGGCGGATCTGATCCCCGAGCTCCGACAGGCGCGCCTCGGAGGCCGCCTGCATCTCGCGGAGCTCGGGGTCGTCGCCGTCCTCGGACAGGAGCTCGCGCGCTCCCGCCAGGTCGTCGGCCGCGCGCCGGTACTCGACCGCGAGCAGGTGCGCGGGCTCGAGCTGGCGGTAGGCGCGGCCCACCTCCGCGTAGCGCGTGCGGTCGCCGATCACGGCGGGGTCCGACATCTGCTCCGAGAGCTCCGCGAAGCGGCTCTCGATCTGCTCGACGAGCTTCTCGACCATGCCTCCGAGGAGGCTAACGGCGAGGACTACGCGGCTGGCCGCGTCAGGCCACGACCTCCATGCCGACCCTGTCCTCGTCGGACGCCTCGTCCGGGCTCTCCACGGCGAGCACCGCCTGAAGGGCGGCGATCGCCACCGCCAGCTGCGAGAGGTCCGGCTCGCGGGTGGTGAGCTTCTGCAGCTGCATTCCCGGCGCCATCAGGATCCGTGCCCAGCGCTTGGTGCGGTTTCGCCCGAACCACTTGAGGACCTCGAAGGACAGGCCGGCGATCAGGGGAATCCCTACGACCCGCGACGCGAACAGCCAGTACCAGTCCGGTTGGCCGAGCGGCGCGAAAACGAAGATCGCCACGATCATCACGATCAGCAGGAAGCTCGTCCCGCAGCGCGGATGGAGGCGCGAGAAGCGCTGCGCGTTCTCGGGCGTGAGCGGGAGCCCGGCCTCGTAGCAGTGGATCGTCTTGTGCTCGGCGCCGTGGTACTCGAACACGCGCTGGAGGTCCCGCATCCGCGAGATCAGCCAGATGTAGGCCAGGAAGATCCCGATCCGGATGACCTTCTCGACGATCACGAACACCACCGAGCCGGGCAGGGCCCCGCCGAAGATGCTGGTGATGCCCGCGGGCAGGAGGAAGAACAGCCCGATCGCGAAGAGCATCGCGAACACCACGGTGGCCCCCCAGGCGCCGCCGCCGATCTCCTTCTCGCCCTCCGGAAGCTGGGCGTTCGCGGAGATGCCCAGCGCCCTGAAGCCGATCTTGAGCGACTCGGCGAGGGCCACGACGCCGCGGATCACCGGCAGTCTCAGAGCTCGGTGCCGCTTGGTCCAGGACACGAGCGGCTCGGAGCGGATCTCGATCTCGCCGAGCGCCGGCTCGGTGGGGTCGAGGCGGCCCTCGTCGTCGCGCGGCTGATCGGGCCCGGGCTTTCGCACCGCCACCGCCCAGGTGGAGACGCCGCGCATCATCACTCCCTCGAGCACCGCCTGCCCGCCGAGCGGGGCGTCCTTCGTGCCGCTCAGCCCGCCGCCGTCGGGGGCGCCGCCGTCAGGGGTGCCGCCGTCCTCGCCCGCCTCGCTCACCCCGTGGATGCTAACGGCGCTCCCAACAGCCACCTTCCGGCGGGCGTCGGATGCGACCTCCCGGCGGGCGCCAGATGTTGCGCGGGTGCGGCCGGAGGAACCGGCGATGCATCCAGGTCGCCTTTGACCCGGGACCGCCGTCGGGCTAGGTCTGAGGACAGGCCTCCGGGCGGCGGGATCCGCAGCGGGATCCGCGCCGAACGCCGGCAGATCCACGTCGAAGAGGGGGAGGATCCCGATGGCCTCAGGAGCGAAGCGGGGGACGGCAAGGGGGCGCTCGAGCACTCGCGCGGGAAGCGGGACGTCTCGCTGCCCCGCGAGATCTACGCGCAGGCGTCGCCCACGTCGATCGGCGGCAGCTCGCTGTTCGACGCAACCGCCGCGGTGACGGCGGAGACCGTCGACGGCTACATGTCCGAGCAGGGCCTCACGAACGAGGCGGTCATGCGGCTGCGAGACGCAGGCTTCAGGGTCCTGGACGTCTCGCCCGTCACGATCAACATCGCGGGGCCCCCGTCGGCGTACGAGCGCGCCTTCGGCACGCGGCTCGTGACCGAGGAGCGCGAGGTGATCAAGGGAGGGCGACGGCGCGACACCGCCACGTTCATCGACACGGACGACACCGCGATGTCCGGGCTGGTGGACACGTCCCGAAGCGACCTGGCCGACGTGCTCGAGGGGGTCGCCATCGAGCGGCCGGTCTACCCGTTCGCGGCCAACGCCTTCGCCCCGCCCAAGAGCTACTGGCATCTGAGCGTCCCCGGCGACGTGTCGCTCGGGGTCAACGCCGACCGGGCGCATCGCGGCCGCGTGACGGGACGAGGCGTCCGGCTGGCCATGGTCGACTCCGGCTGGTTCGAGCACCCCTACTTCGGGGCGCGCGGCTACCGCGCCGATCCGGTCGTGCTCGGCCCGGCCGCCTCGAAGCCCAAGGCCGACGAGAGCGGGCATGGCACCGGCGAGTCCGCGAACGCCTTCGCGGTTGCGCCCGACATTCGGTTCCAGATGGTGAAGATGAGCTTCACCAACAGCACGGGCGCGTTCAACAAGGCGGTGGCCCTCCACCCGGACATCATCAGCAACAGCTGGGGCTCGGACATCGAGCAGGGTCCGCTGAGCGCGGCCGACAAGGCGCTCGCGGCGGCGATCGCCCAGGCGGTCGCGAGCGGGATAGCGGTGGTGTTCTCGGCCGGGAACGGCCACTGGGGCTTCCCGGGCCAGCACCCGGACGTGATCTCGGCCGGCGGCGTCTACGTGCTCCCCGACGGGGACCGGCGCGCCTCCAACTACTCGAGCGGCTTCGCCAGCAAGATCTACGCGAACCGTGACGTGCCCGACGTGTCCGGTCTCGTCGGCGAGGTGCCGCGGGCCGCCTACATCATGCTGCCGGTGGAGCCTGGCGACCAGATCGACCAGGACCTGGCCGGGAGCGGGAACCACCCGCAGGGCGACGAGACCAAGCCCGCCGACGGCTGGGCGGCGTTCAGCGGCACCTCCGCCGCGGCCCCCCAGGTCGCGGGCGTCTGTGCCCTGATCAGGCAGGCGGCCCCCGGCCTCTCGCCCCAGAAGGTCAGGCGGATCCTCATGTGCACCGCCAACGACGTCACAGCCGGCACCAACGCGCATTGGAACAAGGCCAAGCCGGGCTTCGACCTCGCCACCGGCAGCGGGCTGGTGAACGCGCACAGGGCGGTCCTGCTGGCCAAGGTGCAGGCACAGTCCGTCGACGAGGTGGAGGCGGCCGCGCTGCGTGCCGGCGGACTGCACCCGGCGGCGGTCGCGACCAAAAATGGAGAGCCGCTGGACGAGGAGGACGTCGCGGCGCTGGAGACGCTGATCGGCGAGGCCGACCCGAGCCTGTCGCCGTAGGGAGAGCGATCGACCGAAGCCGGCAAGACCACGGGGGCACGAACGGCCGGGGTCCGGCGGCACGAGGCGCTGCCCACCGATGGGAGATCCGATGACCGCCGGCGAGGACCCCACGGTGTCGGCGATGGTCCTCCTGCGCCCCGAGCCGGGGGGTCAGGAGTCCGCGGGGGGCCGGGAGTCCGCGGGGGGTCAGGAGCCCGCGGAGCCGCCGCCCGCGCCCGGGGGCGGGGCCGCACCGGGGGGCCCCGACCCCGCGGGCGGGCCCGCACCCGGAACGCCCGAGTCCACGGGCGGGGCCGCACCGGGGTTCTTCACGCAGTCGGGCTTCGACGTCGGCCCGGTCGTGGGCGACAGCTTCTCCATCACGGGGCCGCGTTCGCTCTTCGAGCGCACGTTCGGGGAGCCGCTCGAGGCCGAGCGCCGCGGCCGCGCAACGTCGTACCGGACCGCCCGCGGCACGGCCGAGCTCGGGCTCGAGCAGGTGCCCGAGCCCGTGGCCGGGCACATCGAGGCGATCACGTTCTCGCGTCCGCCCGACTTCGGCCCGACCAGCTTCGGGTGAAGGCGACCCGCCGAGAGGTGCCCAGCCGCCTCGGGCGGCCGCCCCGCGGGCGCTAGCCGGAGCGGCGCCGGGCGGCGCGGCGCTTGAAGCGCTCGACGCGACCGCCGGTGTCCACGAGCTTCTGCCTGCCGGTGTAGAACGGATGGCAGTTCGAGCAGATCTCCACGTGCAGGTCGGGCTTGGTGGAGCGGGTCGTGAACTCGTTGCCGCACGTGCATCGCACGCGGGCCTCGACGTACTCGGGGTGCAGGGCCTGCTTCATCTCGAGCGAGTCTAGCCACCGCCCGCGCCGCTGTCCGCGGCCGGTTGTTACCGTGCCCACATGGCCTCGCTCGAGCCCGAGAAGCTTCGCGACCTGACGCTCTCCAACACCGTGGAGGGTCGCCCCGACCACCTGTCGGCCGGCTCGGGGCTGGTCCGGCGCGGCGACCACCTGTACGTGATCGGCGACGACGAGCTGGACCTGGCCACGTTCTCGCTCGCGGACTCGGCGCCGGGCGAGCTCGTGCCGCTCGAGGAGGGCGACCTGCCCACCGACGTGCCGGCACGACATCGGGACAAGCCGGATCTCGAGGCCGTGACCACGATCCCGCCGTTTCGCTTCAACCCCTACGGCGCGCTGCTCGCCTTCGGCTCCGGCAGCGGCGAGACCCGCGATCGGGCCTTCGCCTGGTCGCTCGACGAGCATGGCGCCCTCCGCGGCTTCCCGCGCGTGGTGAACCTCGCTCCGCTGTACGCCTTCCTCGAGCAGCACGTGGCCGGCGACCTGAACATCGAGGGGCTCGCGGTGGCCGGCGAGCGCGTGGCGCTGCTCCAGCGCGGGAACTCCAGCGGCGGCCGCAGCCAGCTCATCTACCTGTCGCTGGAAGAGGTCATGGGCACGCTCACGAGCGACTTCTCGATCCAGGCGTCCGAGCTCGAGGAGGTCCACGACTTCGACCTCGGGAAGGAGGACGGGGTGGACCTCCACTTCACCGACGGGGACTCGCTGCCGGACGGGCGGATCGTGTTCTCCGCAGCGGCGGAGCGCGAGGACGACGACCACCCCCAGGGCGGCTGCGCCGGCTCGGTGATCGGGGTGATCGCCGCGGACGGCACGCTCGAGCGGATGGAGCGGATCGGTCCGGAGCCGATCAAGGTCGAGGGCGTCGACGCCGTGCTCTCGGACCGTCTGATCCACGCGCTGCTCGTGTGCGACGCCGACGACCTGTCGGTCCCGTCCCCCCTCCTGTCCGTGACGCTGCCGGGCTGATCAGCTCCGGCGCACGGCCGGCCGCGACGCCAGGCGGCGGAGCCGGTCGCGCAGCCGGATGATCCACGCCCGTATCCGCCCGCCGTTCGCCGCCCCCTCCGGCTGGCGTGCGCGGACCATCGCCACCCAGTCGTCGAGCGGCAGCGTCCCGCCGATCAGGCGGGAGAGCGCCGACAGCACCGGCGCCGACACCCCCGCCGCCTCGGCGCCGCGTGCGAGCAGGGGCACGGTCTCGAGCGCCTCGCAGGCCTGGCCCAGGCGCCCCGGGATCTCGGCCGCCGGAACCCCCTCGGCCAGCAGCTCGCCGGCGCTTCGATTCCGCGACGCCGGCGCGAGCGCCGTGGCCACGAGGTCGCCGGTGCCGGCGCGCCCGACGAAGGTCGTGGCCTGACCGCCGCGCAGTGCCGCCAGCGCCAGCACCTCGGTGAAGATGTCTCCCGCGGCCATGCCGGCGGCGTTCAGCCCCTGGGTCTCGGTGGCCCCGGCGGCCAGGGCGGCGGCGTTCTTCGCGCAGCCCGCCAGCTCGACGCCCACCGGGTCGGGCGAGACCTCGCAGACCAGGCCGGCCCGCTGGAACACCCTCGCGACCCGCTCCGCCACCTCGGGCGAGCGGGACGCGGCCACGAGGCCGGCCCCGAACTGCACCATCTCGCGAGCGTGCGAGGGACCACCGACGCACCCCACCCGCTCGGCGCCGAACTCGCGCTCGAGCGCCACGGTGGGGGGCGTGCCCGCCGGCGGCACCAGGCCCTTGGCCAGCGAGATCACGTCTGTTCCCGCGGACACGCCCTGGCCCGCCAGCTCGGTCACCGCGGCGGCCAGGCCCGCCGACGGCACCGCGAGGAAGACTAGGTCCGCACGGTGGAACTGGTCGCCGCGATTGCCGAGCACCCGCACCTTCAACGGCTCCGGCAGCTCGACCCCCGACAGGTAGTGGGGGTTCTCCCCCGCCTCGAGCAGGACTCTGGCCTGCCTCTCCGTGCGGCAGAGCAGCGTGGTCCGCAGGCCGGCCCGCACGAGCAGGATCGCGACGGCGGTACCGAACGAGCCCGCGCCCACGACGCTCGCTCGGCGCGGCTCGCGGTCCCGGTGGGTGATCGCCTGCAGGCGGATCGCGGGAAGCTATCGGCCATCGGCCCCGCGGGGGCCCGGCGGGCGCTAGGTCTGCTGGTAGTTCGGCCCGTCTCCGCCCTCGGGCGGCGTCAGCCGGCCGCCCTTGGCGGTGATCGCTCCACACTGCACGCAGTTGGAGGGAGTGATCTGGAGCTCGACCGTCGTCGCGCCGTCGAGCTTGCCGTTGCCGTCCCCTCGAGCCGCCTCGAGCTCCTCCTCCGGCACCTCGTAGACCTGTGCCGGGCACATGTTCTGCCACATGAGCGCGAGCTCGAGCGGCACGTCCTTCTGGATCCGGATGTGGTTGGGGGCGTCGTCGCGCGTGGCGTTGCCGGTGGCGAAGACGCTCGAGAGCTTGTCGAAGGTGTACTTGCCGTCCGGCTTGGGATAGCTCTTGTCGCGGTCGCCGATGAAGACGTCCACCGCGGCGTCGTCGTGGGTCTCCCACTTGCCCGGCGGCAGGCGCCCGCCGGATATCTCCATCATGTTCGCCACCGCGCCACCCACGAGGAAGCCCTTCGCGAACGGCTGGCGCATGTTGCGCGAGCGGTGGATGTCGCGCTCGATGACCGAGTCGCGCACCAGGTCGTCGTAGGCCGAGAGGTCGCTGGCATCGCCGCGCTTGAGCGCGTCGAAGATCGCCTCCGCCGCGAACATCCCGGCGTGCATCGCCAGGTGGACGCCCTTGAGCTTTGGGATGTTCACCATGCTCGCCGAGTCGCCGGCGATGCACATGCCGGGGGCCCACAGCTGCTTGGGCATGGCCCAGTACCCGCCCGAAGGGATGGTCTTGGCGCCCCAGGCAACGCGCTTGCCCCCGTCCAGCACCTTGCGGATCATCGGATGCGTCTTGAACTCCTGGAGGACGTCGTGGACCGAGAACGTGGCGTCGCGGTAGTCGAGGCCCGTGACGAATCCCATCGACACCTTGTCCTCGCCCATCGGGTAGACGAAGCTCCCGCCGAACTCGCGGTACTTCGCGCCGAAGCGAAGCGGCCAGCCCATGGTGTGGATCACGCGGTCGAGCGGCTTCTCGACCTCCCACACCTCCTTCACGCCGAGCTCCCACTGGGGCGGGTCCTCGCTGGCGAGGCCGAAGTGCCCGATGGCGGCGCCGGCCAGGTGACCCTGCGTGCCCTCCGCGAGGACGGTGGCGCGCGCCACGAGGTCCGACCCCGGCTCGAAGTTCGAGAGCTCCTGGCCGTCGCGGTCGCGCCCCTTGTCGCCGCTGCGCACGCCGCGCACCGCGCCCTCCTCCACCAGGAGCCGGGTGGCGGCGGTCTCCGGAAGGATGTACACGCCAGCCTCCTCGGCCTTCTCGCCGAGCCACCGCCCGAGCTGCGCCACCGAGATCACGTGGTTTCCGTGGTTGCGGAAGGGCGGCGGGGTGGGCACCAGCGGGACCGCGCGGCGCTTGGTCATGAAGTAGACCGAGTCCTTGTCCACCGTGCCGTACGTCGGCCAGTCGGACTCGTCGACGTCGGGGAGGAGCTTCCTCATGGCCGACGGCTCCATCATCGCGCCCGAGAGCAGATGCGAGCCGGTGGACTTGCCCTTCTCAACGAGCGCCACCGGCACCTCGCCTAGCGACTCGGCCAGCCTGGGCTCACCCTCGAGCAGCTGCATGAGACGGATGGCGCACGAGAGTCCCGCCGGGCCACCGCCAACGATCACCACCCCAACCTCGATCCGCTCGTCCTCCGGGTCGGTGGGAGCCTGGATGAACTCCTGGTCCGACCGGAGGTCGGGGGCGTAGTCGAAGGGCGTTACCGGCATCTACCTGACCTCCCTAGCGTCGAGGTGCGAGCTGGGCGAGGAAGCAGGGAGCGACGCGTGCTCCGCACGCGAGCGACCGACGGCACAGCTAGGGGCGAAGGGCGAGCCCAGCGAGGAAGCAGGGAGCGACGCGTGCTCCGCACGCGAGCGACCGGCACAGCTAGGGGCGAAGGGCGAGCCCAGCGAGGAAGCAGGGAGCGACGCGTGCTCCGCACGCGAGCGACCGATGACAAAGCTGGGCGAAGCCATTCGCCCCTAGGACTTCTTGGCGGCGAGGGCTTCGGTGAGCTTGGGCATGATCTTGTTGAGATCGCCCACCACCCCGAGGTCCGAGAACTCGAAGATCGGCGCGTTCGGGTCCTTGTTGATCGCGACGATGTTCTCGGAGCCCTGCATCCCGACCTTGTGCTGGATCGCGCCGGAGATGCCGGCCGCCAGGTACAGCTTCGGCGCGACCGTCTTGCCGGTCTGCCCGATCTGGGCCGAGTAGGAGTACCAGCCGGCGTCGACCACGGCACGCGTGGCCGCCACGGCCCCGCCCAGGGCACCGGCGAGCTGCTCGCACAGGTCGAATCCCTCGGCCTTGCCGAGCCCGCGGCCGCCGGCCACCAGGATGTCGGCGTCCTCGATGTTCACGTCCTCGCCGCGCTGCTCGCCGCGGGTGACCATCCGCGCCTTCGTGGACCACTCCGACAGCTCCACGTCCACGTCCTCAACGGTCGCCGAGGCGTCACCCGCCTCCCGGGTCTCGAACGCGTTCAGGCGGCCGATGATGATCCCGGGCTCGCCCACGTAGTCCACGTCGACCACGGCGGAGTCCTGGAGGATCGGGCGGACCGCGATGAGCTTTCCGTCCTGGACGCGGACCTCGGTGACCTCCATCGTCACGCCGGCGCCCATGCGGGCTGTCAGGCCGGCGCCGATCTCGAAGCCGAGCAGGCCGCCGCCGAACAGCGCGTAGGAGTGGCCGTTGTCCTGGATGACCTTCGCCATGACGTCGACCACTGGCTGTGCCAGGCCCTCGGGCGCGCGCCCCCGGTAGACCTTTGAGGCGCCGTACCGGCCGAGCGACGCGCACGCCTCGTCGGTGAGGTCGTCGCCGCCCACCACCACGGCGGCCACCTCCTGACCGAGCTCGCTCGCGAGCCGGGCACCCTCGGAGACGGCGCCGAGCGAGTTCTTGTTGAACGAGCCCTCGTTGTGGAGGGCGTAGACCAGGATTCCGCTCACGCCAGCAACTTCCTTTCCTCTAGCCAGGCGACGATCCGCTCGACCGTCTCGTTGGTGTCCTCATCCTCGATGACCTCGCCGGCCTGCTTCTGCGGCGGCGGGTTGATGCCGAGGACCGCGGTGCGGGACCCCTCGCTGCCCACCTTCGCGGGCTCGATGTCCACGTCGGCCGTGGCCTTGGTCTCGAGCGGCTTCTTCTTGGCCCCCATGATCGCCTTCAGCGAGGGGTAGCGCGGCTCGTTGATCGCGTCGCCGACCGAGATGACGGCCGGGAGGTCGACCTCCACGGTGTCGTAGCCGTACTCGGCCTGCCGCTCGCACCGCAGCGAGCCGCCAGCGACGTCCATCTTGATCACCTGGGTGAGCGACGGCATCCGGAGGTGGTCGGCCACCACCGCGCCGATCGTGTAGCACTCGCCGTCGTCCGACTGCTGACCGAGCAGCACCAGGTCAGGCGACTCGGCGGCCAGCACCCGGGCGAGCGCGTAGCCCGTGGCGCACACGTCGGAGTTCTCGAGCGCGGCGTCCGTGAGGTGGATGGAGCGGTCGGCGCCGAGCGACACCGCCTTGTGCAGTGCGCGGACGGCGCTCTCCGGCCCCATCGTCACGGCCACGACCTCGTCGACGTCGACCGCGCCGCCCTCCTTGATCTGCATGGCGGCTTCGATCGCGTGGGTGTCGAACGGGTTCAGGTTCTTCTCGCCGCTGCGGTCGAGACGCTTGGACTCGGGGTCCATCCGCTTGGTGACCGCGGCGTCCGGGACCTCTTTCACGAGGACGCAAATCTTCAACGGGATCTCCTTCTCATCGTGCGCGGCGCGGGATGTTATCGACTCGCGGGCAGCGATTGATTGACGAGTCAGTCGCTTCTCTCGTGCCTGTTACGGACCGGCGCCCGCGAATGCTCACCGCCGGTCGCGGACGAGCCGGCGTCGGCGGCCGCGACCCACGGCACCTCGCCCTTGCTGAGTTGACGTTGCCCGGGCGACGACAACTCAGCAAACGGCGAGCGGCACCGCGGACCGGGGGGAGCGGCACCGCGGACCGGGGGAGCGGCACCGCGGCCGCCGGGCACGGCCCGGGGCGCCGTCGCCGAGCCGCTACTCGGTCGGCGCCGGCTCCGCGGGGACCGGCTCCGCCGGCTCGGTCGGCTCGACCGACTCCTCCTCGGGCGCCGCCTCGTCCTCCGGCGGAGCAGCCTCGCTGCTGCCCTCCTCAGGCGCGACGGACTGCGACTCGGAGTCCGGGCTCGCGGCGTCGGGGTCGGACGAGTCCTCCGACGAGCCATCCTCGTCTCCGCCCTCGTCCACGCTCTCCGCACCGCCGTCGCCGCCGAACAGGGACGTCCTGCCGTCGCCGCCCACCGAGCCGCCCAGGGCGAGCTCTGAGACGGTGAGCACCGCGGCCGCGACCGCGAACGCCGCGAGCCCGGTGAGCAGGGCGACCTTCCACCGGAAGCGCTTTCGCCCGTACACCCGGTGCGCGGGCGGCTGCCCGGCGGCCACGGCCGGCGCGGAGTCGGCCATCCCGTCGCCGTTGCCGGCGGTGCGCGTCGGATCGTACGAACGCGTGTCGTCGAAGGGCGGCGGGGGCGGCATCGCGGCGCCGTTGACGGCGGTTTCGGGGGTCGCCGTGGGATCCGGCGAGATCGAGCCGTTCGAGCCGTTCGCGCCGTTCGAGCCGCCGTCGGGGGCCTGCTCCCTGTCGAGGAGGCGGCGCTCGTCGAAGCGACTCGCCTCAGGTGGGCGGCGAGCGCCCACCCCGGCCAGCGCGGTCACACCGCGCGCCGGGACAGCGGACACCCGCGACGCCTGGGCCGTGACCTTCTCCGCCGGGCGGCGGAGCACCTCCTGGGTCAGGGCCACGATCACCGGCGTCAGGGCCGTGCTGATGAGAGTCCCCTTCTTCCAGAAGAAGGACGTCACCACAGCCGCCGTTACGGCCGCGGCCGCGGCCAGGATCAGCGTCTTTACGTCTATGGACCTGCCTGTCTGCTTCTCGTCCTGCTGCGCCATGTCGATCGCTCGAAGGGTGGGTGAGCACCCTCAATCGGGGTCGGATCGAGCTTCGTACGGCCCGTTTGACCTTCGCGGCCGATGTTCCCGGAGGCGGGCGGTGCGGCCTCGCTGTCGCCGGTTATAGCGGACGCGCGGGGTACCTCCGTAAAGGGTTTCTAATACCCCGGTCGCGGCCTTTCGTCACGGTGGGGACGGCCGCGGGGCACCTCTGTGCGGCATGTCACGGAGCGTCGCGGCTCAGTGCCGGTGCGGCGGCCGGCCACGCCCGCCCAGGCCGAGGCCGGAGCTCGGCCGGCTACCGCTCGACCGCGCCGTCGATGAAGTCGATGATCTCCTGAGTCGAGCTGCCCGGTGTGAACACCGCGGCCACGCCGAGCCGCTTCAGCTCCGGGATGTCGTCGGCCGGGATCGTGCCGCCCACGGTGAGCACCACGTCCTCCACCCCCTGCTCCGCGAGAAGCTCGGCGATCCTCGGCACCAGCGTCATGTGGGCGCCCGAGAGGATCGACAGCCCCACCGCGTCGGCGTCCTCCTGGATCACGGTGGCCGCGATCTGCTCGGGCGTCTGATGGAGGCCCGTGTAGATCACCTCCATCCCGGCGTCGCGCAGCGCCCGGGCGATGATCTTGGCGCCGCGGTCGTGCCCGTCGAGACCGGGCTTTGCCACGACCACCCGGATCTTTCGCCCCCGGCCCGAGCCGGCCCTGCCCGCTTCGGTGCTCGCTTCCACGGGCCCGACTCTAGATGAGCCGGTCAGAAGACGGGCGTCTCGGTGTAGGTGCCGAACACCGTCTGCAGCGCCCCGATGATCTCGCCCTCGCTCGCATGCGCGCGGGCGCAGTCGAGCAACGGCTCCATCAGGTTGCGGTCGGACGCGGCCGCCTCCCGCAGCGCGGCCAGCGTGCCCTCCAGGGCCTCGCCGTCACGTCGGCCGCGCACGGCCTCGAGCCGTCCGAGCTGCTTGCGCTCGAGCGCCGGGTCGATGCGAAGCGTCTGGATCGGCTCCTCGCTGTCCACCCGGTGCCGGTTCACGCCCACGACCACGCGCTCGCCGGAGTCGACCTCGCTCTGGTGGCGAAACGACGCCTCCGCGATCTCCCGCTGCGGGAAGTTCTGCTTGACGGCCTCGACCATCCCGCCGAGCTGGTCGATGCGCCGCGAAGTAGTCGTAAGCGGCCTCCTCCATCCGATCGGTGAGCGCCTCGACGAAGTAGGAGCCGCCCAGCGGATCGATCGTGTTCGTGACGCCGGTCTCGTGGGCGATCACCTGCTGGGTGCGGAGGGCCAGCTGGACCGCCTCCTCGGTGGGCAGGGCGAGTGCCTCGTCGTACGAGTTCGTGTGCAGCGACTGCGTGCCGCCGAGCACGGCCGACAGCGCCTCGAGGGCGGTGCGCACCACGTTCACGAGCGGCTGCTGCGCGGTGAGCGACACCCCGGCCGTCTGCGAGTGGAAGCGCATGAGAAGCGACCGCTCCGAGCGCGCGCCGTGCGTGTCCCGCAGCTCGCGCGCCCAGATCCGCCGCGCCGCGCGGTACTTGGCCACCTCCTCGAAGAAGTCGATGTGGGCGTTGAAGAAGAAGCTGAGCCGCGGCGCGAAGTCGTCGACGTCGATCCCCCGCTCGACGGCACGCTCGACGTAGGTGAGCCCGTTCTTGAGCGTGAACGCCAGCTCCTGCTGGGCCGTGGAACCGGCCTCGCGGATGTGGTAGCCGGAGATCGACACCGGGTGCCACCGCGGCATGCGCTCGCGTGCAGTACTCGATCATGTCCGTGACCAGGCGCATCGCCGGGTCGATCGGGAAGCACCACTCCTTCTGCGCGATGTACTCCTTGAGGATGTCCGTCTGGATCGTGCCCGCGAGCCGCTCCGGAGGGATCCCCCGTCGCTCGGCGGCCACCACGTAGAAGGCGAGCATCACGGCCGCCGGAGCGTTGATGGTCATCGACGTGGAGACCTCGTCGAGCGGGATGCCGGCGAACAGCGTCTCCATGTCGTCGAGCGTGTCCACCGCCACGCCCTCGCGCCCCACCTCCCCCTCCGACAGGCGGTGGTCGGAGTCGTGGCCCATGAGCGATGGCATGTCGAACGCGGTGGAGAGCCCGGTCTGCCCGTGATCGAGCAGGTAGCGGAAGCGCTCGTTGGTCTCCTCCGCGGTGCCGAAGCCGGCGAACTGGCGCATGGTCCACAGGCGGCCGCGGTACATCGAGGGGTAGACCCCGCGCGTGTAGGGATACTCGCCGGGGAGCCCGATCTCCGCCTCGTCGGGCAGGTCCTCGGCCGTGTAGAGGGGCTCCACCGGCTCCCCCGAGACCGTGGTGAAGAGCGACTCGCGCTCCGGCGTGGCGGCGAACCGCTCGCGGTACCAGCGCTCGGCGTCGGTCATCGCGCGCGAGGGAGCTGCCATGCGCGGGAGTTTACGGCGGGCGCCGGGACAGCTCGCGGAGCGTCAGCGCCGCCGACCAGCCGAAGTCCGAGGCGCCCAGGCCCCGTCCCGACTCGGGCTCGAAGTACTCGCGCATGCCGCCGCCGGCGATCGACCGAACCATGCGCGCCCGCAGGACGTTCGCGGCTTCGTGCTCACCATGTGCCGCCAGGCCGTGCGCGCACAGCCACGTGACGTTCGCCCACACCGGGCCGCGCCAGTAGTTGCGCTGCGAGCACTCGGCGTCTTTCGCCGCCAGCGAGCGGACCCCGTAGCGCGAGGCGAGCGGCCCGTCGATGACGAGGTCGCGGGCTGCGGCCACGGAGGCCGGGTCGAGCTCCGGGCAGAGCACGGCGAGAGCCAGCCCCGCGCTGGTCGCGTCGAGCTCGCGGCCGGCGATCAGATCGACCGGGCGAATCAGCCCGTCGGCACCCGTCCGCCGGCGAAGCGCCGCACTCGCCCGTCCGGCCGCCGCGCGGCTGGCCCCCTCGAGCTCCCAGTCGCCTAGGGCCTTGGCCACGTGGGCGAGATCGGCGCAGGCCCGGGCGAGGATCGCCGTGAACCCCGGGTCGCGTACCCGAAACGGTCCGTCCTCCGCGAGGCGGCCCTGCGGCCAGCCCATCGCGGTCCCTCCCTCCACCAGCGTCAGGAAGCGACGGTAGTGCTCATCGCTCGGCCGCTCCGCGGCGTCGACGGTGAGCGTGTCGCGCCGGCGGATCACCGCGACCCGCGGCTCCACGCGCCACAGCGGCCCGTCCCACTCGCGCGCGTTGTCGCGCCCCGACTCCCAGGGATGGATGAGCACCGGCTCACCGGCGCCGTCGGGATCGCGGGCGGTGAGCAGGAAGCGATGCCAGGCGTGGAGCGGGCCCAGCAGGGCTCGAGCACGGCCCTCGTCCGGGGCGCGCTCGTGAAGGAGGCGCAGGCACGTGGCCGCGAGCGGGGGCTGGGTTATCGCGGAGATGCGGCGGCCGTCCGCGCCCACGCGCCGGCCCCACCACGTGGCCCCGGGCAGGTATCCGCGTGCGCGCGGGAACACGACCCGCCGGAGCGGACCGGGCGGGCGCCGGTCGAGCAGCCGCGGCACCCGGGTGTCGAACGCGATGTGGGGCACGAGCGCGTGCCCGTCGCGGGCGCCGACGAGCGACTCCAGCTCGAGCCAGGCACGTCCCGGGTCGATCTCGGCCCACCCGAGCGCGCAGAGCGCGGAGTCCCAGTTCCACTGGTGCGGGTACGTGGCGCGCGAGGGCACCGTATAGCTGCCGACGTCGTTGGCGCGCAGCACGCCGGTGGCGAGCCGGCGCAGGGCTTCGGTGTCCACGTCCGGCCCCGCCGGCCCCGCCGGCCCCGCCGGGGCTCGGGCCGGGGCTGAGGACGCGCCGCTCATGCGGCAATCCTCCGTCATGGGACGGATAGCGGTCCCGGTCCCGCGCCGACCGGGCCTACGCCCGCGCCGACGGCCCCCTCGATGATCTCCTCGTCCCAACTTTGGCTCGATGCGCCCGGGGGGTGGGCGCGAAACGCCAAAGTTCGCCCACCCGCGGTGAGCGGCGGGGGTCGGCGTCGCCGATCGGTTGGGCTACTCCTCGGGCGAGGGCTCGCCCCCCGCGCGGGCGCGGTCCGGTCAGCCGCCGATGGAGAACATCGCCTCGAGGTCGTGCTCGGAGAAGGCCTCGAAGGCGACCATCGTGTAGGTCCGAGCGATCCCGGGCAGGCCGGCCAGGCGCTCGGTCACGACCTGCGCCAGCGCATCGGGCTCCGCGACCCTGAGGATCGCGACGAAGTCCCACTCGCCGGTCACCGAGTAGGCCTCCGTCACCCCGTCCACCTCGGCGAGCCGGCCCCCGAGGCCGGACAGCGCCTCACGCTCGGCGCGGATCAGCACCACGGCGTTGGTCACCGCCGGAAGGATACGGAGAGCGCTTGAGAGCTATGGATGGAGAGGGCCCGGTCCGTCCGGTTGCGCGGCCTCACACGGGAAGGAAGCTCGAGCGCCGCCCGCGCAGCCGGCCGTTCGGACGCAGGCGCCCGACCAGGTACCCCCCACCCCCGCCCACGAGTGCGACGGCGGCCGCGAGCGACGCGAGCCGCATCCGCCGGCGCAGCCTGTCGAAGCGCAGGATCTCCCACTCCTCGGCCCGCGCGGTCCGCTCGAGCTCCGCGTCGGGGTTGACCGCGACCGGGTGGCCGACCGCGCGCAGCATGGGAAGGTCAGACTCCGAGTCCGAGTAGGCGTAGGAGGCATCCAGGTCGATGCCCTCGTCATCAGCGAGCAGGCGCAGGGCCTGGGCCTTGCCCTCTCGGTAGGTGAACGGGCCCGCCAGCCTTCCGGTGTAGTGGCCGTCGCGCACCTCGTACGGCGTGCCCACCCCGCCGTCGAGCACCAGTACCCGCGCCAGGAGCTCCGCGAGGTCCTGCGAGGCGGCCGTGACGATGTACGCGGGCCGGCCGGCGTCCTGGTGGTCCCAGGCCACGCGGAGCATCTGCGGGTAGACCGAGGGCAGGATCCCGGCCAGCACCTCGGGGCCGAGCCGCGACATCCGAACCCTCCGCACGCCCGTCATCGCCTCGAGCACCCGCTTGCGCACGGCCTCGGCCTTCTCGTCGGTGGACCCCTCGAGCCGGAAGCGCACGTTCTCCCACCCGTCGCGCGCCAGCTGGCGGCGGCTCAGGATCCCTGCACGGTAGGCGGCTCGGGCGAAGTGAAGCCCGCTCGCTCCCTCCATGAGGGTCTTGTCGAGGTCGAAGAAGGCAGCCGCGCGCCGATCCTGCACGGCGAGCATTGTCGCGGGTCGGCGCCGCGGCCGGGGCCGCGGCGCCTCCCCACAGGCGTCTAGGCGCCCTCGACCTCGAGGATCATCGCGTCGCCCTGACCGCCGCCGGAGCAGATCGCGGCCACCCCGAGCCCGCCGCCGCGGCGGCGCAGCTCGTGGATCAGGGTGCCGAACACCCGTGCGCCGCTTGCCCCGATCGGATGGCCGAGCGCGATGGCCCCGCCGTTCACGTTGACCCTGTCCTCGTCGATGCCGAGCATCCGCATCGAGTTGAGCGCCACCGACGCGAAGGCCTCGTTGATCTCGAAGAGGTCGATGTCCTCGACCTTGAGGCCGGCCTTCTCGAGCGCCGCCTTGGTCGCGTTCCCGGGCGTGCGAGCGAGGTAGGGGAAGTCGTCGGCAACGGCGGCCTGGGCCACCACCCGCGCAAGCGGCCGGCGGTCGTTGGCCTTCGCCCACTCCTCCGAGGCCAGCACCATGGCGCCGGCGCCGTCGTTGACCCCCGGCGCGTTGCCAGCCGTGTGGGAGCCGTCCTTGCCGAACGCGCCCGGCAGCTTCGCGAGCGACTCGATCGACGCCTCGCGCCGCGGGGCCTCGTCCACCTCCACGGTGGTCTCGCCCTTCTTCGACTTGACGGTGATCGGCACGATCTCCTCGGGCAGGCGACCCTCGTCGGTGGCCTGTACGGCGCGCTGGTGGCTCTGGACCGAGAAGCGGTCCATGTCGGGGCGCGTGACCTCGAGCTCGTCCGCCACGTCGTTGGCCTCCTGGCCCATGTGCTTGTCGCTGAACGGGTTGGTCAGGCCGTCGTGGACCATGCTGTCGAGCGCCTTGGCGTCGCCCATCCGAAAGCCGAAGCGCGCCTTCTCGAGCAGGTAGGGAGCGCCCGACATCGACTCCATGCCGCCGGCGACGGCGACCTCGAGGTCCCCTGCGCGGATGGACTGGTCGATCATGCCCGCCGAGCGCATGCCGGAGGCGCAGACCTTGTTGACGGTCTCCGAGGGCACCTCGCGCGGAATCCCCGCGTTGATCTGGGCCTGGCGCGAGGGGATCTGCCCCTGGCCGGCCTGCAGCACCTGGCCGAACACCACGTTCTGCACCTGCTCCGGCGAAACCTCGGCGCGCTCCAGCGCGGCCGAGATGGCCTCACCGCCCAGCTCGGTGGCGTCGACGGACGAGAGCGCGCCGCCCATCTTGCCGAACGGAGTGCGTGCGGCGCCGAGTATCACGGTCTTTGCCATCGGTCTCTCCCTGTGGGTCCTGGGTCGGTCTGGGGCCAACGATAGTCGGCTACTGTTCCGCGCCGGTGGCCCCGTCGTTCGAGATTCGGTCCTAGCTTGGACGGGCACGACTTCGATTGGCTGGTCGTCGGGTCGGGGTTCGGAGGCAGCGTCTCAGCGCTGCGCCTGATCGAGAAGGGCTACTCGGTGGGCGTCCTCGAGTGCGGCGGGCGCTACGAGGACGCGGACTTCGCGAAGTCGGCGTGGAACCTGCGGCGCTACTTCTGGGCGCCCAAGCTCGGCCTGCGCGGCATCCTGCGCATGACCATCTTCAAGGACGTGTTCATCGCGAGCGGATGCGGGGTGGGCGGTGGCAGCCTGGGCTTCGCGAACACGCTGTACCAGCCCCGCCCCGGGTCGAGGTTCTACTCGGACCCGCAGTGGGGCGACCTGGCCGACTGGCATGGTGTGCTCGACCCCCACTACCGCCGTGCCGAGCGGATGCTGGGGGTCACCACCTACGAGGGCGAGGGCCCGGGCGACCGGCTGCTCGCCGAGATCGCCGACGAGCTCGACGTGGGCGCGAGCCTCCAGCGCACCCGCGTCGGCGTGTACTTCGGCGAGCCGGGGCGGACCGTGCCCGATCCCTACTTCGGGGGCGAGGGCCCGGAGCGAGCCGGCTGCATCCGTTGCGGGGCCTGCATGATCGGCTGCCGCCACAACGCCAAGAACACGCTGGTCAAGAACTACCTGTGGTTCGCCGAGCGAGACGGCGCCCGGGTCACGCCGGAGCGCACCGTCGTGGACATCCGGCCGCTCGGACGCGGCGACGGAAGCGAGGGCTACGCCGTGACCAGCGAGCGCTCGGGCGCATGGCTTCGGAAGGATCGGCGTGTCCAGACGGCCCGCGGCGTGGTGGTCGCAGCGGGACCGCTTGGCACCAACCTGCTCCTCCAGCGGTGCAAGCTGGGCGGCTCGCTGCCGCGGCTCTCGGACCGGCTCGGGCACCTGGTCCGTTCGAACAGCGAGGCGATCGGCGCGGTCACGAGGCTCGACGATCGCGAGGACTTCACGCGCTCGGTGGCCATCACCTCGAGCATCTGGACCGACGACGACACCCACGTCGAGAACGTGACCTACGGCCGCGGCGCCGACGTGATGAGCCTCTTCTTCACGGTGCTGACCGGGGAGGGCACGCGCCTCACGCGGCCGCTGAAGGCGCTCGGGCAGATCGTCCGCGACCCCGTCAGGTTCCTCCGGACGCTGTGGCCGCAGCGCTGGTCACGGCGGAGCCTGATCCTCCTGACGATGCAGACGCTCGACAACAGCATGCGCCTGCGCGCCAGGCGCTTCATCGGGCGCGGCGTCCGGCTGCAGACCGAGGAGGACCCGGACCACCCGAACCCACGCTTCATCGCGGTGCACAACCAGGTGGCGGAGATGGCTGCGAGGAAGGTGGGGGGCATCGCGCAGAGCGGCACCACCGAAGCATTCCTGAACATCCCCACGACGGCGCACATCATGGGTGGCGCGGTGGTGGGCTCCGGACCCGACCGCGGGGTCGTGGACGCCCGGCAGCGCGCGTTCGGCTACGACCGGCTGCTGGTGTGCGACGGCTCCGCGATACCGGCGAACGTGGGCGTGAACCCGAGCCTGACGATCGCCGCCATGGCCGAGCACGCGATGAGCCACGTGCCGTCCCGCGACGAGGTGGAGCAGAGCGAGGCCTCCCCGGCGGAGGCTTCCCCGGCGGAGGCCTCCCGCGAGCCTCCCCGGCGGACGCCGCCACCGCGCGCTGAGCCCGGCCTGAGCCCATCCGGTCCGGACCGCTTGCCGTTAGCTCAGACGTTTGCTAACCTGCTAGCGGCAAGCAGTCCAGAGCAGGAGGGAAGAACCCCATGGCCACCAAGACCAGCCAGCCCGACGTGGAGGCAGCCGCGGACCGGATCCGCAATCTGAACGAGCGGATCATCGACTCGGCCAAGAAGGCCGGCGGCGTGTACCTCGACACCTACGAGAAGTCGCTCACGAGCATCGCCGACTTTCAGGAGACGGTCGGCGGAGCGTCCGGCGTCGAGTGGGTCGCGGCAGTAGCCAACTCGCAGGCCAACTTCACCCGCAGCATGGCCGAGGCCTACACCTCCGCCGCGCGCGAGGTGCTCAAGTAGCACGCCCGGGCCAGGCGGCGCCGCCCGCAACGGCGGCGTCGCCACCCGATGGCCCCGATCCCGGTCGCCTCAGCGGGCGCTCCATCCCAGGTCCATCGTGACCGGCGCACCGGTGAACGAGCGTCCGGCGGGCCCGAGCAGGAAGGCCACCACGTCGGCCACCTCCTCGGGCTCGATCAGCCGCTTCACCGCATGCGGGGCGACGATCACCTCCTCGATCACCCGGTCCTCCGAGAGCCCGTGCACCTTCGCCTGATCGGCGATCTGGCTCTCGACCAGCGGCGTCCGCACGAACGCCGGGCAGACCGCCGTGGCGGTGATCCCCCTCTCCGCGCCCTCGAGCGCGAGCGTCTTTACGAGGCCGATCACGCCGTGCTTGGCCGAGACGTACGCCGCCTTGAACGGCGACGCCACCAGCCCGTGGACGGAGGCGATGGCCACGTAGCGCCCCTCGCCGCTGCGGGCCAGCGCCTCCCAGGCGTACTTGGCCAGGAGGAAGGGGCTGGTCAGGAGGATCGCCAGGATCGCGTCCCAGCGGTCCTCGGGGAAGTCGGCCACCGGGGCGACGTGCTGGAAGCCTGCGTTGGGGATGATCGCGTCGAGGCGCCCGAAGCGCTCGAGCGCGGCGTCGACGGCGCCGCGGTTGCCCTCGCGTGTCGTCAGGTCGGCGGCGAAGCGGCTCGCCGGGCCCGTCGTCCGACGGGTCGAGGTCGACCGCGAGCACGCGCATGCCGTCGTCCACCAGCCGCTCGGCGATCGCGCGGCCGATGCCGCTCGCCGCACCGGTGACGAGGGCAGCCCTGGATTCCGCATCCGGCATCCCTACGCTTATACCCGCTCGCGGCGGGGCAGGCCCCGTCGACGAGAGCGAAGGAGAGAGTCTTCCGGCCCTTGCCCGAAAGGAACTGCCCGATGACGCCGCCCACGACCGCCCATATGCGGACCGCCCGCTCCGCCCGCGCGCCTTCGCGAACCACCTGCTCGACAGCGCGTTCGAGACGTGGCGCGCCTCGGTCGAGTCGCTGACCGACTACTGGACAGGCGCGCTCGCGCGAGCCGCGGCCCGTGTCGACCTGGCCGAGGACGCGGTGCGCTGGCTGCGAGGTCACCTCAACCGCGCGAACGGCCGGAGTGGGCGCACCCCCACGAGATCGTGCGGAGCGACTCCGACGTCGCGCTTCTGCGCGACTTCTCGCACGGGACCGCGCGACCGAGTCGTCCCGACGCTCGTGCTGCCGCCCCAGGCCGGCCACGACTCCTGCATCGTCGATTACAGCGACGGAGCAGAGCCAGATCGACACGATCCGCGCCGCCGGGCTCGACGCGCCTGTACACGCTGGACTGGCATCGGCGCCACGCAGGCGACGAAGGACGCCAGGGTGCAGGACTACCTCGACGCCGTCGGGCGCGCCGTGCGAGCACATCGGCGGCCCGGTCAACCTCGATCGGCGACTGCCAGGGCGGCTGGCTGGCGACGATCTACGCCGCGCTGCACCCCGAGCACGTAACACGCTCACGATCGCAGGCGCCCCGATCGACTTCCACGCCGGCGACGCGGTCATCGACGGCTACGTCCAGGCGCTCGACGCCTCGCGACGACCTCTCGTTCTACAGGGCGTCGTGGCGGCGGGCGGCGGTGTGCTCAAGGGCGACGTTATGCTCGGCGGCTTCATCGACCATCAAGCCCGAGAACGAGGTCGGCCAAGCAGCTCGAGCTGCTCTCGCGCCTCGACGACGCGCGACCACGTCGAGCGCTACCGCGCGTTCGAGGACTGGTACAAGCACACGCAGGACCATCCCCGGCGCCTTCTACCTGTGGATCGTCGCAGCACCTGTTCCGCGACAACGAGCTGGTGCGCGGGCAGCTGCGCGTCGGCGGCTCGCGGGTGGACCTGGCGGCGCACTCGATTGCCCGCTCTACCTGCTGGCCGGCGAGGCCGACCACATCACTCCTCCGCCGCAGGTCTTCGCGATGGCCGACGGCGGCGTCCACGGCGGCCCGCGACGTGATGAAGCGCACGCACGAGCGGCGGTCACCTCGGCCTCTTCATGGGCCGCGAGGCGCTGCGCGAGGCTTGGCCGCCGATGCTCGCCGACGTGGCCAGGCGGTCGCGACAGGTCGAGCGCGGGGCCGCGGAGCGCCGGTCACGGGGCAGGACTCCGAGCTCGCGCGAGCCGGTTCCCGCCCCGTAGCGCCAGCGCCGCGGGTCAGGAAATCCTCATCCCGCAGCGCCGAGGCTCATTCGCCCCGGTTCGTCACCGCGCTGCTCGGCCGCCTACAGGGAAGCTTCGAGGCGGGCGTAGGCCGCCGCCTCCAGCGTGCTCAGGCCGTGCGTCCCGGCCGCGTGGGCCTGCCAATCCGCCAGGTGCGGCGCGGCGCCCCGAGGCGGCGTCGCTGCTGCCATGCGCCGAGTCGCTCCGGGGTCGGTCGGGGGAAATGGTCCCCGGACGGCGAAGGTGATGCCCGGCTCGAAGATGTTCAGGAACAGCGTCCGACCGTCGGGGGCGAACGTGATCCCGGCGAGCTCCGAGTCGTTCAGGCGGTTGCGCGCGAACACGTATGTATCGCCGTCGGGAGGCACACCCAGGAGCCAGTCCCCCTCGGCGGCGGCGTTTCGCAGCCAGACGTGGCCGAAGGGAGCCACCACCAGGTTGTCCGGGCTCTGGAGCCCGTTCCGGACGGAGCCCTCGATGAACAGCTCGAGCGTCTCCGTCGACGGCAGGTAGCGGAACACCTGCCCGCGGCCATCGTCCCCGCCGGCGGTGTCGTCGAACCAGAACGCCCCGCCCGCGAAGTGAGCGCCCTCCAGCCGTCTGAAGCGAGCGCGAGTCACGGCCGATCGCGTCGCCGCGCGGGTCCGATGCCGAGACGTCGCGCCACACGACACCGAGGGCACGGCCGTCGAACACCGTCATGTCGTGCGAGGGACGCTCCTCGATCGAAAGCGCCTGGAGCGTGCCGCCGCGCTGAAGGGCGCCCGGCCGCCGGTGGCGATCGTCCGGGACGTAGCGATAGAGGAAGCTGGGGCTCGTGTCGGACTCGCCGCCGGCCCCCGCCGCGTGGTCCTCGGTCAGGTAGGCGATTCCCGTGTGCGGGTCGATGTCCACGGCCTCGTGCGAGAAGAAGCCCATGTCCCAGATGGGCGTCCTTGAAAGCTCGTTCTCGGGATCGGCGGGATCCACCTCGAGGACGTAGCCGTGCCCGTCGGCGCGGGTCTCCTCGCAGGTGAGCCACGTGCCCCACGGAGTCGCGCCGCCGGCGCAGTTGCGCTCGCTGCCCGAGGAGGCCGTACGAGAGTGGATCTCGCGACCGTCGGCGCCGACCACCACGATCGTGGTGCCGCCCCCGGCATCGCTGTCGAACGGGCTGCCGCCCTCCACGCGGGTGGAGGACTCGGCATCGAGCTCGTGGTTTCGGACCAGGACGGTGGTGTCGCCGGGGCCGCGGATCGCGGCCATGCCGTCGTGGCGCCCGGGCACGGCGCCGCCGATCGACAGCGATGCCCCCTCCTCCGAGATGACCCTGTAGCGAAAGCCGGGCGGGAGGTCCAGCAGCCCACCGGGATCGGCCACCGGTTCCCCGAACGGACCGGCATGGACGGGGGGCGCGTCGGCCGGCCAGGACGGGCCGGCGCCGGCCGAGCCGCTCAGGCGGGACCCCTGGACCGCCAGTGCCGCTCCGCCCGCGGCCAGCAGACCGCCCCTCAGGAACCGCCGGCGTGACACGGGCGCCATGGACGCAGGCTGGCACCGTTACGTTGGAGGACGATGAGAAGGGCTCGCGACCGGTGGAGTGACTCGCCGACCGGGCGGCCTCTAATCGATCTCTAATCCGGCGTCGGTACGGTCGGCGAGATGGCGTGGGCCAAGCGGATGACGCGTGGGACCAGGGCGCTCGTGGCGGTCGCGATCCTGCTGTTGATCGTCGCCGTCGGCGTGGTGGTCCTCGCGCGCACGAGCGAAGCGGAGATCACCGGCAACGAGGCGGCCGGCGCCGGCGCCGCTGCGCTTGAGGCAGCCAACGGCGGCGAGGTGGTCTCGATCGAGCGGTCGGACGACGAGGGCGCCGCCTGGAGCGTCGAGGTGGTGCAGGGCGAGCAGGAGATCGACGTCGCGCTCGACCCCGACTTCGAGCCGCTCCGCCTGGAGGGAGAGCCGGCGGACGAGGACGACGATGACGTTCAGCACGGGGCGATCGCCGAACAGTTCGAGTACCGGCGCGGCGTTCGCGAGGAGCTGCGCGAGGATCGGCAGGTGGAGGGGCCCGAGCGACGCCGCGCCGAGGAGGCGGCGGTCGCCCACGCCGGCAGCGGAAGGGTGATCTACGTCGAGCGCTCCGAGGATCCCGGCGAGGCCTACGAGGTCGAGATGCTCAGGGAGGGGGTCGAGGTGGACGTGGCGCTCGACCATCGGTTCGAGCCGGTCCCGAACGAGCGCTACGACGACTAGAGCGTGTCGGTCAGGGACCGTGGACGCGCCGCATGCTCCGCGTCGAGAGGGGCGCGTGGGATTCTGTTCTCGAGGTCGACCGTGACATGCGCATCCTGATCGTCGAGGACCAGCTCAAGCTCGCAAAGCTCGTGCGGCAGGGCCTCCGTGAGGAGGGCCTCGCGGTGGACGTGGCGGTGAACGGCGAGGACGCGCTCTGGATGGCGGGCGCGACCGAGTACGACGCCGATCGTCCTCGACGTCGATGCTGCCCGGGCATCGACGGATTCGAGGTCTGCCGGCGGCTTCGCGCCGACGCCGTGTGGTCGCCGATCCTGATGCTCACCGCGCGCGACGCCGTGGACGACCGGGTCACGGGCCTGGACACAGGCGCAGACGACTACCTGGTCAAGCCGTTCGAGTTCGACGAGCTCGTGGCCCGGATCCGCGCCATCACGCGACGCGGCGTGACGGAGCGGCCCACCGATGCTCGAGGTCGGCGACCTCCGCCTGGATCCGGCCCGCGTCGCCGTGTGGCGCGGGGATACGCCAGGTCGCGCCTGTCTCGGCGCGAGTTCGCGATGCTGGAGACGTTCATGCGCCGGCCCGGGGACGTGCTGTCGCGCTTCCACCTGCTCGAGCACGTCTGGGACGGCGATTACGAGAACCGCTCGAACGTCGTCGACGTGTACGTGCGATACCTGAGAGAGAAGATCGACGTGCCCTTCGGCCTGGACTCGATCGAGACCGTTCGCGGGTCCGGCTACCGGCTGCGCGTGCCGAGGCGGGCGTGACCCGGATCCCGATCCGGATCCGTCTCGCGCTGGCCTTCGCGGTGGTGATGGCCCTCGTGCTCGCCGGCGACCGGGCTGTTCGTCTACCTGCGCCTGGCCGAGGACCTCGACCGGACGCTCGAGCGCGAGCTGAGCGCCCGGCTCGCGGGCGCGCGTCGCACTCGTCCGCGACGACGGCGACGACCTGGGCGACCCCGTGCAGGACCCGCTGGCGGGGACGGAGAACGACGCCCTGGTACAGGTCCTCGGACGAGGACGGCGACATCGCCGGCGCCAACGCCCCGGAGCTCGAGGACGAGCCGGTGCTGCCGCCGGACGAGCTGCACGACGCTCGTGGAGGGCCGCCAGGCGTCGGTGGAGCGACGAGCTGCCGAGCTCGGGCGAGGGCCTGCTGCTCAACGGCGGCGCCGGCCAGCGATGACGGCGTCTTCTACACGGTGATCGTCGGCGCCTCGCTCGACGAGCGCGAGGAGACGCTGGCCGAGCCTCCTCCGCCTGCTGCTGATCGGCGGACCGGTGGCGCTGCTGGCTCGCCTCGCTGGCCGGCTACGGCGTCGCGGCGGGCGCCCTGCGCCCCGTCGAGCAGATGCGCCGCCGCGCCGACGCGATCTCCGCCACCGAGCCGGGCCGCCGGCTGCCGGTCCCGGCCGCGCGGCGACGAGATGTCGAGCGCTCGGGGAGACCCTCAACGAGATGCTGGACACGCCTCGAGGAGGCGTTCCAGCCGCGAGCGCGCCTTCGTGGCCGATGCGAGCCACGAGCTGCGCACGCCGCTCGTCGATACTCCGGGCGGAGCTCGAGCTCGCGCTGCGTCGCGGGCGGTCGCCGGAGGAGCTGCGCGCGGCGCTGCGCTCGGCGGCTGAGGAGACCGATCAGCTCGTCGCGCCTCGCCGAGGACCTGCTCGTGATCGCACGCGTCGGACGACGGACGGCTTCCGGTGCAGCTGGCGAGCGTCGACATCCGCGAGCTGCTGGAGTCGAGCGCCGCGCGCTTCGAGGGCCCCGTCTCGACCGCCGGGCGGTCGGTGGTCGTGGCGGCCCCGGACGACGTGTCGGTCACGGCCGACGCGCAGCGGCTCGAGCAGGCCATCGGCGAACATGGTGCAGAACGCGCTCCGTCACGGCTCGGGCACCGTCACGGTTGGGGCGGTTGCCCGCCAGCGATCGGTCGAGCTGCATGTGACGGACGAGGGGCCCGGCTTTCCGACCGACTTCCTGCCCGAAGCGTTCGAGCGCTTCAGCCGCGCCGACTCGGCCCGCGCCGACGGCGGCGCGGGGCTCGGGCTCGCGATCGTCGACGCGATCGCCAGGTCGCACGGTGGCACGGCCCACGCCTGGAACGAGGGGGCCGGGGCGAACGTGTGGATCTCGCTGCCGCGCGAGCCGGAGACCGGGCGCAACGACGGGTCGGCGCGGCGCACGGCCCCGGGCGGCGCCCCGGTGGAGGCCTCGGGCCCGCAGGTCGGGGGGCCCGGCTGACGCGCCCGTCACAGGTCTAACCGGCGTCTAATCCGGTCGCCTCATTCTCCGCGCCGTCTCGTAACCAATCGCACAGGAGGCGGAAAGAGATGAAGCGACTGCTACTCGGAACGGCCCTCGTCGCGATGCTCGTCGTGCCCACAGCGGCACAGGCGGGCGAGAGGGAGCGGCAGCTTTCGCGATCCGACTGCCGGCAGGAGCTGCGGGAGGACCCGCGGGAGTTCGAGCGTCGCTACGGCGGCGCCGGCAAGGCCGCGATCCGGGAATGCGCCCGCGGAGAGCGACAGCAGGCGCGAGGCGACCTCGGCCTCTAATCGACCTCCAATCCAGCGCTCCTACGTTGGGATGCAACCAACGAGAGGAAGCACAATGTCAACGACACCGAGACGAGCGACAACCACCCTTGCGGTGGCGTCGGCGCTTCTCGCCGCAGCCGCGGTCACCGTCGGCTGCGGCGGCGAGGAGGATCCCGCCAGCGCGGCCGGCCAGCCTGCCGCGACCCCGGACGACGCAGCCCCGTCCCCGAGCGGCGGTGCCGGCGACCAGGGCGCCGCTCAGAACCTGCAGCAGGCGCGCGAGGCGGCGCTTCGTGAGAGCGGCGGAGGGCAGGTGATCTCCGTGGAGGCCGACGACGACGGCGGCTACGACGTCGACATCCTCCGCGGCGCCGAGGAGGTGGCAGTCGACCTGGACGAGGGCTTCAACGTGGTCGGCGTGGAGACCGAGCAGCGAAACGGCGACGACTGAGAGACCGCGGTCCTAGGTCTGCGCCCGGCGTGGCCGCCTGCGCTGGCGAGGCTCTCCGTTGGATGAGCGGCAGGCCTCGTACAGCTCGATCAGCGCCTGGCGCTGACGCCCGGTGAGTACGGGATCCGCCCGGATGGCATCCACCACCGGGCGGGTCTCGTCGTCACCCTCGGCCGCCAGCCCGGCCTGCTCGTAGAGGGCGTCCGCAGATACCTCCAGAGCACCCGCGATCGCGTCCATGACCTTCTCGGACGGCTCGCGGAGGCCGCGCTCGATCTGCGACAGGTAGGGGTTCGAGATGCCGGCCATCTGTGCGAACTGGCGCATCGACATCTCGCTCAGCTCGCGCTGACGACGGATGATCTCGCCGAGGAGCGGCGGGCCGCCCTCGTCCGCGGCGTCCTTGGGCATGGGGCGAGGATACCCCCGGCCCCCCGGCGCATCGAGCCAGGCATCCGGCGGCGCCCGGACCGGTCGCCATCCTGGAATGAGGTCGCATGGCGACGCTCGGACAGGAACGCGTCGCACGCCGGCTGTCGCATGTGCAGCCGCGCTCGCCGCGCTGACCCCCCTCGCTCGGGGGGTGCGCCGGCCCCGGTCGTGTTGAAGATGCACCCCTCGCGGGTACACCGATACTCGATGGCGGATGAGGGACCGACGACCCCGCAGGAGCAGGTGCGGCGCCTCTACGAGGACGCGGAGGCCCGCACGGCGAGCGCGATGGAGGAGCTGGTGAGTCGCGACTCGTTCGGCGAGATCCTGGCGCGCATGACCGAGAACGTCATGGCGGTCACGCGGATCGGCGCCGACGTGCTGGACCTCGCGGTGCGCAACCTGCGGCTGGCCGGTCGCAACGACGTCACGCGACTCGCCCGCCAGCTCGCCCGGACCGAGGACAAGCTCGAGATGGTGCTCCAGGAGGTGGAGCGCCTTCAGGAGCGCCTGGACGACGAGGCCGACGGTGGTGGCCGGTCGGACCGATCCGCCGCCTCCGCGACGTCGGGCGGCTCGGCGTCGTGCCGGCGGCTCGGGCTCGCGCTCCGGGGGCCGCTCGGGAGACGGCCGCTCCGGATCGAACAGCTCCGGCGGGGGCACGCGCGGGCGACGCTCAGGCGGCGGTCGGTCGAAGGCCGGCTCGTAGCGGCGCCGCGGGGATGAATCCGGTCCAGCAGCTCGCCCGCCTCCCGCTCGCGACTCTCGAGTTCACCAACATCCTTCTCACGCAGGACGAGGCGGAGATCGCCGCCACGCCCAAGGACGTGGTGTGGACCCACCGCAAGACGACGCTCTACCGCTACCGGAGCAGCGAGCGGGTGCACCCCATTCCGGTGCTGCTTGTCTTCGCCCTCATCAACCGGCCCCACATCTTCGATCTCCGCCCCGGCAACTCGTTCGTCGAGTTCCTGCTGTCCGAGGGCTTCGACGTCTTCCTGCTCGACTGGGGCGAGCCCGACGACGAGGACGCGGACCTCGGGCTCGACGACTACGTCTGCGACGCGCTGCCGTGGGGCATGCGCGAGACGCTGCGGGCGTCCGGGGAGGAGGAGGTCTCGCTGCTCGGCTGGTGCATCGGGGGCACGCTGTGCGCGATGCATGCCGCGCTCAACACCGACAGCCCGGCACGCAACATCGCTCTTCTCACGACCCCGGTCGACACGACCGGCGCCCTGTACACGAACTGGGTCGGGCGCGATTCCTTCGACGTCGACCAGGTGGCCGACGTGCACCCGGCGGTACCGGGAGGAACCGTCGATTGGGCCAACAAGATGATGAAGCCCGTCACGAACTACTGGACCACCTACCGCAAGCTCTGGGAGGGGGTCGTGGACGGCACCGCGCGGCGCGACGCCTACCAGCCGATGGCCAAGTGGGTGGCGGACAACCCGCCCTTCCCCGCACGCGCCTACCGCGAGTGGATCACCTGGATGTACAAGGAGAACCGGCTCGTGGCCGGGCGGATGCGGCTCCGCGGCGAGCGGGTCGACCTGAGCCGCATCGATCAGAACCTGCTCGTGGTCACCGCCGGCGCGGACCACATCGCCCCGCCGCCGGGCACGCGCCCGCTGCTCGACATGGTGTCCAGCGAGGACGTCACGCACTTCGACCGCTCGGGCGGGCACATCGGGCTCATGGCGGGCTCGAAGGCGAGGCACGAGGTCTGGCCGGACCTCGCCGATTGGCTCAGGCCGCGGTCGGAGCGGTGACTTCAGACGGCAGATGGCAGATGGCCGTGGCGGCGCGCTGAGGGCGCCGACGCCGATGGCAACCCCGGTTGATTGTTGATCGTTGATCAGGAGGAGGGACGATGGAGGCTCATACACAGACGCAGGCTCCCCCCGCAGTGGGGACGGGGCCACGGAAGCTCGAGGGACGCGTAGCGCTCGTCACGGGCGGGACACGCGGCATCGGCGCCGCGATCGCCAAGAGCATGGCGAGCCAGGGAGCGGTGGTCGCGGCCGGCTACGGCGGCAACGAGGAGCGGGCAGAGCAGTTCCTCGGCGAGCTCGAGGAGGCCACCGGCGCGAGGGGCACGATCCACCGCGGCAACATCGGCTCCAGCGAGGACTGCGAGCGGTCGTCGAGGAGGTCATCGAACAGCACGGACGGCTCGACGTGCTGGTGAACAACGCCGGCATCACCACCGACCGGCCGGCGCTGAAGATGTCCCCGGAGGACTGGGACAAGGTGATCCGGGTGAACCTGTCCGGCGCCTTCTTCATGTCCAAGCCGGCGCTCGCGCACATGATCGAGCGCGGCTCGGGGCGGATCGTGAACATCTCGTCGATCGTGGGCGAGACCGGCAACGTGGGCCAGGCCAACTACGCGGCGTCCAAGTCGGGGCTGTTCGGGCTGACCCGCACGCTGGCGCGCGAGGCCGCTCAGTCGCTCAAGAAGAACGGCAAGCTCGGAGGCGGCATCGGGGTGACGGTGAACTGCGTCGCGCCCGGCTTCATCGAGACCGAGATGGTGGAGTCGGTGCCCGAGAAGGTGATCGAGGGCATAAAGAAGCAGATCCCGCTCGGCCGTCTCGGCGAGCCCGGAGGAGGTGGCGCGCGTCGTCCACTTCCTCTGCGCCGACGCCTCCTCTTACATCACGGGCGCGGTCTGGGACGTCAACGGCGGGATGGACATGTAGGCGGGCCTGCGCACGCGGTCCCCAGGAAGATCCGACGGTCGCCAGCGCTAGCCCGGGAAGCGGAGCGCTGTGGCACCTGCTGTTCCGAACCGCCTGGAGCGCCTCCTTCAGCCGCCGGCGCTCGAGCGGCGAGAGCGCCTGAGAAGCACGCGGTTGCCGGGCTTCTCGCCGTCGCGAAGGCTCCTGAGCTGCTGCTGCAGGCGAAGGCTCATAAGCAGGCGAAAGGTCTCGCCAAGGATCTCGGCGCCACTTTTCGAGAGCGTGCCCGCATCGGCGGCGGCCCGGAGCCGCTCCAGGGTCGGCCTTGCGCCAGCGACGCCGGCGGCGAGCGCGTGCACGCGCGCCAACATCACGGTCGCGGCGATGCCGGCGAGTTTGAGGTCAACGGACCCATCATTCGTCTTCACGCTGCCGAAAGCACCCAGCGGGGGGCGGAAGGTGAGCGCGGCACGCGCCAGGTGGTGCAAGAAGAGCTCGCGCCTCCCACCGGAGCGGAGAAGCCGGTCCAATGGCTCGAGGGAGAGATCCCCCGCGACGGGACGGAAGTCTAGGAACACCTGCGCCTCGAGCAGCGCCTTCGGCTCCGGGACCTCAAGCCACCGGCGAAAGAGCCATTCCCACTCCGGGAGCGGCCGGCACCAGGTGGTTGCCATGAAGCCGCCCGGGCACGGCGGATAGCCGGCCTTGATCAGTCCGTCCACCACCCGGCCTGCCAGACCCTCGAAGTAGGCGCGGGCGCCGTCGCCCTCCGACAGGTACACGAGCGCGTTGTCCTGGTCCGTTAGCAGGGCCTGCTCGGTCCGACCCTCCGAGCCGAGGACGATCCATGTGTATGGACAGGGCGGCTGGCCGAGGTCCCGCTCGGCTATCGCCACGAGCCGCCTGATTAGCGCATCGCCCACCGCCGCGAGCACTCGGGCGATCTGGAGCACGCTGAGCCCGCCTTCGAACAGCGACTGGGCTATCCCTGCCACCTCGCGCGCGTAGTCGGAGGGCACGTCCGCGGCGCGGTCAAGGCGCTCGACGCGATCCAGCAGCGGGAGTGGACTACCCGCTTGGTGCCGGATGAGCTCCGTGTCGCTGACGATGCCCACGGCCTGCCCGTCCCGAGTGAGGAGAAGATGGTGGACCTTCAGTTCGAGCATCCGGCGCAGCGCATCGAAGATCGGGGTCTCCATCGATGCTGACTCGATCGGGCGGCTCATGACGTCGCGGGCCGGCGTGTCCGGGCCGAGGCCCTCGGCCAGGACCCGGCTCCCCAGGTCGCGATCGGTGAGGAGCCCTGGCGGATCGTCGGCGACCAGCGCCGCGCCGGCCCCCGCGTCCGCCATGGCACGCGCGGCCTCGGACACGGACGCCTCGGCGCTCACCTTGAGCAGTGGCCGGCTGACGAGAGCTCCGACGGGAGTGGTGAGATCCACTCCCAGGTGCGAGGCATCGAGACCCCACACGCCGCCGGAAACCGGTGCCATCTGGTTGAGCCCCTGCATGGGCCGGACCACGATCTAGGACCAGTGCCCGTCCGTCCGGGCGGCGCGTCCTCGACACTTACGCACCGACACATCATCCCTATATGCAGCGAAAGCGGGCGTTCTCACCAAGCTAACATGGGCGGCGGCAAACGTCGTTGAGGGGAAGACGCAGCGTGAACCAGGGTCGGACGGGCGAGCGCCTCACGGCCTTGGCACTGCTCGGATTCCTCCTGTTCAATTATCCGCTGGTGTCGCTGTTCAGCACGGATGACACCCTCCTCGGAATTCCGACGCTGTACGCGTATCTGTTCGCGAGCTGGGCGCTGCTCGTCGCGCTGGTCGCCCTGATCGTTCGGAAGCGAGAATGAGCGCCCCGGCCTGACGGATGCTCGAGGGCTGGGTCATCGCCGCCGTCTCGGTCGCGTACCTTGGTGTGCTGTTCGCGATCGCCTATTTCGGCGACAAGCGAGCGGACGCCGGCCGCAGCATCATCGCCCGACCCTCCGTCTACGCGCTGTCGCTCGCGGTCTACGCGACCTCGTGGACGTTCTACGGCAGCGTCGGTCGCGCCTCGAGCACGGGCGTCGGCTTCCTCCCGATCTACTTGGGGCCCACGCTGACGTTCGCACTCGGATGGCTCGTGCTCCGCAAGATCATCCGCATCAGCAAGGAGAACCGCATCACGTCGATCGCCGACTTCGTGGCCTCACGCTATGGCAAGAGCACGATGCTCGGGGGGCTCGTGGCGATCATCGCCGTGGTGGGGATCGTCCCCTACATCTCGCTTCAGCTGAAGGCCATCTCGGACACCTTCAACATCCTCCTAAGTCAGCCGGAGATACCCTCGCCGGCGGAGCTCGAGCCCGCCTCCCTCCTGTCCGACAAGGCCCTCTATGTGACGCTGTTGCTGGCCGCGTTCACGATCCTCTTCGGCACCCGCAAGCTCGACGCGACCGAGCGTCACGAGGGCATGGTCGCGGCGATCGCCTTCGAGTCGCTGGTCAAGCTGCTGGCCTTTCTCGCCGTTGGCATTTTCGTCACGTTCGGGATCTTCGGCGGGTTCGGTCAACTCTTCGGCGATGCGGCCGCCCTCCCGAGCGCGGAGGAGCTGTTCACCCTCGGCGGCGCCGAGACCGGGTACGGGGCGTTCTTGTCGCTGACGCTCCTTTCGATGGTCGCGATCATCCTGCTGCCGCGGCAGTTCCAGGTCACAGTCGTCGAGAACGTCGAAGAGCGGCACCTCACCAAGGCGATGTGGCTGTTCCCCCTGTACCTGCTCACGATCAACCTCTTCGTCCTGCCGATCGCCCTTGGCGGTATCACGGTCTTCGAGGGCGCCGGCGTGAACCCCGATTACTTCGTGCTGGCACTGCCGGTGGCTGAGGGTCAGGAGCTCCTGACGCTGTTCGTCTATCTCGGCGGCTTGTCGGCGGCCACCGGCATGGTGATAGTCGAGGCGATCGCACTCAGCACCATGGTCTCCAACAACCTGTTCCTGCCGGCGCTCCTGCGCACGAAGGGGTCGCGCCTCACGCGCGGGCGGGATCTCATGAAGGACCGAGACATGAGGCGACTCGTGCTGGGAATCCGGCGCGCGGCGATCGTCGCTGTGCTGCTGCTCGGCTACGCATACTTCAGGGCCGCCGGCGAGACCACCGCGCTCGTCTCGATCGGCCTGGTCTCGTTCGCGGCGGTTGCTCAGTTCGCTCCCGCGATCCTCGGCGGGATCTTCTGGAAGGGCGGGACCCGCAACGGCGCGCTGGCCGGGCTGCTGGCAGGCGCGGCCGTATGGGCCTACACGCTTCTCCTGCCCTCGTTCGCGCGGTCTGGCCTGTTCCCCTCGAGCTTTCTCACCGACGGCCCTGCGGGTGTCGAGCTGCTGAGGCCCGAGCAGCTGTTCGGGCTCGGGGGCATGGATTCGATCTCGCACGCGCTGTTCTGGAGCATGCTGGTCAACGTGGGGCTCTACGTCGGAGTCTCGCTGCTCTCGCGGCCTAGCGTCGGCGAGCACACCCAGGCGGCGCTGTTCGTCGACGTGTTCCGGCGCGCCGGCCCGGGCCGACCCCTCTGGCGCGGAAGCGCTTCGGTGGCCGATCTGGAGGCGCTGCTCTCGCGCTTCCTCGGTCCGGAGTGGGCTGGCGAGGCGCTGGCCGATTATGCGCTCGCACGCGGGTTCGATCTGTCTGAGGGCGCCCAGGCGGATCCCGAGCTCATCCACTATGTGGAGATGCTGCTGGCAGGCTCGATCGGGGCGGCCTCGGCGCGGGTGATGATCGCCTCGGTCGTCGAGGAGGAGCCGCTCGGCATGGACGAGGTCATGGACATCCTCGACGAAACATCCCAGGCGATCGCGCACGGCCACGCGCTCGAGCGCAAGTCCCGGGAGCTCGAGGCCGCGACGGCCGAGCTTCGGGCGGCGAACGAGCGTCTCAAAGAGCTCGACCGGATGAAGGACGACTTCGTCTCGACCGTCACACACGAGCTGCGCACGCCCCTCACCTCGATGCGGGCCTCTTCAGAGATCCTGCTGAACAACCCGAGCCTTCCCGCTTCAGAGCGGGAGCGCTTCCTGCGCATCGTGGTCGAGGAAATCGAGCGGCTGTCACGGCTGATCGACCAGGTGCTGGACCTCTCCAAGATCGAGTCCGGAATCGCCGACTGGGAGATCGGCGGGATCGACCTCAGGGAGGTGGTCGAGGACTCCGCCACGGCGACCGCCCAGCTCTTCTCGGAGCGCCACGCCGAACTGCAGGTACGTCTTCCCAGGACCGTGCCCACGGTTGCCGCCGATCGTGATCGCATAAAGCAGGTCATGCTCAACCTGCTCTCGAACGCGGCAAAATTCTGCGACCCGGAGGACGGACGGGTCACCGTCGACGTGGCGGTCACCGACGGAGCGCTGCGGGTGGACGTGCGCGACAATGGCCCCGGCATCGAGCCCGATAGCCAGCAGCTGATCTTCGAGAAGTTCCGCCAGGGCGGGGACGGTCTGATCGAGCGCCCGAAGGGCACAGGGCTGGGACTGCCCATATGTCGCGAGATCGTGGCGTACCTCGGCGGCGAGCTGTGGGTCGAGAGCGAGCCCGGGGCCGGGGCGACCTTCTCGTTCACGTTGCCCGTGACCGACGCGCCCGTGAAGGCCCCGCCGGGAAGGGTCTGATGGCGAGCAGGGTCCTGATCGTCGATGACGAGCCGAACATCGTCCTTTCGATCGAGTTCCTGATGCGGCAGCGCGGCTACGAGACGAGCGTCGCGCGCGACGGTGCCGAGGCGCTCAGGGAGGTGGACAGGTTCTGCCCCCACCTCGTCCTGCTCGACGTGATGCTCCCGCGCAAGGACGGCTTCCAGGTCTGCCAGGAGCTGCGCTCCGCGGGATGGTCGGACCTCAAGATCGTCATGCTCACCGCCAAGGGCCGTGACACCGAGATCGAGAAAGGGCTAGCGCTTGGCGCCGACGCGTATGTGACGAAGCCGTTCTCCACTGGGGACCTCGTGGCCCGCGTCTCGGAGTTGCTAGGCGACGCCGCATGAGTGTCAGGCTCAAGTTCGCGCTTGCGTTGACATGCCTCTTTCTATACGTCCTCGCCGGCTTGGGGGTGCTTTGGGCCGCGGTGTCGTCGAGTGTGTCCGCCGAGGACCGATCGGTGCTCGAGCGGGTCCTGAACGACCAAGCATCGCTCGCGGTGTTCCTCGGTGTCCTATTCCTCCTGGGGTTGGGGGTGATCGTGGCGCTGTTCTTCAATCTCTACGTGCGCCCGCCAGCACGCATCGCGCGCGAGACCCGACTGATAGTAAGCGCGAACCCGAGTCATCGCATCGAGGCGAGCGGGCCGGCGGAGCTCGTCGGAGTAGCCGATGCCGTCAACGAGCTCGCCGACCGCTCGCACCGCCTGCAGGGCGACATCGACAGCAAGGTCGCCGTCGCCACGGCCGACCTCGAGCGAGAGCGGAGCAGGCTCGCGGCGGTCATGTCGGAGCTGACGCTGGCGGTTCTCGTCTGCAACCTCGACGGGCGAATCGTCCTCTACAACGAGGCCGCTACCAAACTCGTCGGCGAGACCGAGCGCGCATCGGGGTTGATCGGTCTCGGACGGTCGGTGTTCGGAGTCCTCGACCGCAGCGTCATCAAGCACGCGATTGAGCGAATCAGCCCAGGGGCCGAGGGAAGTGTGGGCGAGTCGGCCGTGCGCCTGACCGCAGCTGGGGCCGGCGGGCAGCTTCTGCGAGTCAGCGCGGCCCCGGTGTCCGACGGCGACAGCGAGCTCACCGGCCTTGTCCTGATCCTGGAGAATGTCACGCGCGGGGCCGAAATCAGCGAGCGGCGGGACGCATTGATCAGGTCCCTGATCGAGGGGACCCGGGCGTCCGTGGGCACGGTTCGCGCCGCGGTCGAGAGCATGCTCGACTACCCCGACATGGCGGTCGCCGAGCGACGGCGGTTCACGGCGGCGATACGCGACGAGGCTCTCAAGCTGAGCGCGCTGGTGGACGACGCGCTCGGCGAGTCGGGCGAATACCTCATCTCCGAGTGGCCACTCGAGGACGTGCTTGCGCAGGACCTTGTAGCTGCGGCTCAGCGGAGTCTCGAAAGCGAGCTCGGACAGCAGTTATGGCAAAGCCGCCGGGGGCGACGTTTGGCTACGGATCGACGCGCTGGCGGTCGTACAGGGCATCACGCACCTCGGGAGCCGGTTGTCAGCGGAGACCTCGGCCGCTCACCTGTGGCTCGACCTGCGGCGTGCCGGACGGAGCGCGCACCTGGACCTGGGCTGGGAGGGGCAGCCGGCGAGCGAGAAAACCCTGGATCTCTGGGCCACGCAGCCGCTAGGCGGGGATGGCGCAGGTCTTTCCTCGACGCTGAAAAAGGTGCTCGCGAGGCACGGCGGCGAGCTCTGGAGCCACGGCGACATCGACGCCCGGAGCGCTGTGTGCGGCTGCTGCTCCCGATCGGCACTGAGGATGGCGAGTCACGGCCTCCACCCCGATACGGCCGGCCCGTCGAGCGCCACGACGAACCGCCCGAGCTGTATGACTTCGATCTCTTCCGGTCGCCCGAGCCGGACACCGGTTGGGACCAGCGAAGACTCGATGAGCTCGGCTACACCGTCTTCGATACCGAGACGACCGGGCTCGACCCGTCCGCCGACGAGATCATCTCGATCGGAGCGGTGCGGGCCTTGGGGGGTCGGTTACTGCGACGCGAGACGTTCGATCGGCTCGTGGATCCGGGGCGTCCCGTCTCGGCGGCGTCCCGCGCCGTTCACGGAATCTCCCCCGACGTGCTCGACGGTGAGCCGACGATTGACGAGGTGTTGCCGCTGTTCGCACGCTTCGCCGAAGACACCGTGCTCGTCGGGCACAACGTCGCCTTCGACCTGCGCTTCCTCGAGCACAAGGAGGAGCGCACCGGCGTGCGACTCAGCCAGCCGGTGCTGGACACACTGTTGCTGTCGGCGGTCCTGTATCCGGACGAGGTCGACCACTCTCTCGAGACCATGGCGGACGCCTCGGCGTCAGCGTGATCGGACGTCATACCGCCCTCGGTGACGCGATCCTCACATGCGAGATCTTCCTCAAGCAGGTGTCGCTGCTGTCCGCGCAAGGGACCGTCACGCTGGCGGATGCTCGTGACGCCTCGCGCGCGACGTACCTGGCACGCGTGAGCGACTCGCTCTACTCGATCGCTCCACGCAATCGGCGTGTAACCGAAGACGAGGCAGGGAAGTATCCGCCGGCAAGGACTCCGAGAGGGAGGAGCAGCGTATGCCCGATGCAAATCGGCCGGCGGCGAAAGGGATCGCCATCCCGACATCGATTGGATAGCGGCCGAGCGTTCGCCCGAGTTCCGCGAGCTGATCAAGAAGCGTCGGAGCTTCGTGTTGCCGGCGACGATCTTCTTCCTCGCCTGGTACTTCGGCTTCATCGTCCTGGCGGGCTACGCCCCGGACTTCATGGGCGAGTCCGTCTACGAGGGCTTCACGGTCGGCTACCTGCTGGCGCTCACGCAGTTCATCATGACCTGGGTGCTGGCCGGGCTGTATGTGCGGCGGTCCGGCCGCGTCTTCGACCCGCTGGCACGCAAAGCGGCTGAGACTGCGCTCGAGGCGGCGGCCGGCAGGCGGCGGGCGGGACGATCCGGCGATCCACGACCGCGCCCAGGGGAGGTGACGCAGCGATGAGCGTGCTCCCTATCGCGGCGGTCAACGACCGCGCCCTGATCGATCTTCGGGGTCGTTGTCGCCATCACGCTCGCGATCACCTACTGGGCATCACGACGGATGACCGGCGCGGCGCAGTTCTACGCCGCCGGCCGAGGGATCACGGGGCCCCAGAACGGCTTCGCGATCGCGGGCGACTACATGTCGGCGGCTTCGTTCCTGGGCATCGCCGGGCTGATCTTCCTGTTCGGCTTCGACGGCTTCCTGTACTCGGTCGGCTTCCTGGTCGCCTTCCTGACGGTGCTGTTCCTGCTTGCCGAGCGGATGCGCAACTCGGGCAAGTACACGATCGCCGACGTCCTCTCGTACCGCCTCAACGAGCGGCCTGCGCGTGCCGCCGCGGCGCTCGGGCACGCTTTCGGTTGCCGGCTTCTACCTGATCGCGCAGATGGTCGGTGCAGGCGTACTGATCGAGGTCCTCGTGGGGATCAGCTTCGAGCTGTCGGTGCTGATCGTCGGCGTCTTCATGCTCACCTACGTCGTCTTCGGCGGAATGCTGGCGACGACCTGGGTGCAGATCGTCAAGGCGGTGCTGCTGATGAGCGCGACGATCGTGCTCTCGATCTTCGTGCTCGGGGAGGTCGACTTCAACCCGATCGACCTGTTCAACGAGGCCGAGGCCGAGTCGCCCGAGGGCCAGGCGTACCTCGAGCCGGGCCTGTTCCTGTCCAACCCGATCGACACGATCTCGCTCGGTCTCGCGCTGGTGCTCGGGACCGCGGGGCTACCGCACATCCTGATGCGCTTCTTCACGGTGCCCGACGCCAAGGCGGCGCGTTCGTCCGTGGTGTGGGCGGTGGCCTTGATCGGCGTCTTCTACGTCATGACGACGTTCCTCGGATTCGGCGCGCGCGCGATCCTGGGCACCGCGGGCGAGGGGCCGGCCGGGGAGGGCGGCAACCTCGCGGCCCCGCTGCTCGCCGAGGAGGTCGGCGGCGGCGCTGGGACTTTCGGCGGGGACTTCTTCCTCGCGGTCATCGCAGCGGTGGCCTTCGCCACCATCCTGGCGGTGGTCGCGGGCCTCGTGCTGTCGGCGTCCGCGGCCCTCGCGCATGACGTCTGGTCGAGCATCGTGCGCAAGGACAGGGACTCCGAGAGCGAGGAGGTGATCGTCGCGCGTATCGCGGCGATCGCCATCGGCGCGGTTGCGATCGCGATTGCGATAACCGGTGGACAGGGACTGAACGTGTCTTACATGGTCGGCCTAGCGTTCGCCGTTGCGGCAAGCGCAAACTTCCCAGCGCTGTTGCTAGCTCTCACCTGGCGGAGGTTCAACACCACCGGCGCGGTCACTGGCGTCCTGCTGGGCACGATCAGCTCTATCGGGCTGGTGATCATCGGCCCCGACTTCGGGGTCCTCGACGATCCTCTGGTTCGAGCTTTCGAACCCGGGGATCATCTCGATCCCGCTCGGCTTCCTGGGGTGCATCTTGGGCACGTTGCTGTCGAAGGACGAGCGCAAGGCCGAGCGCAACTTCGACGAGCTCTACGTCCGCTCGGAGACCGGGCTCGGTGCGGAGGAGGTCGAGGAGGAAGCGGCGCCTGCCCGCGAACCGGGGCGGGCCCCGCAAGCGCGATGTAGGGCCTCCGGTCGTCAAAGCAGGAGCGCGCGCGGCGCGGGCTGGGGGAGCCCGCGCCGCGTGTGCGTTGGGCCCCGAAACGGGTAACACGGACTGAGGGAACGATTTCGCGAAACGGCCAGCACAGGCGTACAGAAGGAGGAGAGATTTCATGGAAGCGGGCACGAAGGTTCCAACCGGAGAAGAGCTCGAACAGGAGTTGCAGCAGCTTCAGGAGGTCGAGACCTTCGACCCGCCCGACGAGTTCCGTGAGAACGCGCTGCTGAACGACCCCGCCGTCTACGAGGAGGCCGCGAAGGATCCGGAGGCCTGGTGGGAGAAGCAGGCCGAGGATCTCGACTGGTCGGAGCGCTGGGACCAGGTGCTCGACGACTCGAACGCACCCTTCTACAAGTGGTTCACCGGCGGGAAGCTGAACGTCAGCCACAACTGCGTCGACCGGCACGTCGAGGCGGGCAACGGTGACCGCGTGGCCTTCCATTGGCGCGGCGAGGAGGGCGAGGAGCGCGACATCACCTACGCCGACCTCCACCGCGACGTCCAGAAGCTCGCCAACGCGCTCAAGGACCAAGGCGTGGAGAAGGGCGACGTAGTTGGGATCTTCCTCCCGATGATCCCCGAGGTCGTCGTCGCGATGCTGGCCTGCGCGCGGATCGGGGCGCCGCACAACCTCGTCTTCGGCGGCTTCTCGGCGGACTCCGTGGCCGAGCGGATGAAGTTCTCGGACGCCAGGCTCTTGATCACGGCGAACGCTGCGCGCCGCAAGGGCAAGGCGGCGCCCGTCAAGGAGGAGATCGACGGGGTCCTCGATGACATGCCGAGCATCGAGAAGGTCATCGTGGTGCGGAACACCGACGACGACGCGCCGATGTCCGACGGCCGCGACGCCTGGTACGACGACGTCCTGGAGCAGGCCGACGACGAGTGTCCCGCTGAGCCGCTCGACGCGGAGCATCCGCTGTTCATCCTCTACTCGTCAGGGTCGACGGCGAAGCCCAAGGGCATCCTGCACACGACCGGCGGCTACCTCACGGGGGTCGCGTCGTCCACGAAGTACGTGTTCGACGTCAAGCCGGACCAGGACGTGTTCTGGTGCTCGGCGGATGTGGGCTGGGTAACCGGCCACTCGTACATCGTCTACGGACCGCTGGCGAACGGGCTCACCTCGGTGCTCTACGAGGGCGCGCCCGACTACCCGGACAAGGACATCTGGTGGGAGCTGTGCGAGCGCTACGGCGTGACGATCTTCTACACCGCCCCCACCGCGATTCGCGCCTGCATCAAGTGGGGCGCGGAGTACCCGAACCGTCACGACCTGTCCGCGCTGCGGTTGCTCGGAACGGTCGGTGAGCCGATCAACCCGAAGGCGTGGCTCTGGTACCACAAGGTGATCGGCGGTGAGCGCTGTCCGATCGTCGACACCTGGTGGCAGACCGAGACGGGGCACATCCTCATCTCGCCGCTGCCGGGGATCACGTCGACGAAGCCGGGCTCAGCCACGCATCCGCTGCCGGGTGTCGACGCGGCCGTGTTCGACGAGTCGTCCGATGAGGAGGTCGAGGGCGGCCAGGGCCTGCTCGTGCTGCGGCGCCCGTGGCCGGGGATGCTCCGGACGCTCTACCGGGACGAGGACCGCTTCAAGGAGACGTACTTCGAGCGGTTCGGGCCTGAGACGTACCTCGTCGGCGACGCCGCGCGCAAGGACGAGGACGGCTACTTCTGGATCATCGGGCGGATCGACGACGTGCTGAACGTGTCTGGCCACCGCATGTCGACGGCTGAGATCGAGTCGGCGATCGTGTCGCACTCGAAGGTCGCCGAGTCGGCAGTCATCGGGCAGTACGACGAGGACTCCGGCCAGGCGGTGTGCGCGTTCGTCACGCTCGAGGGCGACCTCGACGGCTCGGACGAGCTGATCGACGACATTCGCGAGCACGTGGCGAAGAAGATCGGGAAGCTGGCCCGTCCCAAGCGGGTGATCTGGGCCGACGACCTGCCGAAGACGCGGTCGGGCAAGATCATGCGCCGGCTGCTGCGCGACATCGCCGAGGGCCGCGAGGTGGGCGACGTAACGACGCTGCGCGACCCGAGCGTGATGGACCAGCTCGAGGGCCGGATCAAGGAGCGCCAGAAGGAAGAGGACTAGCTAGGGGCGCGGTCCGAGCGCCGGCTCGCTCTCGAGCGGGCCGGCGTCCGGGCGGCCGAACTCCGTCTCGCGCTCGTCGATCACCACCTCGCGGTCGAGCGAGCGGTGGAGCCGACGGATCGGCCAGTCGCTCGCCACGGTCTTCTCGATGCGAACCCTCGCCGAGCGGCCGTCGAGGTTGAGGAAGCCGACCTGGTTGTCGAACGCAGGCTCCTGAACAAAGCGCCAGCGGATAGCCGGGTCCGGGACGCCCGCGGAGCGCGCCAGGAGCCTGGTGACGGCGGCCACGGGGCGCGAGATGGCCGCCCGCATCACCCTTCGCTCGGAAAGCCCCAGCGGGTTGCGGATCGGAGAGCACACCGCCTGAAGGACCGCGCTACTGACGCCGGAGCCCGGTGGGAAGCCGGCCTCTGCCAGGTAGGCGTGGTGGACGTCGCCCGAGAGGATCAGGATCGTCGCGGGAGGCTCACCGCGCTCCCCCGAGCCGACCGACCTGATCAGCTCGGTGAGCCTGTCGAACGAGTCCCTGAAGGCGGCCCAGTGCTCCAGGTCGACCGCCTGGCGGATCCGCTCGCCGACCCCCGCGGCTCCCTGTCCCCACGCCCCATCGCACACGGCCTCGTTCCACGCCTCGAGGTGGTGCAGGCCGGGCGCCAGTAGGAAGGGCAGCGACGTGCCGAGCACCAGGTGGTCGAAGTCGCCGGTCGCGTGGTCCTCGATCCAGCGCCACTCGTCCTCGTCGACCATCATGCGCCGATCCCCGTTCAGCACCCGGCCTGCACGCGAGTCGATCATCAGCAGGCGGGTGCGGCCGAAGTCGCGGTGGAAGCTCCACTGGATGCCGCTCGCCTCGCGGTCCGCGTCGGCCGCGAAGTCACGCAGGATGGCGGTGGCGTCGTCCTCGTTCCGAACTCGATCGAAGAGCTCATCCTCCGCTAGCTCGCTCGGCGACAGATTCCCGAGATGCTGGTACAGCCAGTACGAGATGCCCGCGCCCACCATGCGCTCGTGCCACCACGGCTTGCGGCGCATCGACTGGACCCACGCCCACGAGGTGTTCCAGTCGTCGTGGACGTCGTGGTCGTCGAAGATCATCACCGTGGGCACCGTCGAAAGGAGCCAGCGGATCGGAGGGTCGGCCCACGATTCGCGGTAGAGCCAGGTGTACTCCTCGAAGTCCGCGACCTCCTCTTGGGGATCGGATTCAGGACCTCGCCGCGCGGAGATCCTCTCCTGGGTGGCGGGCGAGACCTCGTCGGCGTAGACCTGGTCTCCCAGGAACAGCAGCGCGTCCGGCCACCGCGAGTCGGACTCGCCCCGCATCCGCTCGCCGAGCGCGACCAGGGCATCAAGCTCCCGCCCCTCGGGGTCATCGTCCTTCATCAGGACATGGGGCGGTTCGTGGGGTACCCCGACGCGGCACGACCCGAACGCGAGCTCGAGTGCCTCGCCCGTGGCGGGGGTCCTGATCACGCTGGGGGGATACGGCGACTCCGGCTCGGGCCACCGCCGTTCGCCGTCCAACCTGACCTCGTACTCGGTGGACGAGGCGGGCTCGAGCCCGGAGATGCAGACCAGCGCGTAGTGGTGCCCCTCGACGGCGAACGTCCGGGCCCGGTCGCCGAGGACCTCGACCTCGCAGGGCGCGTCGGTCTCGACCCAGACCGTGGCCCGCGTCTCGTCGACGTAGCGGAGGAGCGGACCGAGTACGAGCTGCGCCACGGCATCAGCCTATCCTCCGCGCGGCCCAGCAGGTGCCGCTCTCTAGACTCCCGCGCGCGATGCCGCCGATCAGCGTCGAATTCCGCCGCGGCTCGCCCGACGACACGAGCGCCGACACCCGCGTCGTGGCGCTGTTCGAGGGCGATTCGCCGAGCGATCCCGCCGTCCGGGACCTGGCCGAGTCAGGCGAAGCGAGGCCGGCGCTGCGGAAGGTCGCGGTGACGCACGAGGGTGGGCGCCGACTGATCGTCGTGGGACTCGGGTCGCGCGACGAGTTCGATCCCGAGCGGGCGCGCGTGGCCGCCGCGGCGGCGGCCGGTCGTGCGGGCGAGCTGGGCACGCGGGCGCTGTCGTGGGCCGTTCCGGACGGGGCCCTGGAGGCCGACCCCGGCGCCACCGCCGGCGCGCTCGTCGAGGGAACGCTCCTTTCGCTCTACCGCTTCGACCAGTTCAAGTCGAACGAGGGCAACGACGATGGCGATCGGCGGGTGGGGTCGCTCGAGGTCGTCGCCGACACGGACGTGGAGGCGGAGGTCGAGCGGGCGGCGATCGCGGCCGACTCCCAGAACGCCGCGCGCGATCTCCAGAACCAGCCCGCGAACGTGGCCACCCCGGTATACCTTGCGGCGCGCGCGGCGGAGCTGGCCGACGCCCACGGGTCGCTCGAGCTCGAGACGTTCGACCACGAGGGGATCGTCGGGCTCGGGATGGGCGCGTTCGCCTCGGTGGCGCAGGGCACCTACGAGGAGCCGCGACTGATCGTGCTGCGCTACGACGGCGGTCTCGTCGAGGGCGGCGATCGCGGCCCCCACCTGGCTCTGGTCGGCAAGGCGGTGACGTTCGACACCGGCGGCATTTCGATCAAGCCGAGCGGAAAGATGCACGAGATGAAGTTCGACATGTCGGGCGGCGCCGCGGTGACCGAGGCGATGGACGCGATCGCCAAGCTCGGGCTCCCGGGGCGCGTCACGGCGATCGTGCCGTCGACCGAGAACATGCCGAGCGGGCGGGCGGTCAAGCCGGGAGACATCGTGACGGCGATGAACGGCAAGACGATCGAGGTCAACAACACCGACGCCGAGGGCCGCCTGCTGCTCGCCGACGCGCTCGCCTACGCGGTCGACCAGGGTGCCGACCGCATCGTCGACCTGGCCACGCTCACCGGCGCGATCATCGTCGCGCTCGGCTCCACCTACGCCGGGCTGTTCTCGAACGACGACGACTGGTACGGAGAGGTCGACGCCGCCTGCACCGCGACCGGTGAGCTGGGCTGGCGCCTGCCGCTCCACCCGGAGTTCTACGAGCTGACCAAGGGTCGCTACGCGGACCTGACCAACGCCTCCGAACAGCGCAAGGCGATGTCGAGCTACGCGGCCGAGTTCCTGCGCCAGTTCGTGGACGACCGTCCGTGGGTCCACATGGACATCGCGGGCACGGCGTGGGGAATGAGCCGCCCCTACGTGGGCAGCGGCGCCTCGGGCTTCGGGGTGAGGACCCTGGTGGAGCTGGTACGCCGGCTGGGCGGCTAGCGCGGCCTGCTGGCGACCTGGGTCGACTTCTACCTCCATACGAGGCATAACTCGACCCGCGTGGGCGGCGAGCGGCGCTAGGTCGCCGGCGCCGGCAGCGGGCGTCCGGCGAGGCCCGCGAGGAGGTTGTCCACGGCGAGGTCGGCCATCCGCTCGCGCGTGGCGTGCGTGGCCGACCCGATGTGGGGCACGATCGTCAGCTTGGGCGCGGTGAGCAAGGGGTGGTCGGCCGGGGGCGGCTCGGGGTCGATCACGTCGAGTGCCGCAGCGGCGATCCAGCCCTCCTCGAGCGCGCGCAGGAGGGCGTCGCCGTGGACGATCGGTCCGCGAGCCGTGTTCACAAGCACCGCGGTGGGCCGCATCAGCCGGAGCTCCCGCTCGCCGATCAGCCCGTGCGTTTCCGGGGTGAGCGGACAGTGGATGGAGACGAAGTCGGACGCGCTGAGCAGCTCGTCCAGCGGCACGCCGCCCGACCTACCGCTGTGGACGACGGTCATTCCGAATCCGCTCGCCCGCTCGGCAACTGCGCGGCCGATGCGGCCCATTCCCACGATCCCGAGCGTCGCGCCGTGGACCTCCTGCCCCAAGAGGCGCGCCGGCTCCCAGGTCAGCCACTCCCCATTGCGGGCCTCGGCGTCCGCCTCGACGATCCGGCGCGCCGCCGCGAGGAGGAGCGCGAACGCCAGGTCGGCGGTGGCCTCGGTGAGGACGTCCGGGGTCACGCCGACGGGGATTCCTCTCTCCGACGCGGCGTCTCGGTCCACGTTGTCGGATCCGACCGCATAGTTCGAGATCACCCGCAGGTCGGGGGCGGCTTCGATCAGCCCGCGGTCGACGGTGTCGGTGAGCAGGCACAGGAGGCCCTCGACGCCGGCGACCCGGTCCATCAGCGCCTCGCGCGGCGGCGGGAGCCGCTCCTCCCAGACATCCACCTCGTGCTCGGATCGGAGGCGGTCGAGTGCGCCCCCGGGCAAGGACCGGGTCACGAAGCAGCGGGCCATCGCGTCGAATCTCACAGGTTTTCACGACGGCGCACCCGTGGTACTTTTGCCCTGGTGTCGTTTCGCACCCACCTCTCGGTGGCCGGCTTCGGACTCGCCGGCATCTACGCCGCCGTGGGCCTGGTTGAGCTGGTGGCGGTGGGAGACGAGCGTGCGGCGCTGGTGTTCGCCGCCAGCGCCGCGGTCACGGCCCTCCTGATCGCCGTTCTGCTTCCGCTGCTCGCACCGCGCGGCGACGACCCCGGTGACGACGACGAGGGCGGCGGCCCCGGCGGAGGCGACGACCGGCCACCGACGCCGCCGTGGTGGCCCGACTTCGAGCGCGAGTTCTGGTCGTACGTCGATCGCCCGCGCGGCAACCGCTCCCCCTCGCGTCCCCGGCAGCGGACGCCGGTCTAGAGGCTGTCTCGATACCAATCGTGGTCGGAGAGGCCCCGTCGGGGTTTCGAGACAGCCCTCCAGCGCTACAGGTCGGCCGCGCGCTCGACGAACGCGCGCCAGGCGGTGCGCTCGCGCTCCCGCCACGCGTCGTCGCGTCCGCGGCTCCACGCGCTCGCCGGCCGGCACGCGCTCGCCGATCTCCTCGCGTCGAGGTCAGACGCCGGCGCCGACCGCGGCCAGCGCGGCCGCGCCCGCCGCGGTCGCGTCGACCGCGCCGCGCTCGACCGCGACGCCCGCGGCGTCGGCCTGGAGCTGGAGCAGCAGCGGGTCGCGGGTGAGCCCGCCGTCCACCCGCAGCATCTCGACGGGCGCGCTCTCGCGGACCGCGGCGAGCACGTCGGCCACGCGCCAGGCGATCGCCTCGAGCGCGGCCCGCGCGACGTGCGCCGGGCGCGGGCGCCGGCGGTCAGCCCGGCGATCACCGCGCGCGCGTCCGGCCGCCACCAGGGCGCGCCGAGCCCGGCGAGCGCCGGCAGCACCCGCACGCCCGCCGGCGTCCTCGACCTCGGCCGCGAGCGCGGCGAGCGCCGGCGGGTCGGCGGCGAGGCCGAGGTCGCGGCTCAGCCACTCGAGCAGCGCGCCGGCGGTGAACACGCCGCCGTCGAGCGCGTACTCGACCCGCCCGCCCACCCGCCAGGCGACCGTCGGCAGCAGGCCGCCGCTCGGCTCGCGGGCGCTCGTCGCCGGCGTGCGCGAGCACGAACACGCCGGTGCCGTAGGTCGCCTTGACGCGCCCGGGCTCCACGCAGCCGGCGCCCGCGAGCGCGGCCTGCTGGTCCACGCAGCGCGCGCGCAGCGGCAGCTCCGACCGGCCAGCTCGTGGCGCAGCACGCCGAGGTCGCCGGCGGTGTCCGCGATCGCCGGCAGCGCCTCGCCGGGCACGCCGAAGGCCTCGAGCAGCTCGCGGGTCCCAGTCGGGCGCCCGGCGCGAGCTGCGTGCGCGACGCGGTGGAGGGATCGGTGGCGAAGCCCGGCGCCGAGCCGGTCGCAGAGCAACGAGTCGACGGTGCCGAGCCGCAGCGTGCCGGCGTCGCGCGCGCCCGGCCACCGCCGGCGTCGTGCTCGAGCAGCCAGGCGAGCTTGCCGGCCGAGAAGTAGGGGTCGAGCGGCATCCCGCTGCGCTCGCGCACCTCGTCGGCGCGGCCCGTCGGCCTCGAGCCGGTCGAGCACCTCCTGCGAGCGCTTGTCCTGCCAGGTGACGATCGGGGTGAGCGGCCGCCCGCTCTCGGCGTCCCAGGCGAGCACCGACTCGCCCTGGTGGTCGAGGCCGCACGCCGCCACCTCGCCGTCGGCGCGCGTCGAGCAGCTCGGCGACCGCGTCCACGACCGCCGCCGAGCACGTCCTCGGGGTCCTGCTCCACCCAGCCGGGCCGCGGGTGCGGCGAGCGCCTTCTCGCGGCGCGCCTCGGCCAGCGGCCGCAGGTCGGCGTCGTAGAGCACCGCCTTGACGGCCGAGGTGCCCTCGTCGATCCCGAGCAGCAGGGTCATCGCGGCTCGCTCGGCGCTCCACTCGCGTGCCACGCCGCCGTCCTGCGCCACCACGGCCCCGGGCGCGGGCGGTCGCGAGCGGCGGCTCGAGCGGCGCGGGCTCGCCGAGCGCCACGCCGGCATCGGCGACGAGCGCGCAGACGTGCTCGGCGATCGCCGGCGACGCGGTGAGCCCGGTCGATCGGATCGCCGCCGACGTTGATCGAGCCCCGGCAGTCGCCGCGGATGGCGCGATCAGGTAGTTGACGCCCCGGACGCCGGCGGGCCGCAGCCCGGCGTAGGCGGCGATCGGCTCCGCGGTCCTCGAGCCAGCGGCAGCATCGGCGCGGCCTTGGGCACGATCTCGTCGGCCGCCTGCGGCCGGACGCGCCAATCGTCCTTGTCCTCGAGGTCGACCGCGGTCGGGCCCGGCCACCACCTTGCCGTCGAGCGTCGGGAAGACCAGCACCCCCTTGGTGCCTCCGCTCGGGACCGGGAGGCAGGATCCGCTCGGAGCTCCTCGCCGGCCGGCGGCGTCGAAGACCAGGAACTCGCCCTTGCGCGGGTAGATCTCGAAGGACCGGTCGCCCGCCAGCCGCGGCGACCTCGTCGGCCCGCAGGCCCGCGCAGTTCACGACCACCCGGACGGCGACGGCCTCGCCGCCCGGCTCCGCGACCGTGACCCCGCCATCCGCGCGCCGAACCGCCTCGACACGGAACCCGGTCCGCACGTCGGCGCCGTGGCGCTCGGCCGCGGCTGCGAGGCGCGAGCGTGTAGGCCACCGGATCGGTGACCGCCTCGCCGGGGACCGACAGCGTGCCGTCGTCGCGCAGGATCGCCTCGACGCCGTTCCGATCCGCGCCGCGGGCCAGGGCGGCGACCGCCTCGCGCTGCGGGTCGTCGGCGGGACGCAGCTCGGCGCCGCAGCGCAGATCGGAAGCTCGAGCGCGGCGAGCAGCTCGTCGCGCAGCTCAGCGGAGCGAAGGATCAGCTCGGTCTCGAGCTCTCCGGGGGTCGAGTCGAAGCCGGTGTGGAGGATGCCGGAGTTGGTCCCGCTCGCACCCAGCCCCGGCTCGGCCTCCGCCTCGAGCAGCACCACTCGGGCGCCCGCGGCGCGCCAGGGCGAGCGCCGACGCAGCACCCACGACTCCGCCCCGACGACTGCGACCTCGGCGTCCATCGGCGCTCACTGCGGAGCGATTCTCCTTTCACGCTCTTGACACCGGTCCGCGCGGGAGCGTAGGGTCGGTTCGTCGATAGTTCGGATCGTCACATCATCGTCGATGCGCGCTGTAGATAGCGAGGGGAGGAGACAAGAGAATGGCGAGCCGCCGAGCCACCGCCTCCGGCCGAGAGCACCCGCGACGAGCAGGAGCTCGCCGAGCTCGGCTACAAGCAGGAGCTCTCACGCGCCTGGTCCGGGTTCACCAACTTCGCGATCTCGTTCACGATCATCTCGGTCCTCGCCGGGACGTTCACGAACTTCGCCTTCGCGTGGCAGAACGGCGGCCCGATCGCGATCTCGATCGGCTGGCCGGTGCTCTGCGTCTTCGTGCTCATGGTCGCCTTCTCGATGGCCGAGCTGACCTCGGCGTACCCGACCGCGGGCGGTCCCTACTGGTGGGCGCACGACGCTCGGCGGCAAGGGCTGGAGCTGGATGACCGGCTGGTTCAACATCGTCGGCCTGATCGGCATCGTCGCGTCGGTCGGCTACGGCGCGGCGTTCTTCCTGGACTCCCTGCTCGGCCTCTACGGGCTCGACATCCTCGGCGTCAACTTCGGCGACGACGTGCACGTGCTCAGCCGAGACCTTCGCTGCTGTTCCTGATCATCCTCGGCGTTCGTCACCGTGCTGAACATCTTCGGCGACCAGCTCCTGGCGCTGCTCAACAACATCTCGGTCGGCTGGCACGTCCTCGGCGTCGCGGTGATCATCGGCCTGCTGGTCTTCGTCCCCGACGACCACCAGAGCGCCAGCTTCGTCTTCGGCGAGCGGATCAACAACACCGGCTTCGACGGCGGTGCGACCGGCAGCGCTCGGCTTCTGGTTCCTGGTCCTGCCGCTCGGCTTCCTGCTGACCATGTACACGCAGACCGGCTACGACGCCTCGGCGCACACCGCCGAGGAGACCCGCGGCGCGGCGATGGCCGCGGCCCAGGGCGTGTGGCGCTCGGTGTTCTTCTCGGCGCTGATCGGCTGGTTCGTGCTGCTCGCCTTCCTGTTCGCCGCCAACGACGTCGCAGGCGGTCAACGACGCCGGCGGCGGTTCGTGATCGCGATCTTCACCAGCGCCCTCGACTCCGTGGGCGGCGAAGATGGTGATCCTGATCGCGACGGTCGGGCAGATCTTCTGCGTCGCGGCCGGCCTGACCAGCGCCTCGCGCACCTGGTACGCGTTCTCGCGCGACCGGGGGATGCCGGGCTGGGCGCTGTTCCGCCGGCTCAACCGCGACCGGGTGCCGCTCTACGCGGTGATCGCGGTGTCGTTCTTCGCGCTGCGTGATCACGATCCCGGCGCTGTGGAGCAACGCCGCCGGCATCGCCGTGGGCGTTCTCCGCGATCACCGGGATCTGCACCGTCGGGCTCTACATCGCCTACATCATCCCGGTGTACCTGCGGCTGCGCGCGGGAGACTCCTTCGAGCCCGGGCCCTGGAACCTCGGGCCGCAGGTACAGGCTCGTCAACATCCTGGCGATCATCTTCGTGGTCGTCGTCGTGATCACGCCTGTCGCCTGCCGTTCACGCCACGCGTCGGTGCCGTGGAACGACGACTTCGACATCACGACGGTCAACTACTCGCCGCTGGCTCCTCGTGCTCGGCTGATCGTCGGCGATCTGGTGGCCTGGTCTCGGCGAAGAACAGGTACACAGGGCCCGGTGCGCACCCTCGAGGAGGACGAGGTCACGCGCGACTGAGCCCGGCGCGCCAGGCGAGCACCGGCGCGAGCGCGCCAGCGGCCCGGCGGCCCGGGCGGCACCGCCGGGATGCTCTCGCTCGACGACCTCCGCAAGGAGGCCGAGGCGGGCACGATCGACACCGTCGTCACCGCCTTCACCGACATGCAGGGGCGGCTGTTCGGCAAGCGGATCCAGGTCGAGTACTTCCTCGACGAGGTCGTCGAGCACGGGATCGAGGGCTGCAACTACCTGCTCGCCCTCGACATGGAGATGGAGCCCGTGCCCGGCTACGAGATGGCCAACTGGGAGAGGGGCTACGGCGACTTCGCGATCGTCCCCGACCTGGCGACGCTGCGCCGGATCCCGTGGCTCGACCGCACGGCGCTGGTGCTCTGCGACGTCGCCAACCACGACGGCTCGCCCGGTCGTCGCCTCGCCGCGCCAGGTGCTGATCGCCCAGTACGAGCGCGCGCGCGAGATGGGCTACACGCCGATGTTCGCCTCCGAGCTCGAGTTCTACCTCTACAAGGAGAGCTACGCCGAGGCCTACGAGAAGGACTACCGCGACCTGACCCCGACGATCCCCTACATCCTCGACTACCACGTCCTCGCGACGACGATGGACGAGCAGTACCTGGGCCCGATCCGCCGCGGCATGCACGCCGCCGGGATCCCGGTCGAGTTCTCCAAGGGCGAGGCCTGGTACGGCCAGCACGAGGTCAACACCCGCTACGCCGACGCGGTCACCTCCGCCGACCGCCACACGATCTACAAGAACGGGGTCAAGGAGATCGCCTTCCTGAACGGGATCTCGGCGACCTTCATGGCCAAGCCGTCCGAGAAGGACATCGGCAGCTCCTGCCACATCCACTCGAGCCTCGTCGGCGCCGACGGCAAGAGCGCGTTCGTCGACGGCGACGAGGAGACCGACGTCTTCCGCCACTTCCTCGGCGGGCATGCGCGCCCACGTCCGCGAGCTGGCGCTGTTCGTCGCGCCGTCGATCAACTCCTACAAGCGCTACGCGGCCGAGAGCTGGGCGCCGACCTCGATCTCCTGGGGCCGCGACAACCGCACCTGCGGCTTCCGCATCGTCGGCCACGGCCAGTCGCGGCGCGTCGAGTGCCGGATCCCGGGCGCCGACGTGAACCCCTACCTCGGCTACGCGGCGCTGCTCGCCGCCGGGCTCGACGGGATCGAGAACGAGACCGACCCCGGCCCGGAGCTCAAGGGCAACGCCTACGCCGAGGCCGAGGCCGAGCCGTTCCCGTCGACTCGCTCGCGCGAGGCGGTCGAGCTCTGGGAGGGGAGCGACTTCGCCAAGCAGGCGTTCGGCGAGGACGTCTGGGCGCACTACCTCAACTACGGGCGCACCGAGCAGCGGCTGTTCGACGAGGTCGTGACCGACTACGAGCGCCGCCGCATGTTCGAGCGCGGCTAGTGGCCCGCTAGTACGGTCACCGTGTGATCGACGTCCTCGAGCCCGCCACCGAGCAGGTGCTGGCCGAGCTGCCGCGCGCGGGCGTGGAGGAGACGGACGCCGCGGTGGAGCGCGCGGCGGCCGCGTTCGAGGAGTGGCGCTCGGTGGCCCCGGCCGACCGCTCGCGCCTCCTCCACCGCCTGGCCGATGAGCTAGAGCGGCGCGTGGACGAGCTGGCCCGGCTCGAGGCACGCAACGTCGGCAAGCCGATCTCGGACGCGCGCGGCGAGATGGGGATGGTGGCCGACACGTTCCGCTACTTCGCCGCCGGTCCCGAGCGGCTGCTAGGGGACACGATCCCGGTGGCTGGAGGCGTCGACCTCACGTTCCGCGAGCCGCTCGGAGTGGTCGGCCTGATCGTGCCGTGGAACTTCCCGCTCGCGATCGCCTCCTGGAAGGTGGCTCCGGCCCTCGCCGCGGGCAACACGGTCGTGTTGAAGCCGGCGGAGCTCACCCCGCTGACCGCGCTCGAGCTCGAGCGAATCGCGGTCGAGACGGGCGTGCCGGAGGGTGTCGTGAACGTCGTCGTGGGGCCGGGCAGCGTGTGCGGGCGCCGGCTCGTGGAGCACCCCGACGTCGCGAAGGTCGCCTTCACGGGGTCCACCGAGGTGGGGCGCGGCATCGCGGCCGGGGCAGCGGGCACCATCAAGCGCGTCACGCTCGAGCTGGGCGGCAAGTCGGCGAACGTCGTGTTCGCCGACGCGGACCTCGAGCGGGCGGCCGCCAGCGCTCCGATCGCCGTGTTCGGCAACGCCGGTCAGGACTGCTGCGCGCGCTCGCGCATCCTGGTCGAGCGGTCGGCGCTCGACCGCTTCACCGAGGCGCTGGAGCCGGCCGTGGAACAGCTGACGGTGGGCGACCCGCTCGACGAGCGGACCGAGATGGGCCCGCTGATCTCGGCGGACCGGCTCGAGGAGGTGGGCTCGTACGTTCCCGACGAGGCGCCGGTGGCGATCCGAGGGTCGGCCCCGGAGGGTCCCGGCTACTGGTTCCCCCCCACCGTGCTCGCCCCGGTCTCGAACGACGACCGCGCGGCGCGCGAGGAGATCTTCGGGCCGGTGGCGTGCCTGATCCCGTTCGACGACGAGGCCGACGCGGTGCGCCTGGCGAACGACACGCCCTACGGCCTCTCCGGCTCGATCTGGACACGCGACGGGGCAAAGGCGCTGCGCGTGGCGCGCGCGATCGACACCGGTGCGCTGTCGATCAACTCCAACACCGCGGTGAGGGTGGCCACGCCCTTCGGCGGCTTCAAGCAGTCCGGCGTGGGGCGTGAGCTCGGCCCGCACGCGCTCGAGCACTACACCGAGCTGAAGAACGTATACGTCTCCACGGAGCCGTAGATGGCAGCCGCCGGGCGCCTCTCCGGAAAGGTCTGCGTGGTGACCGGCGCGGCGCAGGGCATCGGCCGGGAAAGTGCGCTGCTGTTCGAGGAGGAGGGGGCGACCGTCGTCGGCGTCGACCTCCAGAGCGATTCCCCGGGCGCCCTCTGCCTCTCGGCCGATGTGGCCGACGAGCGGCAGGTGGAGGACGCGTATCGCCGGGTGCGGGAGGAGCTGGGTCGCGTCGACGTCCTCTTCAACAACGCCGGCATCGCGCCCGAGGACGACGTGTCGGTGCTCGACACCTCGCTCGAGGCCTGGCAGCGGGTGCAGGACGTGAACCTTCGATCGGTGTTCCTCTGCTGCAAGCACGGCATTCCGCACCTGCTCGAGACGGGCGGGGGCTCCGTGATCAACACGGCTTCGTTCGTCGCCGAGATGGGCGCGGCGACGTCGCAGATCTCCTACACGGCGTCGAAGGGTGGCGTGGTGGCGCTCTCGCGCGAGCTCGGAGTGGAGTTCGCGCGCCGGGGCGTGCGGGTGAACGCCCTCTGCCCCGGCCCGGTCAACACGGAGCTGCTCGAGGAGCTGTTCGCGAAGGACCCGGAACGCGCCGCCCGACGGCTGGTCCACGTGCCGATGGGGCGATTCGCCGAGCCACGCGAGATCGCGTACGCGGCGCTCTTCCTCGCGAGCGACGACTCGTCGTACGTCAACGCGTCGACCTTCCTGGTCGACGGAGGCATCACGGGCGCGTACGTGACACCGCAGTAGATGCGGGTCCTGGCGGTCGTGCACCAAGGCGACGCCGGTCCCGGCGTGTTCGAGCAGCCGATCGCCGAGCGTGGCCATGAGCTCGTGGCGTGGGTTCCGGCGGACTCCTCTGCGCCGCAGGAGGGGTTCGACGCGGCGATCTTGCTCGGCGGCGGGATGCACCCGGACCAGGACGACGAGCACCCGTGGCTGCGGGCCGAGAAGCGCTGGCTAGCCGGGCTACTGGGCGCCGGCACGCCGGTGCTGGGCGTGTGCCTGGGCGCGGAGCTCCTCGGCGAAGCGGCCGGAACGCCGGCGCGGCGGATGGAGGCCCCCGACGTGGGCTGGCACGAGGTGACGCTCACCTCGGAAGGGCGGAAAGACCCGGTGGTGGGCGGGCTCCCCGAGCGCTTCGCGGCGTTCGAGTGGCACAGCTTCGAGACGCCGTTGCCCCGAGACGCCACCGCGCTCGCTCTCGGCGGCGGGCGGATCGCGGCCTTCCGGCTCGGCCGAGCCTGGGGCGTGCAGTTCCACGCCGAGATCACGCGGGAGATGCTGGGCGATTGGATCGGGAGCTACCGGGACGATCCGGATCTGATGGCGGCGGGCCTGGACCCGACACCGCTGCTCGATGAGGCGGGCGCCCGCATCGGTCAGTCCACCGCGGTGGGGATCGAGCTCGCCGGACGCTTCGTCGACCACGCGGTGGCGCTCACGAGTGCGAATGCCTGAACTTGCGCCCCGGTGGCGTCGCACACGTACCCCGATGTATGGTCGAAACGATGATGTCTCGCCGCCGATGGCTCGCCGGCTGGGGCTCCTGTCCGCCACCTACCTGGTGCTCGCTGCGGTCCGCGGGCTCGGGACCGGCGACTCCCACGGAGCGCTGGTCTCCGTCGCAGCCGCGGCGATCACGTTCGGGTTTGCCGCCGCCGTGCTGCCGATCATGGTGCCGCGCCGGCGGCCGGACCGGCCGGACAGCGACGGGCCGAGAAACCCCTCACCTGACGAGCCCCCGCAGCCGCCGTGGTGGCCGGAGTTCGAGCGCCAGTTCCGTCGACACGTCCTGGACTCGGGCCGTAACGCGGGCGAGAGGGAGGCACGGACAGCTCGGCGAGATCCGACGCCGAGATAGAGCGTCCCGGGCTGGTCGGGGAGATCCGGCCACCGCTTGCGCAAGCAGCCGGGTGTGACACATATTGCCTTCAAGATCGCAGCACGAAGAAAAGCTGTCCAACGCGAGAGCGAACCAGAATGCAGCCGGCCAGCTGGTGGCGAGGTGGTGCTAGGCCGGCGCTAGAGGGGTGCGCGACGGTCCGCTCGACGCGCCGAGCTTGGGAACCCTCAGCCGGCCTCCAGGATCATCTCCGCGGTCCGGTGCGCCAGGGTCATGATCGAGATCATCGGGTTCACCCCAGGCGCGGTCGGGAACGCCGACCCATCGCCGATCCAGACGCCGCTCGCGTCGTGGAACTCCCCGCGGCCGTCGGCCACCGACGTCGCCGGGTCGGCGCCCATCCGGCATGACCCCATCTGGTGGGCGCTGAAGCACGCCACGTCGCCCGGCGCGTACGACGCCGCCTCGACCCGCGCCAAGAAGGCGTCGAAGTCCTCCCCGTGGCGCCAGCGCAGGGTGCGCGATGGCTCGTGAAGATCTCCTGCGCACCGGCGGCGCGATGCAGGAGTGCGAGCTCCACGTGGGCCCTGACCGCCAGGCGGGCGTCCATCTCGTCGTCGAGCCCCCAGCGGACCACCGCCCGCCCGAGGTCGTCGATCGTCACCTCGCCCGCGCCGTGGTCGCGGGCGACCGTGATGAACGGCGCGTGCCAGCGGAGCATGTGCATGAGCTCCTTGTGACGGCGCCGTCGTCCCAGGGGAAGGACGCGGCGAACAGGCCGGGGACGATCCTGACGCCTCGACCAGGAAGCCGTGGCCGTCCTCGAGCGTCCGCGAACGCGTCCGAGACGAGCGACTGGATCTGCCCCGACCAGCCCTCGATCGGCTCGTCGTAGATGCCCATGACGACGTACGCCGGATGCAGGCGGAGGTTCTTGCCGACCGCCGGGCCGCCGATCCCGGAGCGCAGGAGCAGCGCCGGCGACTCGACCGCCCCGCACGCGACCACCACCGTGGGCGCCTTGACCGTGAGGCGCGTGACCCGAGCCGTCCTCGCGCGTGACGGTGGCCTCGACGCCCGCCGCCCGGCCTCGACCGACGATCCGCTCGGCGTAGCAGCCGATGACGCAGTGCGCGCCCGCGTCGGAGGCGTCCTGCAGCCAGGACTTCATCGCCGACCGCTTGCAGCCCTGCTGGCAGCCGAACGAGCAGTAGCCGCAGTACTGCCGGGTCGTCGTCGAGCGTCGCGTTGCGCACGATCGGCCGATGCTCGAGCCCGCTGGCGTCGAGCGCCTCCATGAGCTGCCGATGCGTCCCGTTCTGCTTCGTCGCCTCCGTGTTGGCGCCGAGCCGGTCGGCGACCGCGTCGATGTGGTCGGCCTCGTAGGCCGGGTCGTCCAGGCCGTCCAGGCCGTGCGCGGCCCACTCGCGCCGGATCGGCTCGGGCGTTCGGATGCAGTTCATGTAGTTCACGACCGTGCCGCCGCCGAGCGTGGAGCCGGCGAGCACCGCGATCGAGCCCGTCCTCCGACGCGGCGAGCCCGGCGCCGTAGTAGAGCTCCTGCATCGCGGGCAGCTCGAGCTGCTTGAAGTCCTGCTCGTTCCGGTACCCGCCCATCTCGAGCACGAGCACGCTCTTGCCGGCCGCCGCCAGCTCGGCCGCGATCACCGAGCCGCCCGCGCCGGAGCCGACGACGCAGACGTCGGCGGTCAGCGTGGCCTCGTCCCCCTCGACCTCCTGGACCGTGATCGTCTTCGGGCGCCTCTTCGGCGACGGCGGCGCGGAGATCGGGCCCGGGTACCCGATCGCCTCCCAGTTCGGGTTTTGGCCCTGCTCGTCCGGAAGGGCGTAGAAGAGCAGCATCGCCAGCGCCTTGAGTCGCCTCGAGGCGAACTTGGCCTCGGGGTCGGACTGGACGGTTCCGTGGACGAGCTCCGTCCGCGCCTCCACCGGAAGATCGGCGATCCCGTGTCCGGCAAGCGCATCGAGCAAGCCGGCGAAGCCGGCGAGCTCGTCGGGGGTCATGGTGTCGGCCACCGTCGCCTCGATCCGCGCGGGTATCGCCATGTCGCTCGCGGATCGCGCCATGAATTCGCGCTCGACCGGGTCGGGCGTGTCCGACTCAACGGCGGGCACGTACGTGTCGCAGAGCGCCGCGAGCGTCGCCCGCTGCGCGTCGGTCAGAACCTCGGCCGCTACCGCCATCTGCCTCCCTCGCTGGCTCGGAGGCGATCCTAATATCCGTCAGCGCCCCGAGCATGGCGAAGCGCGCGGCCGCCCGAGGGCGACCGCGCCCTTCAACGAGCGCCGCCTCGGCGGCGCTGCGCCTCCCGCCTCAGCGCTCGCAGCGCTGAGAGCGGTCCTTGCCGGGGCCTCCGCGGCAGTGGTCCTGCCCGGCGCCTCCGTCAAGTCGATCGCGGGCGCGCCCCCCTCGCTGGGCGTCCCTGCCGCGCCCGCCGCTCAAGTCGTCCCGCCCGCGTCCGCCCCTCATGGTGTCGCGTCCGCGGGCACCGCCGAGAACGTCCGCTCCCCGAGCCCCCGCGATGACGTCGCTCCCGGACCCACCTCGAACGCGGTCGGCGCCGCCGCCGCCGCACACGAGGTCGCGCCCGCCGCGCGCGCGGATTCGGTCGCGCCCGGCGCGCGCGACGATCACATCGGGCCCGCCCGTCCCCCGCAGAACCTGGCCCCCGGCGCGGCCGGTGACCGTGGCCGTCTCGCCGCGGCAGGAGGGCCGGCCGGACGGCGCGCCGAGCTCTGTGACCTCGAGGTTCGGGTCGGACCGGATGTCGCGCTCGCAGAAGAGCATGTCGACCCATTCCTTGTCCGAGAACATCCGCGTCTGGTCGGCGAAGAACGGCGACTCGGGGTTCTCGGACTGCGAGTAGGTGAGGATCGAGCGCGCCTCGGGGCAGCCGTCCGTGAACTGCACGCCCATCACGAAGCTCGAGCCGTGCGGAACGTCCGAGTAGCCCTTGGCGCCGTCGAATGAGACGTTGATCGCGTTGAACACGCCGAGGACGCCGGGACCGCCGTGGATCGGTATTCCGTCCTCCGACTGATAGTCGCCCAGCGGGGCGTCGAGCGGGATCCCGGCGTCGCGCAGCTCCTGCACGGCCTCGCCGAACGCGCGCCGCACCTCGGGGTTGCCGGTGTTGAGGCCGCGCGGGGTGTCCACCGGCTCATCCGGGTCGAACTGCTGGTCGTAGACCGTCTCGGGCGGCAGCCCGAGGACCCGGTCCACGAACTGGCGGAACAGGATCGCGCCGCGGCTCGTGAGGTCGTCACGGACGTCCCAGTCATCGAGCACGGGGCACGCCTCGCTCACGTCCACCGGCCCGCTCGCGGTGACGATCGTCGGGTTCTGCTCGCACATCTCCACCAGCTCGTCGCGGAACAGCTCGCCCGCGTGCTGGCGGTTGTTGAAGACGGTGTTCTGGAGCTCCCTGAGCGTGAAGCCTTTCCCGCGCCGCCCATCGCTGCCGGCCAGCCGCTCCCTCACCATCACCAGGCCGAGCCGCGTGCGGAGCGAGCGCGCCGTCTCCTCGTCGCCGATGATGCGGTCGAAGCCCTCGAGCGGCGCCTCGGGGTTGGCCAGCCAGTAGCTGTCGTTCGAGTTGGTCACGTAGTCCGAGCGGAAGAGGCTCGGCAGGTTGCCGGGGCCGAAGATCCCGTCCTGGACGGCGTCCGGGTCGCTCCCCCACTCGCAGCTCGAGCGCGAGCCGTCGAGCACCGGCAGCCGCAGGAGCTCGAACGTGGCACGCCCGAGCGCCGTGTTGCACCGCGCGGCGTGCTCGTCGGTCACGTGCGGCACGATCGAGCGGTCCGCGTAGTACGCCCGGCCCGAGGAGTCGGCGGCGACCGAGTTCACCCACGGGACGCCCTGGATCTCGCGGTGGATCCGGTCGTACTGCTCGACCGACTGGGCGTCGTTGGTCTTGAAGAAGTGGTTGAGGTACCGCATGCTCGGAGCGTTGGCGTCGCCCATCGCGAACGCCTTGACAGGGCTCCAGGGGAAGAGCTCCTGGCCCACGATCTCGGTGAACACGGGGCCGTAGATGGTCGAATAGAGCGTCCGCGAGCGGCGCTCCACCGTGCCGTCATCCGTGCGCACGGTGACCGTGACGCGGTCGTGCTCCATCTCGCGCGGCTGCCCGTCGACCAGGTAGGTGGTCGGCGAGCCGGGCACCAGGGTCAGCTCGAATGGCGTGAAGCGGAACGCCGTGGAGACGGTGTGGCTCCAGGCGAGGTTCTCGGTGTGGCCGATCAGGGCGAGCGGGACGCCGTAGAGGCTCGCCCCGCTGACATTGATCCTCCCCGGGATGGTCAGGTGGAGCTGGTGGAAGCGCTCCGAGCCGTCCCAGGGGAAATGGGGGTTGCCAAGGACCATGCCGCGGCCGTTGTCGGTGGCCCTGCGACCGAGCCCATAGGCGTTGCTCCCGATCCCGCCGAAGGGCAGCCGCTCCTCGACGGCCTCGATGTCGGAGCGGTCCGGCCGCGGCGCCGCATCCGCCTCCGTGCTGCCTCCGAGCGGCGGCGTGGGCGGCTGCGCGCTGCCGATCCCGTTGATCGCGACGCCCTGGCTCGCCAGCAGGCCGAGTTGGTAGAAGCGCCGGTAGACGTCCATCTCGTCGATCGGCTTGACCCACTCCTCGCCGCGGCAGCGCGGGTCGGGCAGGTTGTCGACGCCGGTCTCACGTAGGTACCGGTTGTAGCCCGCGACGTAGCCACGGACGCCCGCCTCGACGCCCGGCAATGGACCGTTGGGCGGGCCCTCCTCGAGGATCCGCTCGATCGTCCCGTCATCGATGATGCGCTGGTAGAAGAAGTCGGAGTTGAGGTTGTTCGGCTCGGTGCCGTTCCCGTTGAAGTCGTATGAGCCGTCCGGCCCGAAGTAGCGCGAGCGCTCGGCGTTCACCGTCACGTAGGAGTCGGCGATCGTGCAGATGTTGTCCTCGGCGAACGCGTAGCCGTAGCCGTAGCCGAGCCCCTCGAAGTCGTCCGCGAGCACGTGCGGGATGCCGTGCGAGGTGCGCCGGATTGTCGCCGTCGGCCCCGTCCGCGAGGTGCCCTCCGCCGCGGTCGACCGGCTTCGATCCGCTTCCTCCTGCGCGTACGAGGCCGGCGCAGCGGTGAGCAGCACGACAGCAGTCGCGAGCGCCAGCGCCAGCCTGTGGGCGTGCGTGGTCAACCGATGAGCCGACGCGCACGAGCATCGTGCATACCCCCTCGCCGCGCCGCGGGCCGGAGTTTAGCCGTCCCAGTGAAAGGGCACCGCGCCGTCGCCGACCACCAACGTGCCGCCGCGCCGGGGCGAGGACCCGCACGGCGCCCCCGTAGAGATGCCTCGGCGCGGGTCCAGAAGTCGGAGTTCCTGAAGGCGCGCGGCCGGGTGTGGACGTCTGGGAGACGACCCCTGCTACGCGGACGGCTGGACCGGCCGCTGAGCTGAGGCGCGACCTCGCGGCGAGGGTCGATTTGTCGCCTTCGCGAGTCCGCGCCGTCACGTTCATGGCCGGCGAGCAACGCGCTCCGGGAGGCGTGTCGACTTAAGCACCCATGTGATGCATAACTCGACACGGCTCAAGCCCGCAGTAACGGGAACGTGATGTGGCGCGCCGGACCGGGAACGGATGGCGACGATTTGGCGCGGCTGCCGCGAGATGCCGAGCGGAGTGGGCTGGCGACGGCTGGGGGCGTGACCCCAGAAGTTCGGGCCCAGCCGTTATTGCTCAAACAGAAGCCCGGCGCGGGCTCGCCTGTCAGCCCCGCGGTTAGCATCGCCGCCGCATGAACTTCGACCTCACCGACGAGCAGCGCGAGATCCAGCGACTCGCGCGCGACTTCGCCGACGGCGAGGTCAGGCCGGTCGCCGAGGAGCTCGACCGCGAGAAGCGCTTCCCGTACGAGATCGTCGCCAAGCTCGGCGAGCTCGGGCTGATGGGGATCCCCTACCCCGCAGGAGTACGGCGGCGGCGGGGCCGACAACCTCTCCTACGCGCTCGCGATCGAGGAGCTCGCGCGGGTCGACTCCTCGGTCGGCGATCACGGTTGCCGCGCACACGTCGCTCGGCACCTACCCGATCTACGCCTTCGGCGACGAGAGCCAGAAGCGAGCAGTGGCTGCCGCGACCTCTGCTCCGGCGCAGGCGCTCGGCGCGTTCGGGCTCACCGAGCCCGAGGCCGGCTCCGACGCCGGCAACACGCGCACCACCGCGCGGCAGCGACGACGGCGAGTGGGTGATCGACGGCGCGAAGCAGTTCATCACCAACGCCGGGACCGACATCTCGGGCTGCGTGACGATCACGGCCCGCACCGGCGAGGACGAGATCTCGAACATCCTCGTGCCGAACGGCTACGCCCGGCTACACGGTCGAGGCGCCCTACCGCAAGATGGGCTGGAACGCGTCGGACACTCGGCCGCTCGCGTTCGACGACTGCCGCGTGCCGGAGGAGAACCTCGCTCGGCGCGCGCGGCGCACGGCTTCCGGCAGTTCCTCGAGACGCTCGACGGCGGCCGCATCGGCGTCTCCGCGATGGGGCTCGGGACTCGCCCAGGGAGCGCTCGACGAGGCGCTCGCTTACGCGAAGGAGCGGCGGGCGTTCGGACGGCCGATCTCGAGCTTCCAGGCGATCCAGATCGAAGCTCGCCGACATGTCGACCGAGATCGAGGCGGCGCGGCTTCTCACCTACCGCGCGGCGCGCGCTCAAGGACGCCGGCCGCGACGTTCAGCCTCGCCGCCGCGCAGGCGAAGCTCAAGACCGGTCGCCTCGCCGTGCGCGCCTGCGAGGAGGCGGTGCAGATCCACGGCGGCTACGGCTACATCGAGGAGTACCCCGTGTGCCGCTTCTATCGCGACGCGAAGATCCTCGACGATCGGTGAGGGCACGGATGAGGTTCAGCAGATGGTGATCGCTCGAGCACTCGGGATGTAGCGCCAGACGGGTCGAGATGGCAGGGGGCAGATCGCAGATGGCGGCGCGCCGTAGCAACACCGACGTATGCAGAGGCAGCCACCCCCTGCCATCTGCCATCTTAAATGGGCGTGACCAGCAACCTGCGCGCAACGGGACCCCGCGTTCGTGCCGCGTTCGTCTGGGCCTCCCTCTTCCTCGTCTACGCCGACGCTCGGGTTCGACGCGTTCCTGGGCTCCGACTACGGGGGGGACGAGCCGCACTATCTGCTGGCGGCGCAGTCGCTCGTCGAGGACGGCGACCTCGACGTGGCCGACGAGTATCGGGCGCGGGCGTACGCCGGCTTCTACCCGCTCGAGCTCGACATGCACGGCGAGCGGCGCGGACGGAAGCCTCCACGAGCCGCACGGAGCAGGCTTTCCGCTCCTGATCGCGCCGGCGCTCGCGCTCGGCGGACCGGTGGCCGTCGAGATGCTCCTCGCCGCGCTCGCGGCCCTGGCTGCGTCGCCCTCGCGTACCTGCTCGCGCGCCGCGTGGCCCCGCGATCCCTAGGCGCTCGGCGCGGCGCTCGCCGTCGGCCTCTCTCCGCCGCTCCTCGCCTACGGCGCAGCCGTCTACCCGGAGCTCGCGGCGGGGGCGGTGCTCGCGGGCGCAGCGCTGCTCGCGCTGCGGCTCGCCGAGCACCATCGCGCGCCGCGGCGCTCGGGTGCTGCGACGCTGCTCGCGGCGCTCCCCTGGCTCGGCACGAAGTTCGCTGCCGGCGGGCGCCGTGATCGGCATCTTCGCCGTGCGCGCGCTTCGGGGCCGGCGGCGGCGGCTGCTCGCGCTCGGTGGACTCGCGGCGGTGGCGGCCTCGGCGATCGCATACGTGCTGGCGAATCAGGCGCATGTACGCCGGGCCCACGCCGTACGCCGCCGACGTGGCCGGCGAGTCCGCAACCGACGCCTCGTTCCCGCTGGGCTACCTCGAGCGCGCCTACCGGCTGGCAGCGCTGTTCCTCGACCGCGACTACGGGCTGCTGCGGTGGGCGCCGGTATTCGCGCTGGGGCTCGTGGGCGTCTGGCTCCTGCTGCGCCGGCGAGCGCGAGCGTGCTCGCCGGCGACTCGGCCCGTGCGGAGGGGCGCGGCCGGACCGCAGCGGCCCTGTGTGCGCCGCCCTGCTGGCGCAGCTGCTGGTGGCGGCGTTCCTCGCGCCGACCATGTTCGGCTTCTGGTTCCCGCCGCGGCACCTCCTCGCCGCGCTGCCGCTCGCCATCGCCGCTCGTGGCGCTCGGGCTCTGCGCTTCCCGCGCACGGGCGCGGCGCTCGCCGCCGTCGGCGTCGCCGGGCTCGGTGTGGCTCTAGCTGGCGGTTCGGCTCGGCGACGCCGGCCTCGCCGCCGATCGCGCCGGACGCGCCCTTCGGGCCGCTCGACGCCGTCTTTCCCTTCTACGGCGACGCCGTGCTCCCCTACGTGGTCACGGCGGCGGTGGCCGCGGCGCTGCTGGTGCGCTCCTGCGCGCCTACGCCGACCGGCGCGGCCGCCGCGCGCCACGCGCGCCAGAGCGCCGGGGTCACCCTGCGCAGGTACTCGGGGTAGCGCACGAACGACCGGCCCGTTGCCCGGCGGCGGTAGGAGATCGGCACCTCGATCGGATCGATCCCGGCACCCCACAGCGACAGGGTCAGCACCTGGGCGTAGTTGTAGTCGTGGCCGATCTCGGCCGCGTGGAGCGCGCCGCCGCCCGAACGCGCGGTAGCCCGTCTGGGCGTCGGTCACGACGCTGCCGATCAGCGTGCCCACGATCGCGCTCAACGCGCGGTTGGTGAGCGAGCGGTGCCACGCCATCCCTCGGCGCTCTCCGAGGAAGCGAGATCCGAGCACGTACTCGGCCCGTCCGCGGACGACCGGATCGAGCATGCGCTCGAAGTCACGGCCGTCGTACTCGCCGTCGCCGTCGAGGTACACGGCTCGCGGCGTAGCCGGCGTCGCGCGCGTGGAAGAGCCCGGTGCGGAGCGCCGCCCCGACCCCGCGCGAGTCGCGGGTGCGAGACCACCGTCGCGCCCCCTTCCCGGGCGAGCTCGGCGGTGGCATCGGCGGAACCGTCGTCCACCACGAGCGTGTCGACCGGGAGCCCGCAGGCAACCCGCGGCAGCCGCTCGAGCACGCGACCGATCGACGCCTCCTCGTCGCGCGCCAGGACGATCGCGAGCGCGCGGTCGCCCGCGGCGACCGCATGGCCCTCGATGGCCGGATCGAGCGCCGGGACGAGCGGCCGGCCGCGGGCCGCCGCCGGCGGGTCGACGCCGAGGAGCGCCGACAGCGTCCGCGCCAGCTCGAGGACCGAGCGCGGCTCATGGCTCACCGCCCCGGGCGTCGCCCCGGCCCCCCGAGACCACGAACGGAACCGGGGTCTCGCCCCAGTCCAGGTGTCCGTGCCCGCCGATTCCGCGCCCCTGGCCGTGGTCGGCCATCAGGATCACCGTGGCATCGTCGAGCCTGCCGCGCTCCTCGAGCCAGGCGAGGAAGCCCTCGACGTGGCCGGTCGGTGGCGGCGACCTGCTCGAGGTACTCGGGGTTGCGCGTGCCGCGCACGTGGCCGAGCTGGTCGGCCGCGAGCAGCTGGAGCACCAGGAGGTCGGGATCCTCCTCCTCCACGACCTCCCGCGCGCGCGGCCGCCAACGAGTGGTCGATCCGATCGGTCGGCTGGACGGAGGTCACCGAGCGAACGACGCGGTCGCCGAAGGGGTCGAGCAGGTGCGCGATCCCGACGAGCGCGGCCACGCCGGCCGTGCTCCTCCAGCACGTCGAAGACCGACTCCGCGCCGCACGCCGAGCCGCGGCGCGAAGTTCGAGCGCATGCCGTGCTCGGCCGGTGCCGCGCCGGTGAGCATCGAGGAGAAGCAGACGACGGTCCGCGCCGGGTACGCGGGCTCGACGGCGAGGTACTCGGTGCCCTCGCGGGCGAGGCGGTCCATCGTGGGCGCCTCTGACTGCCAGAGTCGCTGTCGGTTCAGGCCGTCGACCACGATCACGTAGACGCGGCGCGCGATCGCCGGGCCCGGCGGAGCGGGCGCCAGCAGCGCTGGGTAGCGCGGAAGCCGGGTACGGCTGAAGCGCGCCCACGCAAGCATCCCGAGCAGGGCCACCAGAAGCGCGACCGCCGCGATCGCGGCGGCGCTCGCCGGAGTCGGCTCCTCCGCGAGGAGCACGCCTGCCGAGAGCGCCATCACGAGCTTTGGGATCTGCTCGAGCGCGTTGCCGCTGGTTGGATCCGAGTTCGTGAGCACCAGTCGCCAGAACCGGAGGAAGTTGGTCCACGGCGCGCCGGTGCGGAGGCGGTAGTAGAGCGTCCCCCACAGGAGGACCGTGAAGAACGCGTAGCCCGCGAGCGCCCCAATCAGCAGGCCAGGCGCTCGCCAGGGCTCGAGCAGCGGCATGCTCGCGACCAGGGCCAGCCACAGGAGCGCCCGGCTCCGCAATGGGAACGAGAACGCCGCGAGCACGATCGAGAGCGGGACGGCGCCCGCGAGCGCCACCGGCAGGCTCCCCTCGGGGCCGAGACCAAGCGGGGCGGCAACGAGCAGCACGAGGGGCGGGTAGACGACCGAGAACGGCCTCCCCTCGTTGAAGACGTTCCAAGCACGCGCCGCCCAGACCTCGAGCCCACCAGCCTCGGAATGTCCGCCCGGGAGTCGAATAAGGGCACCCTAACGATGGCTCTCGCCATAGGCTGCCGGCACCGCCGGGATCGCGAGCGGGTCGCACCCCGGCGCCATTCACTCATGGATACCGACCGTCTCTCACCCAGAACGACATCGGCCGGCTTCGCAAGGCGATCCCGGACCTCGACGACCGGCTCCAGGCGATCCTCCAGCAGCGCGAGCGCTAGCGCGCCCCGGACGGCTGGGCGCGTAGCCGGTTAGAGCTCGCGCTCGAGCAGGCGGGCTGGCGGCGCTCGCCGGGTCGAGCCGCCTTCCGGCCACCTCGTCGAGCAGCTCCTGCGCCGACGGATCGTCGTGGACCGACGCCTCCAGCCGCAATCGCAGCCGGTGCGTCGCGAGCGCCATCACCTCATTCATAAGGTTCCGCCGCCGACGCTGCTCGAGCGTGCCCTCGGCCTCGATGTGCGCCCGGTGCTCGGCGATGCGCTCGGCCAGCTCCACGACTCCCTCGCCGCGTGCCGCCTCGGCCTTCACGATCGGCACCTGCCAGCCCCCCTCCGGGCCGAGCGAGAGCACTGCCCTGACCTCGCGGATCATCGTGCCCGTGAGCGGGTGGTCGGACTTGTTGACGACGATCACATCCGGGATCTCCATGACCCCCGCCTTGAGCGCTTGGATGGAGTCGCCGGCGCCCGGCATGAGCACGAGCACCACCGTGTCGGCGTGGTCGATGATGTCCACCTCCGCCTGGCCTATGCCCACGGTCTCGAGGAAGACGTCGTCGTTCCCGGCGGCGTCCATCAGGAGCGCGGCCTGGAGCGTGGCCTCGGACAGGCCTCCCAGCGAGCCGCGGCTCGCCATGGACCGGATGAAGACGCCGGGGTCGAGGAAGTGGTCGGACAGCCGGATGCGGTCGCCGAGGAGCGCGCCCTTGGTGAACGGCGAGGAGGGATCGATGGACAGGACGGCGACCTCTCGCTCGCGCCCGCGGGCGTGCTCCACGAGGCGGCCGATGAGCGTCGACTTGCCTACGCCCGGGGGCCCGGTGAAGCCCACCACCGATGATCGACCGGTCCTCGGGTAGACCTCGCGGACGAGCGCCCAGCCCTCGGGGTCATCGCTCTCGACGAGCGAGATCGCGCGCGCGAGCGCGCGCTTGTCGCCCGCCAGGAGGCGCTCGCTGAGGTCGGCGGCTGTTCGAGGTGCGGCCAGAGCCTCCGTATCATGCCCGAGCCTTGGAACGCGCACCCGCCGCAGGCACGGAGGCACCCGTTGGGCCTCCTCCCAGCGAGACACCGGAGGCCGTTCGCGCCGGACCGCCGCCGCGCCAGGGAGGGGCCATGGCGCTGCTGCGGTTCATGGCGGCCAAGCGCATGCTCACCCCGCGCTACGCGCGGCTCGTGCTCGGGCTGCTGCGGCGCCGTTACCTATCGACCTACGGCCGTCGCCTCGCGCTCGACGGGCTGGCGTTCGTCGCCCCGCGGGTCGTGATCCAGATCGGGCGCAAGGGCCGCGTCGAGCTCGGCCGGTGGACGTGGCTGGGCCACGGAACCAAGGTCCGCTGTCACGAGGGCACGGTGTCGATCGGAGCCAAGTCGGTGCTGGGCCAGGAGTGCACGATCTCGGCCTACCAACACGTGTCGATCGGCCGCGAGTGCGTGATCGCCGACCGCGTCATGCTGATCGACTTCGACCACGGCGCGGCCGAGGTCGAGCGCCCGGTGCGCGTCCAGGGCATCTACAAGCGCGACGTGCGCGTGGGCAACAACGTCTGGATCGGCTACGGCGCCTGCATCCTGCGCGGGGTCACGATCGGCGACAACGCGATCGTGGGAACGAGCGCGGTGGTCACGCATGACGTCCCGGCGAACGCCGTGGTCGGCGGCGTGCCCGCGCGCCTCATCCGGATGCGTGAGGAGCCGCGCGAGCTGCGCTGGGAGTAGAGCGCCGTCGATTCAACTCCCACCACCCGCGTTGCGGCTGCTTCGGGGCGGCGGGTCTCGGTGTGAGTCTGCGGACTTGATCCGCCAAGCGGCTCAGTAATCCGGATCATCTCGCGGAGGAGGTGCCGGATGTGGCGGTGTCGGCCCATGAACCCGCTATCCCACTGCGGCCCGCACCGCGTCGCCGCGCGCTCAGCGCACCCGCGCCCAGTCGGTCGCCTCGGCGTACACGGCGGCGGTGCGCTCGGCCACGTCCGTCCAGTCGAAGCTGAGCACGTGCTCGGAGGCCTCCGCGACCAGCCGCTCGCGCAGATCAGCGTCGGTGAGCAGGCGCTCGGCCATCGCGCCGAGCGATTCCGGGTCGCGGGAGCGGAAGCGCAGCCCGACGTCCTCGTGCGGCACGACCTCGCGCAGACCACCGGTGTCGGCGACCAGGCAGGGGCAGCCCGACGCCATCGCCTCGAGCGCCACGAGGCCGAACGGCTCGTAGATCGAGGGCACTACGCACAGGTCGGAGATCCGGTAGAGCGAGTGCAACACGTCGTCGCCGATCCATCCGAGGAAGGTGCCGTGCTCGTCGAGCCCCAGCTCGCTCGCCTGGTCCCGGAGCTCGCGCTCGTGGGTGCCCGAGCCGGCGATGATGAAGCGCACGTTGCTCACGCGGTCGATCAGCCGCGGCAGCGCCTCCAGCGCGATCTGGAAGCCCTTCTCGTACACGAGGCGGCCGACCAGCAGCACCAGCCGCTCGTCGTGCTCCGCGAACCGGCCGCGCAGCTCTCCCAGGTCCGGCACGGCGATCAGGTCCGCCGGGTCGATCCCGTTCGGGATCACGGTCACCCGCTCCTCCTCGAGCCCGTAGATGTCCGCCACGTGCTCGCGCATGTACGCCGAGCAGGCGACCACGCGGTCGGCCCGGTTCGCCATCCAGCGCTCGACGCCGTGGATGTGGGACTGCGGGTGGTTGTCCACCCAGCCCTGGTGACGGCCGAACTCGGTGGCGTGGATGGTCACGAGCAGCGGACAGCGGAAGCGCTTAGCGAGGTGGTCGCCGGCCACCGCGACGAGCCAGTCGTGGCCGTGCACGACGTCGAAGTCGAAGCGGTCACCGAGCTCGACGCCCGCGGCGAGCATGTCGGCGTTCATGTGCTCGACCCAGGTCACGAATTCGCCCAGCTCTTGCGGCCGGTCGGGCTCGCGCACGCGGTGCACGACCACGCCTGCCGCATCCTCCTCGGCGGGGGACTCCTCCTGGCCGCGCGTGAGCACGTGCACCTCCACGCCGGTGGCCACGAGTTGCTCGGCGAGCTTGCGTACGTGGCGGGCGAGCCCGCCCTCGATCAGGGGCGGGTACTCCCAGGAGAGGATCAGGGCACGCATCGGAGCGCGGTCAGGGAGCCAGAAGCGGCGCGAGGTCGAGCGCCGGAGCCAGGTTGCGTAGCTCGGGAGGCGGCACGGCGGCCCGGGAGTCTCTCAGAGCGCGCAGCGCGTCGTCGAGCGACCGGCGATGCTCCCGGGTGCGCTCGCGCGGGTAGTCGGCGGCCAGGGCACGGCTCTCCATGAACGCCCAGTCGCTCGACTGAAGCGCGAGCAGCTCGCGGCCGGCGCGGAGGAGGGCGGGCGAACGCTCCCCCCCGGCGGCCCGCCGAGCGGCGGTCACCACCTCGAGCTCGGCGCCCCGCGCGGCGAAGGCGAGGTCCGCGACCGCGGGCGCGTCCCAGGTGGTGAGGTCCTTGGGGAAGCCCCACGTCGAGGCCACCAGCTCGCGCTTGACCGGCTCGACACGCTCGAGCGCCGCGGGGAGCGTCGCGAGGTCGAGCCCGATCCTCGGCCCCTCCTCGAGTACGGCGCTGAGCCACGCCGTCCCCTCGTACCACCAGTGTCCGAGGAGCTCCGCGTCGAGCGCGCAGGTGACGAGCCCGGGGCGCCTCCGCTCGCGCCGGTAGTCATCGAGACGGGCGGCGACGCGCTCGACGAAGTCGCGCGCGTGTGCCCGGGCCAGCTCGATCGCCCGCGGATGGTCGTACCCGCTCCCGCCGTTGCTCCACGGCTTCAGGTCGTGCACCGTACGACGGTGGTGGTCGCGGTAGTCGGCGGCGGTGGGGTACCCGGAGGATTCATCCCACACGAGCGCGACGGTCTGCCAGTCGACCGGCACCGCCACCGCTCCCGCGGCGGTGGCCACCGGCTCGAGCTGGTCAAGCGACCCGAGCCCGAGCGCATCTGTCTGGTCCACGCAGAAGGCCCGCGCGCCGAGCTCCGCGAGCTCGCGCTCGAGGCCCGGCTCGTACGCGCACTCGGGGAGCCACAGACCCCCGCCGAACCCCCCGAACCGGGCCTCGTGCGAGGCGAGGCCGGCCTCGAGCTGCAGCCGCCTCCCGGCATCGGTGGCGAGCAGCGGGAGGACGGGATGGGTCGCGGGCCCGGCCCAGAGCTCGAGCGGCCCCTCGTCGGCGAGCTGCCGGAACGCTGCCAGCAGCTGGCCACCGAGCTCCTCGAACGAGAGCTCCGCCGCACGGTAGTCGCCCGCCGCGCGCCGGAGCTCCGCGGCGAGCACCGGCTCGCCGCCACGGTCGAGGCCCGCGGCGTCCTCCGCGTGGATCTCGGCACGCACCTCGCGGAGGAAGGAGAGGAAGCGGTCGCCAGCCTCGTCCGGGAGCAACTCGAACTGGTCGCACAGGACCGGCGTGAGCCCCACCGTGACCGGCTGCCCGCGGAGGATCTCCAGCAGCGGCAGGTAGACGGTGGCCACCGCCTCCCACAGCCACTCCTCGCCGAAGGGCCAGGTGCCGAGGCCCTCCACGTAGGGCATGTGTGCGTGGAGGACGAGGCACAGGGCGCCGCGGTCGCGCCGCCCGTTCATGCGCCCGCCCGGGGTGGGACCGGGCAGGGCGTCAATCAAGCACCGCCACGAAGTCGAGCGCCCACTCGAGGAGGGCGTCCCGGCCGCGCCGGGCGGCGCGGGTCTGAGCACGAAGTCGCTCGACGAGATCGCCGGGGTGAACCAGCCGTAGAACGACTCGGTGATACCGAGTGCACGGTGCACCCGGTCCCAGCCCGCGCGCAGGGCGAGGTCGTGCAGCCTCAGCTTGCGGGCGTGGAACAGCCCGTAGATCTCCACCGAGTCGAAGCTGCTCTCGCACACGGCGCGGAACTCCTCCGGGCGGTACTCGCGCAGGTGCCAGGGGTTGTCCGATTTCACGGCCCCGGGTGGCGCGAGCGTGAGCACGTTCGGCGTCGAGACGTAGGCGGTCCCGCCCGCCCGCAGCAGCGAGCGGAAGCGCCGCAGCACCACCTCGGGGTCCGTGACATGCTCGATCGTCTGGAGGAACACGAGCGCGTCGCACGACTCCTCGACGGACTCGATCAGGTCGCGCTCGAATCGGACGCCCGGCCGGGCGTATCGCGCGCGTGCGTGCTCGTGGGCCTCCGGGTTCGCGTCCACCCCTACCACGCGCCTGGCATTCCGCGCGAGCACGTCCGCCCCGTAGCCCTCGCCGCACGCCATGTCCACGACGTCGAGGCCCCCGCAGCGCTCGGCGATCCACTCGTAGACCACCAGGTGGCGCCGGTACCAGTAGTTCTCGGCCGGAACGTCGGGGAGGGTCCGCTCGCCGGTGAGGGCCAACGGCGGGACGCCGGGGGGCTGCTCGCGCTGGACGTGGGCGGGGTCGGGCGCCGCGGCTGGCGCGTGGTCGACGCTCATCAGTCGCCCGTCTCGAGCGTGTAGAGCCGCGTCCGCCCCTCGATCCCCTTCAGCGCCCGGCGACGCCGACGCTTCCACTGGTACGTGTCGCCGGCCGCATCCACGACCTCCTGGGTGGCGAGGATCCTCCCCGGCTTGGCCGTGTCGGTGATCCGGCTTGCGAGGTTCACGGTCCTGCCGAACCAGTCGCCGCCGCGAGCGGTGGCGGGGCCGTAGGCGATCCCGGACCGAAGCGCGGGGAACTCGTCGCCCTCCTTCGCCACGCCTTCGCCGAGCGCGGTGACCGTGGCCATCATCGCCGGCACTTCGGGGGACACGAACATCGCGGCGTCGCCGATCGTCTTTACGAGCTGCGCCGGCCGGACCGTGGCCGCGCCTGCCAGCTCCGCCAGCCGGGTGGCGATCCGGCCGACGTCCTCGAGCGGGAGCTTCTCGCCGAGGCGCGTGTAGTCGACCAGGTCGGCGAACGCCACGGCCACGTCCTGGGTGCCCGCCAGCTCACCGGAGCGGCGCTCCGCTTCCGTCACGAGGTTGCGGCTGATCCCCTCGCGGAGGAGCGCCCGCAGCTCGTACTCGAGCAGCCGCCCCATGAGCGGCGTCAGGCCATCGGCGGCCTCGGCATAGCGCAGCGCGAGCGTGAACTCGGAGTCGCCCGGCTCGAGAAACGTGTCGCCCACGAGGCGGCGGATGGCGTCGGCGGTCTGGCTCATCCCCTGGCCGAGCACGCGTGCCACGTCCAGCAGCCCGTCGCGCGGGAGGCCGAGGTCCAGGAACGTGCGTATGAGGCGGGCGAGCTCCAGGTCCTCCTCGGTATAGGCAGGCTGACGCGGAACCGGGTTGGGGCGTCCGGTCGCCTGCATGAGCCGGCGGAGGTATTGCGAGTCGAGGCGGGACTCGCGCGCGACCCCGGTCAGCGTGTACTTCGGCGCTCCGCCGAGTGCCAGCTCCACGGCGAGCGTGGGGAGCCTCCCCTCCGCCGCCGCACGATCCAGGGTCCGGTCGTCGTTCCCGGCGGCCCGAAGCCGCTGCACGATCGCCTCTCGTGCGGCGTCCGACGACTTGCCGTTGTCGCGCGCGCCGGTCTCGGTCTCCCGCTCAGGCACCGCGCGATGATCTCACGTCACGTCCGGCGTCCGGCCCCTGCGCTACACCCCCGCGCTGCCTCCAGCTCGAGCTTGAGCGTGTGCAACGAGCGCCGGATGTGCTGCCTGACGAGCGGCGCCGAGGCGCGGTCCGCAAGCGTCGCGAGGCATTCGCGGCACCCTACCGCTCGTAAACGTTACTCGCGGGTATGATCGCGCCGGCGGCGCGGTGGCGGAGACTCCGAACATCAGCTCGATCGCGCCCCGGCAGCAGGGGCGTCCGAAGGTCCCGCGTGCCGTCCGCGAGCAGCAGATGCTGCAGGTGGCCGAGCGCACCTTCGCCGAGCGCGGCTTCCACGCCGCGTCGGTGGACGTGATCGCCGAGCGGGCGGGCATCTCGAAGCCGATGATCTACGCCTACTTCGGCTCCAAGGAGGGCCTGTACCGGGGCTGCATGGAGCGGGCTCGAAGTGGCCTGTTCGACGCGATCGGAGAGGCAGCGGACATCGACGCCGCGCCGGACGAGCGGCTCTGGCGGGGGATCCTCGCCTTCTTCACGTTCGTCGATCAGCGACGCGACGCGTGGGCGGTCCTGTTCGGCGACGCGACCAGCGCGGGCGGTCCGTTCGCCGACGACGCCGCGCACGTAAGACGCACCGTCGCTCGCCTGGTCGATCAGCTCCTGTTCGAGGCGGCGGAGGCAGAGGGAGCGGAGCAGTCAGCGCTGGGAAGCACGGAGCCGCTCGCGCACGCCCTGATCGGCGCGGGCGAGTCGCTCGCCCGCTGGTGGCTCGAGCACCGCGAGCAGCCGAAGGAGACCGTCGCGCTGCTGCTCATGAACTTCGCCTGGATGGGGTTTGCGGACCTGGTGCGCGGCGAGCGCTGGCGCGCGGCCGCCCCCGCGGCCGACGCCCGGGCCGCCGGCGACGGCTCCTCCTAGCGCCATGCCGCTCGCCGGTGCGGATCAGATCAAGGACGTGAACGCGCGGTACCACGACGTCGCGGCCGCGGAATACGACTCGAAGTGGAGCATCACGTTTGACTCGGGCGGGCAGGCGAACGTGGTCGGGAAGCTCGAGCGAGCCCTCGGCCGACCGCCGGGGGTGTTCCAGCGCTCGCTCGAGATCGGAGCAGGGACCGGTTACTTCACGCTCAACCTCCTGCGGGCCGGCGTCGTAGGCGAGGCGACGGCAACGGACATCTCGCGGGGGATGCTCGATCGGCTCTCCGGCAGCGCCCGGGGCCTGGGCCTCGCTGTCGAGACCTGTCGGAGCGACGCGGCCGACCTTCCGCTACCGGACGGTCGCTTCGACCTCGTGGTCGGTCATGCGGTCCTCCATCACCTTCCCGACCTAGATGCTGCCTTCGCCGAGTTCCGGCGCGTCCTCGCGCCGGGCGGGACGCTCGTCTTCTGCGGGGAGCCGTCCCGGCACGGCAACCGGCTGGCGTCGCTGCCGAAACGCGCCGCCGTCGCCGTCGCGCCCGCCTGGCGGCGGCTGATGGGCGCCTCGGCGCGGCGGACGAACGGCTCGGGTGCCCCGCACGAGCACGACCATGCCGCGGAGATCGCCGCCTCAGGGCTGTCCGAGCACGAGATGGAGTGGCTCGTCGACGTCCACGCCTTCACCCCCGGCGACCTGAGCGGTCTCGCCGAGCGCGCCGGCCTCGAGTCGGTGCATGTACGCGGCGAGGAGCTCACCGCCAACTGGTTCGGCTGGGTGAGCCGCACGCTCGAGGGAAGCGCCGAGCCCGACGAGGTCCCGATCGCTTGGCGCTGGTACGCGTACGGCGGCTACCGCGCCCTGCGCGTGCTCGACCGGACGCTCTTGGAGCCGCGCCTTCCCCCGGCGATCTTCTACAACCTGCTGCTCTCCGCCCGGGCCCCCGAAGCCTGACGCGGGGGCGCCGGTCGGTAGCTCTCAGGCGCTGCCCGCCGCCCGGTAGCGCTCCATCGCCTCGTCGCGCGCCGCGCGATGGTCCACGATCGGGCCCGGGGTAGTCCTCGCCGATCAGGCAGCCCGAGTCCCGCTGCACTTCCTCAGGCATGTTCCAGGGCTCGGCGAGGTGCTCGTCCGGGACGTCACGCAGCTCGGGCACGTAGCGGCGCACGTATGCGCCGTCCGGATCGAAGCGCTCCATGCTGCCGCGCCGGGTTGTAGATCCGGCGGAAGTACGGCTGCGGGTCGACGCCCACCGAGGCGATCCACTGCCAGTTGCCGTTGTTGTTCGCCTCGTCGCCGTCGAGCAGGAGGCGCATGAACCAGGCCTCCCCGCGGCGCCAGTCGATCCCCAGGTCCTTCGTCAGGAAGGAGCCGACCACGAGCCGCGCGCGGTTGTGCATGAACCCCTCGCGCCGCAGCTGGCGCATGGCCGCGTCCACCAGCGGATACCCGGTCCGGCCCTCGGTCCAGGCCTCGAACTCGTCGTCGCGGCCCGTCCACTCGAGCGACTCCCGGTAGCGTTCCTGGAACTCGTCGTGCGCGTTGCCCGGGAAGCGGTAGATCACCTGGTGGTAGAAGTCCCGCCAGCACAGCTGGCGGCGGAACGCAGCCGGCCCCTTGCCGCGGCCGAGCCGGTCCTCGATCTCGCGCGGCGACACGCAGCCGAAGTGGAGGTAGGCCGACAGGCGAGAGGTGCGGTCCTTGCCGAGTGCGTCGTGATCCGAGTCGTAGGCACCGACTCGGCTTCGAACGAACGCGTTCATCCGCTCCCGCCCCGCGGTCTCGCCACCGCGCACCGGGTCGTCCACCTCCTGCTCGAGCCCCAGTTCGTCGAGTCGTGGAACGCGCCCCTTGCGCAGCTTCGTGGGCAGCGCGAGCTTCCGCGGCGCGCCGAGCACGTCGCGGCGCGGAGCTTCGAGCCAGGCGCGGTAGAACGGCGAGAAGACCGTGTGCGGCTTGCCCTTCTGGGTCGTGATCTCGGTCACGTCGTCGACGACGGTCAGCCCAGGGTGGGCGTGCGGCTCGACGCCGGCTTTCCGGAGCTCCGAGAGCGCCCGTTCCCCACGCCGGCGGCCGAACGGCGTCAGCTCCCGGGTGAAGTGGACCTCGGCCGCGCCGACCTCCCGCGCGAGCGCGGTGAGCTCGCGCTCGGGCGGTCCGCGGCGTACGGCGAGTCCGCCGCCGCGTTCTCTGAGCGAGGCGTCGAGGTCGGACAGCGACTCGAGCAGGAACTGCGTACGCGGGCCGGACGCAAAGCGGCCGTGCAGCAGCCGGTCGTCGAGGCAGAAGACCGGCACGACCCGATCGTGGCCGCTCAATGCCGCGCGCAGCGCCGGATGATCGCGGACGCGGAGGTCGCGGCGGAACCAGACGAGCGCGGTCACAGAAGCTCTACGGGGTGCCGGGGCGCCGAGATCAGCCCGGTAGCCTAGGTCGAGCATGGACGACACAGGCAGTGCGTTCCCGCTCTTTCCGCTCGAGATCGTGGTGCTCCCGGGTGAGGTCGTTCCGCTGCACGTCTTCGAGGAGCGCTACAAGACGATGGTCGGCGAGTGCCTCGACGAGGAGCGCGAATTCGGGATCGTGTGGGTGGCGGACGACGGGCTCAGGGAGGTGGGCTGCACGGTCGCCATCACCGAGCTGCTCGAGCGAACCGACGACGGCCGCATGAACATCCTCACGCGCGGGTCGGCTCCTTTCCGGCTCGTTCGGCGGATCGACGACATGCCGTACCCGGCCGGCGACATCGAGCTGCTCGAGGACACGAGCGACGAGTCGGACGCCGAGGCCGGGAGCGAGGCGCGCGAGCGATACGCCGAGCTCGTCGAGCGCGTCACGGACTCGCGTCCCGAGACGGACGACCTCGCCGACATGAGCGCCTACGCGATGGCTGCGACGGTGGAGTTCCCGCTACCCGCCAAGCAGCGGCTGCTCGAGCTCCGCAACGAGGACGAGCGCCTGCGGACGGTCGGCGAGCTCCTGGGGGCCGCGATGAAGCGGCTCGACTTCGTGGAGCTCGCCGGCGAGCGCGCGCGGACCAACGGCAAGGTCCGCTCCTAGATGACCCTCTAGTCGCACAGCTCGTCCTGAAGCGCCTGGGCGAGCAGCGCGGCACGCGGCAGCACATCCGGCAGGTGCTCGCCCCCCTCGACCCACCTGACCGTGCCCGCGCGGGTGCGCGCCACGTAGTTGCGCCGCCGCTCGTCGTCGCCTCCAAACGACGCGCCGTCCTCTGCCAGGGACTCGAGGTCACGCTCGACGTCGCGCGCATCGATCAGGAGATCACCTGCGATCGGGCGCAGCTCGCCGCCGTCGCAGGTGCCGCGACCGTCCTCGGTCACGGTCAGGCGGAGCGGCGCATCCTGGAGCCCGCCCGACACCTCGAGTGCCAGCAGGTCGCCGGCCTCTCCGCCGCAGGCGCCCAGCCCAAGCGCCGAGGCGACCGCGATCGCCGTCGCCAGCCCACGCGACCTCACCGGACACGCAGCGCGGCGCCACCGCGGCGCGGGTCGCCGCCGCCCGACAACTCGCCGGTCGCGGGGTCGCGCGCAACGGCCTGCACGCCACCGAAGAAGAGGTTGCGCTCGGTCCAGTGCTGCACGCGATGGCCGTCGCGGCCGAGGTCCTCGAGCGCCACGGGGTCGATGCCCGGCTCGGCGTCCACGAGGCCCTCTTCGAAGTGAAGCCGGTCGCGCTCCACGGCCGCCTCGGCGCCGAGCCCGTCGTCGACGACACCGACGATCGTCTGCAGGATCGCCGAGCGAATGCGGTTCGAGCCCGCCGAGCCGAGCGCGAGCTCGGGCGCGCCCCCGCTGAGCACCACGGTCGGCGCCATCATGCTCGGTATCCGCCGCCCTGGCTCGTGGCGATGTCCGCGCGGGTTCAGGTCCTCCTCTCCGAGCATGTTGTTCAGGTGCAGACCGGTCCCGGGCACGATCACGCCCGAGCACGATCCGTTCGAGCACGTGACCGACGCACAGGCGCCGTGGTCGTCCAGGACGGAGATGTGAGTGGTCGAGCCGAGGCGGCCGCGGACCTCGGTGGCCGCGGACTCCATCGCCTCCTTCGCCAGCAGCCGTTCGAGGTAGCCCTCGGAGTGGAGCTGCGATACGAACTCCTTGGTGCGGGCACGGTTCGCTCGCTCCATGACGCCCACCAGCGCCCGAACCGCATCGGTGTCGGTCTCGGGGCGGGGTAGGCGCTCCAGCAGGTCGAGGGCATACGCGATCAGGATGCCTCCGGACGACGGGGGCGGGTTGGTCAGCACCTCCCGGCCGCGATAGCTCGCCCGCGCGGGCGCCCGCTCCACGACGCGATACATCGACAGGTCGTCCCGCGTGAGCAGCCCGCCTCGCTCGAGCACCCAGTCGCTTGCGGCGGCGGCAACCTCCCCGGAGTAGAGGAAGGCTGGCCCATCGGCGCCGAGTCGCTCGAGCAGCCCGGCCAGGTCGGGAAGGCAGATCCGCTCCCCGGTGCGAAGGAGACGCCCCTCCGGTGCATAGATGGCACGGCCCTCGTCGGTCGCGGTCAGGATCGGCTCGAGCACCGTGAACAGGAACGCCTGCATCGCTGACACCTCGATGCCCTCACGCGCCCCCCGCGCAGGCCGCTCGGTGAGCGTCGCGAGCCGGACCGTGCCGAAGCGATCGAGCGCCTCCGTGAGTCCCAGCGTCGTGCCGTACGCGCCGCAGGACGAGGCACCGATGTGGAAGAGCTGGACCGCGTCGTCCGAGAAGCGGACCTCCGCCGGCACGAGCTTGGCGGGTGTGGGATCGCGCAGGCCGAGCCCGGGCGCGGCGACGAAGAAGTCGAGCAGGTGGTCCTCCCCCGACGCCGGTGTGGACCAGCATGAAGCCGCCGGCGCCCGGACCCGTGAGCGGCGACTCCGCCACGAACGACATCAGCACCGCGGCAACGGCGGCGTCCACCGCGTTGCCGCCTTCGCGCAGCACGTCGGCCGCGGCCTCGGCCGTCAACGCATGACCCGCTGCCACGACTCCCCCCATGGCGGCGATGCTAGCGCTGTCAGCCCGAGGCCGTGGTGGCCGGGCCCTCCCCGAGAATCCGCTTCAGGCGCTTCGCCCGCTAGACCTGGGGATGAACTCGGGGATTTCGAGATCCCTGAGCCCCTCCGACGCCGGCGCCCGGCGCGGCGCGCGCGTCACCCGCGGCTCGTGGTCGGCCTCGCGCGCGGCTTCCACCGGGATGCGCTCGCGGCTCGCACCGTTCGTCGGATGCGAGTGCCCGCGAGGGAGTCTCGCTTGTCCCGACGGTACGACCGGCGGTCGCCGTAACCGGTCGCCACGACCGTGATCCAGACCTGGTCGCTCGAGCTTCTCGTCGACCATCGCGCCGAAGATGATGTTCGACTGTCGGGGTGGGCGACCTCGGCGACGGCGCGCGCCGCCTCGTTGACCTCCCACAGCGACAGGTCGCGGCCCGCCGGTGATCGACAGCAGGATCGAGCGCGCGCCCTCGACCGAGGTCTCGAGCAGCGGCGACGCGACGGCCCGCTGCGGCCGCGTCCATCGCGCGCTGCTCGCCGACGCCCATGCCGATCCCGAGCAGCGCGTGGCCGGCCTCGGACATGATCGTCCGCACGTCCGCGAAGTCGAGGTTGATGAGCCCCGGGCAGGGTGATGAGGTCGGAGATGCCCTGGACGCCCTGGCGCAGGACGTCGTCCGCCATGCCGGAACGCGTCGACCATCGAGGTCTGGCGGTCGAGCACCGTGAGCAGGCGCGCGTTCGGGATGACGATCAGCGTGTCGACCTCGCCCGCGAGCTCCTCGACGCCGCGGCTCCGCCTGCTCCGCGCGGCGCGAGCCCTCGAAGCCGAACGGCTTGGTGACGATCCCCACGGTGAGCGCGCCCACCTCGCGGGCGATCCGAGCGACCACCGGCGCGGCGCCCGTGCCGGTGCCGCCGCCCTCGCCGGCCGCGATGAAGACCATGTCGGAGCCCTTGAGCGGCCGCCTTGATCGCGTCGTAGTCCTCCATCGCGGACTGGCGCCCGAGCTCCGGGTTCGACCCCGACCCGAGTCCGCGCGTGAGTCCCGCTCCGATGTGGAGCGTCGAGTGGGCGCTCGACCCCTGGAGCGACTGGAGGTCGGTGTTGACCGCGATGAACTCGACGCCCTCGACCTCGGCCTCGATCATGCGGTCCACGGCGTTCACGCCGGCGCCGCCGACGCCCGACCACGCGCAGCACGGGCTTGAGCACGGGCGGCGCGCAGCGGGCGCCGTCGGCTCCTCGCGCCCGAAGCGCGGCGCGGTCGCGCTCGAACGGCGCGGCGCGGACCGGCTCGAGGATGTTGTCGGGGATGTCCGGCGGAGAAGACGCTTCGCAGGCGCTCCCGCGGGCCGCGCGGACGCGCGGCGACTCGGCGGCGGGCGGCCTCGGGCTCCTCGCGCGAGCCGGGCGCGCACGGCGCCGGGGCGGCTGCGCTCCGCGAGCTGTGCGGCCGGACGCCGGCTGGGCGCCGGCGCCGGGGGCGCGGTCGTCGCTCGGATCGACCGCTCGGCCGGGCTTGGCGCCCGCCGGCTCGCCGTCCGTGCGCCGGAACAGGGCGGCCAGCGGGCCCTCCCGCATGCTCGCTCGCTTACCGCTTGCCATTCCCCAGAGACCTCCTTCGCCAGCTGACGGTAGGCGTAGGCCGCCTTGCCGTCCGGATCGTACTTGAGCACCGACATCCCCTTCACCGGCGCCTCCGCGTAACGCACCGTCTTCGGATCCGCGACGCGAACACCCGGTCGCCGAAGTTCTCCTCGAGCAGCTCGATGGCCTCCTTCGCGTGGATCGTCCGGGTGTCCACGAGGGTGGGAAGGATGCCCTCGATGTCCACGTCCGGGTTCAGGTTCTCCCGGATCATCGAGAGCGTGTTCTGGAGCTGGATCAGCCCACGCATCGACAGATACTCGCATTGGACGGGGACGATCACCTTGTCGCGCCGCCGTCAGCGCGTTGATCGTGAGCAGCCCGAGGCTCGGCGGCGTGTCGATGCAGATGAAGTCGTAGTCCTCGCGCGATCGGCGGCGAGCGCCTTCTCGAGCGAGCGCTCGCGGCCGATCTGGGTCGACATCGCGATCTCGGCGCCGGCGAGGTCGATCGACGCGCAGGCGACGTCCACCTCGCGCTTCCGGATCACCTCGCGGATCGAGATGTGGTTGACGAGCACGTCGTACATCGAGAGCTCGAGCGAGTCGGGATCGATCCCCTGGCTCATCGTGAGGTTCGCCTGCGGGTCCAGGTCCACGCAGAGCGCGCGGTGGCCGGACTCGACGAACGCCGCCGCGAGGTTGAGGGTCGTGGTGGTCTTCGCGACGCCGCCCTTCTGGTTGGCGAACGCGATGACCTTGGCCTTCGTGTCACGGGCGGCTCCGGTGTCTCGGGGACGGTCGCGCCGCTCGGCTCGTAGGCGGCCTGGCTGCGGTCGAAAAGTCCCATCTCGGAGTGCGTATTCGTACGAGCGCGAGGGAATCCTTCCCATCGATCGCCCCGGCCTGCTATCGCGCGCGTCATGATGCGCCGAGCCGTCGCGCGGCGCGTACCCCTAGATGCCCGACCTACTCGACAAGCGCCTGCTCTTCGTCACCGGCAAGGGCGGCGTCGGCAAGTCCACCGTCGCGGCCGCGCTCGGCCTGCTCGGCGCCGCGCGCGCGGGAAGCGCGACGATCGTCTGCGAGGTCGTCGCAGCAGGAGCGCGTGTCGCGCGTCGTTCCGGCGCGAGGGCGTCGGGTTCGAGGAGACCGAGCTCGCGCCGGGCCTGTGCGGCGATCTCGATCGACCCGCAGCGCGCGCTCGAGGAGTACCTGCGCGTCCAGGTCGGGAACCGCGCGCTCTTCAAGCTGCTGTTCCAGAACCGCGTCTTCCAGTACTTCGCCGCCGCCGCGCCGGGCGCGAAGGAGCTCGTGACGATGGGCAAGGTCTGGGAGCTCGCGCAGCTCGACCGCCCCTGGACCGCGCAAGAGCCCGCTACGACCTCGTCGTCGTCGACGCGCCCGCGACCGGCCACGGGCTCGGCATCCTCGAGGCGCCGAGCACGTTCCGCGACATCGCGCGCGTCGGCCCGATCCGGCGGCAGGCGGATCGGATCGACTCGTTCGTGCGCGACCCGCGCTCGACCGGCGTGGTGACGGTGGCGCTGCCCGAGGAGATGCCGGTGACCGAGACGCTCGAGTTCCGCGAGCGGCTGCGCGACGACATGGGCATGGCCATCGACACGGTGGTCGTGAACGCCCTCTACCCCGAGCGGTTCAGGGGCGAGGAGGCACGAGCGCCTGGGCGAGCTCGACGGACGCCCGGTACGACGACGGCGCGGCGCGCGCCGCGGTGCGGGCCGCGCTGTCCGAGCACAACCGGGCGCGCGACGCAGCGCACACAGCTCCGGCGCCTCCGGAAGGAGGTGGACGGGTCGGTGACGCTGCCGTTCCTGTTCGAGCCGGAGCTCGGCCTCGAGGAGTTCGAGCGGCTGTCGCGCGAGCTGGAGCGGCGCCTGTGACCGGCCCGACCCCTCCCCCGCGGCGATGAGCGTCGAGGAGCTCCTCGAGCGCAAGCGCATCTGCGTCTGCGCCGGCGCCGGCGGCGTCGGCAAGACCACCGTGTCCGCCGCGATCGCCGCCGGCATGGCCGCACGCGGCAAGCGCGTGGCGGTGGTGACGATCGACCCGGCGCGGCGGCTCGCCAGCTCGCTCGGGCTCCCCGAGCTAGGGAACGAGGAGCAGCTCGTCGAGCCCGAGCGGCTCGAGGCCGCCGGGCTCGACCCGCGGCCGGCCGGGGCGAGCTGTGGGCGATGATGCTCGACGCGAAGCGCACCTTCGACGAGCTCGTCGAGCGCCGCGCCCCCGACGCCAAAACCCGCGACGCGGTGCTCTCCAACCGCATCTACCAGGAGCTGTCGAACGCGGTCGCCGGCTCCCAGGAGTACATGGCGATGGAGAAGCTCTACGAGCTCCACGACGACGGCCGGTACGACCTGCTCGTGCTCGACACGCCGCCGACCCGCAACGCGCTCGACTTCCTCGACGCGCCGGAGCGGCTGTCGCCGCTTCATCGACTCGCGGTCGCTCCAGTTCTTCCTCGCGCCCGGGCAGGCGCGGGCTGCGATTCCTCGGGACGCGGCACGGGCCTGCTCTTCGGCGCCCTGAAGCGGGTCACCGGCATCGACCTCCTACAGGACCTGTCGGACTTCTTCGCGAGCTTCGGCGACATGGCCGAGGGGTTCAACGCAGCGCGCGAACCGCGTCAACGAGCTGCTCGCCGACGCGCCGCAGCGACTTCCTGCTCGTCACGCGCCCCGCAGAGCGACTCGATCGAGGAGGCGCATCTTCTTCCGCGGCCGCCTGCGCGACGACGCGGATGCCGTTCGGCGGCGCGATCGTGAACCGCGTGCACGACCTCGGCCTCGTCGCGGATGCGACCGACGACGCCGATACCGCCGCCGTGGAGCGCGAGCTCACGGACGCGGTCGGCGGCGACCTCGCTCGCAAGGTCGCGCGCAACTTCGGCGACTACGTGCAAGCTCGCCCGCCACGACCGCGAGAGCGTCGAGCGCCTCCGCGACCAACTCGGCTCAGGCGATCCGGTGATCCTGGTGCCGTTCCTGGATCAGGACGTGTACGACCTGGACGGGCTCGCGGCGGTCAACCGGTACCTCTTCGCCTCAACGGAGCAGAGCTCCGGTTGATAGTTGATCAGGTCGGTCGAGGCGGCAATCGGCGCGTAGAGCTCGCTTGATGGTTCAGCCGATCTGAACCATCAACCATCAACCCCAGTCCACCGATTCCGTGACCGCCCCCGCCTCCACCGCCTCGAACTCGGCGGTATCCGCCTCCTCGCCGTCGTCGTCCTCCTCCTGGTCCGCAGCCGCGCGCGTGTCGTGCACGCTGATCTCCGCGTCGCCCTCCTCGGGTGGCACGGGCTGCGCTGCGAAGAGCTCGTCGGCGGTGGTTCTCAGGTCCTCGTCGAGGTAGCCGCAGAGGATGTCCCGGAGAAGCGCGCGCAGGTAGCGCTCGACGTCGCGGACGACCGCGTGCGGCGAGTCGAGCTCCAGCGCCGAGCTGGGGTCGTGCCCGTAGGTCATGAGCCGCTCGAGGGCAAACGCCCGAGCGACCTGCCGCTCGAGCGCCTCGCGCTCGTCGTCGGGGGCGCAGAGCGGCGGATAGCCGAACCGCCGCGGTTCGCTCCGCCTCCTCCCCGGGGTCGGCGAGCAGCGCGCGCAGCCCGAGCAGGTAGTCGGACAGCGCCTCCGTCTCGAGGCCGCGGTCGCAGCCCATCTCGAAGCGCGCCAGCGCCCAGCCGACGGTGGGACTGTGGCGCGAGTGCGCGAGCACCTCGAGCAGGTCACGCAGCTCCTGCTCCTCCGAGTTCACGAGCTCCCAGGACTCGGGTCGGGAGCGCGTGGACACACCGAGCGCGACCGGGTGCCACGCTCCGCCTCCGGCCCGGGCCCAGGCGAGCGGACCGAGCGCCGTCCCGCCGGCGCCGCACAGCCTGAGTGCCGTGAGCACGCGCCGGAACTGCGCGCGCGCCTCGTCGACCGGCATGTCGGCCTCGGGTGCAAGCTCGCGCTCCAGTACGCAGAAGACGTCGAGTGGATTGCGGTCGTCGTGCGACCGCTCGTGGTCGTCGCCCATCGTGGTGCTCTCGGCGGCACCCACCCCGCCCTCGAGGGCGCTTGGTGGTGCCGCAGCGATACCGGAGCGCCGCGCGAGCGCCAATCCGTCGGCGAGCTCCACCCTCGCCTGTGATATCCGAACGCCGTGAACCGGCGCGGCCACGGTCGTGACGACCGGGCTCCCCGCGAGCGTGGCGTCGAGCTCCTTGCCGATCCGCTCGAGCAGCTCCTCGGGAAGCGCGAAGCTGGTGGCGTCCTCGAACAGCCGCTGGACCAGGTCCCGCAGCGCGCATCGTCGGGGTCCGCTCCGTGATAGCCGCGGTGGCGAAGGTAGGTTCCGGCGCCGGGAGCGAGCAGGGCGGCAGCGGGCGCGTACGACTCGAGTTCCCGGACCCTGCTCCAGCGCTCGGCGATGAAGTCCACCGTCAGCGGCCGGTAGCGGTAGAGCACGGGGCTCATGCGCGTCCCCTGCTCGATCACCTCGAAAGGCAGCTCCGCCCCGCCCTCGAGCTCGGCGGTGAGCAGCTCGCCGACCTCAGCGGCAAGCCGGCGGAGCGCTTCGTGGAGCTCGCGGCCGGGCATGGCCGCGGTTTCGCCGCGACCCGGGCAGATCCTGCCGCTGTCGGGCTCAGCGCGGCTCGGGCCGGGCTATCCGAGCCGGCGCTGAGCCACTCGCGCCCGAAGCGCCGCATGTCCTCGATCAGCGGGCAGCAGCGCCCGGCCCTTCCGGGTCAGCGCGTACTCCACGCGCGGCGGCACCTCGGGGTAGGTCTGCCGCTGCGACGACGCCGGCCTCCTCGAGCGCGCGCAGCCGCAGCGACAGCGTGCGCGGGCTGATCCCTGCGAGCGAGCGCTCGAGCTCGCAGAAGCGGCTGCGGCCCTCGGCGAGGTCGCGGATCACCAGCATCGTCCACTTGCCGCAGATCAGGTCCGCGGTCGCGCAGACCGGACAGGGGACTCGTCGGAGTCCGCTCTCGGGCGGAGCTCTGTGGTGGCTGTGGCCATCGGTCTCCCATTCTAACGCCGATGCTTCAGGAAATGAAGCGAGCGTCGCCCGAGGCCGCGCCGTCGCCCGTTGCGGCCTCAGCCGCCGAGCTGGTTGAGCAGGCCGCCGCCGCCCGACGCCCCCGCCCGCGGGCGCCGCGGACTTGATCACGGCCCTCGCTCGGCTGCACCAGCACCCAGCCCTGCCCGACGAAGCCGATCTGGACCGTCTCGCCCGAGCCGCGGCCGATCAGCGTCTTCAGGTTGACGTCGGTCTTGACCTGGGTCTGCAGGCCGCTCGACCAGGTGATCGCCGCCTGCGGGTCGGCGAACGTCGGGGCCTCGCCGGTGTTGAGCAGGACGGGCGGGCCGTCGGAGATGATCGCGACCCAGCCGGTGCCGGACAGCGACATGTTGTAGAGGCCGCCGCGCGAGCGCTCCCGAGAAGCCGCCCTCGACGCGCTTGATGTCCCAGTCGATGCCCGCGTCGAAGGCCAGCACGTTCGCGCCGTTGCAGGTGATCTGGTCGTTCTCGAGCTTGATCAGGTGGATGTCCTGCGCCGTGGTCGGCGAGGAACACCTCGCCGCGTGCCGCTCGATCTTCATGAGCTGCGTGCCCTCGCCGCGTGACGGCCTTCTTGAGCATGCGGCCCATGCCGCCGGAGCCGGCGTGCTCGAAGCGTGACGTCGCCCTGGTAGGCGACCATCGAGCCGAGCTTGGCCTGGATCGTGATCTGGTTCGAGCTCGACCTTGAGCAGCTTCGAGTTCTGCAGGCTGAACGCCTCCTGCGTCTGCGGTCTCCTGGAACTCGCCGAGGGTGCTCTGCACCGGCGTCCTCCGTATCGAATACGACTCTGTGCCGCGTGCGCAACGCTGGTCGGCACCGGCTGAGGTTGTGCAAGGGCGGCGTCGCCGAGCGTCGCGGAGGCATCGAGCGCTCGCGCGGCGGGCTACGGGGCCGGCGCGAGCGATCAGCTGCTCCACCGAGGTCGAGCGCTGGCCCGTCGGCGGCGACCAGCAGCTTGAAGTCGTGCGGGCGCGTGGCGGCGCGCAGCGCCTCCTCCATCGTGATCGCGGCCGGCCTGCACGTGGCTCGAGCAGCGCCTGGTCGAAGGTCTGCATCCCGTAGTAGCGCGCCCTCGGCGATCGACCTCGGGCAGCCGCCCGGTCTCGCTCCGGGTCCATGATCATGTCGCGCACGCGGCCGGTCATCCGCAGGATCTCGCAGACGGCCACGCGGCCGTCGCCGTCGGCGTGCGGCACGAGGCGCTGGGAGATGACGCCCTTGAGCGTGCCGGCGAGCATCGCGCGCACCTGCTGCTGCATGGTGGGGCGGGAAGAAGTCGATGATGCGGTTGACCGTCTCGGCGGCGTCGACCGTGTGGAGCGTCGAGAGCACGAGGTGGCCGGTCTCGGCGGCGCGACAGCGCGGTGCGCACGGTCTCCTCGTCGCGCATCTCGCCGATCAGGATCACGTCGGGGTCCTGGCGCAGCACGCGCCGCAGCGCGCGCTTGAACGAGCGCGGTGTCCTGCCCGACCTCGCGCTGGTTGATGATCGAGCTGCTTGTCGCGGTGCAGGAACTCGATCGGGTCCTCGATCGTGACGATGTGCTTCGGCGTCGTCGCGGTTGATGTGGTCGATCATCGCGGCGAGCGTCGTCGACTTGCCCGAGCCGGTGGTGCCGGTGACCAGGATGATCCCGCGCTCCTCCTCGGCGAGCTCGGTGATCACCGGCGGGAGCAGCAGCTCCTCGATCGTCTTGATCTCGATGCGGGATCGCGCGGCAGACGATCGAGATCGAGCCGCGCTGGCGGAAGGCGTTGACGCGGAAGCGCGCCAGGCCCGGCGACGCGCGTAGGCGAAGTCGACCTCGTGCTCGGCGCTGCGAACTCGGCGAGCTTGGCCGGGTCGGTGAGCATCTGGTGCGAAGACGCGCTCGGTGTCCTCGGGGGTCAGCGGCTCGGCGCCGGCGATCGGCTCGAGCTGGCCGTGGACGCGGATCAGCGGCGGGAGCGGACCTTCAGGTGCAGGTCGGAGCCCTCGGCCTCGATCACGAGCGCGCAGGGCGGCGTCGAGGTCGAAAGCATCGTCGTCGCGTATCGGCGCGTCGGCGTGCGCGGCTTGAGCGCCGTGCGCCGACGCGCTGGCGGACGTACCAGCGCAGGCGCGGCGAGGCTGCGGGATCGCGGCCGCCGCTCCGCGGCTCGACAGCTGGCGCCATGCGATCAGCCGCACGCGCTCAGCCGGCGCGTGCAGGCGTCCGCGATCCCGGCGCGCGATCGTGCTCGAAGCTCGCGGCCGCAGGTGAGCGCGCCGACGCTTCGGCTCGTCGACGCGGTCGCTCGACGCATGGCATCGACGCAAGGCGATAGCGCTCGTGATCCAGCGGCGAGCGCGTCATCAGCCGGGCGCGCCGCGCTTGGCGTCGGCCGAGCCGCCGGGACCGTCGCTCGAGCCGCTGCGGGTCGACCTCGAGCGCCGCAGCGGCGCTCGTCGGCGAGGTCGCGGCGCGGATCGTGGCTGCGGCGCGTCGCGACGAGCGGCTCCAGCGATCAGCGGCCGAGCGCCGGCGAGCAGGGCGTGCGCCGTGCGCCGTCGCGGCGCGCCACGCTCGAGCGCTCGCGCGCTCGGCACGACGGCGAGCATCGCTGAGGTCGTGCGGCACGGCTCGTGCGGACCGTCGACGCCGCAGTGACGCTCGGCGCGGCCAGCGTGGCGGATGCGGAGCGGTCGCACGAGCTCCGGGCGCGGTCGAGCTGCGCCGTTGACGTCTCGACCGGCACGCTGCGATGCTGAGCACGCGCAGGCCGTCGCCGAGCGCGTGGATCGACGACCGCAGTCGCGGAGCACCGCGGTACGACGCGGCACGGCCGCGGACGCCGATCGCCGCTCGGCCGCGTGGCCCGACGGCGTCGCGGCGCGATGCGATCGCCGTGCAGCCGGCCGCGCGTCGAGCGCCGGCTTCGACGCGCGTCGGCTCACGGCCGAGCGAGCCGTCGCTGCCGCTCGGGGATCGAGGTCCACGCTGGACGTCGGCGCCAGCGCGGCGGTCGGCCTCAGCGGCGAGCGGTCGCACGGTCGCGTCGGCGGGCGCGCGCCGAAACGCGACGAGCGACCGTCCGAGAACGCCCTGCGAGCGCCGCGACCGCGCGCGCGCTCGCGGCTGGCTTACGCGACGTCGCGCAGCTTCTGCGCCTCGGCGAGGCTCTGGAGCTTCTTCAGCGACTGGTTCTCGATCTGGCGGATGCGCTCGCGCGTGACGTTGAACGTCCGGCCGACCTCGTCGAGCGTGCGCGGGTGCTCGCCGCCGAGGCCGTAGCGCAGCTCGAGCACGCGGCGCTCGCGGTAGGAGAGGTTCTCGAGCGCCTCGCGCAGCGCCTCCTTGGTGAGGATCTCGGCGGCGCGCTCGTACGGCGACTCGGCCCGCTCGTCGGCGATGAACTGGCCGAACTCGGACTCCTCCTCGTCGCCGACCGGCTTCTCCAGCGAGACCGGCGCCTGGGCCGAGCGCTTGATCGAGTCGACCTCCTCGGGGTCGATGCCGGTGACCTCGGCGATCTCGTCGGGCGTCGGCTCGCGGCCGAGCTCGGTGACGAGCTTGCGCTCGGCGCGGCCGATCTTGTTGAGCTTCTCGACGACGTGGACCGGGATGCGGATCGTGCGCGCCTTGTCGGCGAGCGCGCGGGCGATCGCCTGGCGGATCCACCAGGTCGCGTAGGTCGAGAACTTGAAGCCCTTGCGGTAGTCGAACTTCTCGGCCGCGCGGACCAGGCCGAGCGTGCCCTCCTGGATCAGGTCGAGGAAGGGCAGCCCCTGGTTGCGGTAGTTCTTCGCGATCGAGACGACGAGCCGCAGGTTCGACTCGACCATCTTCTGCTTGGCGTCGAGGTCGCCGCGCTCGATGCGCTTCGCGAGGTCGACCTCCTCCTGGGCGGTGAGCAGCCGGACCTTGCCGATGTCCTTCAGGAAGAGCTGCAGCGAGTCGGTCGTCATGTCCGGCTTCAGGTCGATCGTGCGCCTTCTGCTTGCGGCGGCCGGCCGCTTGCCGTCGAGCGCGCGCTCCTCCTGGGGCTGCGGCGGCACGGCGGCCGGGTCGACGTCCTCGACGAGCTCGATCTCGGCCCGCTCGAGGAACGAGTGGAGCTCCTCGACGTCGCCCTCGTCGAGCTCGACCTCGGCCAGTGCCGTGGCGACCTCGGCGTACGTGAGCACGCCCGACTCCTGGCCCTTCGTGACGAGGAGCTTGACCTCCTCGAGTTCCTGAAGCTCGATCACTGACATGCGGTGTGGATGATCCCTAAGCTGAGTGACGGTGAAGGGAGAAGCTCAGGGCGCGCACAAGCGCCCATTCAAGCAGCCTCGCGAGTATAGGCACGGCATTTAGTGAAGGCAACGACAGGGTTGGTGCCTCCCCGCCGCGGGCCATCGATCAAAAGTACCCGGAACGGCGGACTTTGACACGCACGGCAGCGCAGCCCGCGCGGGGTGGCCGGCCCGGATGACCGACGAGCACAGCATCCTCGGAGACCTACCGCGGTCGCGGCCCGGCCGACGCAGCGAGCGGCGCGACGCCGGACCCGCGCGCAAGGGGCGGCCGCGCGCGGCAGCAGCCGACCGCCCCCGGTCGGGCGCCAAGCAGGACCGGAGCGCGAGCACACCACGCGGCGTCCGGCCGCCACGCGAGCCCACCGCGTCCGACGAAGCCGAGCCCGGCCTCGTCACCGGAGCCGCCCGTGCCGCCGGCGACGTGGCCAGCGCGGGCATCCGCGTCGCCTCCCGCGTGGCCGGCGGAGCGCTCCGCCGGCTGCCGAGGCCTTGACGGCAGTCCCTGGTGCGGTCATCGGGTGGCTCGACGAACGCGCAGGGCCGGCAGCACGCTGAAGCACCTCTACGGACGCGCCTTCGACGACAACCTCACGGGGCTCGCCGGAATGGTGGCCTACAACCTGCTGCTGTCCGTCTTCCCGCTTGCGCTGATCGCGCTCTTCATAGCGGGCCAGGTGCTCCAGTCGCCGGACCTGCAGGCGAGTGTCTTCGAGGACCTCCAACGCCTGTTTCCGAGCGCCGCCGAGTCGACCCTCACCAACCTGCTCAATCGGATCAGTGGGTCCACGACCGGCATCGGAATCCTGGCGTTAGTGGCGAGCATCTGGATCTGCACGTCGTTCTGGGGCGCGCTCGACACGGCCTTCTGCCGGATCTATCAGATGGACTGCCGCAGCTGGCTCAAGCAGAAGCGGTTCGGCATCGCGATGCTGCTCGTCTCGCTCGCGTTCATCGCGGCGACCGTGGCCGTGCCGGCGCTACAGAGCATCGTGCTCCAGGGCGCCGAGGACCTTCCGCTCGGCCTCTCCGACGTGGGCGGGCTCGTCTTCGCGATCACCCTGGCGGGCGGCATCGCGCTCACGTTCCTGATCCTCTGCCTGATCTACTGGACGGTGCCCCACGGCAGCATCCCCTGGCGCGCGGTGTGGCCGGGCGCGACCGCGGCCACGCTCGCGATCACCGTCGTGGACTACGCGTTCCCGGCCTACCTGTCGAACATCTCCACGGTCGCCGGGCTCGGCACCTCACTCGTGTTCATCGTGATCGTGCTGGTGTGGTTCTACGCGCTGGCGATCATCATCCTCGCGGGTGGCGAGATCAACGCCTTCCGGCTCGACGGCGGACCAGGGCCTGACGGGCGCGACGAGGAGATCGCGGCCGAGCGAGCGGCGCCCGTGGCCGCTTCAGGGGATCGCGGCGGCTAGCCGCTCTTCTTCCGTCGCTGAACGGTGCCGTGGCGGCACTGGGAAGATGCGGCCATGGGGAACGGGATCGACATCGCGGCCGCACGCCAAATCGTGCTCGATTCGGTCGAGCCGCTCGGCGCGGAGGAGGTCGCCGTCGACGACGCCCTCGGACGCGTCCTCGCAGAGACCCTCGAGAGCGCAGGGCCGCTGCCACCGTTCGACTCCTCGGCGATGGACGGCTACGCGGTGATCGCCGGTATCGCGGCCGAGCTGCGGGTCACGGCAGAGTCGCGCGCAGGGCGACCTGCGGACAGGGCGCTTCGGCCCGGGGAGGCGATCGAGATCTCCACCGGCGCTCAAGTGCCGGACGGGCCGAACGTGGCCGTGGTGCCCGTGGAGCGGATCGAGTGGCTGGACGACGCTGTGGTGCGCGTGCCCGATACCGAGGCGGGCGCCAACGTGCGGCGGGCGGGCGAGGACGCCCGCGCCGGTGAGGTCGTGGTCGCCGCCGGAAGCGTGCTCGGCCCGGCCGAGCTCGCGGTGTCCGCATCGCTCGGGCGGACGCAGCTGCGGTGCAGCGCGCGGCCGCGCGTGGCCGTGCTTGTCACGGGCGATGAGCTCGTCAAAGCGGGCCAGCCGCTCGGGCCCGGGCAGATCCGAGACTCCAACGCGGTGGCGCTGGCGGCGCAGACGGTGGCGGCGGGAGCCCGGGTCGTGGAGCGGCAGATCGTCGGCGACGAGCTCGAGGCGACGGTCGCCGCGCTCGGGCGGGCACTCGACCAGGTCGACGTGGTGTGCGTCTCGGGCGGCGTCTCAGTCGGGCAGCACGATCACGTCAAGCCGGCGCTGGACGAGCTCGGCGTGGAGGAGCGCTTCTGGGGCGTACGGCTGAAACCCGGCAAGCCGACGTGGTTCGGGCTCCGCGACGGGCTGCTGGTGTTCGGCCTTCCGGGCAACCCGGTCTCGGCGATGGTGACGTTCCACCTGTTCGTCCGGCCAGCTCTGCGCGCGCTCGCCGGGGCGAACCCGTATGAGACGAGAGCCGGCGCGTGGCTCGACTCGGCCGTCGAGCGCCACCCGCACCGCGACCAGGCGCTTCGGTGCCGACTGCACGCCGAGGACGACGGCTGGCACGTCCAGCCGACCAAGGAGCAGGGCTCGCACGTCCTCACCTCGATGGTCGGCGCGGCCGCACTCGCGCTGGTGCCTGCCGGCCTCGGCGAGCTGTCCGCCGGCGACCGCGTCGACGTGGAGCTGCTGCCCTCGTGGTGAGGAGCGGCGCCCTCGAGGGGCTGCGCCGCCGCGGGGACGAGCAGCGCCGCCGGTCACGCGCCCGCGCACGCGTGACGATCAAGGAGAAGCCGCAGTCGAGCTCCGCGCCGGACGGGGCTGTGGCGACAAGCCAGACCGCGGACGTCTCGCTACCGCGCGCCGAGCTGGAGGGCATCTGGACTCCCGAGTACCTGGAGCGCCTGGCGCGGACGTACTGGCGCTTCCTGGAGCGGGTGTCACTCGGGCTGCTGCGCGTCCTATACACGCCGCACTCGCGCGAGGTCGTGCTGCTCAGGCGCCCGTTCGTGCTGCTCCGCTTCCAGGCCCCGGAGTACGAGGCCGCGGGTGACCGCGGGGCAGTCCTGTGGCGGATAGACCGCGGTCTCCTCGTGGTGCCGGGCGGACGTGGCAAGGGCTTCCTCCGAATCTCCGTGGAGCGCACCGACGACCCGGCCGCCGGCCCACGCGACGAGGCCACCGTGACCGTGCGCTCCGAGGTCTCGAACTTCTATCCGATGATCGGTGGCACCGGTTGGTTCTCGCTGCTCGGCCGCTACATCTACCGCTTCACCCAGCTCCGGATCCATGTCTTCGTGACGAACGCGTTCCTGCGCTCGCTCGCGCGACTCGACCTGGCGCCGTCGGTAGTCGGCGCGTTGGTGGAGGGCAGTAACGAACCCGGTTGAGATGGCAGATGGCAGATGGCAGATGGCGGCCAGCGCTGGCGGAGACTCGCAGCGCGTGGGGTCCCGCTGACGTACGGCCATCTGCCATCTGCCCACTGCCATCTGGGCAGCGAGCCGGCGCTAGCCGGCTCGCTGCCCGGTTATCTCCCGCAGCTTCGCCCTGTCGTGCGTCGCCTGGATCCTGCGGACCGTGCCGGACCGGGTGCGCATCACGAGCGACTCCGTGGTGACGCCCACCGTCTCGTAGTGCACCCCCCGCAGCACGTCTCCGTCGGTGACCCCGGTGGCCGCGAAGAACACGTCCTCGCCGCGAACGAGCCGGTCGACGTCGAGGATCTCGTCGAGGTCGTAGCCGGCCTCGATCGCGGCGCTCCGCTCCTCGTCGGAGCGGGGCCACAGCCGGCCGAGCAGTTGCCCGCCGATGCACTTGATCGCGGCCGCGGTGATCACGCCCTCGGGGGTTCCGCCGATCCCCCACAGAAGGTCCACCGGTGAATCCTCGGTAACCGCGATCAGCGCAGCGGATACGTCGCCATGCGGGATGAAGCGGATGCGTCCGCCGGCCTCGCGGATCTCACGGACGGCGTCCTCGTGCCGCGGCCGGTCGAGCATGACGACGGACACGTCGCGGACGTCGGTCCCCTTCTCCTTCGCGATCATCTGAAGCGTCTCGCCGAGCGGGCGGTCGAGGTCGAGCAGCCCGGCGTAGCGGCTCGAGGCCGCCAGCTTCTCCATGTAGACGCACGGTCCGGGGTCGAACATCGAGTCGCGTGCTCCGAGCGCGATGATCGCCAGCGCCCGAGGCGCTCCGGTGGCCGCGAGCTCGGTGCCCTCCAGCGGGTCCACCGCGATGTCCACAGCGGGCGGCGAGCCGTCGCCGATCCGCTCGCCGTTGTAGAGCATCGGTGCCTCGTCCTTCTCGCCCTCGCCGATCACGACGCGGCCGTCCATGCGGACCGACTCGAGCATCTGGCGCATCGCGTCTACGGCGGCCTGGTCGGCGTCCTCCTTCCTCCCCATCCCCACCCAGCGCGCGGCGGCCAGCGCCGCGTACTCGGTGACGCGCACCAGCTCGAGCGCGAGGTTGCGGTCCGGTCGCACGACCGGCCCGGAGCCGTCCCGAACAGCCGTGCTGTCGTCAGGCACCTTTGTCTAGACGCCGGGGGGCTTGCGACCGGCGCCCTCGAGCTGGCGGAAGAAGCCGCTGATGGCTATGCCGGCGGCGGCGCCGAGGCCGAGGTACCAGCCGATGCCGAACGAGATCTCGCTGTCGGGCTCGCCCGGCTTTCCGAAGGCGATCCCGTTGCAGAAGATCAGCACGAAGGCCGTCAGGCCGACGATCGCCGTGACCTCGCCGGGCCTCCAGCTCAGCTCGTGGCGCCTGATGATGATGTAGGCGAGGATGAACGGCGCGGAGCACGCGGCAACGAGCAGCCAGTCGAGCGACACGAACGTCTGGAAGGCGTTGAGCTCGCCCGTCTCACCGTTGATCGCCGCCTGCGGGTTGTTCTCGTTCGTCGAGAACCAGGGCAGGAACAGCGAGATGAAGAGCAGGGCGGCCGCCGCGAAGCCGAAGTACTCGGCGGTCTGGAGCTTGCTCAGGTCGATGAATCCCCGGCGCTCCGCCTGCGAGGCCTCCATGACGTAAACCTACACGGGCACGGGCGGGGATTCCAGCGCCGTCTGCGGCGGATAGCCTGCGTCGACCGTGCCCGCCGGCCGCCGTCACGCGCTGTCGCTCGAGTTGCCCGGGCTGTCGCTCGTGGAGCACGAGCCGGTTCTCCGCGCGGCCGAGGCCGCGGGCTACACCGACGCCTGGTCGGGCGAGACCGGAGGGCACGACGGCTTCAGCCCGCTCCTGATGGCCTCGGCATGGACCGAGTCGATGCGGCTCGGGACCGGAGTGGTGAACGTGTTCACGCGCGGGCCGGCCGTGCTCGCCCAGCACGCAGCGGCGCTGCAGGACGCGAGCGGCGGGCGCTTCTGCCTGGGGATCGGGTCGTCCTCCGATGTCATCGTCGAGCGGTGGAACGGCGTGCCCTTCGAGCGCCCGCGCACGCGCGTGCGCGAGACAGTCGCGTTCCTGCGGGCGGCCCTGGCCGGCGAGCGGGCGGCGCCGCCGGCGACGTCCGCGGGGGGCGACGCGCCGGGTGGTTTCAGGCTGGAGCAGCTCCCACCCACGCCGGTACCGATCGTCGTGGCGGCGCTCCGGGAGCGGATGCTCCGGACCGCCGGCGAGGTCGCCGATGGAGCTTTCCTCAACTTCCTCCCGCTGCCCGCGACCGAGCGGGTGGTGGCGGAGGTGCGCGCCGGCGAGCGGGAAGCCGGCGTCGAGGAGGGCTCGCGCGAGGTCCTCTGCCGGTTCTTCTGCATCCAGGGAGACCTCGAGCAGACGCTGCCGCTGGCGAGTTGGATGTTCGCGGCCTACGCGACTGTCCCGGTCTACGAGGCCTTCTTCCGCTGGCTCGGGTACGGACCGGACATCGACCCGATGATCGAGGCATGGCGGGCGCGGGACCGGAAACGGGCGGTCGAGCTCGTGCCGCGGAGCCTCGTGGAGGAGATCTTCATCCTCGGCGAAGCGTCCGCGCAGCGGGAGCGGATCGAGGACTTCAGGCGCCGCGGCGTCGACGTTCCGGTGCTGCTGCCGGTCGCGCTCGCGGCACCCGGCGCGGTCGTGTCGGCCGACGTCTACGGGCCAATCGTCGAATCGCTCGCGCCCCCGGCCCGTAGCCGCGAGGCTGACTCCGCGCGAACGCGATAGGTTCACGCGCCAGCGAAGCGAGGAGAGGAGGAAGGCTTGTCGGTGGTCAAGATCATCGAGCTCGTGGGGTCGTCCACGCAGAGCTCGGACGACGCGGTCGCGCAGGCGCTCAAGGAGGCGCAGAGCACGCTGCGGAACATCCGGGCAGTGGACGTCGTGTCCACCGGGCTGCGCGGCGACAACCTCGACGAGTGGCGCGCGCACGTGCGCGTGGCGTTCGTGATCGAGCGTGTGAGCGAGAGCTAGCAGCGCTGCGCGCTGCTGGCTCAGAGGCAGTGGGCAGATGGCAGATGGCCGCGCGTCGGCGGCGCTTTCTGCGCGACAGATCTCCGCCGGCGCCTGTCGCCATCTGCCATCTGCCATCTCGCCCGTGTAGGCACGCGACGCAGCTAGTCTGCGCGGCGCCATGAATCTGCACGGCATCGGCGCCCTGGTAACCGGTGGTGCTTCCGGCCTCGGCGCGGCCACGGCCGCGGCGCTCGTCGAGCGCGGTGCGCGCGTGGCGATCGTCGACCTGGACGGCGACAAGGCGGAGCGGACCGCGGGCGAGCTCGGAGAAGGCGCGGTCCCGATGCGGTGCGACGTCACCAGCGAGTCGGACGTCGAGCAGGCCGTGGCCGCGGCGATCGAGGCGCTCGAAGGACTGCGGTTCGCGGTGTCGTGTGCAGGGATCGGTTGGGCGGAGCGAGTCGTCGGCCGCGACGGGCCGGCTCAGCTCCAGCCGTTCGAGACGGTGGTGCGCGTCAACCTAATCGGCTCCTTCAACGTGCTCCGCTACGCGGCCGCCGCGATGGGCGGGAACGAGCCGGATGAGGGCGGAGAGCGGGGCGCCGTGGTGATGACCGCTTCGATCGCCGCCTACGACGGCCAGATCGGCCAGACCGCGTACGCCGCCTCCAAGGGCGGTGTGGTGAGCCTTACGCTCCCCGCCGCGCGGGACCTGGCGCGCAGCGCGGTACGGGTGTGCACGATCGCCCCGGGCACGTTCGACACGCCCCTGCTCGCGGGTCTCCCGGACGAGGCGCGCGAGGCGCTCGCGAGCCAGATTCCCCACCCTTCGCGGCTCGGCACGCCGGAGGAGTACGCCCAGCTCGCGTGCCACATCGCCGAGAACGCGATGCTGAACGGCGAGACGATCAGGCTCGACGGCGCCCTGCGAATGCCGCCGAAGTAGAGGCATTCGTGCGGGCCGTGCTGATCGAGGAGATCGGGCGGCCCCCGGTGGTGCGCGACGTGCCCGAGCCCGAGCCGGCGGACGGTGAGGTGCTCGTCGAGGTCGCCGCCGCACCACTCAACCCGATCGACCTGTCGATCGCGACCGGGCGCTACTACCGCCCGGCGGCCGGCGTCCCCTACGTCTCCGGCCAGGAGGCGGTTGGCCGGGTGCAGGCGGCGGGCTGGCACCTCGACGGCGAACGCGTCTACGTGCAGACCTCGGGGGGCCTGGGCGGTCCGGGGTCGCTCTGCAATCGAGTGGCGGCACCAGCGGACCGGCTCCTGACGCTGCCCGAAGGCGTCGACGACGCGCTCGCGGCATGCCTCGGGGTCGCCGGCCTCGCCGCCTGGCTGCCGCTCGAACGGCGGGCGCGCCTTCGCGCCGGCGAGCGCGTCCTGATCCTCGGGGCGAGCGGCGCGGTGGGTCAGATCGCCGTCCAGGCGGCCAAGCTGCTCGGCGCGGGACGCTTGGTGGCGGTGGCGCGGAGTCCGGAGGGGCGCGACCGAGCCCTCGAGCTGGGAGCCGACGCCGCGATGGATGCGGGCGACGGCACGCCCGAGGACGTCGCCGAAGCGGTGCGTGACGCGGCAGGAGGCGGGGTGGACGTGGCCCTCGACCCGCTGTGGGGACCCGGCCCGGCGATCGCGGCATACGCTGCGGCCGAGGGCGGCCGGATCGTCCACGTGGGGCAATCGGCCGGGCCGGAGGCGACACTCCCGTCGGCGCCGGTGAGGAGCAAGTCGCTCTCGATCCTCGGTCACGCCAACGCGGGCGTCCCGCCGGATGCCACCGCCGATGCCTACCGCCGAATGGTCCGCCACGCCGCGGAGGGTCGGCTGACCGTGGACCACGAGGTGGTGCCGCTCGAGCAGGCGCCGGAGGCCTGGGCGCGCCAGGAGTCGTTCCCGCGCCGGAAGCTGGTGCTGCGCCCTTGAGGCCGCCGAGCGGATCCGGCATCTAGGATCTGACCGCCGCTCGACCGGAACCGTCTCCAAGGAGGCCCTCTCCAGATGCCTGAAGCTGTAATCGTCGACGCAGTCCGCACCCCGATCGGGCGCGCCTTCAAGGGCTCGCTCACCCAGGTGCGCCCGGACGACCTCGGCGCCTACGTCGTGGACGCATTGCTCGATCGGAACCCGGACGTTGGGCCCGACGACGTGGAGGACCTCATCTGCGGATGCGGCCTCCCGCAGGGCGAGCAGTCGTACAACATCGCCCGCACCATCGGCCTCCTGTCGCGGCTGCCGAACTCGACCACCGGCACCACCGTCCACCGCTACTGTGCGTCGAGCCTCCAGGCGATCAGGATGGCGGGCCACGCGATCAAGGCCGGTGAGGGCAACACCTACATCGCGGCCGGCATCGAGCACGTGAGTCGGGTCGGCCCGTGGAGCGAGGACGGCCTGCCGCAGCTGATGGGCGCGATCGTCCAGAACGCACCCGAGGACGTGAAGGGGCAGATCCCGACACCAGCCTTCAAGAACGACAAGATCGACGGCTCGAACGGGCGAACCGACGCCTACATCGCCATGGGCGAGACCGCCGAGAACGTGGCCGAGAAGTACGACGTCGCGCGCGAGGACATGGACGAGTACGCACAGCGGTCGCAGGAGCGCGCGGTGGCGGCGCGCGACTCCGGCTTCTTCGACCGGGAGATCGTGGCCGTGGAGCTACCGGACGGGAGCACCGTCGACAAGGACGATGGCCCGCGGGCTGACAGCTCGGTCGAGAAGCTCTCTCAGCTGAAGCCCGCGTTCCGGGAGAACGGCCGTGTGACGGCCGGGAACTCGTGCCCGCTCAACGACGGCGCGGCCGCGACGCTCGTGATGTCCGACGAGCGCGCCCGCGAGCTCGGCCTGAAGCCGCGGGCCCGGATCGTGGCCTCGGCCACCAGCGGGCTCGAGCCCGAGATCATGGGTGTGGCGCCGATCGGCGCGATCAAGAAGGTGCTGGAGCGCGCGGGGATGACCATCGACGACATCGACGTCGTCGAGCTGAACGAGGCGTTCGCCGCCCAGGTCCTGCCGATCGCCGACGAGTGCGGCATCGACATGGACAAGCTGAACCCCCACGGCGGCGCGATCGCGCTCGGCCATCCCTTCGGCATGACCGGCGCCCGGATCATGAGCACGCTCCTGAACGACCTCGAGAGCGACGACGAGCAGATCGGCCTCGAGACCATGTGCGTGGCCGGGGGCCAGGGGATGGCGATGGTGGTTGAACGACTCAACTAGTTGAGTCGTTCAACGGATGGCAGATGGCGGATGGCAGATGGCCATGCGCCGCGAAGGCTCACGCGTAGCGGGTCTCCGCCTACGCTCCGGCCATCTGCCATCTGCCCACTGCCATCTAGAGCCCGAGCACGACGCCTCGACCTGCCGCAGCCTCAGTCCATCAACACCACGATCTTCCCCAGCTTCCCCCCCGCCTCGAAGCGCTCGTAGGCCTCTGCCACGACCTCGAGTGGGTAGCTGTCGGCGATCGGCACGCGGATGCTGCCCTCCTCGACCAGGGGGAGGACGTGGCGCTCGACTGCGCGCATCGCCTCGGCCTTCTGCTCGAGCGGTCGCGCGCGCAGGGTCGATGCCTGGATCCGCCCGCGCTTGCCCATAAGGGCCGCGAGGTTCAGCTCCCCCTTCGCGCCCGCGCCGATACCGATCACGACGATTCGGCCGCCGGTCGCCAGGGCGGCGACGTCGGCCCCGAGGTTGGGCGCCCCAACCAGCTCGAGGATGACGTCGAACGGCCCGCTGTCGGCGAAGTCGTCGCTTGCGATCGCCTTCGCCCCCAGCGACTCGACCCGGCCGCGCAGCGACTCGTCCCTGACCGTCGCCGTCACCCGTGCACCAGTGGCGCGTCCCAGCTGAACTGCCGCCGTGCCCACGCCGCCGGCCCCTCCGTGGACGAGCAGCCGCTCCCCCGGACCGAGGCCGGCCTGGGTGAACAGCGCGTCGTGGGCGGTCGTGAAGACCTCGGCGAAGCCGCCTGCGGCAGGCCAGTCGAGCGCCTCCGGCACGGGCATCGCGGCGCGCTCGTTCAGCGTCGCAAGCTCACCCTGACCGCCGCCCCCCACGATCGCCATGACCCGGTCGCCCTCCTCGAAGCGCCGCGCGCCCGGCCCGAGAGCGGCCACCTCGCCGGCGAGCTCGAGACCGGGGATGTCCTCGGGCGAGCCGGGCGGCGCCGGATAGCGGCCACGGCGCTGCAGGAGGTCCGCTCCGTTCACGCCCGCGGCGCGGACCCGGACGAGCATCTCCCCGCTGCCGGGCTCGGGATCGGGATGTTCGGCCACCACGAGCTCCCCGTCCCGAATGGTGGCCGCCCGCATCGCCGCATCGTACGTCCGGCCGGGTGATCCTGTACCTTCGCCGCCGCGTACAGCGTGCATCACCGGTGTCAGCCGGTAGATTCACGTGGCAGCAGGGCCACGGAGGCGCTCAGCCTTGGGTTTCCCATCCGTACTCTCCCAACCCCCGATCTGGCGCGAGGGGCGCCTGGCGGTGGACGCAGCCAGGCTCCGGCGCGACCCGATCTTCCGCGGCGAGGGGATCGCCGACGGCGGCGGACAGCCGGTGCTGCTGATCCCCGGGTTCATGGCCGGGGATCCGTCGCTCGCGACCTTGACCGGATGGCTCCGACGCACCGGTCACCACACGCGAAAGGCGGGGATCCGCCTCAACGTGGCGTGCTCCGGCCATGCGGTCGATCGGCTTGAGGAGCGCCTCGAGGACCTCGCCGAGGCGCGCGGTCCGGTCACGATCATCGGGCAGAGCCGCGGCGGCACGTTCGCCAAGGCGCTCGCGGTTCGCCGGCCGGAGCTCGTGGCAGGGATCGTCACGGTCGGATCGCCGATCGTCGACCCGCTCGCGATCCACGCTCTGGTCAGGGTCCAGGTGCTCGCTCTCGGCGCGCTCGGAACGCTTGGCACCCCGGGCCTCTTCCGCCACAGCTGCCTGGCCGGGGACTGCTGCGCGGAGTTCTCCGGCGAGCTGGCAGCTCCGCTTGCAGACGGCGTCGGCTACCTCTCGATCTACTCGCGCACCGACGGCATCGTGAGCTGGCGCGCGTGTCTCGACCCGGCCGCCGACGAGCACGTCGAGGTCAGGGCGAGCCACGTCGGCATGTGTCTGAACCCCGGGGCCTACCGGGCGATCGCCACCGCGCTCGAGCGCTTCCGCCGGCCGGAGCCCCGGACCGTCCGCGCCGCCGCTTAGTCCACCTCGAGCACGGCCGCCCCGCGCACGTCGCCCGCGCGCAACCGGTCGAGCACCGCCGGGGCGGCGGCGAGCGGATGCACCTCCGTCTCGGTCTCGACCGGCACCCGCGGCGCGAGGCCCATGAACTCGGTCCCGTCCCTGCGAGTCAGGTTCGCGACCGACCTGAGCACGCGCTCGCCCCAGAGGAGCGAGTAGGGAAAGCTCGGGACGTCCGACATGTGGATCCCCGCACACACCACCACCCCGCCCGGGCGCACGGCGGCGAGTGCGGACGGCACGAGGCGCCCGACCGGCGCGAAGATGATCGCGGCGTCCAGCTCGTCGGGCGGCGACTCGTCCGATCCGCCCGCCCACTCGGCGCCGAGCTCCCTTGCGAACGCCTGCGCCGCCCCATCGCCGGGGCTCGTGAAAGCAGCGACGCGCCGGCCCTCGTGCCGGGCTACCTGGCAGACGATGTGGGCCGACGCGCCGAACCCGTAGAGGCCGAGCAGCGCGGGATCGTCCGTCATCCGGAGTGCCCGGTAGCCAATCAGGCCCGCGCAGAGGAGCGGGGCGGCCTGACGATCCCGATAGCCGTCCGGAATCGGGAAGCAGAAGCGCTCGTCCGCGGCGGCGTACTCCGCGAAGCCGCCGTCGCGCCGGTAGCCCGTGAACACGGCGCGCTCACACAGGTTCTCGCGCCCGGCGACGCACTGTCGGCATTCGCCGCAGGTCCACCCCAGCCAGGGAACGCCCACACGATCTCCTTCGGCAAACCGCTCCGCCTCCCGGCCGGCCGCCACCACGCGGCCGATGATCTGGTGACCCGGCACGAGCGGCAGCTTGGGGTCCGGCAACTCGCCGTCCACGACGTGCAGATCGGTCCGGCAGACCCCGCAGGCGCGGACGCGGATGAGCACCTCACCAGGTGCCGGCTCGGGGGGCGCCAGCGACCGCTCAACGAGCCCCTGGCCGGGTCCCTCGAGCACCATCGCACGCATCTTCGGACGAGGTTACGCAGCTCTCGGCGACCAGTGGCGCACTCCCACTCTGTGGATTAGGATCGAAGTAGTCGCGATCCGCGCGAACAAATCCTGAAAAGTGTGGCCAGGATCGGGATGAGAGGGCATTTGCATACCACCGCGCGCCGCATCGATCGATGGGTCGCCATCCCGCTGGCCGCGCTGCTGGGGGTCGCGGCGCTCGACGTACTGCTCGGGGAGGACGTCGCGCTCGTGGCGCTGCTCATCGTGGGGCCGCTGCTCGCGTCGCTACGGCTCGACTCACTGCATACCGCGGTGGTCGCCGCGGTCGCGCTCGCCCTTTCCCTCGCCCTGGGGATAGCCAACGACGCGTTCCTGGAGGCGGACCACATCACGCGCGAGGTGGCCGTGGTCCTCGCCGGCGCGGTCGCGATCTGGCTGGCCCGGCTCCGGGTGGAGCGCGAGCAGGCAGCGGTGCTCCTGGCCCTCCAGGGCTCGGTCTCCCGGATCCTGAACGAGTCCCAGACGCTGGCCGAGGCCACCCCGCGCCTCCTGCGCGTGATCGGCGAGGTGCTCGGCTGGCAGCTCGGGGCCGTGTGGGAGGTCAACCCCGACCGCGACCGCATCCGGCGCATCGAGACGTGGAGGGCAGCCGGCTTCGAGGCCGCCGGGTTCGAGGCGGCCAGCGGCGAGGCGGCGTTCGAGCGCGGACAGGGGCTGCCGGGACGGGTGTGGGAGACCAGGCAGCCGATGTACGTGCCGGACTTTCGCGAGGATCCGAGCTATCCGCGGTCCGGATCCGCCCGCGACAGCGGGCTCCGCGCGGCTTTCGCGTTCCCGGTCCGGGCGGGCGAGCGGGTAGTCGGGGTGATCGAGTTCTTCGCGACCCACTTCCAGGAGGTCGATCAGCAACAGCTCGAGATGTTCTCCGCGCTCGGCCGCCAGGTCGGCCAGTTCATCGAGCGCAGGCGAAGCGAGGAGCAGCGAACCGAGCTGCTCGCGCGCGAGCACGAGGCGCGGATCGACGCCGAGCGAGCCGAGCGGCGAGCGGGCGAGACAGTGGCGCTCCTCGACACGCTGCTGGCGCGCGCTCCGGCCGGCTTCGCCTTCATCGACCGGGACCTCCAGTACGTCCGGGTGAACGATGCCCTCGCCACGATCTACGGCCGGTCGGGCGAGGACCTCGTCGGGCGCTCCGTGGACGAAGTGGGACCGGCGCTCCCCGAGGTCACGGACGCCGTGCGCCGGGTGATCGAGAGCGGTGATCCGGAGATCGACATCGAGGTGAGCGAAGGGGCGCCTGACGCACCTGGCCTCGAGCGGTACTGGGTCGCCAGCCTCTATCCCGTTCGCGGCGCCGGGGACAGGGTGATGGGCGTGGGCGCGGTGGTCGTCGAGATCACCGAGCGCAAGCGGGCCGAGGTCCGATCGCACTTCCTCGCCGAGGCGACAGCGGCGCTCAACGCGTCGCTCGACTTCGAGATCACGCTCGCCAATGTCGCGCGGCTGACCGTCCCGCGGCTCGCGGACTGGTGCGTCGTGGATGTCCTCGAGCGCGAGACGGCCAGCGTCAGACGCCTCGCCATTGCGCACAGCGACCCGTCGAAGGAGCGGCTGCTGTGGGAGCTCGACCGCAAGTACCCGACGGATCCGAGCGGCGACACCGCCGCGGCGGTGGCGATCCGAACGGGGGAGCCGCAGCTGCACGTGACCGTGGACGATTCGCTGATCGAGGCCGCCGCGAAGAACGAGGATCACGGGCGGAGCCTTCGCGGGCTGGGACTCCGGTCGGCCATGGCGGTCCCGCTGATCGTTCGAGGTCAGGCCGTCGGCGCGGTGACGTTCGCGTCGGCGGAGTCGAGGCGGATCTTCGACCAGGACGACCTCTCGCTGGCGGTCGAGCTGTCGGTACGCGCCGGTGCGGCGATCGAGAACGCGCGCCTCTACCGGGAGCGAAGCCACATCGCGCGGACGCTCCAGCAGAGCCTGCTTCCGCTGCGGCTGCCCGACATGCCCGGGGTCGAGCTGGCGGCGCGCTACCGGGCGGCCGGCGAGGCCAATGATGTGGGTGGCGACTTCTACGACGTCTTCCCCACCGGGGAGCGCACCTGGGGCGTGGTGGTGGGTGACGTGCTCGGGAAGGGCCCCGGTGCCGCCTCGATGATCGGCCTGGCGCGCCATACGCTTCGCGCCGCGGCGACGCGCGAGCCCGACTCCGTCGTGGCGCTGTCGATCCTGAACGACGCGCTCTACCGCGAGAGCGCACAGGAGGCGTTCTGCACCGCCGTATATGCCGCGATCAGCGTCGCCGACGACCTGATGGAGGCGGAACTCACGTGCGCCGGTCACCCGCTGCCGATGGTGCTCAGGAACGACGGCCGCCTTGACACGGTCGGCCGGCCAGGGACCGTGCTCGGGGCGGTGCCGAAGCTCGAGCTCGAGCCCTACCGGATCAGCCTCGACTCCGGCGACGCACTCGTCATGTTCACCGATGGGGTGCTGGAGGCCCGCTCCGAGGAGGGGGTCTTCGGCGAGGACGGACTGAGGCGACTTCTCGGCACGCTGCACAGCGCCACGGCGAAGGACATCGCCGAGCAGGTCGCGCGGCACGCGATCGACTTCCAGGCCGGGGACCCGCGCGACGACCTGGCTGTGCTGGTGGCACGCCGCCGCGCTGAGGACGCTCCCCCGGTGTCAGGGGACCCGGACGGTCTGGCGGCGGCCGGAGCGACGCCCCGTGACGTGACCTCATAACCTGCGCCCGACTGTGAAGGTCGGGGTTCCCAAGGAGACGATCGACGGCGAGCGACGGGTGGGTCTCGTGCCGGAGGGCGTCGAGAAGCTACGCGACCGCGGGCTCGAGGTGCTGGTCGAGTCGGGCGCCGGGCGCGACTATTACCTGGACGACGCGTACAAGGAGGCGGGCGCGGAGATCGTCGAGGGAGCCGCGGAGCTCTGGGGCGGCGTGCAGCTTGTGGCCAAGGTGCTGCCGCCCACCGCGGAGGAAGCGGGCCTGCTCAGCGAGGGCGCAGCGGTGGTGTCGTTCCTCCAGCCGGCCCAGGACGCCGAGCTGATCGGCCGGCTCGCTGACCGCAGCGCCACGGCGATCTCGATGGACGCGATTCCCAGGATCGCGCGCGCACAGAACATGGACGCCCTCTCCTCGATGAGCTCCATCGGCGGCTACAAGGCCGTGCTGATCGCGGCCAACGCGCTCGGTCGCTACCTGCCGATGATGACCACCGCAGCGGGCACCATCAAGGCGGGCCGAGTGCTGGTGCTCGGCGCCGGGGTGGCGGGCCTCCAGGCGATCGCCACCGCGCGCCGCCTGGGCGCCCAGGTGAGCGCCTTCGACATCCGGCCAGAGGTGAAGGAGCAGATCGAGAGCCTCGGCGCGACGTTCCTCGAGGAGGCGCCGAGCGACGACGAGGCACCCACCGAGTCGCAACCGGTCGAGGAAAGCGAGGAGCCGCCTCCCAACAAGGCGTCCGCCGCCGTGCGGTGGCTCAAGGACGTGTTCGAGCTCGGGGGCTCCGGCCGGTCCGCTGACGGCTCCGGGTCGAACGGCGCGTCCGAGGAGGCAGAGCAGGGCGACGAGCCGACCGAGGAGGACAGTTCGACCGGGGGCTACGCGCGCGAGCAGGCCGAGGACAAGCAGGAGCGCGACCGGGAGCTGATCCGCGAGCACCTGCGCGAGGTAGACGCGGTGATCACCACGGCACTGGTGCCAGGCAAGCAGGCCCCGGTCCTGCTCACCGCCGACATGGTGGAGGTCATGCGCCCCGGCTCGGTCGTGGTCGACCTGGCGGCCGGAGCCGGCGGGAACTGCGAGCTGACCCGTCCCGACGAGGTCGTTGAGCATGACCTGGTCCAGATTCACGGGCCCGCGAGCCTTCCCACCGAGATGCCGATCGACGCGAGTCGGCTGTATTCCCGGAACGTGGTGAGCCTGCTGTCGCACCTCACCGACGAGGGCGAGCTGCAGCTCGACTTCGAGGACGAGATCACCGACTCGGTGGCGCTGACCCACGACGGCGAGGTCCGAAGCGAAGCGGCGCGTGAGGCGCTCGGGCGCGAGGGGGAGCCGGCGGAGCGGAGCGGGCAGGCGTGACCGCGGAGCTGCTGTCGCAGATCACCGTGCTCGTACTGGCAGCGGTGATCGGGTTTGAGCTGATCTCGCGCGTGCCGAGCCTGCTCCACACCCCCTTGATGTCGGCCACGAACGCGATCCACGGGGTGGTCCTGGTCGGGGCGATGGTGATCCTGATCGGCCCCGGCGGGACGGTCACCACCGTGCTCGGCTTCATCGCGGTGGTGCTCGCGACGGTGAACGTCGTCGGCGGGTTCGTCGTGACCGGGCGGATGCTCGAGATGTTCAAGTCGAGGGCGCCGCGCGACCGCGGCCGGTGACGAGCCGGATGACAGCCATCTGATGGATACCGTCGTAACGCTCGCCTACCTGCTCGCGGCGCTCCTCTTCATCGCCGGCATCCGGCGGCTACGCGAGCCCGCGACCGCTCGACAGGGCAATGTGATCGCCGCCGTCGGGATGCTGATCGCGGTGATCGTCACGCTCTTCGACGCCGACGTGCTGGACCTGCTCGAGATCGCGATCGCCGTCGGGGTGGGGTCCGTCATCGGCGTGGTCAGCGCGACCAGGGTGCCGATGACGTCGATGCCGCAGTTCGTCGCAGCCTTCAACGGGGTGGGCGGCGGTGCGGTCGCGCTGATCGCCCTGGCCGAGTTCATCAGGCTCGAGAACGCGGGCAGCCACGGCGAGTTCGTGGAGCTCTTCACGATCTTCCTCGGGATCCTGATCGGGAGCGTGAGCTTCGCCGGCAGCGCGGTGGCGTTCGGAAAGCTCGAGGAGCTCTACCTCCAGGGGTCGATCAGCTTCCGCGGCCAGGCGGTCGTGAACGGGCTGGTCCTGGCCGTGGCTGTCGCCGCCTCGGTGAACGCGATGGCCGACGGCGCGGCGCCGATCGTCTCCGCGGTCCTGGCGCTAGTGCTCGCACTCGCGCTGGGCGTTCTGCTCGTGATGCCGATCGGCGGCGCCGACATGCCGATCGTCATCTCGCTGCTGAACGCCTTCACCGGCGTCGCCGCCGCGACCTCGGGCTTCGTGCTCGACAACAACGTGCTGATCATCGGCGGCGCGCTGGTGGGGGCGTCCGGATCCATCCTCACGTACCTGATGTCGAACGCGCTCGGACGGCCGCTCGGCAAGATCATCTTCGGGGCCGTGGGGGGCGCGCCCACTGGGCCGGCGGCCGACGACGGCGAGGAGCGGCCGGTGACCTCGGTGGGCCCCGACGACGTCGCTGCGGCGCTCAACTACGAAGCCGACTCGGTGATCCTCGTGCCGGGCTACGGCCTGGCCGTGGCCCAGGCGCAGAGTGCGATGGCCGAGCTGATGGCCGCGCTCGAGGCCAAGGGCAAGGACGTCAAGTTCGCGATCCACCCCGTCGCGGGGCGGATGCCGGGGCACATGAACGTGCTCCTGGCCGAGGCCGAGGTGCCCCACGAGAAGCTGCTCGACCTCGAGGACGTCAACGATGACTTCGCCGAGACCGACGCCGTCGTGATCGTGGGTGCGAACGACGTGGTCAATCCGTCGGCGCGCGACGGCACGGACAGCCCGATCTCGGGGATGCCGATCCTGAACGTCGATCAGGCGGAGCGGGTGGTGTTCGTCAAGCGCAGCCTCAGCCCGGGCTTCGCCGGGGTCGACAACCCGCTCTTCTACGACCAGGAGAAGACCATGATGATGTTCTCCGACGCCAAGGAAGGGCTCGAGAACGTCGTGGCAGCGGTGAAGAACTCGTAGTGAAGTCCACCGCACACGGCGACAACCTCCTCAAGCTCACCCGCCTCGGGATGGTCAACTGCTACCTGATCCGCGAGCACATCGGCTTCACGCTGGTCGACACCGGGCTGCCGGGCACCGGCAGGCAGATACTGAGCGCCGCCGAGGAGGCGGGCGGAGCGATTAGACGAATCGCGCTGACCCACGCGCACGGCGACCACGTGGGATCCGTGGCCGCGCTGGCCGGCGAGCTGCCGGGCGCGGAGGTGATGATCTCCAGCCGCGACGCTCGCTTCCTCGAGGGCGACGACAGCCTGGCCCCGGGCGAGCCGCAGGCGAAGCTGCGCGGGAGCTACCCGGCCGTCGACGTGGAGCTCACCCGACTGCTCGAGCCGGGCGAGCGGATCGGCTCGCTCGAAGTGATCGCGTCGCCGGGCCACACCCCGGGTCACGTCTCCTACCTCGACACCCGTGACCGAACGTTGATCGCCGGCGACGCGTTCCAGACGCTAGGCGGCATCGCGGTGTCCGGCGTGCTGCGGCCGCTGTTCGCGCTGCCCGCGCTCTCCACCTGGCACAAGCCGACCGCGCTCGAGAGCGCGCGCCAGCTGCGGGCGCTCGACCCGTCACGGCTGGCGGTAGGCCACGGGCGGGTCGTCGAGTCGCCGGCCGGAGCGATGGACGGGGCGATCGCGGCGGCCGAGTAGGCCGTCACGGTCGTTCACTGATCGATTACACCCCCTATAGGGGGTGCGATGTATCAACCTCGGATCCCCTCCGCTCAGCAGCGGCTTGCTTCGCCTGTCGTGCGCGCGCGAGCGTCCGCAGCGGCGGGCGCTCCTCGAGCGGGACCTGACGGACCTCGATGTCGCCCCGCTCGTCGCGCAGGGCGAGCGGCCCGGGCGCGTAGCCCTCGATCGCCTCACGCCCGTGCACCCGCGCGGACGCCGCGACCAGCACTGCATGCGCCATCGAGCTGAGGCTTCGGAGCGACTGGTGGCGGTTCTGGCGCGACCCGAGGTCCACCTGCGCCATGCCATCGATCCCCACCGCGCGGAGGACGTCGATCATCATCGCTATCTCGACCCCATAGCCGACCGGGATGCTGAGCGATTCGAACAGCGGCCGCCGGAGGGCCGTCTCGCCGGCGAGCGGCTGAGCGAAGCCGGCGAGCTCGGGGACGTGGAGATTCAGGAACGGGCGCGCCACGAGCTCGGTCACGCGGCCGCCACCGTCTGGCACGCTCACGTCGCCGACCCGGAACGGCCGGCGGAACGACCCCTTGACGAAGTGGATCTCCGGGTCGCTGAGGAGCGGGCCGATCAGGCCGAGCGCGAAAACCGGGTCGAAGTCCTCGGTGTCGGTGTCGATGAACACGACGATGTCGCCGGTCGTGACGGACGCGCCCCGCCACATGGCGTCCCCCTTCCCGCGCGCGGGACCGTGGGCGGGCATGAGCTCCGACTCCTGCAGCACCCGTGCGCCACGCGCCGATGCCACGTCGGCGGTGCCGTCCGCCGACGCGGCGTCGACCACCACGACCTCGTCCAGCAGCCCGCGATCCTGCAACGGCAGGAGACCGTCGAGCACTCGTCCGATCGTGCCCGCCACGTCTCGCGTGGGAAGCACGACGCTCACCGTCTCGCGCTTGGCGCGCAGCAGATCGTCGGCGGCGAAGTCGCTGCCGCGGAACGAGCGCCGTTCGAGCCAGGCGCGAAGCGAGAGCTCCCTTTCGAGCTCTCGGAAACCGCGGCCGTTTCTGTCGACGGACATCGTTCTGGTCTGCGAGCGCCCCCGCCGGCCCTCGCGGGCCCGCCGTGGCAGAGCTCGAACCGTGGTTCGGGGGACGGAAGCGTAGCCCCTTTCGGCATGAATTGGAGGACTTGCGGGTAATTCCTCCGGTGAATGCCGATGTCGGAGGGGAGGCAGCCCGTGACCGACGAACAGAACCCTCAGGCTTCAGAGGAGGAGGGCTCCGAGACCGAGGAGAAGAGCCCGGAGGCCGGGGAGGACGAGGCCAAGGAGGAGATGCGCAAGATCGAGGAGGATCCGCCGGATTCACTCGAGGACTGGCCTCAGGGAAAGGCCAAGTACGAGACCTACGGCGGCCCCGAGGGCGAGCACGGCTACCACGAGGGACCGGAGCAGAAGCTCGGTCCGTCCGCGGTGCGCCACCACGAAGGTGGCGAGGTGACGGTGGAAGGCGAGAAGGTCGACGACCCCGAGGAGTACAAGAGCGACCCGATTCCCGGCGGGCCCACCGACCCGAACGCGCCCAACCAGCCGGAGCGGGACCTCCAGGAGGAGGAGAACGGCGACTCGGACGATGACGCCGCCTAGCGGGCGCCGGGCCGGAGTCAACGCCTAGTCGTCGTCGGTCCCCTCGTCGTCGTCCGCGTGCCGGACGCGGTAGAGCTGCACCCTTCCCTCGACGCCCTTGAGCCTGCGCGCGGGCGCGCGTGACCAGCGGTAGGCATCGTCCGGGGCGTCCTCGCGCGTCTCGCGTGTGACCAGCACGCTGCCGGGTCGCGCCACGTCGGTGATCCGGCTCGCCAGGTTCACCGGGCGCCCGTACCAGTCTCCGCCGCGGCTGAGGGCGGGGCCGCGCGCTGCCCCGGCGCTCAGCTGCGGGAAGTCCTCGCCCTCCTGATCCGCCCGGGCGACCAGCTCGAGCAGGGCGTCGAGGAGGGGCCCCGTTTCCGGCGCCACCAGCATCGCCGCATCGCCGATCGTCTTCACCAGCTGGACCGGCTGGTCCACCACCTCGGTGGCCATCGCGGCGAGCCTCCCCGCCAGCTGGCCGATCTCCGAGGCCGGCAATCGCTCGCCCAGGCGCGTGAATCCCACCAGGTCCGCGAACCCGACGCTGATCTCCGCGGCGCCGGACGGCTCACCCGACGCGAGCACCTCCGGAGCCACGGTCTGCCGGCGCAGGCCCTCGCGAAGGTGGACGCGGTACTGATGGTCGAGCAGTGACCCCATCAGGGGCGCGAGCTCGGCGGTGGCCGCCGCGTAGCGACGCGACATCTCGAGCTCGGTGTCTCCCGGCCGAAGCAGCGCCTCTCCGACAAGCTCTCTCGACGCCGCCGCGACGTTCTCGATCGCCTGCCCGACGACGCGCGCCACCTCGAGCATCCCCTCGGAGGGAAGCCCGGCGTCCAGGAAGTGGCGAACGCGCTCCGCGGCCCGCAGGTCCTCCTCCGTGGCGACGCGATCGTCGAGGTCCCGGCGAGGCATCCCGAGGGCGTGCTGCTGCGCGACCAGGAGATCGACATCGACCCCTGACCTGTCGGCGACCTCCCTCAGCGTGTAGCGCGGCTCTCCGGTCAGCGACCGCTCGCTCGCCACGAGCGCCAGACGGTTCTCTGCCGCGGCACGCCGCAGCTCGTCGATCGGAACGCCGTCCTCGATCAGCGACTCGAGCAGCTCCCTGCGCGCTCGGCGCTCCTCCTCGCTCGAGCAGCCCTCCAGCAGCTCCTCGAGGTCCCCGCTCATGCCCTCTGCAGCGTCAGGGGACCGGCACGAGCGCTGCTAGCGCTCCGCCAGCTCGCGCTTCAGCACCTTGCCCGTCGAGTTCCGCGGCAGCTCGTCGATGAACTCGATCTCGCGCGGGACCTTGTAACCGGCGAGGTTCGACTTCACGTGCTTCTTCAGCTCGTCCTCCGTCACCTTGCCGCCGTCAGTCACCACGAACGCCTTCAGACGTTGCCCGTACTGCTCGTCGTCCACGCCGATGACCGCCACCTCGGCCACGCCCTTGTGCCGAGCGAGCAGGTCCTCGACCTCCGCCGGGAACACGTTCTCCCCGCCCGAGACGATCATCTCGTCGTCGCGCCCTTCGACGAAGAGCCTTCCCTTCTCGTCCAGGTGGCCGACGTCGCCGGTGCTCATCATCCCCTCGACCACGTCCTTCCCGCCGCCGCCCGTGTAGCCCTCGAAGAGCATCTCGTTGGCGACGAAGATGCGGCCCGTCTTGCCCGGCGGGAGCGGGCGTCCGTCGTCGTCGAGGATCTTGAGCACGGTGCCCCGCGGCGCACTTCCCGCGGTGCCCGGCGCCTCGCGCAGCTCCTGCGGCGTGGCGATCGTCGCCCACGCCACCTCGGTCGACCCGTAGAGGTTGTAGAGAACGTCGCCGAACTCGTCCATGAAGCGGATCGCGAGGTCCCCCGGGAGCGCCGACCCGCTCGCAGGCACCGCCTTGAGCGAGGAGACGTCGTACTTGCGCCTGGTCTCCTCCGGGAGGTCGAGGATCCGCTGGATCATCACCGGCACCACCGGGAGCGCGGTGGCCTGGTGCTGCGCGACCAGGGCGAGCGTCCCCTCCGGGTCGAACTTGCGCTTCAGCACGTACGTCGAGGAGAGGATCAGCCCGAGCGTGAAGTGGGCGAAGCCCCAGGAGTGGAAGAGCGGCGCCGCGATCATCGTGTTCTCGCGCGCGTGGAGCGGGATCCGGTCGAGCAGCGTCACCGCTGGGTCGAGCGTCTCCGGCTGACTGCGCGTCGCCCCCTTGGGCGTGCCGGTGGTTCCCGAGGTGAGGATCACCACGCGGCCCTTCTCGGACGGCGCCACCACGTTCGATGAATCGCCCGCCGCGATCAGCTCCTCGAGCGTCGGATCGCCGGCGCTCTCGCCCTCCTCCTCCCAGGCGACGAACCGCTTGCGGCGCTTTCCGGCATCCTCGAGGAGCCCGGCGAACTCCTCGTCGTAGACGATCGCGACCGGCTTCTCGCGCGCCACCACGTCGGCCAGCTGCGGAGCGGCGAACGCCGTGTTGAGGTACAGCGCGTGCGCCCCCAGCTTGGAGAGGGCGACCGTGGTCTCGATGAACCCGCGGTGGTTGCGGCACATCACCGCCACGCCGTCCGCCTCACCCACGCCCGCATCCGACAGGGAGTGGGCCAGCGCATTGGAGCGCAAGTGGACCTCGCCGAAGGTCAGGACGCCCAGCTCGTCGATGATCGCCGGCTCGTCCGGGTAGCGCGCGGCGGAGGCCGAGTAGCCGGCGGCCGGCGTCGGGCCGAATCGCCGCAGCGCCATGCCCGCGCGCGCCAGCCGGTCTGGCCGCGCAGGACGGAACAGGCCCGCGCGCCGGAGCACCCGCGCGGCGTGTGCGCGCTCGGCCACCACGGCGACCGGTTTCTTCATGGCTCTCATCGGTTGCAACTGCCGGGCCGCCCCCGGCATTCGCGGAATCTACCCAACGTCAGAGCCCGATGCCTTGTCACTAGCCTCGACCGGTGATGGGCACCTTCGAGATGCGCGAGCGCGACTTGGAGCCTTCGCGCGTGGCCGAGATGCTGGCGAGCGGCGAGGCGCAGGTGATCGACGTTCGCGAGCCGTACGAGCGCGAGGCCGGAAGGATCGCCGGCTCGCGCCACATCGAGCTCGAGCGGCTCGCCGCGGCGGCCGAGACCATTCCGCGCGACCGGCCGGTCGTGTTCCAGTGTCGCGTCGGGGCGCGGTCCGCGATGGCCGCCCAGGCGTTCCGCGCCTCCGGCTATGACGCCTACAACCTGGACGGCGGGATCCAGGGCTGGCTCGACGCCGGCCTACCGATCGAGCCCGACGGCGGCTACCTCGCCGACCACTGACGCGGTCGCGACGGGACGGGGCGGTGGGTCAGTCGCGAAGCTCGATCCAGAGTGCTCGTGCCCGTGCGCGGACCACTCCACCGGCGTCGAGCAACGCGGACGCGGCCGTGCGCTTGCGACCCTCGCGGCCCACGGGCCAGGACACCACGACGTGCGGCTCGCCGGCCGCCACTGGTCGGTCGAGCGACGCAGCGAGGCTCGCGAGCACGGCCGTCGGAGCGGCCTCCCCCACGAGCGCCGCGGCCGGCACCGCCGACGGGCAGTCGAGCGCGGCCCACACCACCTCGCTACGCACCGATCCGGCGTCGGACCACTCGCTCGCAGGCGTCCACGGGCACGCGTACAGGTCCCCGCCCGCTACGGGCCCCGCGAAGATGCGGAGGCCGTCCCCCTCCGCCCGCTTCGGCCCGCAGACGAAGCAGGTGGGGAAGGCGTGCTCCTGCAACCACGGAAACCGGCCCGCGGCGTCCGTGGCCGCCTCGAGCGACACCGCATGCGGCACCTCCACGTCGAGCGCCGGCAGCAGGCGCCCCTCGGCAACGACGGCATCGCCGTCCAGCAGCCGCGCGAGTTCCTCATCCGTCTCGGCGCCCTCCCGCCGGACGACGAGCGGCTGGTCGAGCGGCGGGGGCCTGCGCAGGGCGACTTCGGCCACGGCCGCACCCATCGCCCGCGCCACCAGCCCGCAGGTGTAGCCGCCGTTGGAGCTCTCCGGCGGTCCGTTGAACCGGGCGGGAATAGCGATCGTGTCGGACGAGGCGGCGGTCAAGCTCCGAGCATCCCAGTTCAGTCGGGCGAGGTGAGCTGTCCCTCGTAGGGGCCGCTGCCGGTCAGGCAGGCGGCGCCGCAGCTGGCCGCGAGCTCCAGCGCCTCCTCCGGCGGCCGACCATCCCCGAGCCCGAAGGTGAGGCCGGCGGCGAAGCTGTCGCCGCAGCCGTAGGCGTCGGCGATCGGCCCCGGCAGGGGAACTGCCCGCCACGCTCCCGTACGGCCGTCATCGAGTACGAACTCCCCGCCGCGAGCGCCGGCCGTCCTCACCACCAGCCGGGGCTCGGGGTCGATCGCACCCTGCGGATAGCGCTCGCCGATGTCGAGCCCGCTCCCGACGAGTGCGTCGAGCTGTACCCCGCCCTCGACCAGCGTGGCGAGGTCGCGCGCCGTGGCCACCAGGACGCGCGCCGCCCGAGCGGCCTCGAGCGCCGGCAGGTCGCCCACCACGAAGTAGATCGCCGCCGCCGCGCCGAGGTCGGCCCACGGGAGATCGTCGGCTCGCCGCGGGGCGAGCTTCGGATCGAGCGTGGTGATGGTCCGCTCGCCGCTCGGGTCGACGAGCGTGATCGCTCGCCGCGTGCGGTCACGCACGGCGGCGTGGACCGTGACTCCCAGCTCCTCGAGCCGGTCCCGCGAGCGCGAGCCCAGCTCGTCGTCCCCGAGCGCGGTGAACAGGTCGCACGTGCCCGCCAGCTTCGCGAGCTGAACGGCGGCGACCGCGCCCCCGCCCCCAACCTCCTCCCAGCTCTCGCTGGCGTGGACGATCTCACCGCGCGCGGGCACACGGTCCACGCGCGCGAACTCGACCCACTCGACGTGGCCGACGACCGCGGTCCTCACAAGTGAACCGCGGCCTCGGGCGCGCGAGCGGGCGCGCTCGGCTGCTCGGCGCCGGCCTCCGAGGGCGGCCGGCGCATCGCCAGCGCCAGCGGAATCGCCAGCAGCGCGGCGAGGGCCGCCACGCGGAAGCCGGCGCCGAACGCGTCACCGGGCGCGCTGCCGGCGTCGAGTGCGCCGGTGAAGACCGCCACCAGCACCGCCACCCCCAGGGCGAACCCGAGCTGTCGCGCCATGTTGACGATGCCCGATCCGAGCCCCAGCTCGGACCCGGCGATCGAGCCCATGGCTCCCACGGCGGTGGCCGGGAAGATCGCGCCGATGCCCACCCCGAGCAGGATCAGCGCCGGAAGCACCCCCAGGTAGTCCGGGCGCTCAGGGAAGGTGCCGAGCCACAGCAGCCCGGCCGCCATCGCGATCAACGATGGGATCGCGACGAGCCTTGGCTGCACCCGGTCCGCGATCCGCCCCACCAGCGGGGCGACGATCACACCGAGGACGGCGATCGGCGACACGGCGAGCGCGGCCTCGATCTGCGAGTAGCCCCAGAGCTCGACGAAGCCGATCACCGCGAGGAACAGCGGTCCCATGACGGCCATCGCGAACAGCACGAACGAGCTGCTCGCGGCGGCGAACTGCCGATTGCGGACGAGGCCGCTGGTGAGCATCGGTGAGCGTCCGTAGCGCTGCGAGGCCGCGAAGCCCGCGGTCATCAGCACGGCGACGGCGAACAGGGCCACGATCGTCGGGGACCCCAAACCGCGCGAGGGGCCCTCGACCAGCGCGTAGGTGAGTGAGAAGACCGCTCCGCCGATCAGCACCATCCCCCACCAGTCGACGCTGCGCGTGGCGGTCAGGTCATAGGTCTCGGGCATGATGCGGAGCGCGAGCAGCACGCCGGCGATCCCGATCGGCACGTTGATCGCGAAGATCCAGTGCCAGCTCGCCCACTCCACGAGCGCGCCGCCGAGCAGCGGTCCGATCGCGGCGGCGACGTTCGCCACGACCGCAATGGTCGCGAGACCCAGGCCTCGCTGCTCGGGCGGGAACACCATCGCGGTGGTGGCGAGCGCGAGCGGCGCGAGGATGCCCGCGCCCACCGCCTGGATCACCCGGAACCCGATCAGCGCATCGATCGACCCCGCGAGCGCGCACAGCAGCGAGCCAAGCGTGAAGATCGTCATGCCGATCAGGAAGAAGCGCTTGCGCCCGAACTGATCGGCCAGCCTGCCCATCGACACGAGCAGGACGGCGAACATGATGTTGTAGGCGTTCAGGACCCAGGACACGGTGTCCACCGGCGCATCCAGCTCGGTCCGGAGCTCCGGGATCGTGATGTTCACGATCGTCACGTCGATCAGCGCCATGAAGAGGCCGGTCATCGTGACCGCGAAGATCGGCCAGCGGCGCGCGTAGAGCTGCTCCAGCGGCGGATTCGAGCGCTCGCGCGGCATCCGCGCCGAGGCTACAGAGGGACCGGAGCCGGGCCTCGCCGCGTCAGGCCCGCGCCGCCGCGCGGACCGCCTCGATCACAGCCTCGTTCGGTGGGTTGTCCGCCGAGTCCTCGTTGTAGTGGGCGAATGCGGTCAGCCCATCGCTCGCCACCACGAATGTGCCCGGCAACTGCGTGACGTCCCCGCCCTTGGGGTCGCCGACGATGTGCCCGGAGGTGGCGGCACCGACCATTCGCTTGACCATCTGGGGTCCGGCGAACTTCTTCAGCGGCCCCCGCTCCAACCCCACCGCGGCGTAGGCCTCACGATCAGGGTCCCCCAGGCAGTCGAGATCGACGCCACGGCGCCGGCAGAAGTTCCGCGTCGGCTCCGCCCGGTACTGGAACACGCAGACGACGTCGCCCCCGGCGGCGCCGATCTCCTCCCGGGCCTGGTCCAACTGGGCCAGGTGCTCGCGGCAGAACGGTCACCCGAAGTGGCGCATGAACGCGACCACCAGCGGGCCGTCGCGCCACCGCTCGCGCAGCTCGACCGGGCCGTCGGTGGCCTGCACCGTGACCTCGGGAAAGGGTTCGCCGGGAGCGAGCCGCGCCATGGCCGCACGGACCTTAGCGGGGAGCATTTCGCGTCGCTACGCTGGCCCGTCGATGCCGCTCCTGACCCAGGACGAGCTCGGCGCACGGATCGCCCGACTCGCGACGATCGACCGTCCCTCGGCCTCGTCCGGCGAACGACGGGCCGCCGAGCTGATCGCCGCCGAGCTCCGGGAGCTCGGTGCGCGGGTGCGAATCGAGGAGGAGAGCGTGCACGGAACCTACTGGTGGCCGCTCGGGCTCGCGACCGGCGTCGCGGCCGTGGCCGCGGCGCTCGGCCGCCGCGCGGCCGGCGCGCTGGGCCTCGTCGCCGCGGCCGCCGTCTGGGATGACATCCGTATCGGCCCACGCCTCGTCCGGAGGCTCCTGCCCCGGCGCGAGACGGCGAACGTGGTGGGCGAGTTCGGCCCCTCGGACACCGAGCGCACCGTCCTGCTCGTGTCGCACCACGACGCGGCCCACAGCGGGCTCGTGTTTCATCCGGAGCTCCCGCGCACCGTGCTCCGCCGCTTCCCGGCCATCGCCGAGCGCGCGCGGACGACGCCTCCCACGATGTGGCCGGCGCTGGCAGGACCCCTGCTCGTGGGCCTGGGTGGCCTCCTCGGGGTCCGCGCCGCGCGAGTCGGCGGGGCGGTGGTCGCGGCCGGGAACGCGCTTGCGATGGCGGACATCGGCGCCCGCGACGTTGTGCCGGGCGCGAACGACAACCTCTCGGGCGTCGGCGTGGTGCTCTCGGTCGCGAGCGCGCTCCGCGACGACCCGCCCGCCGGCCTGCGCGTGATCCTGCTCTCGACCGGCTCCGAGGAGTCCTTCAGCGAGGGGATGGAGGCGTTCGCGCGCCGCCACTTCGACTCGCTGCCGCCCGAGAGCACGTACGTGATCTGCGTCGACACGGTCGGTTCGCCGCACCTCCTCCTGCTCGAGGGCGAGGGCATGCTCGGAGTGCGCGACTACCCGAAGGACTTCCTGCGGCTGATCAGCGAGTGCGCTGACCGCGCGGGCGTTCGGCTCTGGCCGGGCCTTCGCTTCCGCAACGCCACCGACGGCTACAGCGCGCTCCGGCGCGGGTACCCCACGGCAATGGTCGGCTCCGTGGACGACTACAAGCTTCCGACCGACTACCACTGGCCCTCGGACACGCCCGATCGGGTGGACCTCGGCACGGTCGCCGACGCCGCCCGGCTGTGCCTCGCGGTGGTCACCCGGCTCGCCGACGGACGGCCTCCGCGGGCGCCCGCGGAGGCCGAGGCCGCCTACCCTCCGAGCACGTCGCGCACGTAGCTCTCCCTCACGCGGTCGGGCTGCCTCAGCATCCAGATCTCGCGGGCGCGACCGTGCTCCGACGCGCCCAAGACCTGACGGGCGTAGCTCTCGCGGACGGCGCGCGGCTGCCGCAGCAGCCAGCGCTCCTCGGCTCGTTCGGCCCGCCGCGCCGCCGCTCGTGCGACGCGGTCGGGCGCGAGCAGGAGCGCGCGCTCCAGGAGGCTGCGTCGACGAGCGGCCACACATCTAGCCTCGCACCTGGCTAGCGTCTCTGAAATGAGCGCCGGCACCGACGGCTCCCGGCCAGTGCCGCCCGACAGCCTCGACACGCTGGTCTCCCGCTTCGACCCGAGCGCGTTCGACCTGCCCAGACGGGGCGCCCGAATCCGCGTCGGGGTCCCCGGTCGCGGTGACTGGGACGTGCTCGTGAACCGTCACGGAGCTCGGCTCGAGCCCGCCGCCCCGGAGGGCGAGGCCGATGCGCTCGTGTCCGCCGACGAGCCGACATGGGACCGGGTGGCGGCCGACCTGGAGGGCGGGATGGACGCGTTCCGCGCGCGCCGGCTGTCGGTGCGCCGCAACCTGAACCTCGGGATCGGCTTTCTCGCAGCGTCAAGCGGGTCGACGGAGCCCGGCCGGCTCGAGATCCGCCATGTCCGCACGCGTGCCGGCGCGATCTCGACGTTTCAGGCAGGGGTCGGGAGCCCGGTGATCGCGATCCACGGCCTCGGCGGCACGAAGGCGTCGTTCCTCCCCACGATCGCTGCGCTCGCCCGGACCCGCCGCATGATCGTCATGGATTTGCCTGGCTTCGGCGACTCCGCCAAGCCGCTCGGCGCCGCCTACGACGCCCCGTTCTTCGCGCGCTCGGTGATCGCGCTGATGGACGCGCTCGAGATCCGCCGGGCCGACCTCGTGGGGAACAGCATGGGCGGTCGCGTGGTGATCGAGACCGGGCTGCGCTCTCCCGGGCGCTCCCGCCGGCTCGCTCTGCTGAGCCCCTCCCTAGCGTGGCTCCGCGACCGGCGGTGGGCGCCGCTCGCGCGCGTCCTCCGCCCCGAGCTCGGGCTCCTTCAGGCGACGCCTCGCGCGCTCGTAGATCGGCTCGTGCGCCGGGCGATTCCGGGCGCCGACGACGGCTGGGTGGCTGCCGGCGTCGACGAGTTCATGCGTGCCTACCTGACCCCGCGCGGGCGCGCGGCCTTCTACGCCGCCGCGCGCTCGATCTACCTCGAGGAGCCGCACGGTCCCGAAGGCTTCTGGACCCGGCTGGCCACCCTCGCCCCCGAGTCGCTGTTCGTGTGGGGACGCCAGGACGGGGTGGTCCCGATCGGGTTCGCCCGCCACGTCCAGCGGACGCTGCCGACCGCCCGCCACGTCGAGCTCGACTGCGGCCACGTGCCGCAGCTGGAGCGCCCGCGGGAAACCCATGCCGCGGTCGCCGACTTCCTCGACGGCTCGGAGTCGACGGACGCTTCGAATAGGGTGGCGTCCGTGGGCGGCGGTCGGCGCGCACGATGAGGGGCTCAGGCGCGCAGGTGCGACGCGGGCTATCGCGGGCGATCTCCATCGTCACCGCCGTGGTGGTGCTCGTGATCGTCGCGGGGATCCTGCTGGTCGTGCTCGAGGCGAACCCCGACAACGACCTCGTGTCGCTGATCAACGACGTGGCAGACGCGCTCGTGGGCCCGTTCGAGAACCTGTTCACGCTCGACGAGCGGAAGACCGAGGTCGCGGTGAACTGGGGAATCGCCGCCGCCGTCTATCTCGTCGTGGGGCGGATCCTGGCCGCCATAGCCGCTCCCTGAGCGGCGTAGGCCGGCTTCGGAGTCCCTTAGAACCGGGCTTCCGATATCAAGGTTTAAGCGCGGGCCAATGGGGGGAACACTTGTTGTACATATCGTCGAGGCCGGTTTGGCAAACTGGTTCCCCTGCCCCGCCTCGACCATGGGGGCGGACCCAACCTCGGTTGGGTCCGCTTGCTTTCGGGGCACCTCCAAGCACCGGCAGGCGCGGCCGCGTCAGGGGTAGACGTCCCCGCCCTCGCCGATCAGGAAGATCGCCGTCACCGGGCAGTTCCGCGCCGCGTCCACGATCTCGTCGCGGTCCGCGCCGTCCGGATCGATGACGACCGCCTTGCCCTCGTCGTCGAGCTCGAAGACCGTCCGGCGCGGTGGCCACGCAGTCGCCCGAGCCGATGCACAGGTCGCGATCGACCTCGATGCTGGATGCGGTTTGCCTGCGGAGAGCTCGGCCACCGGCGTCAACCGTAGCGGCCCGCGTTACGATGCCGGCGTGACGCCGGCCAGGCGCGAGGCGATCGTGGTGTGGACGATGCGGCTGCTCGCCGCCTCGTTCGCCGTCGTCGGGATCCTCTTCATCGCAGTCCCGGACGGCGTGATCGGGACGATCGAGGACGTGGGCGGATGGCTCGGCAGTTCGCCGAGGCGCCGCCCAGCGACCAGAAGCTCTGGCTCGGGCTCGCGTTCGCCTACATGGTGGTGATCACGGGCATCGCGCTCCTCGTGCAGTCCGACGTCGCGCGCTTCCGGCCGCTGCTGCTGCTGCTCGCCGCCGGCAAGGCCGCGTCGTCGCTCGCGGCCGGCGCGTTCTTCCTCTTCGACGACGACGTCTTCGCCTACCTCCTGAACTTCGTCGTCGACGGCAGCCTCGTGGCGTGTCGCTCGCTGCTGGCGCTCGCTGGGGTCCGCTGGCCGGCCCGGCGCGGTGGGCGAGCCGCCGAGGCACAGGCCGGCACGCCGCCGGCGCCGGCGGGAGCACCCGCCAGCGCGGGGGCGCCCGGCTGAAGGAGCGCGCCGGGCCTCGGGGCGCCGGGGACGCGCGACGCCCCTCCGGCCCGCGTTCGCCGAGGCGCTCGCTGCGTTCGCGGAGGCCCTGATCCGGGCGGCGCTGCCCCGGCGCGGAGGGCGAGCGCGGCGTCGGCGTCGTCGAGCCCGTCGACGCGATGCTCGCGGCGATGCCGCCGTCACACGCGGCGGCGCGTGCGGCTCGCGATCTCGCGTCTTCGAGCGCTCGAGCTTCCCGCGGCGCTTCTCGACCCTTCCGCTCGAGCGGCGCGCGGCGCACATCGAGCGCATGAGGAGCGCAGCCCGGTGAGCCTTCGCCGCGACCTGCTGCTGCTGCTCAAGACGCTGACCTGCTTCGCCTGGGGCCGCGACCCCGCGGTGCAGGCGGCGGTCGGCGTGGAGCCGCGCTGCTCGCTGGGCTCGGCCGGCGACGACCCGAGCTGGGACCCGCCCGCGCCGCCGCTCGACCCGGCGGCGATGCGCGCCTCCCGGCGGGGTCGAGCGGTGCGACGTCGTGATCGTCGGCTCGGGCGCCGGCGGCGCCACGGCGGCGCGGGTGCTCGCCGAGCGCGGGCTCGACGTGATCGTGCTCGAGGAGGGCGACTACCACGACGCCGCGACCTATCTCCACCGATCCGCTCGACGCGATGCCCGCGTCCTGTATCGCGACGGCGGGCTGACCGCCTGCGAGGGTCGGCCCGCGATCCCGCTCCCGGTGGGCCGCTGCGTCGGCGGCACGACGGTCGTCAACTCGGGCACCTGCCTGCGCCCGCCCGCCGACGTGCTCGGCCGCTGGCGCGACGAGTTCGGGATCGACTGGGCCACGGATCTCGAGGAGGAGTTCGACGCGGTCGAGCGCGCCCTGCGCGTGGCGCCGGTCGACCCGGCGACCGCCGGCCGCAACGCCGAGCTGTGCCGGCGCGGGTGCCGAGGCGCTCGGCGCGTCGAACGGCCCGATCACCGCGCAACGCCGGGCGCGTCGAGTGCTGCGGCACCTGCCCCACGGGCTGCGCGATCGACGCGAAGCAGGCGCCGCACGTCTCCGAGCTGCCGCGCGCGGTGGCCGCCGGGGCCCGTGTCCGGGCCGGCGCGCGCGTCGAGCGCGTGCTGATCGAGAACGGGCGGGCCGCCGGCGTCGGCGGCGACGCGGCGGCTCGGACGGGTCTGCTACGAGGTGCGCGCGCGCGCCGTCGTGCTCGCGGCCGGCGCGCTCGGCACGCCCGAGCTGCTGCTGCGCCAGGGGATCGCGAACGGCTCCGGGCGGGTCGGCCGCCACCTGCGCGTCCACCCCGCCTGCTGGGTCGGCGCCCTGCTACGACGAGGAGGTGCGCGGCTGGGACGGGGTGATGCAGAGCTGGTACGTGGACGAGTGGAGCGACCGCGGCCTGTTCCTCGAGGCGACGTTCACCCCGCTCCCGTTCGGCGCCCACTGGCTGCGCGGCGCCGGGCGCGCCTTCAGCGGCGCTCGAGCGCTTCGACCGGCTGGGGGTGATCGGCGTGCACCTCTCCGAGCGCTCCGAGGGCCGCGTCCGCGTGCGCGGCGGCCAGCCTCCGCGTCGGCTACGGCCTGCGGCGCGACGGACGCCGCGGCGCTCCGGTTCGGGATCGCGCGCGCCGCCGACATCCACTTCGCCGCCGGCGCGCCGCGAGGTCTACCCGCAGATCGGGCGGATCCCGGCGCTGCGTCCGGGCCAGCAGAGCCGCGCTCGTCGAGCGCGGCACGCGTCCGGCCGGGCGCGCTGCGGCTCGAGGCGTTCCACCCGATGGGCACGGCGCGGATGGGCGACCGACCCCCGCGTCGTCGGTCGTCGGGCCGTATGGCGAGTCGCACGACGTCGCCGGGCTCTACGTCGCCGACGCGAGCATCTTCCCGACGGCCGTCGGGGTCAACCCGATGGTCACGATCATGGCCTGCTCGCGCCGCTTGGCAGGCAGCCTCGCCGAGCGGCTCGCGTAGCGCTCAGACCTGCCTGCGCAGCGGCAGCACGTACCAGACCACCGCGAAGAGCGCCGCGGTGAGTCCGGCCCCGACCACTGTGGCCACCGTCCCGAACACGAAGTCGGTAACGAGCAGGACCACGCCGATCATCGCGAGCCCGAGTGTGGTCAGGCCGACGATCGTCAGCCGGTTGCCGACCAGGACGATCCGCTCCTTCTGCTGCTGGCGGAAGGTCAGGCGGTGGTGGACCGTGGGCGCGATCAGGAACGCCGAGGACGCCGCTGTGAGCAGCAGCGTGACCAGGTAGACGGCCTGCTGGAAGTCGGTCACCTCGAGGAAGCGCGCGTTGAACGGCACGACGAGCAAGAACGCAAACAGGACCTGCACCCCGGGGAGCGCCACGCGGAGCTCCCCCGTGAGCTCGAGCAGGTTGCGGTCAACCCGCTCCTTCTCGGTCTCCTGGCGGCCCTCCCAGGGATCGGTCCCGGGCTGAGACATCGCCCCAATCTAATCCGATCGCTCCACCCCGCGTTGTACGCTCCGAGCGTCAGATGGAGATCCTCATCCTTGTCCTCGCGGCGGTCGCCGTGCTGCTGGTCGTGCTCGGCGCGAAGCGCGGCGCCGAGGCTGCTCAGCTCGAGCGCGAGGAGCGGTGGGGCGGGTTCTCGGCCGGCTTGCCCGATTCCTCGCCGCGGCCCGGTCGCATGCCCGCGCCCGCCAGCCTCCGCGGTGCAGGCGAACGCGTACTGACCGCCCCGAGCCCAAGCGCGTCGGCCAGCCCTCCGCCGGACCCCCCGGCGGCCGCGGGCCCCTCGTGGGGTTCGCGGTTGTCCATGCTCCGGGGCAGGCTCCGCTCCGACGAGGAGCCGGCGCCGGCCGCGCCCACGCGCCGCGTACCCGCAGTCACACGATCGCCGGCTCGGCCGAGGGCGGCGCGGACGCAATCCGCGGCTCGTCGCCCACCGGCGGGCTCACTCGTCGCGGAGCCGTCGCCACAGGCGCCGACGGCGGCGGTCCGCCGCCGGCTGCCGCCGATCGACATCAACCGCGCGCCCGTCACCGAGCTCCAGAACCTACCGGGCGTCGGCGTGCGGGCGGCCGAGCGGATCGTCGCCCACCGGGAGCGAAACGGAAACTTCGTGATGGTCTCCGACCTCACGGCGGTCGAGGGCTTCGACGAGCACCGCGTGAGCCGGCTCGCGCCGCGAGCCACCGTCTGAGGGCCCTCAGCCGGCGACCGGATCCCGCAGCAGTGCGTGCAGGTCGAGCGGGGCGGTGATCATCGCCAGCGCGCCGTCCGGCTCGCGCGGCCACTCTCGCGCGGGCGGTCCCAGTAGAGCTCGACGCCGTTGCCGTCGGGGTCGCGCAGGTAGAGCGCCTCGCTCACGCCGTGGTCGCTCGCGCCGCTCGAGCGGGATCCGCGCCGCGATCACGCGCCGCAGCGGCGTCGGCGAGCGCGGCGCGCGTCGGATAGAGGATCGCCACGTGATAGAGGCCGGTCGCGCCGGGCGGCGGCGGCGAGCCGCCCTCGCTCTCCCAGGTGTTGAGGCCGATGTGGTGGTGATAGCCGCCGGCCGAGAGGAACGCCGCCTGGGTACCGAAGCGCTGCGTGCAGCTCGAAGCCGAGCACGTCGCGATAGAAGCCGAGCGCGCGGTCGAGGTCGGCGACCTTGAGGTGGACGTGGCCGATTTCGCACGCGCGGGTCGAGCCCCGGTCCGTCCGCCATGGATCGATCCTACGCCGAGCGGGAGGAGGCTCGCCGGCCCCCGTTCGTCGGGATGAGCAGCGTGGCGCCCACGGCTCCGCCCAGGTCGCCCAGCGCGGCGACGTGGAGGTCCGGGGGCCGCTCCGAGACGAACAGGTGCGGCAACATCGCCTTCTCGATCCGGTGCAGGTAGCTCTCGCCGAAGCGGATCCCGAGTCCGCCGCCGAGCACCACCGCCTCCACGTCGAGGAGATTGACTGCGGACGCGATCCCCGCCCCCAGCGCCTTCACCGCGCGTCCGATGAGCTTCTCGGCCAGTTTGTCGCCGTCGTCGAGCGCCCGCGCCCACACGCCGCTCGTCAGCTTCGGCCGGCGGCGCTCCTCCATGATCTCGAACAGGCGCGTGCTCCGCCCCTTCTTCGCCGCGCGGCGGGCTCGCAGCTCCATGGCCGCACGCCCGGCGTACGCCTCGACGCAACCGCGCCGGCCGCAGGTGCAGCGGGCGCCGCCGCGCTTGACGACCATGTGACCGATCTCCCCCGCCGCGCCGCGGCCGGTCCACTCGCGGCCGTCGAGGATCAGGCCGCCGCCGACCCCGGTGCCCCAGAAGACCCCGAGCACGGAGCGGTAGGGCTTGCCGGCCCCGAGGCGGTATTCGGCGTCGGTGGCCACCTGCACGTCGTTACCGATCGCCACGGGCGATCCCAGCGCCTTGCCCAGCTCCGCGGCCACCGGGTAGGGGTCCACCCAGTCGGGCGAGACGTTGCGCGCCTGAGCGACCGTGCCCTCGCCCGCGTCGGCGTCGCCGGGCGAGCCGAGCCCAATTCCCAAGAGCGCGCGCGTCTCGACCCCCGCGGCCTCCGCGGCCTCCGACACGGCGGCCGCCATCTCGGCGACCACGGCGGCGGGGCCGCCCTTCCTGGGAGTCTCCCGCCGCGCCTGGCCGACGACCTCGTGGCGGCCGTTCACGATCACGGCCTGGATCTTCGTCCCTCCGAGGTCGATGCCGGCGCGCGCCTTCATCAGCCGATTGCGGGCGCCTCGGGAAGCCGGGCGAGTGCCTCATCCATGTCCTGTTCGGAGAACACGGGGTCGTCGAGGTCACCCGCGAGGTAGGCGTCGTACGCGGACAGGTCGAAGTGACCGTGCCCGCAGAGACCGAGCAGGATCACCCGCTCCTCGCCCGCCTCGCGCGCCGCGGCCGCCTCGTCGAAGACGGCCTTGATCGCGTGGGCGGGCTCGGGTGCGGGGAGGATCGCCTCCTCGCGCGCGAAGCGCACCGCGGCGGCGAACACGTCGTTCTGCGTGTACGCCCGCGGCTCCACGAGGCCCGCCTTCACCAGCCCGCACACCATCGGTGAGTCGCCGTGGTAGCGGAGGCCGCCGGCGTGTACCGGCGGCGGGACGAAGTCGTGCCCGAGCGTGTACATCGGTAGCAGCGGCGTCATGCCGACGGTGTCGCCGAAGTCGTAGCGGTAGGCACCCCTGGTCAATGTCGGGCACGCGGCGGGCTCGGCCGCCACGAAGCGCGTGCTCGCCTCGCCGCGGAGGACGCGGCGGGCGAACGGGAAGGCGAGCCCGGCGAAGTTGGACCCGCCGCCGACGCAGCCCACCACCACGTCGGGGTCGTCGCCGGCCATCTGCAGCTGTGCGATCGCCTCCTGCCCGATAACGGTCTGATGGAGGCATACGTGGTTCAGCACCGAGCCGAGCGCGTAGTTCGTCCGCTCGTCGGCGGCCGCGACCTCCACCGCCTCGGAGATCGCGATGCCGAGCGACCCGGATGCGTGCTCCGCCTGGCTGCGCCCCGCCTCGGTGGTGTCGCTCGGCGAGCGGTGGACGGTGGCGCCCCACGTCTCGATCATCGATCGCCGGTACGGCTTCTGGTCGTAGCTCGCCCCGACCATGTACACGAGACACTCCAGGTCGAAGAGCGCACACGCGAGCGCGAGCGCCGAGCCCCATTGCCCGGCGCCGGTCTCCGTCACGAGCCGCTCGATCCCGGCCTGCTTGTTCTCGTACGCCTGCGCGACCGCGCTGTTCGGCTTGTGCGACCCGGGCGGCGAGCCGCCCTCGTACTTGTAGTAGATGCGCGCTGGGGTATCGAGCGCCTTCTCCAGGCGCCGCGCGCGGTAGAGCGGCGACGGCCGCCAGAGCTTGTAGACGTTGCGGACCTGCTCGGGAATCTCAACCTCCGCATCCGGAGAGACCTCCTGCTGGATCAGCTCGATCGGGAAGATCGGGGTGAGGTCCTCCGGTCCGGCGGGCTCCATCGAGGCCGGGTTGAGCGGCGGGATCGGATCGCCCGGCAGGTCAGGAAGCAGGTTCACCCAGTGGGTGGGAATCTCGGATTCTGACAGCGTGTAGCGGACCTGATCAGCCAACTCTCTCCCTCCTCGCGGACCGCGGGCGATTCTAAGCGCAGACCCCTGTTTGGGCCATTCGTCCGCCGGCTTCTTCAACGCACCACGGCCGGTTGTTGGGAGCCACAGGCCGTCGGCGCCTGAGGTGTCAGCCGCCCAGCGCGCCCGAGGTCAACCCCCGTCCTCGAGCCGGCGCCCGAAATTGAAGCTCTCGATCGCGTAGCCGCGGCGGAAGTAGAAGCGGTGGGCGCGGCGACGTTGCACGCCCGAGTCGAGCCGCACCTGCTCGCAGCCCTCCGCTCGAGCGACCCCATGCAGGTGCTCGTCGATTAGTTCGCCGTAGCCGTGCGAGCGCCAGGGCGCGGCTGTGACCAGGTCGTCGACGTAGAGGTGGCGCCCGTGGGCGAAGCTCGTGAGCACCCGGAACCCGGCGACCGCCCGGCACTCCCCCGCGTCGAACAGGGCGACGATCCGGTACCCGCCGCGTGCGTGGCCCTCGGCGTAGAGGCGCCCGAGCTCGGCCCGGGTGCGAGCGTCCCGGAGTGCCCGCATCACCTCGAGCGCCGGCCCGAGGCGCTCGTGGCCGGGGGGCAGCTCGACTATCTCGACCCCGCCCGCTTCTCCTTGGTCCGACGCCACGCGGGCAGTATCGCCGGACGCTCCCGACGCCTACGCTTCGACTCGATGTCCAGGCTCGAGGACTACAGCTTCGGTCGCGTGATCGCGGACGGCGACGAGCGGACGAGCGACCTGATCGTCCTCCCCGGCCGCCTCGTTACCGGCTGGCGGCGCCGCGACGGCCACTCGCTCGCGATGGAGGACCTCGACGAGGTCGTCGACGAGCTCCCGGAGCGGCTCGTTCTCGGGTGCGGCGCCCATGGCCGGCTCGAGCCCGACCCGGCCGTGATCGACGCGCTTCGCCGGCGCGGCGTCAGCGTCGAGGTGCTGAGGACGGACGAGGCGGTCCGCCGCTACGGCGAGCTCGACGAGGCGCGCACCGCGGCGGCGCTTCACCTCACCTGCTGAGAATCGGTCAGCCGCTCCGCCGACGAAGCGGGGCCCGGCTTGCGCCGGGCCCCGATGCTCGAGTTCCGTCGAGGTGTGGGCGGTCAGTGCCCCAGAACCGTCGCCAGCTTCTCGGTGCCCCGCTCGACCTCGTCGTGGTCGGGCTCCTGGTTTCCCCGCGGCTCGGGGTATGTCCACGGCTGGTGGCGCTCCTCACGTCTCGAGACGAATAGGGCCTTCCTCGCCTCGCTGCGCGCGGTCTCCTCCTGCGTGGGCTTGTGGCACATGCCCACTACCTCCTCCTATCGGGTGCTGCGCGACCGGCTCATTGTTGCGCGCCGAGGGCGGTGGTTCGTAAAGATCGCGTAATCGTTTGGCCGAGCGCGTCGGATCCCGTGTGTTGACGGCCTTATCCGGTCGTCGGCGCGTCGGCGGGCGCCGCCTGGATCTGCTCCAGCAGCGCCTCCGAGTGCTTCCGGAAGCGGTCGACGCTCCGCAGCTTGATCTCCTCGTAGCCGCGGATTACGTCGGGCAGCTCACACAGCTCGACGACGCGATCGTGTGTCTCGAGGTCCAGGCGGTCCATAGCGACTCGCACGAGGTCCCGATACTCGCCCACGAGACGGCGCTCCGTGCGCCGGACCTCCGTCCGGCCGAAGACGTCGAGCGGCGTTCCACGGAGGCGCCGCACCGCCCGCAGCAGCCGGAAGACCGGCACGAACCAGCGCCCGAGCTTGAGCTTCCGGTCAAGGCCGAGCGCCCGGAGGAGCGGCGGATGGATGTTGAACCAGACCTTGGCCCCCTTCCCGAACTCGGCGCTCAGCTTCGCGCGCTCCACCGTGTCGAGGTGCAGCCGGGCGACCTCGTACTCGTCCTTGTACGCCATCAGCTTGAAGAGATTGCGGGCAACGGCCTCGGTGGCGGTCGTCTCCCCTGGCGCGCGGTCCGCCTCGGCCTCGCGCACCTCGCCGACGAACGCCAGGTAGCGCCGCGCATAGCCACGGTTCTGGTACGCGACGAGCTCTGGAACCCGAAGCTCGAGCAACCGCCGTAGCTCGCCGCCGGTGGGCGCGATCTCGTCGACGAGCGCGCGATCCGCCTCGTCCAACTCGAGCGTCGCATGGGCGGGCTCGGCCGGCCGGGTCGCGTCCTCGATCGCATCGGGCGCGGCGACGCAGGCCCGGCCCCAGGCAAAGGCAGCCCTGTTGGCCTCGACGGCCGTGCCGTTCAGCTCGATCGCCCGCTCGATCGCCCAGGCCGACACCGGCAGCGCGCCGCGCTGGTAGGCGGCGCCCAGTACGAGCATGTTCGCCGGCATGTGGTCGCCGAAAAGCCGCTCCGCCAGCAGCTGCGCGTCGAGGTAAACGTTGGACTCGCCGCGCGTGGCGCGGTCGATCAGGTCGAGCTGGCCGGCCAGCTCGGGGAAGCGCTCGCCGCTGTCCACGACCATCTTCCCGGTCGCCACGGCACTGGTCGAGACCACGGCGACCGTGCGCTCGGGGTCGGCGACCGCGAGGTTGTCGGGCAGGACCGCGCCGAGCAGGTCGAATCCGAGGTAGAGGTCCGTGCCGCCGATCGAGACCTTGCCGGCGCCCGCCCCGTCGGCGGTCGAGATCCGAAGGTCCGAGATCACCGGTCCGCCCTTCTGGCTCAGCCCGGTCTGGTCGAGGCCGCTCACGTGGCGCCCGTCGATCAGGGCCGCCACCCCGAGGATCTGGTTGACCGTGACGACCCCGGTGCCGCCGATCCCCATCATCCTGACCGTGAAGTCGCCGGGTCCCACGAGCGCCTGTGGCTCGGGCATCGCGGCCGGCGGCTCCGGCACGGTCCGCTCCTCCCGAGACCCAGGCACCACGGTCAGGAACGACGGGCAGTCGCCCTCGAGGCACGAGTAGTCCTTGTTGCAGGACGACTGGTGGATCTGCGTCTTGCGGCCGAACTCGGTGTCGACCGGGACGACGCTCAGACAGCTCGACTTCCGGCCGCAGTCGCCGCAGCCCTCGCACACCCGCTCGTTGATGTGGATGCGCTCGGGCGGATCCGGGGCCTTGCCACGCTTCCGCTTGCGCCGCAACTCGGCGGCGCACTCCTGGTCGTGGATCAGGACGGTCACGCCCTCCACGGCCGCGAGCTCGCGCTGAGCGTCCATCAGATCCTCGCGACCCCGCGCCTCCGCGATTCCCGCGAGCTTCACGCCGCGGTAGCGGCTCAGGTCCTCGGCCGTCACGACGATCCGCTTGACGCCCTCGAGCTCGAGCAGCCGGGTGAGCTCGGGCACCGACAGGGCGCCCTCGACCCGCTGCCCGCCGGTCATCGCAACGGCGTCGTTGTAGAAGAGCTTGTAGGTGACGTTCACGCCGGCGGCCACCGCGGCCCGGATCGCCAGCGACCCCGAGTGGTGGAACGTGCCGTCGCCCAGGTTCTGCGTGAAGTGGGACTGCTTGGTGAACGGCGCCATCCCGATCCACTGCGCGCCCTCGCCACCCATCTGAGTGATGCCGGTGATGTCCCCGCGGCCCTCGGGGTTCAGCAGGATCATCGTGTGGCAGCCGATGCCGCCGCCCACGAGCGTCCCGTCCGGGGCGGGCGTGGAGCTGTTGTGCGGGCAGCCCGAGCAGAAGAACGGCGTGCGCTTCGGAGCGGCGTCGCCGCCCGCCGTCGCCATCGGCAGCGCAACGGGGCGTCGCTCGCCGCCGTCGAGCCTGCGCACGCGCGCCTCGACGGAGTCGATCCTGACCCTGGTCGCGAGGCGCGCGGCGAACGCACGAGCGATCCGGTCCGCGTCGAGATCGAGCTCGGCCGGGACGAGTGGCTGGCCCACCTCGTCGCGCTTGCCGACGACGCGCGGCGGGTCGGCCGTGCCGTAGAGCACCTCCTTCACCTGTGGCTCCACGAACGGGCGCTTCTCCTCGAGAACCAGGATCTCGTCGAGGCCGCGCGAGAACGACCGGACGACCTCCGGCTCGAGCGGCCAGATCATCCCGAGCTTGAGGATGCGCACTCCGGCACGATCGAGTGCGGCGGCGTCGAGCCCCATGTCGGCGAGTGCCTGTCGAAGGTCGTAATAGGTCTTTCCGGGTGCGACCACGCCGAGCCATGCGTCGGCGGCGCCCTCGACGCGGTTCACGCCGTTCTCACGCGCGTAAGCGACCGCGAGCTCGGTGCGCGGCCCGAGCAGCGTCCGCTCCAGCTCGACCGAGCCGGGAGACAGCAGGTCGGCGCGTGGGACGTGCTCGTACGGCCGTCCGTTCCAGTCGACCTCCGGCACGCGCGGCGCGACCCGATCGCGACTCACCGCGGCGGTGCCTGCAGCGTCGGCGACGTTCGTCACGACCTTGAACCCCGACCAGAGGCCGGACGCCCGTGAGCACGCCAGGGCGTGCAGCCCGAGGTCGATCACCTCCTGCACGTTCCCCGGGAAGAACACCGGCATGTGGAGGCTCTGAAGGAGCGCCTCGGAGGCACTGGGAAGCGTCGAGGACTTGCAGCTCGGGTCGTCGCCCACCATGGCCAGCGCACCACCGGTGCGAGACACGCCCGCGAAGTTCGCGTGACGGAGGGCGTCCGCCGCTCGGTCGAGGCCCGGCGCCTTCCCGTACCACATCCCGTGCACGCCGTCGTAGCGCGCGCCCGGGAGGCCGGTGGCGAGCTGGCTCCCCCAGGCCGACGTAGCGCCGAGCTCCTCGTTGAGGCCGGGTACGTGGAACACGTGGTGCTCATCGCAGAGCGCCGCGCGGCGCTGGAGCTCCTGATCCAGCCCGCCCAGCGGCGACCCCTGGTACCCGGAGACGAACGTGGCGGTGCGGAGCCCGCGACGGCGGTCGGCGCGGTGCTGGTCGAACGGGATGCGCACCAGCGCCTGGAGGCCGGTGAGAAAGATGCGGCCGTTTTCGAGCGTGTACTTGTCGTCGAGCGTGACGTCGCGCCGTGCGGGTTTGCGCGGCGCGGCACGCCGGCGAGAGGGGCGTCGGGACGGGCCGGTGCGCGTGCGCTCGCGTACGGCGGTGCGGCTCATTCGGCTACTCGCTCTCCCTCGCTCCGATTGGCAAGCGCACCTTACCAATAGCGGCAGATCGAACGCAAGCGGCCGCTGTGCAGCGACCAGCAAGTGCAGCCGCCCACCACCGACGGACCCGAGGTTGTCGCGAGCGCCGCAACCAGATATGGTCAGGTAACGTGACCTTTACAGGCCGGGTCCAGGAGGCGCCTTCGCGGTCCACTCGCGTCGGTCCGGCGCCCGAGGACGACCACGAGCAGGTGGTCATTCGCCAGGACGCGGCGACCGGCATGCGCCTGATCGTCGCCGTCCATTCGACGGTCCTCGGCCCTGCGCTCGGCGGGCTGCGGCTCCGCTCCTACCCCGGCGGCCTGCGCGAGGCCCTCGACGACGTCCTCGGGCTCGCGCGCACCATGACGCTGAAGGCGTCTGCCGCCGGGCTCGACCTCGGCGGCGGCAAGGCGGTCATGATCGACGCGGGGCAGGAGACAGGCCGGCGGCGCCGCTTCGAGGCCGCCGCCGACGTGATCCACGAGCTGGGCGGTGCGTACATCACCGCGGAGGACATCGGCACCACGACCGCCGACATGGACGTGATGGCAGCACGCACCCCCTACGTCGTCGGCCGCTCCCGAGCGGCAGGCGGCGCCGGCGATCCATCCCCCACCACCGCAGCGACCGTGCTTCGTGCGATGCGCTGTGCGCTCGAAGCGGTGTCCGGGTCGGACGACCTGTGCGACCGGCGGATCGGCGTGATCGGGCTCGGCAAGGTCGGCGGGGCGCTCGCGGCGATGCTCGCGCCGCCGGAGCGAGGGTGGTGGCCACCGACCTCAAGGGGGAGCGCGGCGAGCGTTTCGTCGACGAGCACGGCGGCGAGCTCGCTCCATCAGCCGAATCCCTGTTCGACACGGAGCTCGACGTGCTCGCACCGTGCGCGGCGGGCGGCCTGATCGACGAGGCGATCGCCGGCGCGATCGACTGCCACGTCGTATGCGGCGCGGCCAACAACCCGCTGTCGAGCCGCCAGGCGTGCCGCCGGCTCGCCGCACGCGGGATCCTCTGCGTGCCCGACTTCCTCGCCAACTGCGGTGGCCTGATCCACGTGGATGCCGAACGTCGCGGCTTCTCGCAGGAGCTGGTCGACGAGGGCATCGAGTGCGCGATGGCGCGGCTGGACCAAGCGCTCGCCGCGGCGGACGACTCCGTGACGCCGCTCGAGGCCGCGGAGCAGCAGGCGCTCGAGCGGGTGCGCAGCGCCGCCGAGCCCACCCGCGCGGGATGAGCGGGGCAGTCGCCGCGGCTCCGGATGCGGGAGCGGCGGAGACCTATACTCGACCCGCTTTGGAGCGCCCCTTCGAACCGGTCTCGACCCGGCGGACGTTCGAGGAGGCCGTGGAGCAGATCGCCGACAAGGTTCGGTCCGGTGATCTCGCGCCCGGAGACAGGCTCCCCTCCGAGCGTCACCTGGCGGCGCAGATGCGGATCAGCCGGCCGACCGTCCGCGAGGCGGTGCGCATGCTCACCGAGGCAGGAGTGCTGGAGGTGCGGCGCGGGCAGAGCGGAGGGATCTTCGTGCTCAGCGAGCTCGTCCCGCGCGAGCTCCTTCACTCGAGCTGGGAGGTCCGGGTGAGCGAGGTGTCCGGCGTGCTCGAGGCCCGGCGCCTGCTCGAGCCGCGGGTTGCGCAGCTCGCCGCGGTGCACGCCGGCGAGGCCGACTTCGCCGCGATGCGGGAGACGATCGACCGCAAGCGCGAGCTGGCCCGTGGCCCCGACTTCCTGCGGCACGAGGACCTCTTTCTCCAGCTCGATCTGAAGTTCCATCTCATCATCGCCCGCGCCACGGGCAACTCGACGATCGTGTCGCTGATGCGGTCGCTCTTCCGCCGGCTGGAGATCGCCCGCGACATGGCGGTGCACGCTCCCACGGTGCCCGACTGGGTGATCGATGTGCACGAGCGGACGCTCGACGCAGTACGGGCAGCCGACTTCGACGCTATCGACGAGGTTATGGACGAGCACCTGGCCCAGCTCGAGCAGGTCTGGGAGCGGGAGACGGGCCGAGGCCTGGTGCGTCCGCTGCCCGATTTCCTGCAGCCGGTCGCCGAGCGCTCTGGTCTCCTCAGAGCCGACCCGGAGCGGGCTGGCGCGCGCGGGCGGTCTTCAGCCGCCACCTGATGGTGGTCGTCCCCTAGGCCGGCGACGCGGTCGCCGCGGCCACCCTGCTCGCGTCCCACCTGGTGGCGAATCGCGGGTGCGCTTGGTCGAGGTACCAGCCGAACGAGCGATCGACCAGGCGCTGGCGCGATAGGAGCCGGAGGACCAGCGTCAGGAGGCGCGGCGGGAGCGCCGGGATCAGGCGCTGGAGCCAGAGCGCCAGCCCGAACGCCCGCGCATGCGAGGCGCTGAACGCCGCGTAGCGCGCGAGCGCCTCCTCGCGGCTGCGCTCGCCCGCCGAGCACGTCCGCGAGCTCGCGCCCGCACGCGATCCCGAAGTAGAAGGCGGTGCGGATGCCCTCGCCCGAGAGCGGGAAGCAGTGGCCGGCGGAGTCGCCGACGAAGAAGACCCCGTCCTCCGCCGCCGCTCGCAGGCGGTGCGGGAACCAGTTGCCCTGGTAGCGGACCGCGTCGACCTCGAGCCGCCGGGCGAGCTCGACCGTCGGCTCCTTCACGTGCTGGCGGGGCTCGTACGAGCCGACGCCCACCCGCTGCTCGTCCCCGGCGGGGACGCGCCAGACGTAGCCGCGCCGCACCAGCGAGCGGTCGATCCACACGTCGAGGTCGCGCGCCGCCGCCGTGCGGGTGGACCTCGAGCCCGCGCGACAGGGGCGCCTCCGGCGGCTGGTAGCCGTCGGCGGCGAGCACCCTGCGCCAGCCCAGCGCGTCCACGAGGAGCGGCGCCGAGAGGTCGCCGCGGTCGGTGTGGACGGTCTGCCCGGACCGCCCTCGGACCTTGGCGGTCACGAACCGCGCGTCCGACTGCTCCCACAGCAACCGGCACAGCGCGCGGTAGTCGAAGGCCGACCAGCTCCACGGCAGCCGGTAGCGCGACGCCCCGTGCGGCGTGTGGAAGGCCATGCAGGGGATCTCCTGGCGGATCGCGTCGGCCACCCCCATCGCCTCGAGCCACGCCGTGGGCGCGGCGCATGCGGAGGTGGCTCGCTCGCCGACCTCGTAGCGATCCACCAGTAGCACGTCGGCGCGGGACCCCGACAGGGCGAGCTCACGGGCCACCGCCAGCCCGGCGAAGCTCGCCCCGCAGACGATCACGTCGGCACGCTCGCCATCGAGGGAGCCGCGGTCGGCGCCGCGGGCCGTGGCGCGACGCATCAGGCTCGCCCGCCGAGGGAGTTGACCGCGGCGAGACCCAGCTCCCACGGCCCGAGCCCGGCTCGCCGGCTGAGGACGTCGAAGCCGATCGCCTCGATACGGCCAAGCGTGCGCACGTAGACGGAGCGCGCCAGGCGCATCCCGGGGCGGACGCGAGCCGGGGCCGCAGCAACGGCCGGCGCGGTGTCAGCGAACAGGCGCCGCGCGCGGGCGACCTCGGCGGCGAGCGCGGCCCGGAACGCAGCGGTGGCCCGACCGGTGGCGATCTCCTCCTCGCGGACCCCGAAGTGCTCGAGCTCCTCCGCGCGGGAGATAGAGCCGGTCCAGCGCGTAGTCCTCGCGGACGTCGCGGACGAAGTTCGTGAGCTGGAAGGCGGTCCCCAGGCGAGCGAACGCCTGATGGGAGTCGGCGGGAATCCCGAGCAGCGGCGCCATGATCAACCCGACCGCGCCGGCACTCCCGCGCATGTAGCGGTCGAGCTCCTCGCGCGTCTCGATCCGCACCGGGCCGCAGTCGACCCGCATCGACGCCATGTACACCCGCAGCTCCCGGAGCGGCAGCCGGTGTCGCCGCCCCGCGTCCACGAGCGCGGCGATCACGGGATGCTCGGAGCGGCCCGTGTCGAGCCCTCGCTCGAGCTCTTGCTCCCAGCAGTCGAGCGCAGCGCGGCGGGCATCTGGGTCGGCGGCGCGGCGCGGCCCGTCCACGAGCTCGTCGGCGCCGCGGACGAAGCCGTAGAGCGCATGCACGGCGGGACGAACCTCGCGCGGAAGCCGCTGCGTGGCCCAGTAGTACGTCGGGTCGTGGCGCCGCTGCATCCTGCGGCAAGCCGCGTAGGCGGCGCGCAGCTCGCGGTCCGGCGTCTCGATCAGCATGGCTCCCTCCTTCGCTATGTGAGGGTACGCACTCCGCACCCGGCTGGCACATCGGGCGCGGGGTATCGTCAGTCTGGTGCCGCTGGCCGAGACCGCTCCACTCCGGCGAGAGATCGAGCGGACGCTGCCCCGAGGCCGTTCGCGGTCGAGCTCTGGGACGGGACCACGCTGCCCTCGACGGCAGGCGATGGCCCCCTCTTTCGAGCACGCTCCCCACGCGCGATCGGCCACGCGGTCCGTGCTCCCGGCCAGCTCGGCCTTGGCCGCGCATACGTCGCCGGCGACCTCGAGATCGACGACCTCGACGCGGTGGTGTCGTTGCTCCGGGGTTGGTCGCCGCCCCCACTCGACCGTGGCGCGCGGGCGCGGCTGGTCCTGGCTGCCCTGCGCGCGTGTGGGGTCGTTCGGCCGCCCCGGCCGCCCGCCGCCGAGCTCCGGCCCCGGGGCGTGCTCCACAGCCTCCGCCGCGACGCGCGCGCGGTCCGCCACCACTACGACCTGCCAAGCGCGTTCTTCGAGCTGTTCCTGGATCGGTCGCTCACGTACAGCTGCGCTCTGTTCTCGCGCGGGGCGGACACGCTCGAAGCCGCCCAGGAGGCGAAGCTCGAGCTGGTTTGCTCGAAGCTCGCCCTGCGTCCCGGGGATCGGGTGCTCGACGTCGGATGCGGCTGGGGCAGCTTCCCGGTCCACGCCGCGGCGCGCCACGGCGTGTCGGTGGTCGGCATCACTTTGTCGGAGCCGCAGGCTGCCGAGGCTCGCCGTCGGGCCGAGGCGGCCGGGGTGGCGGACCGTGTGGACATCCGCGTGCTCGATTACCGCGAGCTCGAGGGCGAGCGCTTCGATGCCGTGGCGAGCATCGGGATGGTCGAGCACGTGGGGGAACAGCGCATCGATGCCTACGGCCGCTGCCTGGCGGGGTTGATGCGCCCCGGCGGTCGGCTGCTGAACCATGGCATCGCGCGCCTCCGCCACACCGACCCGCCGGCGGGACCGTTCTCCGAGCGCTACGTCTTTCCCGACGCCGAGCCGCTGCCGCTCTCACGCGTCGCGCTGGCGCTCGAGCGCGCCGGCTTCGCCATCGAGCACGTCGAGGGGTTCCCCGATGACTATGCCGAGACGCTTCGACACTGGGCGCGGCGGCTCGATGAGCGACTGGAACAGGCCGCGACGCTCGCCGGCTGGGAGCGCGTCCGCGTCTGGCGCCTGTACCTACGCGCCGCGCGCAACGGCTTCGAGACGGGGTTCACGTCGGTGTTCCAGGTGCGCTGCACTTTGCCCGGCTGATCTGCCGGAGCACAGGCCCTGCATGGTCCCCTTGACCCCATCAAGGATCGCTGCTAATACTTCAGTAAATCACTAGACAAACCTAAGAAAGGCTCTGCATGAGGCTGGAGACGATCAGGCGAAGCATCGAGAACAGGGTGGCCCAGGGCGCGACGCTCGAACAGATCGAGCGGGCGCTGCTTCGGCCGCTCAGCTGGCTCGAGGAGGAGGAGCGCTCGGCGCTCTGGCTCTACGCCTGGCTACTCGCAACGGGGACCGCCACCGGCCGTCCGGCGACGCACGCCGCGTGATCGTCCGATGAGCTCCCCCCAGCCACTCACGAACCTCCATCCGGCGGAGCGACGCCGCCGAACGCAGGTGTGGCGCCGGCACGTCCAGGCACGTCTGGCCGGCGGTCAGCCGAGCGAGGCCGTGGCCGCGGCGGTGCGAAGCGACCTGGAGCGCGCCGGGATCGAGTCGGAGACCGTCGGCGCGACGATGGCGCTGGTCGACGCCCTTCGCGGAGACGAGGAGCAGCGCCCGCTCCTCTCCGAGGACCACTCGTGGAGGGCCGGCCGACCCCCGGCCGGGAGCCCCTATCGGACGCGTCCGTTGGAGCCGGTGGCGATCGAGCGGATCCGGGCCGAGCTCGGTCGCCGCGGCGCGACGCTCCTCTCGATGATGGCCTACGCGGGGCTCGCCCCGGACGAGGCCTTCGCCCTCCGGTGGAGCGACGTGGGCGCGTACGCGCTGTCGGTCGAGACGGGATGGGCGCGGCGGTCGGGGCGCGGGCAGGCCGCCGATCGGCGGCGCTCCGTGCGTCTGCTGCCGCCGGTCGCCGGTGACCTGACCGCGTGGCGCAATGTGACGAGCCATCCGGGGCACCACGACCCGGTCTTCCCGCATCCGGGGCGCGGCGAGCCGACCGACGCGGTCTGGCGACACTGGCGACGCCGCCGGCTGGCGCCCGCGCTCGAGCGCGCCGGCCTGCCAAGGGAGCTGCGCATCTCCGACCTGCGGCACACCTTCGTGCTGCTGCTGCTCGAGGGGGGTGTCCCGGTCGCGGACGTCGCGCGTGAGAGCGGCCACGGCCCGCTGGCCTTCCTCTCGATGTACCGCGGCCTGGTCGACGAGGCCGACGCCCGCGGCGCGCGGTCGCCGGCGCATGCGATCGCCGAGGCTCGAAGCGGCGCCGGGCGGAGCGCGGCGCTCGCTCGCACCGATTGGGAGAGTTGAGCGAGGAAGGGGCAGGCCGCTACGCGGGCGCCCGATGCCCGGAACGCCTGCCCCAGCACGGCCCCCCGCACCCAAGGCGGCCTCCGGACAGCGTCCGCGAGACGTGCGAGACCGCTCCCAGCCCCCAGCCGAGGATGGGCCAGATCGGCCAGAAGTAGCCGGCCCCGGAGACGGCCCAGATCACGATCAGCGCGAGGTTGACGACCAGGAACGGCACAACGTGACCGGCAATCTCGCGCCGGCGGGCGCGGGGCGGGGCGGGCTTCGTCGCTCGGGCCGGTAGGTCGGAGGTCAGGGCTGCAAGGTCGGCCCGCGTTCGTGCGGCGTACGCGCGCTCGAGGCGCTCCGAGAGCTCGTCGACCTCGAGCCGCCCCTCGCCGGCGTGCTCGCGCAGAGCGGTTACGACCCGCTCGCGTTCCGTGTCGGAGGCCCGCACCGTGTCGCTTCGGGTCGGCTCTGTGGTCATCGCGTGTCCTCCGCCGTCTGGTCGCCTACAATCAGTCCGAAGCGTACCATCCTTTTTGGACTGTTGTCGAGCGAGATCAACCTCACCCCCACGTCCTTCATCGTCCTCGGCCTGGTGGCCCGCCAGCGTCAGGTCACGCCATATGAGCTGAAGCAGATCGTGGCCGCGTCGATCGGGAACTTCTGGTCGGTCCCCCACTCCCAGCTCTACGCGGAGCCGGACCGGCTCGCGGCTGCGGGCTACCTCGTCCGCGAGCAGGAGGACGACGGTCTGCGTCGCAAGCGCTACTCGCTGACCGACCGCGGGCGCGCCGCGCTCGAGGAGTGGCTCAGCGCGCCGGCGCCGGAGCTTCCAGAGCTCCGCGACGAGTCCCTGCTCAAGGTCTTCTTCGACGCGGACCCAGGCTCCCTCGCCGCCGCACGACGGGACGCACACCGCGCAAAGCTCGAGGAGTACGAGCGGCGAGCGGAGCTCGACGACGGCTCCGGTCCGCGCGGGCCGTGGCGTGCGCTCGACGCGGGCGTCGGGCACGAGCGCGAGTGGATCCGCTTCTGGTCGGAGCTGGCGGGCGAGTAGCGTCTGCCGGCGAGTGACGGCCGACGCCATCCCCATCTCGTCCACGGCGACCCGCCCCAGCACCGGGCGCGTGCTGCTGGACCTGCTCCGCCGGCCGGAGCGACATCGCTACGGACCGCACCGGTGCCATCGCGCTGAGCTCTACGTGCCGCGCGGTCCGGGACCGCACCCCGTGGTGGTCACGATCCACGGCGGCTACTGGCGGGCGCGGTACGACCGCCGCCTGATGTGGGCGGTGGCGGCGGACCTGGTGCGCCGCGGACGCGCGGTCTGGAACATCGAGTACCGGCGCCTCGGCCGCCGACAGGGCGGCGGCTGGCCGGCGACCTTCGACGACGTGGGAGCGGCGGTCGATCACCTCGCCGAGCTGGGCGACGCACGTCTCGACGTCGACGACGTGACCTTGGTCGGTCACTCCGCCGGCGGGCAGCTGGCCCTCTGGACGGCCTCACGCGCGAGGGCGCGGGTGTCGGTTCGGCGGGTGGTCGGGCAGGCGGCCGTGTGCGATCTGGCGCGGGCCGGCGAGCCGGCGCACGCCCTGCTCGGCGGCACGCCGGAGGAGGTCCCAGAGCGCTACTCGGCGACCGACCCGATGCGGCTCGTGCCCCTCGGCGTGCCACAGCTCCTGGTCCACACGGCCGACGACGAAACGATCGCGATACGGAAGACCCGCCGTTATGCGGAGGCGGCGCGAGCCGCAGGTGATCACGTGGATCTGGTGGAGATGCCCGCGGGGGGCCACCGCGTCCACATCGACCCGCGCACCGACGCCTGGAGCGCGGCTGCGAGCTGGGTCGTCGGTGCGTTGCCGGCTGCTAAGCGCCCGGCCTGACGACCATCAGGAACACCGCCGCGACGATGAGGACTCCGGCCACGCCGCCGACCGCCCCGCTCATTCGCGCGCTCCGCTGATACTCGTCCGAGAGCACCACCTCGCCCTCGCCCGCGGCCGCGACCTCGCGCTCGGCCATGGCCGCGAGACGCCTGTCGGTCGGGATGAAGTAGGCGCCCATCAAGCCGCCGAGCACGATCACGATTGCCAGCGTGGCGCTGATCCAGGCCTCGCCGAAGTCGAACCCGCCCTCGTCGACCTGGTAGAGCCCGGTCAGGAGCACCACCACCAGCGCCGGGGTGGTGAACCAGCGGTTGATCGCGAGGTGCAGGCGGTGCACGTACGGGAGATGACGGGGGCTCAGCTTCATCGCCACCGGGAAGGTGATCGACTCGGCGAACGTCGCCCCGAGCCCGACCACCACCGCGGTGATGTGGAGGAAGAGCGAAACCTCGAACGTGCTGATCCCGGCGGGAGCCAAGGTGCGCGTACTGTAGACGCGCCGGGGGCGGTCCTTTAGCGCGGCTAGCCGCGCCGGGTCACCGAGTACACAGTCACGTCCTTCGGCATCCCCTTGCCGCGGAAGAGCCGCTTGCGGCGAACCTCGAGCGACTCCTCATCCAGCCGCTCCTTCGCCTGATCGGTGATCAGCACCTCGTCGCCCGACGCCGCCTCGGCGATCCGGGCCGCCACGTTGACATCCACCCCGAGATAGTCGCCGCCCAGCTTCCTCGGCCTGCCGACGTGGATGCCCGCCCGCATCCGGGCGTCGTAGCCGTCGGCCTCGATCCGCTCGAGGCGGCCGCGGGCCTCGATCACCGCGTCGAGAGCCCGCTCCGGCGATTCGAACACGGCCATCATCCCGTCGCCCAGCCACTTGACCACCTCGCCGCCACCCTCCTCGACCGGCGGCTCGACGGCGCGGCCGACGTCGCGGAGCAGCTCGAGCGCCGCCTCGTCGCCTGCCTCGAGCGCCCACTTCGAGAAATCCACGAGATCGGTGAACACGATCGCGAGCTCGCGGTCGCCGCGGCCGCGGCCCCTGCTCTCGGACACGGCCTGCCACACCTGGAGCGCGCTCATGCCCGCCTCTCGCAGGATGCCGGGGCGCTCCGCCGTGAGGTCCGAGAGGCGGCGACCCACGGCCCCGGCCTGGCCGCCCCCGGCGGTCGAGAGCGGGTCCCCGTAGCTGCTGTCGCCCGGCAGGAGCTCGCGCGCCAGCTTGGCCGCGGTCAGGAGCTTCGGGTGCCCCTCGAGCCGCCGTGCGGTCGATGCCGCCCGCGACCCGGCGCGCCGAACGCGCCCCGGCGACTCGTCGTCCGCGGGCGTTTCCGCCACGCGCTCTACCGGCCGCGCTTCGCGCGTCGCGCCAGCTCGTTCCCGAAGGCGGCCTCGACCTCGCGCGTCATGGTCTGCTGGAAGACGGCCAGGAGGGCCTCGGAGGCGAGCGGGCGCAGGCGCTCGATCGACTCCACCACCTCCGACCAGCTTTCCTCGGGATGCCCGGCCTCCTCGAACGGCTTCCATACCCCGTCCATGAACAGCTTCACGAACGAGCGTGCCACCGACTCGCTATGGCGCCGGACCTGCTCGACCACCGCCAGCGCCGCCGGCAGTGCCACGCCACGCCGCATCACCTCCTCGGCCGCTCGGAGCAGCGACGGGCTGGGCGCCTCGTAGCGGCCGCCGCCCAGGGGCACGAGCAGGTCGAGTGACTCGGCCTTGGCCAGCGTCTTCGGATCGACGTCCTCGCCGAAGCGCTCCGCGAGCTCGTCGATGGTCAGCACCTCGGCGCTCTCGGACCCGAACGGCGCCGTGGCCGCGCGCTTGAGCCCGAGCAACCGCTCCGCGGGCCCCGCGGTGCCCTCGAGCAGCCGCGTTATTCCCTTGAGGTTGAACCCCTCGCCCTGGAGCTCCTGGATCAGTCGAAGGCGCGCCACGTGCTCCGGTCCGTAGTAGCCCGTGCGCTGCCGGACGTCGGGCGGTGGGAGGAGCCCGCGTGCCTGGTGCGAGCGGATCGTGCGCACCGTCATCCCGGTCTCACGGCCGAGCTCGTCGATCGTCAGCGAGCCGTCCGGCCGGGCGCCAGGATCGGGTTGGACGTCGCCGCCGCGTGCCTTCCCCGGCGTCCTGACCGCCGCTTCCGTCACGCCGGCAAGACTACCACGACCTATGTAACGTCACACGATGTTACGTGTTATGGTGACGCACCAAGTCGAGTCGGATCCGCCCGTCCCCGCGAGGAGGAGCAGTCCATGAGGACACCGCCCCGTACAACGCTCGCACCCGCGATCGCCGTCGCGTCGCTGGCAGCGCTTCCCGCCACGGCGTCCGCCCAGGGGGCCGGGAGCGCGCCACCGGCCGGCGGCGCGGCGATCGGAGAGGTCGTGATCGCAACCGTGGCGGCGACCGCCGTCACCGCCCTGCTGCTCATCCTGGGCCTCGGTCATCGAAGTGGACGGGTCGAGCTGCTGGCCCGCGCCGCCGCGCGCGCGGAGCGCCTGACCGGAATGCCCGGATGGACCGCGCTTCCCGTGGCGATCGCGACGAGCTCCCTCGTCGTTGCGCTGTTCGGGATGTACTGGGACATCTCGCTGCACATCGACGTGGGGCGCGACACCGGGCCGCTCGCCAACCCGGCGCACTACTTCATCCTGGCCGGTCTGTTCGGCATCTTCAGCGCCGGCTTCGTGGCGATGGTGCTGCCTCGCGAGCGCCCGGGCCCGACGGCGATCAGGATCACGCGCGACTGGCATGCGCCGCTCGGCGGGGTGCTGATCTGCGCGTGCGGCGCGTTCTCGCTGCTCGGGTTCCCGCTCGACGACGTCTGGCACAGGCTGTTCGGGCAGGACGTGACGCTGTGGGGGCCCACCCACCTGATGCTGATCGGCGGCGCGGCGATGACCCTGGTCGGGATCGCGGTACTCCACGTGGAGGGCCTCCGCGCCGCCGGGCTGGGCGACCGCGCCACGGCTGAGCGGCGCTGGATCCGCTGGGCGCGGATGGTCGCCCTGACGGGCGGCTTCCTCATCGGCCTGTCCACGTTCCAGGCGGAGTTCGACTTCGGTGTCCCCCAGTTCCGCTTGGTGTTTCAGCCGGTGCTCGTCATGCTCGCGGCCGGCACGGCGCTCGTGGCCGCGCGGCTGTGGCTCGGCCGTGGCGCCGCGCTGGGCGCGGTCGCGTTCTTCCTGGTCGTCCGTGGACTGCTGGCTCTGACGATCGGCCCGGTCCTCGGGGAGTCCACTCCCCACATGCCTCTCTACCTCGCCGAGGCAGCGATCGTCGAGCTCGTTGCCCTGCGTATCCCGCGCTCGCGCCCGCTCGCGTTCGGTGCCTGGTGCGGCGCGTTGATGGGGACGGCCGGGTTGGCTGCCGAGTGGGCGTGGTCCTACATCTGGACGCCGATCCCCTGGCCCGCGGGGCTCTTCCCCGAGGGAGCCGTGCTGGGCTTCGCCGCCGCGGTCGCGGGCGCGCTGATCGGCGCATGGCTCGGCGAGCGCCTGGGAGGCGAGCGATCCACCCGCACCCGATCGCTGAGGGTGGCCGCCGCGCTGGCGGCAACCGGCGTAGCGGCGGTCGTGGCCTTCTCGCTCTACACGCCGGCCGACTCGGGCATCAGCGGACAGGTGACCCTCGAGGAGACGGAGGGCGGTCCGGACCGCACGGTGGCCGCCACGGTCGAGCTCTCCCCGCCCGACGCGGCCGCAGACGCCGAATGGCTGACGGCGACGGCGTGGCAGGGCGGCGGCCTAGTGGTCGACCGTCTGAAGCGGGTCGCCCCGGGCGTGTACCGCACGACCGAGCCGCTCCCCGTCCACGGGACCTGGAAGTCGATGATCCGCCTGCACGACGGAAACTCGCTGACCGGCATCCCCGTCTACCTTCCCGCGGATCCCGCGATCCCGGCCGAGGAGGTTTCGGCTCCGCCGCGCTTCGAGCGCGAGTTCATCTCGGATCACGAGCTCCTCCAGCGGGAGGCTCAGCCCGCCGCGGGCGGGATCACGCTGATCGCCTACGGGACCGTGCTCGCCGTGACGCTGGCGCTGCTCGGTCTGCTGGCCTGGGGGGTCCACCGCCTCGCGGCGGCGCCGGAGGGTCTCGCCGGCACGCCCCTGAGACCCCGTTCGACGAGCCGCAGACGGTGGGTCAGCGTGGCGGGGGCGATCCGGCCCAGCCGCTAGGCGCGTTACGAGCCCTGCCGCCGGCCGACACCCGCTGCATCACGGAAGGCGGGTAGGGCGAGAACGCGTTTCCTCAGATCGGCCAGGGCACGGGTGGGCGGCGTGCCGCCGCGTGACCGGGAGGCGACATACGCCTCGTACGACGATTGGGCCGCCGACCGGGACCTCGGCCCACGTCCGTCCAGCTCCCTGGCGACCGCGGCCACGGTCAGCGCGAGCTCCGGCTCGCCCGACTCGAGGCTGTCCGCCAGCAGCCCGGCCCGAGCCGCTGTGAAGAGAACGCCCAGGCCTTCGACGCCCGCCTCCCCGGCCCCTCCGCCTGCCCGAAGCCACGCCCGATGCTCCGCCACCGCCCGGCCTGCCGTCTCGTGAATCGACCAGCCCGGGGCTCGAGAGAACCGAGCGCTTCGTGCACCGTCGAGCACCGCGAACGAGATCGGGTCGGTCAGAGGGCACTGAACGGCGCGCAGCAGCGCCCGCTGGTGCACCTGCGTCGGGAGGATCAGGAGCGCCCCGTGCCGCAGGACGGGATAGGGACCGGCGCGTCCGGCCACCGCCACGCGCCCCAGTGTGCTCGGGGCGGCCGGATGGCCGGGAAGCGCGGCGAGGGCCTCGTCGGGCGCGCCTGGCCATACGAGGGCACGCCAATCCACGAGCGGTAGGAGTCGTGACGGGGAGCCGTGCAGCGCACCCAGGGGGTCGCGTGAAGAGCGCGGGAGCACGAGCTCGTCCGCATCGTCCCAGCGAAGGCGAACCTCCTCGACGCCCTCGGCTTCGGCCTCCTCCCCCAGCCGACTCGCGATGCGGCCGGTCAGGCGGACGAATGCCGCGAGCGTCTCCGCCAGCGGGGCCTCAGGAGACGTGGGAAGCGCGCGGTGGAGCGCCAGTGCTCGCTCGAAGGCCTCGCTCTCCTCGGGCAGCACCTCGACGCCGCGTCGCAGGGCGTCGCGTCTGCTGGATACCCGCTCACCGTGCACGAGCCAGAGCCAGATGCGCGCGGGCTCGGATGCCAGCTTGACGCACAGGTAGGCCGCCCGCGGACCCGGGGCCGCGCAGGCGCCGAAGGCATACCGCCACCAGTGCTGCAGCTCGAGCCAGGCGCCCAGCCCGCGGTCCTGCGCTACCGGCTCGGAGTTGGAGGGCAGTCGGTCCCGTCCGGCCAGCCGATGCCAGGCCTGGCAAGGGGGAGCAAGATCGGACGGGAGGCCACGTTCGCGGGGTCGACGAAATGGCTCCGGCCGAGCAGCGCCTCACCGCATCGCGGTCGAGCGGCGCGTCGACCGCCCGGAGCGCAGGAAGGGCGAGCGGCATTGCCGCCCTGCCAGCTCATGGTCCTCGTACATGGCCACGAAGACCAGCTTCCGGAGCCACGGCACCCTCCGGCAGATCCGCTCCCACCGGCGCCTCACGTCGTCGCGGGCCTCCCCGGCGCTACGTCCGCCCGTCGGTATCACAACCGCCAGGTCGACGTCCGACACTCCATAGACCGCGTCGGGACCCCCCAGGGCCCCATCGAGTACACGGACGCCGCCCGGGTTGCCGGCTCGAATGTATGACGGACACCCCTGAGCCACCGCGCGATAGACCAACCACCACAGCGGCGCAGACGTCCCGCACCGGTCCGCAGCATGGCCCGGCGTGCGAGTTCGGTCAGCCAGCTCGATCTGCCCGGCCGGCTGCGCGGGCCCATTGCTATCCGTCCTCATTGCGCGACGAGAAATAATTCCTGACATAATCGGTGCAGCTCAGGTTTGGCCGTGCGCCAGCGCCAACTCCGTTCTGGGCGTGCACGATATCCTCTAAGGGATCGAATCCTATCGCCTGAGTCCGCATACCGCCTCGCGATAGCGTCGGTTGTCCATTTCACCATGCCACAGGTGGAACAATGGCAGTCCAAGAACCCGGTCTCAGCATGGACCATCTCGTGGCACGGCCGCGCCCAAGCCGATAATGCTCCACCTGGTGGTCGGTCATGGTTTGCATCACAGGTCGAAGCTCCATCGGCAGCGCAAATCATCGCGAGATCTCCTCCCGCCTACAATGCCGGCATCGTAGAAGCCAGTTCGCGAGCACTTCCCGACGGGCGCTCCAGGCCAATCCGTGTTCGTCGAGCCGGGGCTGCGGACGGTGGGGGCCCGAACCGGTCCGGCCCCTGCATTCCGATGCGATGGCAAACGCTGCAGATGGTCGTGTGTAGAGGTCCTCGCTCCGGTGTCGGTCGTCATCGACGCGCGGGATAGGTGATGAACGTGCTAAACGCTTGAACCAACGGAAAGCGCTCGAGTAGCTCGGCTGACACGGTCTGCCCAATCCTCGGACGCAAAGACAACGTCGCAATCCGTCCACACGATCTTGCGACAGCTGCTCGGCAACGCGCGCAGCGCGACGGCCAGCAATCGCTCCTTCTGCCACATGATATCTCGGCCCCGCAGCTGGATGAGAATGTCCGCGTCCCTTCCGTGAGCTCGAACCTGGCCGTACGCCAGCTCGACAGCGACCAGTGGCACGTTCAGTCGTTCGCGAAATGCCCGGTAGTTCGCAGGCCGGCGCCGATAGCCCATCGGGTTGAAGTACGACGTAACCGCCCAGAGGCCGTCGGTGCCAACGCTCATGTCACAACCCCTTTGCGAGCCATCCCCCGTCGACCGGGAGGTCGATCCCGGTGACGTATCTCGAGGCGTCAGACAGCAGGAACTGGCATGGCCCCACGAGATCCTCCGGCCAACCCCACCTGTCTAAGCTGGTCCGCTCCGCTCGGCTCTGCTCGCCTCGCGTCGTCGTGGCTCGCACTCGTCATCGGCGTAACGACGTAGCCTGGACAGAGGCTGTTTACTCGAACACCAATCCACGAAGTCGACAGCCATCGCGCTTGCGTCAGCTGCGCCAGGGCGGCCTTCGATGCCTGATACGTGGGGTTGCCCCGGAAGCCGCGGTGCGCCCCGAGGCTCGTGACGTTGACGATCGAGCCCTCCACTTCCGTTAGGAGGCTTCATCTCTCGCGCGACCAGCCAACCGAGCCGGAACGGGGCGAGAGTATTGACGGAGAGTGTCTGCGCGAGCTCGATCTCGGCCGTAGCGATCGCCGCCGACAGGCTGACGCCGGCATTGTTGACGAGCCCGTCGATCCTGCCACGGTCCTCAACAATGCCGAAACCAGTCGCTCAAGCGAACTCTCATCGGTCACGTCACAGACGCGCGGCGATGCAGATAGTCGGTCGATCAAGCTGAGGTCGACCCCGTGTACACAGGCTCCCGCGCGCGCCAAACCGGCAGACACCGCCGCGCCGATACCACGCCCTGCCCCGGTCACGACGATGATGTGCCCTTCGACAGAAAAGAGATCCGACGCCATGCGGACAGCCAGAATCTCATTGCGTCGTCAAGCTCGGGCTGGCAGCAGACCTGGCGCCGGACCCCCGTTCGACAGACGCCTCGTCGCCGGGGTCTCCGGTCCTCGATCTCTGCGAAACAGCTCGTCCTCCACCATCTCGCACAGCACGTGCCCCGCGACAACTGCAGCTCCTGAACTCGGCCTGGCGTAGGGCCAGGGGTGACGATCGGCACGTCAACGAGTCGACGCAGTTCGCTGTGTGGCTTCCGATGAGGCCGACGGTGACGAGTCCGAGGGCCCGAGCAGACGCCACTCCCTGCAGCGCGTTGGGGGAAGCGCCGCTCGTGCTGATCACGATGGCGATATCGCCGGACCTGCCGAGCGCTTCGAGTTGCCTGGCGAACACCGAGGCGAACCCGAAGTCGTTGGCGAGCGACGTGACCATGACACCGTCTGAGGCCAGAGCAAGCGCCGGCAACGCCTCGCGCTTGCGCGAGTAGCGACCGACGAACTCCGCTGCGAGGTGTTGAGCCTGCGCCTCGCTTCCGCCGTTGCCGAAGATCAGGAGCTTCCGCGTCCGGCGGAAGCAGCTCGTCATCTGCGTCGCGGCCTCGATCAGATCCTCCCGGCGACCCCTTCAGCCCAGCCACGGCGCGCGCTCGCTCGCGCAGACGATGTCTGGACGAGCACGGCCGTCCGCGCCTGGTCCCGTCAGCCTGGGGGTCATAGCTTCCTGTCCAGGAGCTCGGGCACGGCGCGTGGCTCGCGACACCCTACTGAGGCAAGACCGTACGCATCCGCCCCGGGGCGAAGGCCGCCCGACGAAGGGAGTGCAGTAGGCCGGCCGATCGCTCCGTCGCCCATCGCATCGCGAATCCTGCGGACCATGTCCACCAAAGTACGGAGCTCCCCCGGCTCGACCGATGCCGCCTGATCCGATCCGTACATCTCCCGGTTGAGGGTGATGTGTCTTTCGAGAGAGGAGATTCCCAGCGCAGCCGCTCCATAGGACACCGCCAACCCCACCTCGTGGCCGCTGTAGCCGACATCACACTCGTACTCGCTTTCAGCTCTGGAATCGCCAGGAGATTGGCCTCCCTATCAGCGACCGGATAAGCAGAGACGCAGTGCATGAGCTCGAACGGACAACTGGCGGCGCGAAATATCGTCACCGCGCGGGCGATATCCGCGCGAGTGCCCATGCCAGTGGAAATGAACGTGTGCTTGCCGTCCGCGGCAATCGCCTCGAGCAGGTCTTTGCACACGATCATCGCCGAAGCGACCTTGTTGTATTTGAGCTCGAACTCCCGCAGGAACTCATAGCTCGCCACATCCCACGCCGATGCGAACCACTCGATCCCCCTCTGCTTGCAATGGTCGTCTATATCTCGGTAGTCGTCCTTCCCGAACTCAAGGCCCTCTTTCTGGGCGCGTTGGATTGTCCCCCACGGGGAGTCGCGCGGGCTGTCTAGGAAGTCCTTGCTGTAAACCAGGTCGATCGTTCGCTTCTGAAACTTCACGGCATCGGCGCCGCAGTCCTGTGCCACGTCGATCAGCCGCTTTGCCATCTGCAGGCTGCCGTTATGGTTAATTCCTACCTCGGCGATGATGAAAGGGCTCATGCCGTCAGCCGCTGGCAAGTTGCCGTGGCCGGAGTATGCGGTCGGTATAGAGTCGCTCGGATGGTGGTCGAGCGCCCGCCCAGCGAGGCAGTCCGGCCAGGCCAACTTCACGGTGGTCGCCTGATCGCCGAGCGCCTGCGGGCGCACGGGGTCACCAGGCTGTTCACGCTGTCGGGCGGCCACCTGTTCTCGCTCTACGACGGCTGTACGCACGAGGGAATCGATGTCATCGACGTGCGGCACGAGTCGACCGCCGCGTTCGCCGCGGAGGGCTGGGCGAAGGTCACCCGGGAACCCGGCGTGGCGGCGCTACCGCCGGGCCGGGGGTCACCAACGGCATGGGCGCCGTGGCCTCGGCGCAGCAGAACCACTCTCCGGTGCTGGTGCTCGGGGGGCGGGCACCGCAGTCGCGCTGGGGCCAGGGTTCGGCGCAGGAGATCGACCATGTTCGCTTCGTGCGGCCGCTGGTCAAGATGGCCGTGACGGCGGCCTCGACGTCCGAGATACCCGGCCTAGTGGACGACGCCCTCGCGTGCGCGCGACGGCCCCAGTCGGGACCCACGTTCCTCGACTTCCCAGTGGACGTTCTGTCCATGGAGGGCGAGCCGGCCGTCCACCCTCGACCGGCGCCCGAGCTGGGCTCCGACAGGTGGGCCGACCCCGCCCAGATCGAGCGTGCCGCGACAGCGCTGCGCGAGGCCGAGCGCCCAGCGATCCTGGCCGGCACCAACTTGTACTGGGGACGGGGCGAGGCCGCGTTGAGGGCGCTGTCTGAGGATGGCGGCATCCCCGTGTTCCTCGACGGCCTGGCCCGCGGGTGCGTGCCCGCCGACCACCGCAACTTCTTCTCACGCGCGCGCATCGGACGGACTGAAGGCGGCCGACGTGGTCCTCCTGATCGGAGTTCCGATGGACTTTCGGCTGCGGTTCGGGGCAACGTTCGCGGAGGACAGCCGGATCGTGGTGGCCGACGTGGCCGAGCCCGTGCATGCCCCCCCACGCCCAGTCGCCGCCGAGCTGTACGGAGCGCTGCCGCCCACGCTGGGCGCGCTGCGCGAAACGGCCCAGGGCGGCGACTCTTCGGCCTGGCTGAGGGAGCTGCGCAGGATCGAGATCGAGAAGCGAGCGGCGGAGCGTGAGCAGCTCGAGGACGACCGCGTGCCACTGCATCCGTTGCGCGTGTACGGCGAGCTGCGCAAGCTGCTGGAGCGAAACGCCGTGATCGTCAGCGACGGCGGCGCGTTCGACGTGTACGCCGGCGAGGTCATCGACTCCTACGAGCCCGGCTGCTGGCTGGATCGCGGGCCCTTCGGGTGCCTGGGAGCGGGACCTGGGTACGCCTTGGCCGCCAAGCTAGCCCACCCCGACCGTCAGGTGGTGCTCCTGGTTGGCGACGGGGCGTTCGGATTCTCGGGGATGGAGTTCGACACGCTCGCTCGCCACGGCGTCGACGTCGTCGGGGTGATGGGGAACAACGGGATGTGGGCGCTGGAGCACCACCCGATGACGTTCCTCTACGGCTACTCGGCGGCCGCCACGCTGCGCCAGGGCACTCGCTACGACCAGGTGGTCGAGGCCCTGGGGGGCCACGGCGAGCTGGTCGAGCGGCCCGAGCAGCTCCGCCCTGCGCTGGAGCGAGCGTTCTCAGCGGGCCGTCCCGCGCTCGTCAACGTGCTGACCGACCCCGACATCGTGGTTCAGCATCGGTCGCTCGTGGACCGCGTCCTCGAGCTGGAACGACCGCAGCGCCGGCCTCATTCGGGGGCCGCCGCCGTCTAGGCCGTCCCGCTCACAGCCCGTCGCGCCGGCCTCAGCTTCGCCGCGACGACAGGATCCAACCGATCAGCGCCCCGACCAGCAGCGAGAGCGCGATGACGACGATCAGGGGTGTGTCCCAGGTCGCGATAATCCAGTTCACGCGCACCTCGTCCAGGTTCAAAACCGCGAACAGCACCGCGAGCGCGCCCAGCGCGAACGAGGCGATCAGGCGCGCACGCTCACTGCGCCCGCGCCGCGCGGGCGCTCGACCGCCGGTGTTGCTTGGCCCTTCTCCGTAGGACATGGCTAGGCCGGGGCGCCGCCGGCGGGCCGCTCGCCGGCGCCCACCACCGTCTCCTCGCCGGGGCCCCTGAGCTCGAAGTACACGGCGATCGCGCTCAGGCCGTAGAAGATGAAGTCGACTCCGACGAGGAGGCCGATCGCCCACTCGGCCGAGCTCGGGAGCTCGACGCCGATCAGCACCCCCAGGACCACCGAGACGACGCCGCCGAGGATCGTGTAGCCGGCTCCCGCGCCGCCCCGATCGGCGACCCCAGCCGCGATGCGAGCCACGCCCAGCGCAATGAACCAGATCACGAGCATCACGGTCAGGGTGAACGTCCCGTCCAGGGGCGCCAGCACCAGGTAGAGCCCCGCGGCGAACGTGAGGATGGCGAGCAGCAACCGGAGCACGATCCGGCCCGTGTCGCGTACGGCGAAGGCATCGACGGCGAGCGCGCCGCTCGCGCCCACGAGCAACCAGCCGATGAAGAGCTCGATCGCCACCGAGGCGATCGCCGGTACCGCGATGGCGGCGGCCCCCGCGATCAGGGCGAGCACGCCCGAGGCCAGCAGCCAGCCGCGCTTCTGCTTGAGCGCCTCGGTCAGTCCGGGCCCGACGGGTGAAGAGGTTGAGGCTTCCATTCCGGTCTCCTTCTGTGTGGGTCAGGCCCCGACGGAGCCCCTTCGATTATCTCCGCGCGGTCGGTACGCGCCAGTCCGATTACGCCGCACCTTCGCCCGCCGGCTCGGCGCGGCTCGGAGGCGGAGGCTCCTCTCCACCGCCCGTGCCCTCGCGGCGGAACGCGAAGTACTCGCGCACGGCGATCTGGGCGGACGCGGCGAGCGGTATCGCCAAGAGGGCACCGAGGACCCCGAACAGCGTGCTCCCGAAGAGCACCGAAATCAGCACCACGATCGGCTCGAGCTGCACCGCCCGGCGTTGGATCTGGGGCTGGACGAGGTTGTTCTCGAGCTGCTGGTAGACGATCGCCCACACGATCCAGATGATCGTGACCGTCGGGAAGTCGTTGAAGAGCGTGACTATTCCCACGATGATCGCCCCGAGCGTGGCGCCCACCAGCGGGATCAGGTCGAGCAGCGCCACGAGCACGGCGAGCGGCGCCGCGAACGGCACGCCCAGGATCGTCAGGACGATGAAGGTCGCGACCCCGGCCATCACCGCCTGGAGCAGCGCCCCGCCCACGTAGTTGCCCACGGCGCTCGCGATCCTCTCGAAGGCTCGCCTGAGGCGGTGCGCTCGCTCCGGAGGCTGGAGCTCCAGCAGCCCCTTGATCCACCGTCTGCCACCACCCACCATGAACACGCTCAGGATCAGGATCGTGACCGCGGCGAAGATCGAGTTGACGATGCCGACGCCCAGATCGCGCACGACCCCCGCCGCGTCGCCGATCCTGCTCGGGAGCTCTTGAGCCTCGTCCTCGAGCTTGCCGGTGAGGTCGTACTTCTCCTCCAGGTCGCTCAGCGTGCCGTTGTTCTCGACGAAGCGCGACACGTCGGCGGCGTACTGGGGAGCCTGGTCGATGAGGTCGTCGAGCTCGGACACGAGCGGAGGCAGCAGGATGGCCAGCGCGGCCACGGGCAGCAGCACCAGCCCGAGGTAGGCGATGGCGATCGCGAAGCCACGCTTCATGTGCCGGCTCAGCAAGTTGATCGGGCCCGATACCGCGACGGCGATGAACGCCGCCACCACGATCCACGTGATCGGCCGCCGCAGCAGATAGATGACGTAGAGCGCCACCACCACCAGGACGATGATGAGAACGATCCTCAGGACCATGCGCGGGGACGGCTCGAACGGACGCACCTCAGGTGCTGGATTCGGCGACTGCGCCGGGGACCCTGCTGGCGGGCGGCGGCCGCGCGCCGCTCAGTCGCTGCGCTTGAGCTCGCGCGCCATGATCTGCCGCGCCACCGGCAACACGAGCGAGGCGGGTGCCATTCGGTTTGGCGTGAAGACGGCGCGAACTGCTGGGCCGCCCGGAACCAGCGTGCGCTTGCCGGCCTCAACAGCACGGAGCGTCTCGTCGGCGACCGCCTCGGGCCCCCGATGGAGGAACTTCGGGATGCGTGCCATGAACAAAGGTTCCGAGGTCTCCTGGAACTCCGTCTCGACCGGGCCCGGACATACCGCCGTGACCGTTACGCCGCGATGTCGGACCTCCTCGTGGAGCGTCTCGGAGTGGTACAGGATGAAGGACTTGCTGGCGGAGTAGGTCCCGTTTCCCGGCAGCGGCTGAAAGCCCGCGGTCGAGGACATGTTGATCACGGCGCCCCGGCCACGCTCGACCATCCCCGGGACGTAGCGCGCGTTCAGGTCGACCACCGCCTCCACGAGAAGCCGGACCTGCTGGAGCTCACGCTCGCGGTCCGACGCTGCGAACGGACGGTAGATGCCGAAGCCGGCGTTGTTCACGAGCACCTCGACCGTGAGGCCGAGTTGCTCAAGCTCGTTCGCGAGCCGGTCGCGCTCGCTGGGGTCGGCGAGGTCGGCGGCGACGACGTCGGCACGGACCCCGTGGCGGTCGCCGAGCTCGCGTGCCAGCTCCTCGAGCAGCTCGCGGCGCCGCGCCACGAGCGTGACCCCGTGTCCCCTCGCCGCGAGCCCTCGCGCGAGCTCCCGGCCGATACCGGCCGAGGCACCGGTCACGAGCGCGGTCGAATCCGAGCTCGGAGGTGGAAGCGTCATGGCGCGCCAGGCTATACGTCAGGTCCCGCCCACGCCTCTATCGCGTTGGGCTCCGACTCGATCTCGCCCGTTGAGCGCCCCGCGAGTGAGCGTCCCTCTCTCGGGTACGCTCGCTTCGCTCGCTCAAGGAGCCCCTCGAGAGTGACCTCACTCGCGGGGCGCGGTGGAGGGTCGCTCCGTGCTCGGGGCACCGCCCACCAGATTCCTCAGCTGCCTGCGACGCTGAATGACCCGCTGCTCCCGGGCCTCGGCACGCTCGAGCTTCCGCGGGTTATGCGCGTATCGCCGTCGCGCCCAGGGCGAGCCCGGCCGGGCCAGGCGGACGGCGCCGACGTAGGCGAAGAGGGGGATGAACAGGCCGACCAGCCCGAGCACGATCTTCCCCTTGAGGAACGCGATCGAGCAGCACCCGACGTTGAACACCGCCACCGCGATCACCACCGCGACGGGACCCGGCTCGTCTCCGTAGTCGAACGGGAGGGCGATCAGGAAAAGGCTCATGAGGAGCGCGGCGATGACCACGGCATCGACCGACCGCCTTCCCTCCTCCGACCAGTAGACGTCCTCGAGGTAGAGCCACAGCGCGAACTCGTCGAGGGTCAGCCCGGCGCCCACGCCGAAGCCCGCGGCGAGGGTGTAGAGCCAGAACCCCTCCGGATCGAAGGCGAAGGACAGGAACCCGGTCAGGAGCATGAGCACGATCCCGAACACGAGGTGGTGGACGTGCACCCCGCCCGAGCTGACGCTCCCGGGCCACCACGTCACCCGCGGGCTCCGCATCAGTCGGGTGCTCATCCGGATGAAGGCGAAGGAACCAAGGAGGCCGAGCAGCAGCAGCCCTGCCGCCTCCCTCCCCGGCTGCACGAGGTCGTCTGTGTAGACGGTCGCGAGCGTGGCGGTCACGGATCGTCGGCGCCGCCTAGGACGGCGGCTCCTCGCCCTCACCGTTTCGATCTTCGCCGGCGCCCTCCACGGACCCGTCCTGCATCCGTCGGCGGCGCGAGTCGGGCAGCCGATCCACCAGCCGACCGACGCGCTCGCTCGCCCCCTGGAGCGGCTGCACCGCCTCCGCGAGCACTCCGATCGTGTCGTCCAGCCGCTTCAGCGACCCGGTTTCCGCGACGAGCGAGTCGAGCGCGGAGCGGGTCGCGGCGAGGTGGTCGCCAACGTCGCCCAGCCGGTCGGGCAGGTCCCCGAGCTCGCCGGCGCTCGCCGTGAGAGCGGGGAGCGACTCCGAGGCCTTGGCCAGCCCCTCGAGCGCGGGGCGCGACTCCACGAGGGCATCGATCGCGTCGGATGCGCCGGCGAGCTGCTCGAGCGCCGGGCTGGCTGCCGCGAGCCGCTCGACCGCCGTCATCGCCTCGGCCACCCGCTCGATCGCCGGGGCGGTATCCCCGATGCGGTCGACCGCGGGCGACACGCCGGCGATGGCCTCGATCGCCGGCCGGGCGGCGGCGAGCTCGCCGACGGCGCGCCTGATCGCCGCGATGTCCTCGATCGCCGGCCGGGCGGCGGCGATCTCGTCGATGGCGTTCCTGGCCCCGGCGATCTCGTCGATAGCGGGCCGGGCGCCGGCCAGCTCGTCAATCGATGGGCGCGCCTTGGCGATGGCGTCGATCGCAGGACGGGCCCGCGCGATCTCGTCGATCGCGGGGCCGGCCTCGCCGAGCCGCTCGAGCGCGGGGGCCACCGCAGCGAGATCCTGGAGCGTGGCGCGAACTGCGGTGAGCTCGGCGAGCGGCTCGCGTGCCTCCTCGAGCGCGTCGGCGACCCGGTCGAGCACGGGCGTCGCCTCCGAGAGCGCCTCTAGACCACCCGCTGCGTCGGCGAGGCGCTCGAGCGTGGGGCGTGCGTCGGCGAGCCGATCGAGCGCGAGCGCCAGCCGCGGCAGCGCAGTCGCGGCCTCCGCCATCCGTGGCACGGCCGTGACCCGAGCGAGCGCGAGGCGGGCGACCGGTTGGACGAGCCCCACTGGGAAACGTAGGAGAAACCCTGGACCAAGCCTCACGGAGGCACCATAGCCCGCGAGCGCGCTGATGCTGCACCGAAGCGCGGTAACTGTGTGCGCTCGCGCCGCTTGCGCCTCGCGCGCTCATAGACTGCCGCGCGATGGCGGGAGCCCCGACGCTCGCGTGAGCGATCTGTCGCCGAACCGGCGCGGCGCCTACCCCCACGTGCGCCATATCTCCACGCGCTGGAACGACAACGACGTGTACGGGCACGTGAACAACGTCGAGTACTACGCGTTCTTCGACACCGTCATCAACGCCTGGCTGATCGAGGAGGGCGGCCTCGACATCCACGCGGGTGAGGTGATCGGGCTGTGCGCCGAGTCGCACTGCGACTTCCACGCGCCGCTCGGGTTCCCGGAGACGGTCGAGGCCGGGCTGCGCGTGGGCAGCCTTGGGCGGTCGAGCGTGCGCTACGAGATCGGCCTGTTCAGCGCCACGGTCGAGGAACCGGCGGCCACGGGCTGGTTCGTGCACGTGTTCGTGGATCGAGCGTCGCGCCGGCCGGTGGAGCTCAGCGGACCGCTGCGGGACGCCCTCGAGCGTCTCGTGCCCGCGGCATGAAGGTCCGTGGCGCGGTGCTGCGCGAGATGGGGCGCGAGCCCCCGTATGCCACCACGCGTCCGCTCGAGGTCACGGACCTTGAGCTCGACGACCCCGGACCGCGCGAGCTCCTGGTCCGCGTCCGCGCCGCCGGCCTGTGCCATTCGGACCTGTCCGTCATCGACGGGTCGCGCCCGCGCGTCATGCCGATGGTGCTCGGGCACGAGGCGGCCGGCGAGGTCGTGGAGGTGGGTGCCGAGGCGGCCGGGTTCGCCCCCGGTGACCACGTGGTGATGGCGTTCGTCCCAGCCTGCGGCGGCTGCGAACCGTGTCGAAGCGGTCGCGCTGCGCTGTGCGAGCCGGGGGCAGCGGCGAACCTGGCCGGCGAGCTGCTCGGGGGTGGGCGGCGCTTCACTGGTCCCGGCGGCGAGTCGCTCAACCACCACCTCGGTGTGTCGGCCTTCGCCGACCACGTGGTGGTGTCCACGGGTTCTGCGGTGAAGGTGCCGGACGATCTGCCCTTCGATGTGGCCGCCCTCTTCGGGTGCGCGGTCCTGACCGGGGTCGGGGCGATCGTCAACAGCGCATCCGTCGAGGTCGGGGACCGTGTGGCGGTCTTCGGCCTGGGGGGTGTCGGTCTCGCCGCGGTGCTCGGGGCGCGCTCGGCGGGAGCGAGCACGATCGTCGCGATCGACGTGGTCCCGGCGAAGCTGGAGCTCGCCCGCGAGCTCGGCGCAACGCACGCCGTGCCGGCCGGCCCTGACGCCGTGGAGACGGCGCGAGACCTCACGTCGGGCGGCGCCGACCAGGCGGTCGAGACGGTGGGAAGCGAGCGAGTCCTGGCCGAGGCGTACGCCGCCACGCGCCGGGGTGGAACCACCGTCACGGTTGGCCTCCCCCACCCCGAGCGGATGCTCTCGCTCTCGGCGGTGAGCCTGGTGGCCGAGGAGCGCACACTGCGCGGCTCGTACCTCGGCTCGAGCGTCCCGGCGCGCGACATCCCGCGGCTCGTGGCGCTCCACCGCGCCGGGCGGCTGCCTGTGGAGCGCCTCCTCACGCACCGGATCGCCCTCGACGAACTGAACGAGGGGTTCGATCGCCTGGCGGCCGGCGAGGCGGTGCGACAGGCGGTGCTCTTCTAGGGCAGCGCCCGCCGTCTGCGGAATACTGGGGGCCGTGATCGTCGACTGCGCGGTCTACGAGAACGGCTCCCGCCGCGCGGGCGAGCTCGAGCTCGAGGAGGCGGGGCGGATCAGCGGGCGGGACGACAGCTTCGTCTGGCTTGGCGTGGTCGAGCCATCGGCGCAGGAGCTCGAGGCGATCGCGCGCGAGTTCGACCTCCACGAGCTGGCGGTCGAGGACGCCGTGAAGGCGCACCAGCGGGCCAAGCTCGAGGTCTACGGCGACACGGTCTTCCTCGTCCTCAAGACCACCCGCTACGTCGACCCCGAGGAGGTCGTCGACATCGGCGAGATCATGCTGTTCGTCAATCCCGGCTTCATCGTCTCGGTCCGGCACGGCGAGGCGAGCGGCCTGGCCGACGTGCGTCGCGAGGTCGACGCGCGCGGCGACCTCCTCGACTGCGGGCCGGGCGCGGTCGTACACGCGATCGTCGACCACGTGGTCGATGACTACGAGGTCGTGACCGACGGCGTCGAGGAGGACATCCAGCAGGTTCAGGCACAGGTCTTCTCGGCCGAGCGGACCAACCCCGCCGAGCGGATCTACAAGCTCGAGCGCGAGGTGCTCGAGTTCCAGCGGGCGGTGAGCCCGCTCGCGCCGGCGATGAATCGGCTGATGCAGGGCGACGTCGACGTCGTGCCGCGGAAGCTCCACGAGTACTTCCGCGACGTGCACGACCACCTGCTTCGGGTCGCCGCGCGCGTGGACGGGTTCCGCGAGCTGCTGGACAGCGCGCTCCAGGCCAACCTGACCCAGGTGTCGGTCAGGCAGAACGAGGACATGCGGAAGATCACCGCGTGGGTCGCGATCCTGGCCGTGCCGACGAGCATCGCCGGCATCTACGGGATGAACTTCGAGCACATGCCCGAGCTCGAGTGGGAGCTCGGCTACCCGCTCGTGCTGGCGCTGATCCTCGTCATCTGCGTGTTCCTCTACAGCCGCTTCAAGCGCTCGGGCTGGCTGTAGGTCTGGCCTGGTCAGCCCGGCCGCACCGTCCCAGCCAGGTGCGGCGCGCCGCTGCGCGCGTCGCGCAGCGCGATCGAGCGCCGATCGCCGTCTGCCGCGTCAGCGAACGCCACCTTCGCGGGCAGGAGCAGCGGCTTCTTGAACTCGACGTCTGCGACGAGCCGCTCCGGGAGCAGCCCCTCGAGCGCCGCGATGCAGCGCGCCTTCGTCCACATGCCGTGGGCGATCGGGCGTGGGAAGCCGAACAGCCGCGAGGTCAGCGGACTGAGATGGATCGGGTTGATGTCCCCGGACACGCGCGCATAGCGGCGGCCCACGTCGCCGTCGAGCTGCCATGTGGCGGCTGCGCGATGGCGCTCGGCCGGGGCGCTGCTCGTCTCGCCCGACCCGCTGTCGCCGCCGCGACGCAGATAAGTGCTGGTCGAGCTCCACACGCGCTCGCCGTCGACGTCCGCCTCGGCCACCAGGTCGACTTCCGTGCCGCGGCCGGTGCGCCGGAGGTTCTCCGCATGAACGCTCAACGAGACCGTCTCACCGGAGTCGATGGGCCGCGCCTGGACGATCCGGTTGCGCACGTGGACCAGCCCCAGCAGGGGCAGCGGGAACGAGCTGTCGGTCATGAGCTTCATGGCGACCGGGAAGGCGAAGACGTGCAGGTACGTCGGCGGCAGACGGTCGCCAAGACGAAAGCCGCATAGGTGGTCATAGGCCGCCAGGTGCCGGGCGTCGATGCTCACTTCCGGCAGCGACAGCTCGAGCTCCGGCAGCTCGTCGCCACCCCGTCCCGGGAGCGAGGCGAGCAGAGCCTTCGCGTAGAGCTTCGGCATGCTCGGGGTGCCGCTGAGGCGCTCGACGCTCACGCGCCCAGGATGCTCTGGCCGCACACGCGCACGACCTGGCCGTTCACTCCGCCGGATCCCGGGCTGGCCATCCATGCGATCGCCTCGGCGACGTCGACCGGAAGCCCGCCCTGGACCATGCTGTTCATGCGCCGCCCCGCCTCGCGCGTGACCACCGGCATGGCCGCCGTCATCTCGGTCTCGATGAACCCGGGAGCCACGGCATTGATCGTCGCCGCGCGCTCGCGCATCGCGGGTGCAAGCGCCTGCACCATGCCGATCACGCCGGCCTTGCTCGCCGCGTAGTTGGTCTGCCCGCGGTTGCCGGCGATCCCGCCCAGCGATGACACCGACACGATCCTTCCGCCGGGGCGCAGTGAGGACTCGCGCAGCAGCGCGTCGGTCATGCGCTCCTGGCTCGTGAGGTTGATCGCGAGGACCGTCGTCCACTGGTCCTCCTCCATCCGCGCGACGGTCTTGTCGCGAGTCACGCCCGCGTTGTGCGCGACGACGTCGACGCCGCCGTGCCGGGACCGGAGTGCTCCACCACCCGCCCCGGCGCGTCGTCGTCGGTGATGTCGAGCTGGAGCGATTCGCCCCCCACCTTGTTCGCCACCTCCGACAGGGCCGCTCCCTGCGCGGGGACGTCGAGGCAGACCACGTGAGCGCCGTCGCGCGCGAAGGTGGATGCGATCGCCTCGCCGATTCCCCGCGCCGAGCCCGTCACCACCGCGACCTTGCCGGCGAGCGGCCGGTCCCAGTCGGCTGGGCCGTCGGCGTCGTCGGGCGCCGGCGCCGACACCCGGATCACCTGCCCCGACACGTAGGCGGAGCGCGACGAGAGCAGGAACCGAAGCGTCGACTCAGCGGCCCGCTCGGCCCCCGGCGCCACGTACACGAGCTGCGCCGTCGAGCCCGGGTTGATCTCCTTGCCAAGCGAGCGGACGAAGCCCTCGAGCGCGCGCTGAGCGGTGGCCTCGCGGGCGTCGCCGCAGTCCTCCGGTGCGGTGCCGAGCACCACGACCCGGCCCGAGCTCGCCAGGCTCCGGGCCACGGGGTGAAAGAACTCGTAAACGCCCACCAGCCGGTCGCTCGACGCGGCCCCGGTCGCGTCGAGGACGAGCGCCGCGAACGGCTCCTCGGCGCCGCTCGTGGCCTGCGTCCGCACGTCCGCCCCCACCCCATCCAGCAGCGCAGTCACCGGCTCGACCATCCGCCCGCCGTCGGCGGCGCCGACGAGCACGGGACCGCTCACGAGCGGCTGGCCCGGCTCGAAGCGGCTGAGCCGCGGCGGCGCCGGCAGGCCGGCGCGCTTGACCGCGGCGCGGCCGAGCGAGGAGTTCGCGATCTCTACGAAACGGTCGTCGCGCCACCGGCTACCGCTCCAGGATCGCGACGACGCCCTGCCCGCCGGCCGCGCAGATCGAGATCAGGCCGCGGCCCGGACCCCTTCTCGCGCGAGCAGCTTCGCCAGCGTCGCGACGATCCGCCCGCCGGTCGCCGCGAACGGGTGCCCCGCGGCCAGCGACGAGCCGTTCACGTTCAGCCGCGAGCGGTCGATCGAGCCCAGGGGGCCGTCGAGGCCGAGGCGGTCGCGGCAGAACTCCGGATCCTCCCAGGCCTTGAGCGTGGCGAGCACCTGCGACGCGAACGCCTCGTGGATCTCGTAGAAGTCGAAGTCGCCGAGCCCGAGGCCGGCGCGGTCGCAGCATCCGCGGCACGGCGTAGGCCGGCGCGATCAGCAGCGCGTCGTCCCCGTGCACGTAGTCGACCGCCGCGGTCTCGGCAATGCGTCAGGTGCGCCAGCACCGGCAGCGAGCGCTCCGCGGCCCACTCCTCGGACGCGAGCAGCACCACCGCCGCGCCGTCGCTGAGCGGCGTGGAGTTGCCGGCGGTCATCGTCGCGCCCTCGCCGTCGCCGAAAACCGGACGCAGCTTCGCCAGCGTGTCCACGCTCGAGTCGGCGCGCAGGTTCTGGTCGCGCTCGAGGCCGAGGTACGGAGTCACGAGGTCGTCGAAGAAGCCGCGCTCGTACGCCGCGGCGAGCTGCGGTGGCTCGCCACCGCGAGCTCGTCCTGCTCCTCGCGGCCGATGTCCCATTCCTCGGCCATGACCGCGGTGTGCCCGCCCATCGACAGGCCGGTGCGCGGCTCCTGGTTGCGCGGGATCTCCGGCATGACCTGTCCCGGGCGGAGCCGCCTCACAGCCTTGAGCGCGCTCCCTCGCGTCTGCGCGCGCGTTCAGCTCGAGCAGGATGCGGCGCAGGTCGTCGTTGACCTCGATCGGGGCGTCGCTCGTGGTGTCCACGCCGCCGGCGATGCCGGCCTCGATCTGCCCCAGCGCGATCTTGTTCGCCACCAGGATCGTCGCCTCGAGGCCGGTGTCGCACGCCTGCTGCACGTCGTAGGCCGGGGTCTCCGACGACAGCCGGCTTCCGAGGACGCACTCCCGGGTGAGGTTGAAGTCGCGGCTGTGCTTGAGCACCGCTCCCGCGACCACCTCGCCGAGGCGCTCCCCCTGCAGGTTGAAGCGGCTGACGAGGCCGTCGATCGTGGTGGTGAGCATGTCCTGATTGCTGGCCGCCGCGTACGGCCCGCCAGAGCGGGCGAAGGGGATCCGATTCCCCCCGAGCACCGCGGCACGTCTCGTCTTCTCCATCGTTCTCCTCGTCGTTCAGGACGCCGCAGCCGCGATGGCGGCGCGGCGGCGACAGCACGATCATCGCGAGCCGGAGTATCCACCGCGGCAACGCCCGCTCCAGCCGCAGGAGCGCCATCCCCGCCCGCGACCTCTTCCTGGTGCCGCGCGCGAGCGCCTTGCCGATGATCCTCCGACGGCCCGGCAGCTGATGGTGGAGCGGCGCCTCACCGCTGTCCGCCGCGAGCGCGCGCCCGATCACGTAGCGCTGGATCTCGCTCGTCCCCTCGAAGATCGTGTAGAGCTTGGCGTCGCGGTACCACTTCTCCACCGGCAGGTCGCGGACGTAGCCCCAGCCGCCGCACACCTGGAGTGCCCGCTCGGTGGCGCGCACCGCCACCTCGGACGCTCGTAGCTTCGACATCGACCCCTCCGCGTGGTGGAACGGCACGCCCTGCGCCGCCATCCATGCCGCCCGCCAGGTCAAGAGGCGCGCCGCGTCGACGTCGGCGGCCACGTCAGCGAGCGGGAAGGCCACCCCCTGCTTCTCGATGATCGGCCCGCCGAAGGCCTCGCGCTCGACGGCGTAGTCGCGAGCGAACTCGAGCGCCGCGCGGGCGATGCCGAGCGCCTGGGCAGCGACCATCGGGCGCGTCTGCTCGAACGTGCCGAGCGTCTCGGAGCCCCCGCCGGACCGCCCCTCGCCGACCCCGTATCTCGACCTCGGATTGCTCCACCGGGCCTTCTCGAGCAGGTGCTCGAGCTTGCCGTCGCCGCCGAGCAGGTGGTCGCCGGGGATCCTGCAGCCGTCGAAGCGGATCTCCGCGGTGTGCGACGCGCGGCAGCCGAGCTTCTCGAGCTTTCGCACCAGTTCGAGCCCGGGCGTGCCCTTCGGCACGACGAAGAGCGCCTGGCCGCGGTGGCCGAGATCCGGGTCGACGCTCGCGTTGACGACGTGGACGTCGGCGATCCCGCCGTTGCCGATCCAGATCTTGTGGCCGTCGATCACCCATCCGTCGCCGTCGCGGCGGGCGCGCGTCCGCAGCTTGCTGACGTCGCTCCCGCCCTGTGGCTCCGAGATGCACAGCGCCGCGAGCTTGAGGTCGCCCGGCTCGCCGAAGCAGTCGGGTGCCCAGCGCAGCAGCTGCTCGGGGGTGGCCGATTGCGCCATCGCCGACAGAGCGAGGGCCGGCATCACGATCGCGAGCCCGATCCCTGCGCAGCCCCAGAACAGCTCCTCCATGAACAGCGGCAGCGAGAGGCCGGTGGGGTCGGCGATGAGGTCGCGGTAGAAGAGCGCGTTGTAGAAGCCCTCCTCCGCCGCGCGCTCGAGGACCGGCCAGGGGAATTCCTCGTCGCGGTCGCAGCGGGCAGCCGCAGGCCGGACGACGTCCTCGGCGAACGCGTGCGTTCGGCTGATCAGGTCGTGGTGGGCGGGTGTGAGCGAGAGGTCGAAGCTCATACGTCCGGTCGCCGCCGGGCCCGCGTTCCGGCGGGTCCCGCCGCGTTGACGGCGGGTAACGTTACCTGCCCGGTAGCCGTCGGGGAGCCGTGGCAGGCGCGCACGGCTCCGACGACGTGATGAACCCCGCGCGCGGTAGCGTTCCGCGCCGTGGTCGCGCTCATCACCGGCGCCTCGAGCGGAATCGGCGCAGCCGCCGCGCGGCGACTGGCGCGCGAGCCCGGCGCCCGGCTAGTGCTCGTCGCGCGTCGCGAGGACCGCCTGCGGGAGCTCGCCGACGAGGTGGGCGGCGCGACCGTGGTGGCGGCGGACCTGACCGAGCCGGACGCGCCCGCAACGGTGCTCGACGCAGTCGAGCGCGAGCACGGCCGGCTCGACCTACTCGTGAATAACGCCGGCAGCGCCTGGCGCGGGAGGTTCGGCGACGAGGGCTGGGACGACGTGCGACGCCACATGGAGATCAACTTCGACGCTGTGGTCCGGCTCACCGAGGCGCTGCTTCCGACCCTTCGCCGCTCTGCCCCGAGCGCCATCGTGAACGTCGCGAGCGTGTCCGGGCGAGTCTCGCGGGCGAACTCCGGTGCGTATTCGGCAAGCAAGTTCGCGCTTGCGGGCTGGAGCGACGCCCTTCACCTCGAGGAGCGGCGGCACGGCGTGCACGTCGGCCTGGTGCTGCCGGGGTTCGTCGAGACCGAAGGGTTCCCGCAGCGCGAGCTGCTGCAGCGACTCGTCACGCGCCGGCTGGTCTCTCGACCCGAGCGCGTGGCCGACGCGATCGTCGACGCCGGCCCCGGACGCCGAGCCGAGCGCTACGTGCCCCGTCCGTACTGGTTCGTCGCGGCGTTCCGAGTGCTCACCCCGCGGCTGGTACGGCGGGCGACCGGCGGCGGGGGCGCGATGACTCCGGCCGCGAGCAAGCGCAACGATCGCTAGCGAGAGCCGAGGAATGACAGCCATGGACACTCCCGAGCACCGACCATCGGCCGGCGGGCATCCCAGCGATCTCCGGGTGCTGGTCGCCGACGAGCGGCAGGTCTACATCGAGCCGATCGCGAAGGCCCTGTCGGAGCTGGGGCACCAGGTCATCGCCACCGAGGTCGAGGTATCGGCCGTGGCTGACGCGATGGCGGAGCACGAGCCGGACGCCGCGATCGTGGCACTCCACGAGGACACCGACCACGCGCTCGAGCTGATCACGGAGGTCACCCAGGAGACGGTCTGCCCGGTGATGGCCCTGGTGGAGGGCGCGAATCCCGAGTTCATCGCGAAGGCGGCCGAGCGCGGGATCTTCGCCCATCTCAACTCGGCCGACCACGACGAGCTCCTTGGCGCGATCGACGTCGCGCTCCGCCGCTTCGAGGAGTACACGCGGCTGCAGCGCGCGTTCGATCGTCGGGGACGGATCGAGCGAGCCAAGGGCGTGCTGATCGAGCGTCACTCGATCGACGACCAGGAGGCGTTCGATCGGCTTCGAGGCGAGGCGCGCTCGTCTCGGCGCAGGCTGATGGAGGTCGTCGACGAGGTGCTGGCCGAACGGGCTTCCTGACCACCGTCGACTCGCCGGCTGCGTTTATCACCCTCGCGCTGGGGTACATTCCCCCCAGCTACGCAAGCCCACGATGCGCTTGCGTCGGAGCAGACCGGCCCAGCCCCCGCCGTTTCTCACGGCGGCGCGCGCGGAAACGGAGGACGGCCGGTGTTGCCCCAGGAAGTCACCTCACAACGGACGCGGCCGCGCGTCGACGGAGTCGACAGGCAGCGGGAGGAGCGCTTGTTCCTCCGCTGGCAGCGCTTCAACGACCAGGTGGCGCGGGAGGAGCTGGTCGCGCGCTACCTGCCGCTGGCACGCGGCCTAGCGCGCCGCTTTGCGCGCGGGCGCGATGCCCGTGACGACTTCACGCAGGTCGCGTGCATCGGGCTGCTGAAGGCGATCGACGGATTCGACCCGGCGCGGCGGATCGCGTTCACGAGCTTCGCCGTGCCGACCGTCCTCGGTGAGCTGAAGCGGCATGTCAGGGACTTCGGATGGCCACTCCACGTGCCGCGACAGATACGGGACCGCGCGGTCCGGGTCACGCGCGCGGCCGCTGAGCTGGAGGTACGACTAGGCAGGCCGGCGACGCCTCCCGAGCTCGCGACCGAGTGCAGGTTCAGCACCGCCGACGTGCTCGAGGCGATCGAGGCAAGCGCCTCGCTCCACACCTCCTCTCTGTCCGCGAGCGACGACGAGGGCGAGGGCGCGCGGCGCTGGCTCACAGCGGACGACGACGGCTACGAGCTCGTGGAGGATCGCGACGCCATCGCACGGCGGCTCGGCGACTGCGAAGAGCGCGAGCTGGCGATCCTCCGCATGCGGCTGGTCGACCACCTCTCGCAGAGGGAGATCGGCCGGCGCGTGGGCCTGTCCCAGATGCAGGTCTCGCGGTTGCTCCGTCGACTGCTCAGGGATCTGGGCGACTAAACCTCTCCGATTCGGGGGATCTGATGATGGACGGAGTTTCTACATCGAGGAGGAGTCGGCGATGACGGTGCTCGTGATCGTGGCGGTGTGCGTGGTCCTGCTGGTGCTGGCGTTCCTGCTGCCACGCCTTTCGCGGCATCCGCAGCGCGGGGTTGACAAGACGCTCGGGGTGGGCCAGCGGGCCGGGGGCGCGGCTCCAGGCCCGGTTGGGCGGCTGCTTCAGAAGCCGTTCTCGAGCTCGCGGAAGGCCACGAACAAGAGCGCCTCGGCCGGCCGCAGGGGGCGGGGCAAGCTGCCGCTCTGACCGACGACGCAAGGATGGGGCCGACCGTCACGAAGCCCGCCGCCGGCGCCGAACCACCGCGAGAGCCGCGCGACGAGGAACGCGAGGCGGCGGAAAGGCCGCCCCTCGGTGACGCGATCGCGCGCGAGCGCGTTCCCCTAAGTGCCGTGCCGCACCTCTACCGACCGGTGCTGCTCGCGGCGGTGTTGGTGCTCCTGGCGCTGCTGTTTCGCGAGCTGGCCACGCTGGTGCTCGCGGTGATGATCACGGTGATCGTCGCCATTCCGCTGTCTGCGGCCGCAACCTGGCTGGAGCGGTTTCGGGTGCCGAGGCCCCTCGGAGCGGTGCTGGGGCTGCTCCTGGGACTGCTGGTCGCGGGCGGAATCCTGATGCTGGTGGTGCCGCCGTTCGTCAGCGAGATCGACGACCTGGTCGCGGCGCTCCCGGCGATCGGCGATTCACTGAGTGAGCTGGCCGCCGACGTCACCGGCGGCGGCCCGAACGAGCTCGGGCAGAACCTGCAGGACTGGGCGCAGGGCTACGTCGATTCGCCGGAGCAGCTCGTCGGGCCGCTCACATCCTTGGGCCTGAGCGTGGCCGGCGTCATCGGAGCGTTGATTCTGATCGTGGTCACCGCGGTGCTCATCGCAAGCCGTCCGGATCCCCTCCTCCGCGGTTGCATACGCCTCGTGCCCGTCGCGTATCGGGATACCGCGAACCGCATCCTGGTGAGGCTGCGCGAGGCCTGGATCGGCTGGCTCAAGGGAGTGATGGTGGATATGGCGGTCACCGCCGTCCTCCTCTACGCCGGTCTCGCGATCGTGGGACTCGATTTCGCGCTCGCCTTCGCCATCATCTCGGCGCTGCTGGTGGTGATCCCGTACTTCGGGTCGGTGCTCGGCGGCATCCCCCCGGTCCTGTTCGCGCTGTCGGAATCGCCGACCAAGGCCCTGGTCGTGCTGGCGATCTACCTGATCGTGCAGCAGGTGGAGGGCAACGTGATCGTGCCGCTCGTGATGTCGAAGGCAGTGCAGCTGCACGCCGCGGTGGTGGCGGTCGGCGTTGTGATCGTCGGGCAGCTGTTCGGCATCGTCGGCCTGTTCGTGGCGGTGCCGATCCTCTCCACGGTGACGATTCTCGTCCAGGAGCTCTGGGTCCGACCGATCGAGAGTGGTACCCAGAACGCAACCGGCCCGCCCAGCGCGACGGTGCTTCCGCCGCGAGAGCAGGCGGGATAGTGTCCTCGTAGGATGCGACAGCTCACCAGCCTGGACGCTCAGTTCCTGGCGATCGAGACCCCCCGCACGTACGGACACGTCGGCGGCTTCGCGGTCTACGACCCCTCCACCGCGCCCGGCGGACGGCTCGACTCCCAGGACATGCTGCCATCTGGTCGGCGAGCGACTCCACCTCCTCCCGCCGTTCCGGTGGAAGCTTGTGGAGGTGCCGTTCGGGCTCGACCTCCCGTACTGGGTCGAGGACCCGGACTTCGACCTCGACTTCCACATCCGCGAGTCGGCCGTGCCCCCGCCTGGCGACGACGCGCAGGTCGCCGAGACCGTGGCCCGCATCTTCGCGCGTCCCCTCGATCGCACCCGGCCACTCTGGGAGCTCTACATGATCCACGGGCTTCGCGACGACCGCGTCGCACTCCTCACCAAGATCCACCACTCCGTGGTGGACGGAGTGTCCGGCAACGAGATCCTCACGGTCCTGCTCGACCCGAGCCCGGAGGGTCGCGACATTCCTCCGCCCGAGGAGCCCCCCGAGGGCGAACGCGTCCCCCGCGAGCTCGAGATGCTCGGGCGCGGCCTCATCGGGCTGCCACGCCAGCCGCTCCGGGCGCTGCGGTCAATCCCGACGGCGCTACCCAACCTGACCGAGCTGCCGGGGGCGAACGCGTTCCCCGGCGTCCCCGCGATCTCCCGGGGCATCGCCGGCGTCCGCCACGTGGTGGGCGGGGAGGACTCCGGCGTGCTCGAGGTGGCCTCGGCCCGGCCGCCGCGCACCAGCTTCAACGGGCCGATCTCGCCGCATCGGCGGTTCGCGTTCGGCTCGCTGTCGCTCGACAGCGTGAAGGCGGTGAAGAACGAGCTCGGGATCACGGTCAACGACGTGGTGGTGGCACTCTGCACCACCGCCGTCCGCGACTGGCTGGCGGAGCGCGGTGAGCTGCCCGACGATCCGCTGGTGGCGATGGTGCCGGTCTCGGTCCGGACCGAGGAGGAGCGCGGCGCCTTCGGCAACCGGGTCTCGACGATGATCGTCCCGATCCCGACAAATGAACCGGATCCGCGCGCGCGTGTGATGCGCACGCACGAGCTGCTCCGGAGCGCCAAGGAGCGCCACAGCGCCCTACCCGCGAGCCTCCTCACCGATGCCACGAGCTTCATCCCGCCGGCCGTTGCGGCGCTCGCCGCGCGCACCACGGTCGACGTGTTGAGCCGGACGCGGCCGCCGCTCAACCTGATCATCTCGAACGTGCCCGGCCCGCGGCAGCCGCTGTACTGCGCAGGCGCGGAGCTGCAGGCGAACTTCCCCGTGTCCGCGATCGTGGACGGGGTCGGGCTCAACATCACGGTCCTGAGCTACCGCGACCACCTCGACTTCGGCATCGTGGCCGACCGCGACCAGGTGGACGACGTCTGGTCGCTCCTCCACGGCGCGCAGGCGGCGCTCGAACAGCTCGAGTCGGTCATCTGCGGGAAGCAACCGGCGGCCGGGAGCGGCCGCTCCGGCGACGGAGCGGCCCGAAAGCGCTCGGGTCGCTCCACTTCCGAGGCTCGCTCCGCTTCTTGAGGCGATCATCGTGGTGGCCACGAGCGACGCCGCAGATCGCCGCGGCGCACGATCGCTATCCGCGCTACTTTGCCCGCGCGACATTTTCACGCCTTAAGAGATCGCGGCACCGACGACGGTCTTGCAGCGCGATTGGACCACTCGATCCCGCTCTCGGGGGGCACGCGCTTGGCCGCGCGATTCCTGGCGCGCGTCTCCGCGCCTGCCCCGGTGAGGGTCACCTGCTGCTGGTCGATCGCCTGGCCGAGGTGCTCCAGCGCCTGACGGTTCCCGTTTGACGGGAGCACGGGCACGCCATAGGGTGGCCGCCGGTATGGCCGCGAATGCACTGACAGCGCGCGACTGGAGAGCGCACGTGGCCGCCGTGCTGGTCGTCGTGATCGGCGGCTCGGCGTCGGCGCTGCGCTGGCCGAGACCGCGGAGGCGCGCGCCCACGTCAAGGTGATGGTGCGCAACCTGTATCTGGGCGCCGACCTCACTCCGCTGATCGTCGCTCCGACGCAGGCCCAGTTCAGGCGAAACGCCACACAGGTGTGGCGCCAGGTCAAGCGAACGGATTTCCCGGCGCGGTCGAACCTGATCGCCAACGAGGTCGATGACAAGCGTCCGCAGCTGATCGGCCTCCAGGAGGTGTCGCTGTGGCGTCGCAGCGCTCGCGGCCAGGCGGACGGCGACGCCACTCCCGCGACCAGAGTTCGGTTCGACTTCCTGAAGCTCCTGCGGCGAGCCCTCCGCGAGGAGGACCAGCATTACCGGGTCGTGGTCGTCCAGAAGGAAGCGGATCTGGAAGGGCCCACGAGCAAGGACTTCGACGTCCGCCTCACCATGCGCGACGTCATCCTGGTCCGGCGCGGCGCCGACCTCGAGCTGGACCGGGCGCGCGGGCGCAACTTCAGGCAGAACCTGATCGTGCCGACCGCGTACGGCCCGGTGGAGAGCACGCGCGGGTGGACGGCTGTGGAGGCGAAGGAAGACGGCGCCCGCTTCCGGTTCGTGAACACCCACCTCGAGGCGTTCAGCGCCGGCGTCCGCGCCCAGCAGGCGCAGGAGCTGACGAGGCATCGCGGAGCGCTCGCCACGGGCAAGCAGACGATCCTGACCGGCGACCTCAACTCGGACCCCAACGGCCCGCCCGACGAGGCGGCCGCCTACGAGGTGCTGAGGCAGCACGGGATGCGTGACGTCTGGACCAAGACCCACCGGGCGCCCGGTCTCACCTGCTGCTTCAACGCGGAGGTCAAGGGCTCACCGTCGAACTTCACATCGCGGATCGACGACAGCCTCTTCCGCAACGGCGTGCGTGCGCAGGGGGCGAACCGCGTTGGGATCGACCGCAACAACCGCACCCGGTCGCGCCTGTGGCCATCGGACCACGCGGGCCTGATCGCGAACTACAGGGTGCGCGAGCGCTAACCCGCCGCTAGCCGCCACTCCCTTCGGCTCGCCGCCGCCTGAGCGACCACCACACGAGCAGTCCCGCGGCGGCGACGGCCGCGACGATCAACAACGGCGTGGCGAGCCCGCCGAGGACGTCGGAAACGCGGCCCCACTCGCGGCCGAGGAGCCAGCCGGCGCCGATCAGCGCCGTGTTCCATACCGCGGTGCCCAGCGTGGTGAGCAGGATGTACTTGGCCCGCCGCATCCGCAGGACCCCCGCCGGTAGGGCGATGACGCTGCGAACGCCCGGCACGCAGCGCCCGAGGAGCACCGCGACGGCGCCCCTGCGGTCGAACCACTCCTCCGCCCGCTCGAGCCGATCGGGGTCCTGTCGCGCGAACTTCAGGAAGCGACGCGCGAACGGGCGGCCGCCGGCCCGGGCCAGCTCGTAGAGGATCACCGACCCTCCAACCGACCCGGCGGTGGCGGTGGCGAGCACGAGCGGAAACGACAGCTCGCCGCGACCGACGAAGTAGCCGGCCAGCGGGAGAACCGCCTCCGAGGGGATCGGCGGGAAGACGTTCTCGACCACCATCAGCACGGCGAGCCCGGCGTACCCGAAGTCGCGCAGCACGTCGGCTATGGAGATGGCGAGCAGGACGGCGGCCGCGGGCATCGGCGGATCGTGACACGGCCGCTTCGGAGAGCCGCGGCACCGCTACCGCCCGATGACCACCACCTGGACCCGCTTTGCGTCGCGGCGGGCCTCGAGCCGGAGTGTGTTCGCACCGCGGGCGACGCGACCTCCGCGCCGCTGGCGCGCACGCGGTAGCCGTCGCCGTAGTGCAACCGCGGTAGGAACACCTCGGTGATAGAGCCGCGGGGAAGCGACCGCGGCCGCCCGCCCGCTGGGTCGAGTACCTGCAGGTCGAACCGCTTCGTGCGGTAGTCGAAGTCATACTCGCGCGGCGTCCCCGCGACCGCCCTCGGATACGGGCGCGCCGATGCCTTGAGCTTCCGCCACTTGACGTTGCTCCCGGTCGGCGGCCTGGTCGGGTCCACGACGAGCGCCTGGGCGCTCACCGGGCTCGCGGTGGTGGTGGGGTCGTCGCACGCGCAGTAGTGCCACTGCTGCCAGCGGACCATCCGCTCGTCGGCGAGCTCGGCGATCCGCCTGACTGTGGCGAGCTCGTCCGTGGCTGCGAACTCCGTCAGGAGGAGCGCATCGCCGGTCTCTCGGACTGCGCGTCCGCGTTGTCGAGCGCGAGGTCGTATCCCGTGTCGCTCGAGTCGGCGCCGGCCGGGCCCGGGCGGCGCCGGAGCCGCGCCGATGTCCGCGAGGCAGTACATGTTGAAGGCGAAGCCCGCGTTCGGGTCGCCGGTGTCGCCGTGCGCGTGTCGGCGCCGAAGTCGAACGTGAGCAGCGGCGCGTACCAGACGAGCGTGCGCGGGTCGGCCGTGCGGATCGCGTCGATGACCCGCTCCGAGAACGGCTCGAGGACGCCGGGTCGAAGGCCGGACAGCCCTCGGCGAGACGCAGCTCGGGTAGGCGGACCCGGGCCATGGCTCGTTGAGCAGGTTGTAGCCGAGCACGCGGTCGGCTCGCGGAAGCGCTCGCCACCTGACGCCACGCGGCCTGCGTAGGCGTGCTGGAGCGGCGCCCTCGGCCGCTCGGTCGTTCACCCAGAAGTGGTCGAAGGCCCGGTTGAGCGCAGGCATCACGAGGTAGTTGGCCGGAAAGCCCTGCTTGGGCTCGGCCGGCAGCGTCCGTCGTCGCCCACCACGGCCCAGTCCGGGAACCCCTCGCCCTCGAAGCGCTCGGTGTACAGGTCCTGGTGGAAGTCGAGCAGGCTGAAGATCCCTCGTCGGCGAGGGTGCGCTCCGTCCGGGCGATGCTCCGCAGGTAGCCGCGGCGGTCACTCG
>CAWEHQ010000003.1:0-156966 GCA_963808955.1 uncultured Thermoleophilaceae bacterium | reverse complement strand
GACTTACGTCCTGTCAGAAGTGCTTCAGGGCCACCGACATCGAGAACGTCGGCACCACCGCCAGGCATCTGACGTTCTTCGAGATGCTCGGGAACTTCTCGATCGGTGACTACTTCAAGCACGGCGCCATCGAGTACGCGTGGGAGCTCGCCGCTCAGGGCTTCGGGTTCGACCCTGCCGACCTGGATCACCGTCCTCGAGGGCGACGAGGGCTTCGGGCTCGGTCCCGACGAGGAGGCGATCGAGGGCTGGCGCGGCGTCGGGGCTGCCGGACGAGCGAATCGTCCGCCTGGGCCGCGACGACAACTGGTGGCAGGCGGGTCCGACGGGCCCGGCCGGCCCGTGCTCCGAGCTCTACCTGGATCGCGGCCCCGAGTTCGGCGGCGAGGACGACCGCCCGGGCGACGACACCGAGCGCTTCCTCGAGTTCTGGAACCTCGTGTTCATGCAGTACGAGCTGCACGCCGACGGATCCCTCACCGACCTGCCCAAGCGGAACATCGACACCGGGCTCGGCCTGGACCGGCTGGCGGCGATCCTCCAGGACGTGCCCTCGGTCTTCGAGACCGACCAGTTCGCGCCGATCGTGGCCCTGGGCGAGGAGCTGTCCGGCCGCTCGTACGGCACGGACCCCACCACGACGCGAGCGCTTCGGATCCTCGCCGATCACGGGCGCGCCATGACGTTCCTGATGGCCGACGGGGTGGTGCCCTCGAACGAGGACCGCGGCTACATCCTGCGCCGCGTGATGCGGAGGGCGATGCGTCAGGCACGGGTGCTCGAGGTCTCGTCGCCGTTCCTGCCGTCGCTGTGCGAGCGCGTGATCGAGATGATGGGCGACGCCTACCCGGAGCTCGCGCGGAGCGCGCCACGATCGAGCGCTGGGCAGCGGCCGAGGAGGAGGGCTTCGGGCGCACGCTCGAGCAGGGAGAGCGCGTGCTGGCGGAGGTGGTGGCGCGCGACGAAGGACGCCGGCACCTCCTGGGTCGAGCCCGACGAGGCTTTCCGGCTGCACGACACCTACGGCTTCCCGTACGAGATGACCAAGGAGATGCTCGCCGAGGAGGGCCTGGACGATCGACGACCACGGGTTCCGCGAGCTCATGGATCGGCGCGCGTGCGCTCGCGCGCGGGCGGATCGCGGGCGCCGAAGCGCAGGTCGGACCGAGTCGCGACCGGGTGCTTGCCTTCGCGCGCGACGCCGGCTCCGAGACCCGCTTCGTGGGCTACGAGGCGATCGAGGCCGACACCGCGATCGCCGCCCTCGAACGCGATGACGGCCTCTACCTGGCCAAGCTGGCCGAGAGCCCCTTCTACGCGGAGGGCGGCGGCCAGGTGTCCGACTCCGGCGTGGTCGAGACCCCTTCCGGCGCTGCGCGGGTGGCGGGCGTCTTCCGCCTCGGCGACGACCAGGCGGTCGCGCTCGAGCCGAGCCGCGGCGAGCTGAGCGCGGGCGAGCCGGCGCACGCGGTCGTCGACCGGCCGACCCGGCTGGCGACGATGGCCAACCACACCGCCACCCACCTCCTGCACGCGGCGCTCCGGGAGCAGCTCGGCACCCACGTCCGCCAGGCCGGCTCCTACGTCGGGCCCGACAAGCTGCGCTTCGACTTCACCCACGGCGAGCGGCTGTCGGCGCGCGAGGCGGACGCGATCGAGGACCTCGTCAACCGCTGGATCCTCGACAGCCGCCCGGTCCGCGCCATCGAGACGACGCGCGCGGAGGCCGACGCGCTCGGGGCGATGGCGCTGTTCGGCGAGAAGTACGGCGACTGGGTGCGGATGGTCGAGATCGAGGACGTCTCGCGCGAGCTGTGCGGCGGCACCCATGTGCGGCGACCGCCGAGGTCGGCCTCTTCCACCTCACGACCGAGACCTCGAGCGCCTCGAACGTGCGCCGCATCGAGGCGGTCACGGGCCCGGCGGGAGTCGTGACGCTTCGCGCGCGCGACAGCGGAGCTGCGCGAGCTCGCCGCGGATGCTGCGGGTGCCCGACGACGAGGTCGTGGCCGCGGTCGAGCGCCTGAGCGAGCGGTGCGGGAGCTCTCGCGGCAGGAGCGCGAGGGCCGCGAGTCGACCGCGAGCTCGCCGACCGCTCGTCGCGAGCGGCCACCGAGCATCGGCGGCGTCGAGGGTCGTGGCCGACGTGGTCGACGTGCCCGACCCGAAGGTCCCTGCTCGAGCTGTCGGACCGGGTCAAGCAGTCGCTCGGCGACGCCGCCGTGGTGCTGGGCACGGCGGTCGACGGGCGCGTGCACCTGGTGGCGAACTTCGCCGAGGCCGCGTCGAGCGCGGGCTGAAGGCCGGCGAGGTGGTGCGGGCGGCGGCCAGGATCGTGGGCGGCGGGGGAGGCGGCCGCGACACCATGGCGCAGGCCGGCGGGCGCGACCCGGAGAAGCTGCCGGACGCGATCGCCGCGGCGCGGGTGGCGATCGAGCGGGCGCTCGCGTGAGGGTGCCGGAGCCGCGCGGCGGCTGCGCGCCGATCGGCACCAACTTGTCGCAGCGGCTCGCTACGGTGACGCATGAGCCGCGTGCTCGCGCTCGACTACGGCGCGCGCGCTGCGGCTCCGCCGTCTCGGACCCGACCGGCACGCGTCGCCACGCCGCTCGCCGCCGTCGAGCGCCCCGGCCACGCGCCGCGGGCTCGGCCGCGATCGCGCGCGCTCGTCCGCGGAGCGCGAGGTCGCGCGCGTGGTGGTCGGCCTGCCGCTGACGCTCTCCGGCGAGGAGGGGCCCAGGCCGCCGAGACGCGCGCGTTCGCCGGAGCGGCTCGCGCCGGGTCTCGCGTCCCGGTCGACGCTCCACGACGAGCGCCTCACCACGCGGCAGGCCCTCGGGCGGTCGGCGGCGCCGCCGAGGACTCGCGCGCCGCGGCCCACCTGCTCGAGGCCTACCTCGCCGCGCCGGCTCCCGAGCAGTCCGCCGCGACACGTGAGCCCGCCCGCCGGCGTACCGCGGCGGGCGATCCGCCCGCGACAGCGCCGCTGCGCGCCCGCGCGCGCAGCCGCGCGGCGCTCGAGGGCACGCGCCCCTCGCCCGAGCGACGCGCCGCCGCTCGACGGCGGCGCGCCGCAGGTCGGCCGCGACGGCGACGCGCGAGGCGTTCGCGGCGGCGGCCCGCGCCCGCCGCGCCGCCCCGCGCAGCGGCGGTCCCGCGGCCGGACGGCAGGACGCGTGCTGCCGCCGTCGGCTCGCCGCCCTGATCGCGTCGGCGGCTGCTGGTGGGGCTCTGGTTTCTCGTGTCGCTCTTCCAGCCGTTCAAGGGCGACGGCGAGGGCGCAGGTCGCGGTGACGATCCCGAAGGGCGCCGGCGTCGGCGAGATCGGCGACCTGCTGAGGAGGAGGGCGTCGTGTCGAGCGCCTTCTTCTTCGAGCTGCGCGCGCGCCTCGGCGGGCACGCGCGGCGACCTCAAGCCGGGCACCTACACGCTGAAGCGGACATGAGCTACGCGGCCGCGCTCGACGCGCTCACCGACGGGCCCGCCGGCGGACCTGGTCAACGTCACGATCCCGGAGGGCCAGTCGCGGCGCGAGATCGCGCCGATCGTCGAGGACGCCGGGCTCGAGGGCGACTACGCGCGCGCCACCAAGCGCTCGCGAGCTGCTCGACCCGCGCCGACTACGGCGCCGAGGACGCCACGCGACCTCGAGGGCTTCCTGTTCCCGGCCACCTACGAGCTCAAGCGCGGGCGACGAGCGTCGACGCGCTGGTCGAGCGAGCAGCTCGCAGACCTTCAAGCAGCGAGTTCGACGAGGTCGACCTGCGCGCGGCGCGAAGCGGCAAGAACCTGACCCCCTACGACGTGCTGATCATCGCCTCGATGGTCGAGCGCGAGGCGCGGTCGCCGAGGAGCGCCCGCTGATCGCGTCGGTGATCTACAACCGCCTGCAGCGAGGGCATGCCGCTCGGCATCGACGCGACGATCCGCTTCGCGATCGACAACTGGAACGAGCCGCTGCACGCAGTCGCGAGCTCGCGAGTCGCGCTCGCCGTACAACACGCGCCTGAACGCACGGGCCTGCCGCCGGGGCCGATCGGCAACCCGGGCCTCGCGTCGATCGAGGCGGCGGCCAGCCCGGCGCGACACGGACTACCTCTTCTACGTCGTCAAGCCGGGCACGTGCGGCGAGCACGCCTTCTCGCGAGACGACGCCGAGTTCGAGCGCGACGTGGCGCGCTACAACGCGGCGCGCGAGGCGCGGCGGCGGTCGCCCACGGACTGCCGACGCAGCGGCTGCTGCACGACGCTCGCCGGCGTCCTCGGCTGCCCGGTCGCGCCACAGCCGCTCGCCGGCGATGCACAACGCCGCGCTTCGCGCGAGCTCGGGCCTCGACTGGCGCTACGTGCAGCTGCCGGTCCCGCCGGAGCTGTTCGAGGAGACGGTGCGCGCGCTGCCCGGCTCCGGCTTCCGCGGCGCCAACGTGACGATCCCGCACAAGCTCGCGGCGCTCGCGCTGGCCGACGAGCGAGCGCCGCCGCACGCGGCGATCGGCGCGGCCAACACGCTGACCTTCGCCGACGGCGCGGATCGAGGCCGACAACACCGACGCCGGCGGCCTGATCGACGCGCTCGGCGAGCCGCCGCGCGGGGCTGCGGGCGCTCGTGCTCGGCGCGGGCGGCGCCGGCGCGGGCGGCCGCCTGGGCGCTGCGCGAGGCGGGCGCGGCCGAGGTCCGGTCTGGAACCGCACCGCCGAGCGCGCGCGCGCGCTCGCCGCGCGAGCTCGGCGTCGCGCGCCGTCGAGCGCCCGGGCGCGGCCGACCTGCTCGTGAACGCCACCTCGGTCGGCCTCGACCCGGGACGGAGGAGCGAGGCGCTCGCGGCGCTCGGGCTCGACGGGCTCGAGCCGCCGCGGCGCGTGGTCGACCTCGTCTACGGCGACGACGGCGACGCCCGTCGTGCGCGTGGGCGCGCGCGCGCGGGCGCGCGCGTGGTCGACGGCCTCGAGGTGCTCGTGCGCCAGGGCGCGCGCAGCTTCGAGCTCTGGACCGGCCGGAGCGCGCCGCTCGACGTGATGCGGCCGCGGCGCGAGCACCGCCGGAGCCCGAAGCGCCGTCCGACGCGCGCCTAGACGAGCACCGCGCCTGTCGCCTAAACATGCGTCCGAGCCGTGCCGATAGGCGCTGATCTGCCGCGCCTCGTGCTCCTCGCCCTCCTCGGCGTCGCTCGTCGCGCCGCGGTCCTCCTCGCGACGCCGCGGCGCCACGAGCGACGAGGCGGCGACGGCACCCGCGCCGCGCCGACACCCGACCCGCGGCGCTCCGTCGCAAGCCTGCCCGAGCAGGCGCGCCGAAGGCCGCCGCGCCCGAGGCCGACGACCCCAGCCGGCAAGCCGGCGCCGGCGAGGCCGAAGCCCGCCGACGGCAGCCCGCCGAGCCCGTCGCCGGTCGCCGAGGCGCTCGGCACGCAGGCAAGGTCGTCGTCCTCTTCTTCACCCACGCCGGCGCCGCCGACGACACCGGCACGCGCCACGCCGTGCGGTCCCTCGAAGGGCAAGCGCGCGGCGGGGTCGACGGTCTTCACGCGACCGGCTCGAGCGAACTCGCCGCGCTACCGCCGCGTGCTCGCCGGCGCTCGGCGTCTCGCAGGTTCCCGCGGTCGTCGATCGTCGCTGCCGGACAGGCCGGCGCGGCTGCTCGAGGGCTACGTCGACGGCGCACCCTGCGCCAGCACGTCGCGGACGCCCTGCGATGAACCCGGCACCAGCGGCCTCGCCTCGAACGCGGTCGACGGACGAGCCGCCGGCTAGCGCGAGCGACGAAGGCGCCGCCGAGGCCGCGACCCGCCGACGGCGAGCCCCGACGCCGCGCTCGGCGACGCGGCTCACGCGCCGCCGCGCCGGCGCGCGGCGGCGCCGCCCGCTTCATCTCCGACGTCGATCGTCGAGCTCGGCTTCCTCCCGCAGGAGCAGGTCGAGGCCGCCGTCGAGGAGGGCCGGGCCACCGGCCGCACGCCCGAGCAGGTGCTGCTCGAGTCCGGCGCGCTCAGCCCCGACCAGCTCGCCCGCGCCACCGCCGAGCGCTTCGGCCTCGACCACGTCGACCTGACCGTCTACAAGCCGGACCTCGCCGCGATCAACCTGTCACCGCCCAGGCCGCGCGCCGCTACAACGCGGTCCCGATCGGCTTCCACTCGGACGGGCACCTGCTGGTGGCGATGGCCGACCCGTCGAACGTCCTCGCGCTCGACGACCTCAAGCTGATGACGGGCACGAGATCCGCCCGGTGGTCGCCTCGCGCCGAGGACATCGCCGCGCTGATCGGCCAAGATGAACCGCCTCGACGACGCGGTCGCCGAGGCCGATCGAGCGAGGACGAGGAGGAGGACGACGCCGTCGTCGCCGACATCCGCGAGTCGGCCGCCGACGCCCCGGTCATCAAGCTCGTCAACTCGATCATCGCCCAGGCGGTCGAGGACGGCGCCTCCGACATCCACTTCGAGCCCGACGGCCGCGACATGCGCGTGCGCTTCCGCGTCGACGGCGTGCTCGCACGAGACGACCTCGATCCCGCGCCGCATGGTCGCCGGGCGTCGTCTCGCGCGTGAAGATCATGGGCGACCTCGACATCGCCGAGCGGCGCGTGCCGCAGGACGGCCGCGTCGTCGCTGCACGGTCGAGGGCCACCCGGTCGACATCCGCATCGTCACGCTGCCGTCGGCCCGCGGCGAGGGCGTCGTCATGCGCATGCTCGACAAGGAGTCAGGTGCTGCTCGACGCTCGACGCGCTCGGCATGCGCGACGAGGCGCGCGCGAGCCGCTTCGAGGCGCGGCTTCCGCCAGGCCTACGGCGCCGTGCTCGTCACCGGGCCGACCGGCTCCGGCAAGTCCACCACGCTCTACGCCGCGCTCAACGCGCTCAACTCGATCGAGAAGAACATCATCACGATCGAGGACCCGGTCGAGTACCAGCTCGCCGGGCATCAACCAGATGCAGGTGAACCCGAAGGCGGGGCTGACGTTCGCCACCGGCCTGCGCTCGATGCTGCGCGCCGACCCCGACATCATCATGGTCGGCGAGATCCGCGACGCCGAGACGGCGCAGATCGCCGATCGAGTCGGCGCTCACCGGCCACCTCGTGCTCTCGACGCTGCACACCAACGACGCGCCGTCGGCGATCACCCGCCTCACCGAGATGGGCATCGAGCCGTTCCTCACCGCCTCGGCCCTCGACTGCGTCGTCGCCCAGCGCCTCGCGCGGCGGCTCTGCACCTACTGCAAGCAGCGCACGGTCCTCACCGTCGACGCGCTCAAGGCGCGCCGGCTTCGACGACGCCGCGTTCGACATCGAGGCCTACGAGCCCGTCGGCTGCGCGCGCTGCAGCCACACGGGCTACAAGGGCCGCGTCGGCCTCTACGAGGTCATGACCGTCTCGCGAGGAGATCCGCGCGCTGACGATCGAGCGCGCGTCGGCCGACGCATCCGCGCCGTCGCCGTCGAGCAGGGCATGCGCCTGCTGCGCGAGGACGGCCTGGAGAAGGTCCGGCTCGGCCTCACGTCCATCGCCGAGGTCGCCCGGGTCACGCTGACCTCGACAGCGCGCTGCCGATAAGGAGGGAGCCATGGACTTCGACTTCGCCGACATCCTGCTCGAGGTCATCGAGCTCGGCGCCTCCGACCTCCACCTCACCGCCGGCTCGCCGCCGATGGTCCGCGAGCGCGGCCAGCTGCGGCCGCTCGACTACCCGATGCTGACCCGCCAGGACACGCGCGAGATCGTCTACTCGATCCTCACCAACGACCAGCGCAAGCGGCTCGAGAACGACTGGCAGATCGACCTCTCCTACTCGGTCCCCGGCAGGGCGCGCTTCCGCGTCAACGCCTTCTTCCAGCGCGCCTCGATCGGCGCCGCCTCCGCCTGATCCCGCAGGACATGCCGGCGCTCGACGACGCTCGGCCTGCCGCCGGTGCTGCAGCGACTTCACCAAGAAGCCGCGCGGGTTCGTGCTCGTCACCGGGCCCGACCGGCTCGGGCAAGTCGACCACGCTCGCCGCGATGATCGACCTGATCAACGAGGAGCGCCACGAGCACATCATGACCGATCGAGGACCCGATCGAGTTCCTCCACCGGCACAAGAACTGCATCGTCAACCAGCGCGAGCTCGGGCGCCGACGCCCAGAGCTTCGCGCTCGGCGCTCAAGGCCGCGCTGCGCCAGGACCCGGACGTGATCCTCGTCGGCGAGATGCGCGACCTCGAGACGATCTCGACCGCGCTGACCGCGGCGGAGACCGGCCACCTCGTGTTCGCCACGCTGCACACCCAGGACACCGCGCAGACCGTCGACCGCATCGTCGACGTCGTTCCCGCCGGCGCAGCAGCAGCAGGTGCGCGTGCAGCTCTCGGTCGCGCTCCAGGGCATCGTCACCCAGCAGCTCCTGCCGACGGCCGACGGCGAGGGCCGCGTCTGCGCCTGCGAGGTGCTCGTCCCGACGCCGGCGGTCCGCAACCTGATCCGCGAGGGCAAGACCCACCAGATCTACTCGGCGCTCCAGACCGGCGGCCGCACGGCATGCAGACGATGGACGCCGCGCTCGCCGACCTCGTCCGCCAGCGGCAAGATCACGCCGCGAGCTGGCCGAGGCGCCGCTCCTCGCACGCCCGGAGGAGCTGCGGCCGCCTGCATGGGCGCACGGTGCAGGCCGCCGTGAGCGGCTAGGCCGATGGCGCACTTCGCCTTCAAGGCGCTCGACCTCGCCGGCGCGTCCGACGCGCGGCGAGGTCGAGGCCGACGACAAGCAGGCGGTCGCCGCGCAGCTGCGCGCGCAAGGGCCTGATCGTCCTCGACATCGAGGAGCAGAAGCCCGCCGACGTCGGCGACATCCTCGGCGCGCTTCAAGCGCGTCAAGGCCGCAGGACCTCACGGTCGCCACGCGCCAGCTCTCGACGATGATCTCGTCGGGCATGTCGCTGCTGCGCGCGCTCTACGTGCTCGAGGAGCAGACCGAGAACGACAAGCTCGCGGAGGCGCTCGTCGCAGGTCCGCAAGGACGTCGAGGCGGGCATCTCGCTCTCCGACGCGCTCGCGCCGCCACCCCGACATCTTCAACGACCTCTACGTCGCGATGGTCGCCGCCGGCGAGACGGGCGGCATCCTCGAGGAGACGCTGCAGCCGCGTCGCCGACCAGCTCGAGAAGGACGACTCGCTGCGGCGCCAGGTCAAGGCGGCGATGGTCTACCCGTCGCTGATCGGCGGCTTCGCGCTCGTCGTGCTGCTCGCGCTCGTGGCCTTCCTCGTGCCGGTCTTCGAGAAGGTCTTCAAGGACTTCGGCGGCGAGCTGCCGGCGATCACCAAGTTCACGGTCGGCGCTCTCGCACCTCGTGACGCGGCCGCTGGTACCTCGTGATCGCCGTCGGTCGCCGGCACGGTCTTCGCCTTCCGCAAGTGGAAGAGCACGCGAGCGCGGCCGCGAGCAGTGGGACCGCTTCAAGCTGCGAGATCCCGTTGAAGATCGGCGACATCGTGCAGAAGGTCGCGCTGGCGCGCTTCTCGCGCACCTACTCGGCGCTGATCGCCGCCGGCGTGCCGATGCTCGAGGCGATCGAGATCACCGGCCGCACCTCCGGCAACAAGGTCATCGAGAAGGCGATGGACGCAGGTCGCGCGAGTCGGTCAAGCGCGGGCGGCACGATCGCCGCGCCGATGCGCGACGAGCCCGCGGCCTTCCCGCTGATGGTCACGCAGATGATCGCGCGTCGGCGAGGAGACCGGCGCGCTCGACGCGATGCTCTCGAAGATCGCCGACTTCTACGAGGACGAGGTGGCCGCGGCGCGTCAAGGCGCTGACCTCGATCCTCGAGCCGCTGATGATCATCGTCGTGGGCGGCATCGTCGGCTTCATCGTGATCGCGATGTACCTGCCGATGTTCAAGGTCTACGACCAGATCAAGTAGGGGTCAGCTCGCTTGGCCGTCTCGCGCGCGCTCGACAACGAGCGTTCCGACCACGCGGTCGTCGCCCTCCGCCGGCGTGTACAGAACAGGGAAGCGCCCGAGCCGATCGGTGAAGAGGTCGAACACCGCCGGCGTTCCAGGTGCGGTCGTCTGAAGCCGCCCCAGGCCGTCGAGCTCGACGCGTCCGGGCTTCGGCACAGCCACCGTGACGATCACGCGCTCGTCGAGTTGGACGGTCTGTGTCTTCGAAGCTCGTGCCGGGCTCTGCGGCGGCCCAGCTCGACGGGAGCCCCGTGTTCGGCCGGCGTTCGTCCGCAGCGCGTCGAACTTCACTTCGGCGGCGCCACCCGGCCCTGCCGCGGAGGGGAGGGGGCTCGACCGTTTCGGTCTGGTCCTCACCTGTCGTTCCATCCTCCTGAGCGTCCTCGGGCGGCGGGACCAGCGACGCGGCGACGACCGCCAGGAGCATCACGGTGGCGCCGATCACGAGGAGAAGCCGTCGAGCCTGCAAGCGTCAGCGATCGTAGCCCTTGCAGGGAGATTGGACGATTGGTGGAGCGAGCGTGCGCTTGTCTCACGCCGCGCGGGAGGGAGTCGATAAGCGCATCAGCCGGGGCCACGGCGGAGGCGCCGCGGAGCTGGCGGAAAGCAACACGACACCCTCACAAGGAGGTAGTCACATGCTCCGGAAGCTCCGTGAGCGAATTCAGTCCGAGGAGCGAGGCTTCGACGCTCATCGAGCTCCTCGTAGTCATCCTGATCATCGGCATTCTGGCTGCGATCGCCATCCCGGCGTTCCTGAATGAAGACCGACAAGGCCGATGATGCGGCGACCAAGTCTGCGGCCAGGAACGCGCAGACGGCTGCCGAGACGTTCAACGTCGACAACGCCGGCGACTACACGGGCATGGACGACGGCGATCTTCTCGCGATCGAGGAGTCGCTGGCCGAGGTCACTGACGGGTCCGGCGGCGCCGGTCCGGAGGGGACGCTTACCGTGTCGGGTACCAGCGGCACCGGGTACACCCTCACGGTGGTGTCGGATTCGACCGGTATCTCGTACGAGGTGCAGCGGAGTGGCGGCACCGTGAGCCGGACCTGCGACGTACCCGCGGGCGCCGAGACCACCGGTGGTTGCCAGGGTGCAAGCATCGGCGGCAGCGGTACCTGGTAACAGGCCCCGCACCTCCCGTAGTGAGCCAGGCGGGCGGCCTTCGGGCCGCCCGCTTCGCATTGCGGGGCGGCGATCGCGCGTTGGACGGGACGGGGGATGAACGGGAGGGTTCCTCGACCAGCTCTGCTCCCACCGCCGATTGCACGCGCATGGCGATCCGTTCGCGCCTTCGCCGACCCCTTTGCACCGAAGCGGGCTTCGGCCTAATCGAGTGATGGTGGCCATCGTCATGACGATGGTCGTTTTCCTCGCGGTGAGCAGCTGGTGGGGGATCTCCTATCGCAACCAGGACGACATCGGCAATCGCGTCGAGATCCTGGCGGAGGCCCGCGCGGGACTCGAGTACATGACCAGGGAGCTGCTGAGGGCCAGGTGTCGGCCCCGGGTGCCGGGGCGACCAGCGATTGGGTCGATCTCTACCTCCCGAACAACAACGAGCTCGTCCGCTTCGACTGCTCGGAAGGCACCGAGTGCCGACGCCTCGCCGGCCCTCCGGGTGGGACGCTCGCCCCGAGCCACGATCCGCTTATCGAGAACGTCGAGGGCGCTTCGTTCAACCGGGCCGAGTTCCGATACATCGAGATAGAGCTCGTAGTGAGCCTCCCGGAGCGTGAGCAGCCGATCGTGCTCACCGATGGCGTGCACCTACGGAACGGACAGGGCGCGTGATGGCCCGCGCTCGCAAGCATGCTTCGAGGCTGGGGTCCGACCAGGGATTCGCATCTGAGATCTTGGTCGCCGCGATCTTGCTCGCGGTCGGGCTGGTTGGAGCGCTGTCGGCCTTCGACGGGGCGAGGAAGGAGAGCTACCACGCCCAGCGCCACGAGCAGGCCGTCTCGGTTGCCCAGCGCGAAATCGAGCGGCTGCGGGTGATCCCCTACGACGAGCTCGGGCTCACCTCGGTCCCGACGCACGAGGACGATGGCGTTCCTCCCGACGACGCTCATGAGAGCAACCCACTCAACCCGAACTTCTATGTCGGCGGCACCGGTTACCTCATCCGCGACGACTACGGGAACTCCACCGACACGGCGTCCCCGGTCTACGGGGGCAGCGAGGCATTCGTGGTCGCCGACGCATCGACTCCTGTTCCCACGGTCGACCCCGGCCCCGAGGAGGTCACGCTTGACGATGGCGACACCGAGGACGACGACATGAGCTTCTCCGTCTGGCGCTACGTCACCTGGCGCGACGACCCCGAGAACAATGATCCTCAATGCACGGGGGTCGCTGATCAAGAGGACCCGAACTGCACGCGCGACACCAAGCGGCTGATCGTCGCCGTCCGCCCCGAGCCGCCGCCAGATCTCGGCGAGCGTCCCATCTACACACTGACGGTGGTCGTCCCACCGCTCGCGGGGACCCTCTAGTGGCCCGCGCACTCTCAGCACTCGCCGCCGTCCGGCGCCGGCTGCGCCAGGAGGATGGACTCGCGCTGCCGGTCGCCGTGATCGTCCTCGGCCTGGTGCTGACGCTCGGCGGCGTCGCCGTGTACCAGGCGGCCAGCGCCAGCGACGGCACGATCCGCGACACCGAGGTGAAGCGCGCGGTCCAGGCGGCCGACGCCGGCCTCGAGGTCGCGGTCGGGCGACTGGCCGTCACCTGGGAACCGCCGTGCACACCTGAGCGAGCCCGGCTGGTGTCCGCCCGTGGAGGAGGCGCTGGGGGACGGGGAGAGCTACTCGTACACGATCTACGACGACCTCGACCCCGAGACTCCCCATCGGGTGGTGTCGACGGGCTTCGCCGCGGAGCAGACGCGACGCGTGACCCTCGAGGTGCACCCGCCGACCCCGACCTGCCGGCCTTCGGCCAGTATGCGGTGCGGTCGCTCAACGACCTCACGCTCAACAGCAACGCCGAGATCGGCTCGCCCGAGATCGCCGGCCACGCCGCCTCGAACGGCAACATCACGCTGGACAGCAACTCCACCATCTGCGGAAACGCGATCCCGGCCCGGGCCGCCAGGTCATTCTCAGGTCGAACGCAGACATCTGCGACGGCTACAGCACCACGCCGGCAACCGAGCCATTCACGCTGCCGATGCCGCCTCTCCCGACGCAGAACGACAACGCCCGGATCTGTGCCACGGGGGGTGATCCCTGCAGTCCATCCAGCGATGTCAGCTGGAGCTCGACCACCCGGAGGCTGACACTGAACAGCAATTCGACCGTGACGCTCGGCGGCAGCGTCTACGGCCTGTGCCAGCTCAGGCTGAACAGCAATTCGCAGTTGCGCGTGGCCACCGGCGCGACCGTCCAGATCTACTTCCTGCCCCCGTCGCAGTGCGGCGGCGTAACCGAGAGCATTCGCCTCGAAAGCAACTCCAAGATCATCAACTCGAGCGGCGACCCTACAAAGCTCCAGATCTACGTCATGGGGAACGGAGCCGTGAACTTGCTGAGCAACTTCCAGAACACGAGCCTGCCGATGCTTCTTTACGCCCCAAGCTCGACGGTATCGCTGAACAGCAACGTGAACATCGTCGGCTCGGTGGCCGCTAACAGGGTTTCGCTGGACAGCAACGCGTCGATCCAGTACGACAGCCGCTCCAACAGCGTGGTCATTCCCGACACGGGGGAGCGACCTCGAGCGGCTCCAGTTCGTTGAGTGCACGACCGAGCCCGTCGACCCCGAGGATCCCGGCTCCGGCTGCTGAGGGGCCGAATGAAGACCGCGAACCGGCTTCCCCCATGGTGCTCGCGCCGATGATTCTCGCCGGGGTCATGGGTGCCATGATCGGCTCCTTCCTGAACGTGGTCGCCTACCGGCTGCCGCGCGGCGAGTCGCTCGTCACGCCCGGCTCGCACTGCCCGGCCTGCGAGCACGCCGATCGCGCCCGTACGACAACGTGCCGGTGCTCTCCTGGCTGCTCCTGCGCGGCCGCTGCCGCGACTGCGGCGCGCCGATCTCGGCGCGCTACCCGCTCGTCGAGGCTGCTCACCGCGCGTCGCTCTTCGCGGCCGTCGCGCTCGCGCGCGGCGTCGACGCCGACCTGCTGCTCGAGCTGCCGTTCGCGGCGATGCTGATCGCGGTCGCGGCGATCGACCTCGAGCACCGGATCGTCCCGAACAAGATCCTGCTGCCGGCGGCGGTCTGCGGCGTCGCCGCCGGCGCTCGTCGCTGCGACCCGGCGAGCTGCCCGAGCTGCTCATCGCCGGCGCCGCGGCGCTTCCGCGTTCCTGCTGGTCGCCGCGCTCGCCCTACCCGGCGGGCATGGGCATGGGCGACGTGAAGCTCGCCGGCGTGATGGGCCTCTACCTCGGCGCCTCGGTCATCCCGGCGCTGCTCGTCGCCTTCCTGGCGGGCTCGCTGGTCGGCGTCGCGATCATCGCCCGCGCAGGGCCGGCGGCGCGCAAGAAGGGCGTGCCGTTCGCGCCCGTTCCTGGCGCTCGGGGCCTCGTCGGCGCTGCTCGCGGGCCCCGAGCTGATCGACCTCTACACCGAACGTTCCTCTAGCGCTGCTAGAGGCCCGCTCTACGGGCGACCGAGGCGTCCAAGCGCGCTGGGCGAACCGCCGATAGCCGGGAGATCGCCATGGCCCTCGATCTCGGAACAAGAACGATCGCGCGGCACCGTCGGCCTCGACATCGACGGCGGCTTCCTGGCCGCCGTCCAGGTCCGGACGGGACGCATCGAGCGCGCGGTCAGCACCGAGCTCGCGCCCGGCGTCATCCGCGACGGCGAGGTCGCCGACGTCGCCGCGCTGAGCGACGCGCTCAAGGACTTCTTCAAGGCGCAACAACCTGCCCAAGCAGCGTGCGCCTCGGCGTCGTCGAACCAGCAGATCGTCGGTGCGCCAGCTCGACCTGCCGAAGATCGACGACGAGGACGAGCGCGCGGCCGCCGTCCGCTTCCAGGCGGCCGAGGCGATCGCCATGCCGCTCGACGAGGCCGTCCTCGACCACCAGGTCGTCGGCGAGACGATCAGCCCGAGGGCGCCGCCCGCGCCGCGCGTCGTCGTCGCGGCCGCCCGCGAGCGATGATCGCCCGCGTCGATCGAGGCCGCCCGGGCGCCGGCCTGAGGCCGCGGGATCGACCTCGACGCCTTCGCGCTCGTGCGCGCCCTGCGCCTACCGCTGTCCGCGCCCGACGACGGTGGGGCGGACCCCGACGGCATCGCGCGCCGTCCGACTCCGCCGATCGGCCCGCGTCTACTGCCACCTCGCCGGCATCACCAACCTCGCGATCGCGCTCGGCTCGAGCTGCCTCTTCACGCGCCCGCTGTCCACCGGGCGCGACGAGGCGAGACGGGCGTCGGTCACCGCTGGCCGAGGAGATCCGCCTGTCGATCGACTTCTACATGGCGCAGCCCGAGGCGCGCTGGGTCGGCGAGGTCGTGCTGCCCGGGCCGGCTCGCGCCGCGACGGCCTGGTCGACGAGCTCGCCGGCCTGCTCGCGTCCCGGTCACGATCGCCGAGCCGCTCGGCAACCTCGACGCCAGCACGTGCCGTCGGCGAGGACCCGTACCGCCACACGGTCGCCCGCCGGCCTGGCGCTCGGAGCCACGCGCTGAGGCCCGTCAACCTTCTTCCGCAGCGCTACCGGTCGGCCGGGCCGAGCGGGGGCCGGTCGGGCAGTTCCTGACTTCCTGCTGGGTGGCCTCGCGGCCGTGTTGCTCGGCGTTGTCCTGTACGCGTTCACCGCGAACCAGGTGAGCTCGCGCGAGGCCGACGCTGTCAGAGGCCCGGCAGGCCGCGGACGCGGCCGAGGCGGAGGCCGGCGCACTCGCCCCGTTCGGCGACTGCCGCCAGGTCAAGGACACGCGGGTCGAGGCCGTGAGGACGCTCGCCGAAGGGCGCCTCGACTGGGAGCGCCTTGCACGCGAGCTGGCGTACGTCCTGCCGCGCGGCGTGCGGCTGGACAGCGTCGAGGGCTCCACCACCGGTGAGAGTGCCGACAGCGGGGGGTCGTCGGCCAGCGCGCCCGCGCCCCCACCACCGCCCAGAGTCAGCGCCCCAGCATCGAGCGACTTCGACCACCGCGGCGCCGGCCACCCCGGCTGCCGACGCGACAGGTGGCCCCACCGTCGTGCTCGCGGGTTGCGCGGGAGAAGGCCGCGAACGGTCGCGAAGGCCGTGGTGCGCCTGCGGCGCCTGAACGGCGCACAGGACGTCACGCTCCAGGACTCCCTGCGCCAGCGAGACCGGTGGAGCGACCTCTGAGGGCGGGAGCTCCGCTGGCTGTCCGCGTTCCTCGAACGCCACGGTCCAGCTCGCCGGCCACCACAACGACGTCCGGGCTGGAGGCGAAGGCCGTGCCGGCAGGACTGGAGGCGGGGTATGAGCATCACCACCGCGACCGGAAGTCCTGGCCGTGCTTGCTGTGCTGGCGGTCGTGGCCGTGTACTGGCTGCTGCTTCTCGGCCCGAAGCGCGAGGAGGCCACGGAGGCTGCGCAGGAGCTCACCGAGCAGGAGGAGCGGCGCAAGGTCCACCAGGCCGAGGCTATGCTCGCCGAGCTTCGACGGCGCGCCAGAGCTTCGAGACCGACTACGCGACGGTGGTGCGCCTCGGCAAGGCGCTGCCGACCGAGGTCGACGTGCCGAGCCTGATGGTGCAGCTCGAGGATGCCGCGCATGGCGCCGGTATCGCGTTCGAGCTCGATCACGGTGGGCGAGCGCACCGCGGTCGCTACGGCGACGGCGCCCACCCCGATCGGACCGAGCCGGCGCGCCCGCTCCAGCCGACGGGTCCGCCCCGGCGACACCTGCCGAGCCGGCCTCGAGCAGCACGACGGCACCGTCGACGGACCCGACGGCCGCCACCGCCGCTGCCGCCCGTCCCTCGAGGGCGTAGCGCTCGACTTCAGCTTCCGCGGCGACTTCTCGAACTCGCCGACCTGTACCGAGCTCAAGCGATACGTGAATGTTCGCGGTGATCGCATCGACGTCGAGGGGCGTCTCATGACGATTGACAACCTCGTGCTCGAGCCGACCGAGGAGGGCTCGGACGAGCTCACGGCGATCACCGCGACCGCCTATCTGGCACCGGTCACGGTGCCGACCGCGGGCGCGACGCCCCGGCCGGGCCGGCCGCACCGGCGCCCGCCACTCAGCCCGCGGGCGAGGCGGCTGACGGTGGAGCTCCCGCGCCGCCGCCGCAGCCCGGCACCAGCAGCCTCGGGAGTGACCCCGTGAAGGTGGTGGCTGGACCTGTCGGAGGCCTTTCCGCTCACGCCGGCTGCTGCCGGTGGCGATCGGGCTGGTCATGGCCCATTTGGCCGTGCCCATCCTCCTGATCGGCTCTGGCTCCGAGGAGCCGGCACCCCCGCCGGCTCCGACTGCGGGACGCACTTGCCGACCCCGCGGTGGCTCACCTCACCGAGACGCCTCTCGGCGGCAGCTCCAAGCTGGACCGCTTACCGAACGCGGACGATCCGTTCACCAGCGGTGCTGACGCGCCGCGGGCGACCTTCTCGGCCGGTGGCTCTCTGACGGTGCCGCTGCCGCCGCTGGTGGCGGCGCGTCGATGGCTGTGGGTACGGCGGGCGCCGGCCTCGGGACTACGACCGACACCGGTGCCGGCGACACCGCGACCGCCTCCGTCGGCACGGGCACCGCATCGTCCTCAGGTGGGGCGGTCGCGCCCAGGCTCGATGGCGGATCCGACTCGAGCGGCGGAAACCGCGGTAGCGGAGGGAGACGGAGACGGCCCAGGAGGAGGCAACGGGAACGGAAACGGTCCCAGGGAATGGCCCTGGCAACGAGCCTCCGCCCGAGGAGCCCCCGCCGACCGAGCCTCCGCCCGAGGAGCCCCCGCCGACCGAGCCTCCACCCGAGGAGCCCCCGCCCGAGCCCGAGATCGAGTTACCGCGCGAACGTCGCCTTCGGTCAGACCGAGGACGTCGAGAACCCCGAGGGGCCAGACCCGGTCAACTGCGCGGACTCTACCCCCGACGAAGAGCTGACTTGCTACCGGCGGCTCGACCCAGGGTGCGTCCTTCCCCGAGGAGACCGAAGGGCAGGAGGCGCTGCTCTCTTTCATCGGCCTGGCGGACGACGAGGACGGCAGCATCAACAAGGAGGCCGGTGTTCGTCGAGATCCTTGCACGGAGGGGGCCGTGGTGAACAGAGGAGAGGCGTGCTTACAAGGGCGACTGCCGACTCATCAGCGTCGATGAGAACGACCCGACTCGCATCCTGCGTGTGGTCGTTGGCCCGGGAGAGGACGCGGTGCTCGGGACCGAGGACGACGTCTTCAATCGCTACCGGCTCGAGCTGCTCGGCATCGACGAGGTCCACCTGAACCCTCCGGGCGAGTAGCCCGCCCTGGTTGCCGTTCGTCTGCCGCACCGCCGCTCGGGCGGGTGGCGCGCGATGGTGCTGCCTCCGCGGGCATTGCGAAGCGAGCCCGAGGAGGGACGCCGGAGCAGCGACAGGACCCGCCCGCCTCGGCGCCGCGACCACCAGCGACCCGCCTGGCCCCTGAGTAGGGTTGCGGCGCCATGGCGCTCCGCTTCACGACAGCCGGCGAGTCGCACGGCCCCGGCCTGATCGCGAGTCGTCGAGGGCCTCCCGCCGGGCTCGAGCTGGCCCCCGAGGACATCGACCGCGACCTCGCGCGGCGCCAGCTCGGCCACGGCCGCGGCGGGCGCATGAAGATCGAGACCGACCGCGCCGAGGTGACCGCCGGGCATTCGCCACGGGCGCACGCTCGGCAGCCCGGTCGCGCTCCGGATCGCAGAACCGCGACTACGCGAACTGGGAGGAGCGGATGAACCCTGGCCGGTCGACGGCGAGGTGGACGAGGTGCACCTGCCGCGGCCCGGGCCACGCCGACCTGGCCGGCGTCCAGAAGTACGGCTTCACCGACGTGCGCAACGTGCTCGAGCGCGCGAGCGCGCGCGAGACGGCGGCGCGGGTGGCCGCCGGCGCGCTCGCCAAGGCGTTCCTGCGCCGGCTCGGCGTCAGGTCCACAGCCACGTGATCGCAGATCGGCTCGGTCGCGGCGCCGGCGCCGCGACGACCTCGGCGCCGGCGGACTTCGAGCGCGGTCGACGAGTCGCCGGTGCGCTGCCTGGACGCCGACGGCGAGCGCGGCGATGGTCGCCGAGATCGACGCGCGCGCGGAAGGCCAACGAGTCGCTCGGCGGCGTGTTCGAGGTGCGCGCCTTCGGCCTGGTGCCGGGCCTCGGCTCGCACGTCTCCTGGGAGGACCGCCTCGACGGCCGGCTGGCCAGGCGATCATGTCGATCCAGGCGATGAAGGGCGTCGGGCATCGGCGACGGCTTCGACCTCGCCGGGCGCGTCGGGCTCGCAGGCGCACGACGAGATCTTCTGGTCGGAGGAGCGCGGCTTCTACCGCGAGACCAACCGCGCCGGCGGCCTCGAGGGCGGCATGACGACCGGCGACCCGCTCGTCGTGCGCGGCGCGATGAAGCCGCTGCCGACGCTGACCAAGCCGCTGCGCTCGGTGGACATCGACACCAAGGAGCCGGCGCAGGCGCTGCGCGAGCGCACCGACTCGTGCACGGTGCCGGCCGCGGGCGTCGTGGGCGAGGCGATGGTGGCGCTCGTGCTGGCGGCGGCCTACCGCGAGAAGTTCGGCGGCGACCACATCGACGACGCGCTCGCCGCGCCTGCGCGCCTACCGAGGAGCGGATCGGATGGAGGCGGTAGCGAGGACTCGGCGCCGAGGAGCGCCGGCCGGCGGGCCGCCGGCGGCGCGCTCGTCTTCGTCGGCTTCATGGGCGCGGGCAAGTCGAGCGCCGGCGCGCGCGGCGGCGGCCGAGCTCGGCGCCGAGCCGCTCGACGCCGACCGCGAGCTCGAGCGCGAGCTCGGCGAGCCGATCGAGGCCTTCTTCGACCGCGAGGGCGAGGCCGCGTTCCGCGCGCGCGAGGAGGAGCTCGTGCTGCGCCTGCTCGAGCGCGCCGAACGGCGCGTGCTCGGCGCTCGGCGGCGGGGCGCTGCCGTCGGACGCGCGTGCGCGAGGCGCTCGCGCCGCCACATCGTCGTGCACCTCGAGGTCGACCCCGACGACGGCTGGCGGCGCGCGTCGGGCAAGGGCCGGCCGCTGGCGCGCGACCGCGCGCGCTTCGACGAGCTGCTACGCCGAGCGCCGCGCGCGTACGAGTCGCTCGCCGACGCGCTCCTGCCCGCCGGCGGACGCGCGACCTGCCGCGCGCGCGCTCCCGGCGCTGCGACGCGCCTGCGCGCGCGGCGCCGCCGAGAGGCGCGGCTCGTGTGGGCGGCGCCGACGTCGGGCGACTACCCGGTGTACGTCGGGCGCGGGGCTGCTCCGCAGCGGCTTCTTCCACCCGCGCGGCGGGCGGCGCTTCGTCGTCACCGACGAGGACGTGGCGGCGCGCCACGGCGACTGCATCGACGCGCTGGCGACGCCCGGCCGAGTCGCGGTCCCCGGGCGAGCGCGAGAAGACGCTCGCGCGCGGCGGAGCGCGTCCTGCGCGGCATGGCGCGCGCGGGGGTCGAGCGCGACGACCTGCTCGTCGCGCTCGGCGGCGGGGTCGTGGGCGACCTCGGCGGGCTTCTGCGCCGCCACCTACCAGCGCGGGATCCGCTGCGTGCAGGTGCCGAGCACGCTCGTCGCCCAGGTCGACTCGGCGTACGGGGGCAAGACCGGCGTCGACCTGCCGGAGGGCAAGAACTACGTCGGCGCCTACCACCAGCCGGCGAGCGTCCTCGTCGACCCCGCGCTGCTCGACACGCTTCCTCGCGGGGAGCGCTCCGCGGGCTACGCGGAGGTCGTCAAGACGGCGTTGATCGCCGGCGGGCGCTCTGGACGCGCGTGCGCCGCGGCGGCGAGCCCGATCGAGGAGGTCGTGATCCCGGCTGCCTGCGCACGAAGCTGTCGGTGGTCGCGGAGGACGAGCGCGACGCCGGGCGGCGCCAGGTGCTCAACCTCGGGCACACGGTCGCGCACGCGATCGAGGCCGCCACCGGCTACTGCGCGCTGCGCCACGGGGAGGCGGTCGCATCGGGCTGCTGTGCGCGCTACGGCTGTCAGGGCGGGAGTCGCTCAGGAAGGAGGTCGCCGACCTGCTGGCGGCGCATGGCCTCCCGACCACCGTCGAAGGAGTCGATACCGACGACGTGGTGGCGCTGATCGGGCGTGACAAGAAGCGTCGGGGTGGCACCGTTCGGTTCGTGCTCGTAGACGCGCCGGGGCCGTCACGCCTGGTCACGAGCTCGCCCGATGCGGACGTACGCGCGGCCGTGGCGGAGGTCGTGCGATGACGAGCGTTCGGGTGCTCCACGGCGTGAACCTCGACACGCTGGGCCGCCGCGATCCGGCCCACTACGGAAACCTGACGCTGCCGGAGCTCGAGGAGCGTGTCGAAGGCTTCGCCCGCGACCTTGGTCTCGACGCCTCCTTCGCCCAGACCAATCACGAAGGTGAGTACTGTGAGCTGGTCCACCGGGCGGGCGAGTCCAGTGCGGCGCTCGTGCTCAACCCGGGGGCGTGGACGCACTACTCGTATGCGATCCGCGACGCTCTGGAGGTCGCCGCGCTGCCGGCGGTCGAGGTGCACATCTCCGCGGTCGACGACCGGGAGGAGTGGCGCCGACGATCGGTCATCGCGGACCTTTGCGTCGGTCGCGTGCAGGGCCGCGGCGTAGACGGCTACCGGGACGCACTCGACCTGCTTCGCGACGCCCTCGCACGATGACCGGCCGCGCCGATCGGCTCGTGGAGGTGCTGGGCGAGCAGGGGCTGGACGCCCTGCTCGTCACGAACCTCGTCAACGTCCGCTACCTGACTGGCTTCACCGGGACCAACGGACTCTGCGTCGTGGGCCCGGAGCTCAGGGCGTTCGTGACCGACTTCCGCTACGTGGAGCAGGCCGAGCGCCAGGTGAGTGGCTTCGAGCGGGTGCGCGGCGGGCGCGACCTACTCCGGGACGTCTGCGAGCGCCTCTCCGAAGCGGGCGTCGGAAGGTGGGATTCGAGGATCACCACCTGACCGTTCGCAGCCACGGCCGTCTGCGGGATCGACTCGACGACGAGATCGAGCTCGTCCCCGCGGGCGAGCTCGTCGAGCGGCTCCGCGAGGTGAAGGACGACGGCGAGCTCCGCGCCATCCGCGCCGCGGCCGACCTCGCGACGGACGTCTTGGAGGAGCTCGTGGACGAGGGGTTCCGTGGCCGGACGGAGCGGGAGGTCAAGGGCGACCTCGAGCGCGCGATGCGCTCGCGCGGGGCCGAGCCGTCGTTCGACACGATCGTCGCGGGGGGTGCCAACGGCGCGCTTCCGCACGCCACTGCGAGCGACGACCGGATCGAGGCCGGGACGCTCGTGGTCGTGGACATGGGGTGCCTCTCGACGGCTACTGCTCCGACTTCACGCGCACCTTCGCGAGCGGAGAGGTCCCCGGTGGCGAGGCAGGTGCCGTCTACGAGCTCGTGCTCCGCGCACAGGAGGAGGCGTTGGGGGCGGTCCGGTCCGGCGCCGGCTGTCGCGACGTCGACGCCGTGGCCAGGCAGCGGATCGAGGCGGCCGGCTACGGCGAGCGATTCGGCCACGGTCTCGGGCACGGTGTGGGGCTCGAGGTGCACGAGCGCCCGCGGCTCACACAGTCGGCCGAGGAGTCCGAACGGCTCGAGGACCGCAGCGTCGTGACCGTGGAGCCCGGCGTGTACCTGCCCGGTGAGCTCGGCATCAGGATCGAGGACCTGGTGGTGGTCGGGGCGGACGGCCCCGAGGTCCTGACCCCGTTCACGAAGTCGCTCGTGACGCTCGATGCTCCTTGAGGCGGACGGCCCCGTGGTGCGCACATGTGGACGGCCCGGACCACTTCGCTCCGCGAGACGCTTCGATAGCTGAGCACCTTTCCGCATCACTTTTCGGGCGAAGTACCGTCCTTGCCTGAGCTTCGCCGCCGCATCAATCGGCGCGCAGCCGGGTTAGCCCTGAGGTTGCCGCGCGACCCGTTGCGCAGCCTGGCCAGTGGGGCGTTGCGGAACTCATGCCCACTACCTTGCTTGCCGATTTAGAGCACTGGCGCACGCCAGTTCTCAGCTGTCCGAATGATCAGAACAGTCGCTCATTCCGTAGCCCTGGTTGCCGCGATCGGCGCCGCTCTCGTCACCGGCGTGGCGGCGTTCGCCGCCCTCCGACACGCGCACCGTCCTGCTCGCCGATGGCTCGCTGATCGTGGTCGACGTGCCCCCGGGCTCCTGCCCCGAGCACGCCCGCGGGGCGCGCCGGACCGCACGATCTCCGGCTCCGGCCCCGGGTTAGCGCCACTGCAGGCCATGGGCCCGGCGCTTCGGAATTGGCCTCGTTCCGCGCAGGGCGACTGCGAGGCGGAGGAGATGCCCCCCAAGCCGCCCGAGGGGCCCGAAGAGAAGCCTGACCCGCCGGCGCGACCGCCCGACAAGCCGGCGCCCGCCCCTGACCGCGTCGCCGATGGTGGCGGCGGTGGGATCCCGGGCGTCGACACGGACCGCGGCGGCGGCGACCCCGGCTCCGGCGGCCGCGGCGCGGGCGGGCGCGGAAGCGGCCGGGACGAGACCGGGAAGCGGAGCTCTCGAGGTCGAGGCGAGGGTCATCGCGGCCGCTCCGGGCGGATTTCCCGACTTCAAGCGCGACGGCTCCCCCTCCCGCTCGAACCCGACCCTGACCGAGACCCCCGCCCCGGGCGCCGGCGCCGGCTTCCTCCCCGGCCCCTCGACCGCGACCTCGCGTCCCGAACTTCGTCATCGAGAAGTTCCGGGTCCCGATCTTCCTCTTGCCGATCTACCAGGCCGCCGGCATCCAGTACGGCATCCGCTGGGAGGTGCTGGCGGCGATCAACGAGATCGAGACCGACTACGGCCGCAACCTGAACGTCTCCTCCGCCGGCGCGCTCGGCTGGATGCAGTTCATCCCCTCCACCTGGCGCGCCTACGGCGTCGACGCCAACAAGGACGGCGAGAAGGACCCCTACAACCCGGTCGACGCGATCTTCGCCGCCGCTCGCTACCTCGAAGGCCGCCGGCGGCCGAGCAGGACCTGCGCGCGCGCGATCTTCGCCTACAACCACGCCGACTGGTACGTCGACTCGGTGATGATGCGGGCGCAGCTGATCGCGGGCTCCCGGCGACCTGGTCGGCTCGCTCACCGGCCTCACCGAGGGCCGCTTCCCGGTCGCCGCGCGGCCCGCTACGCCGACGACCTCGCCGGAGCGCGAGGCCGACGAGCAGCGCGTCAACCGCCGGCCAGAACGCCGCGAACCTCGTCGAGGACGACGACACCCGCCGCGCGATCGACATCTTCACGCGCGAGAGCTCGCCCGGTCGTCGCCGTCAACGACGGCGTGATCAAGAAGATCGGCAACGAGCAGCAAGCTCGGCCGCTTCATCGTCCTCCAGGACGTCTACGGCAACCGCTACACCTACGCGCGGCCTCGGCTCCAGGTCGCCGCAGCTCTACCCGGTGCCGAAGCGACAAGACGCGAGCGCGCGACGCAAGCCGCTCGACGCGGACGCCGAAGCCGACCAGACCCGCCGCGTCGGCCGGCCCAGCCGGACCGAGCGCGCGACCGCCAAGCGCGGCAATCGGCCGCGACGCCGACGCTCCGCCGCGGCGCCGCGCCCGCGTCCGGCCGATCAAGGAGCGCCTGTTCGCCCACCCCGACGCGCCCGAACGCGCTCGCAAGACGGCGGCGACGAGCAGCATCAGCCGCCCGGCGCCGCGCCCAGCATGCGAAGGTCTTCACATCTACAACGTCTATTTCGCCGACGCCCTACGGTGTTCGTCAGCCCGGGCAACGCCAGGCTCAAGCTGCTTCAGAAGGGCTCGCACGTCATCGCCGGCACGGTCCTCGGCCGGGTCGGCTACGCCCGACGCCGGCCAAGGGCGCGCACCTCAACTTCGCGATCCGGCCCGCCGGCCGCGGCGCCCCGCGGATCGACCCGAAGCCGATCCTCGACGGCTGGAAGCTGCTCGAGGAGACCGCGATCTACCGCGCCGAGCGGCCAGAACGTGCTCCAGGGCGGGACCTCGGTCGGCCAGGTCCTGCTGATGTCCGAAGCCGCTGCTCGAGAAGCGCGTGCTCGCCGACAAGCGCATCGAGATCTACGCCTGCGGGCGCCAGGACATCCAGACCGGCCAGATCGACCGCCGCGTGCTCGTCACGCTCTCCTACCTCGCCGAGTCCGGGCTGCGCCCGACCGTCACGTCGCCTGAAGTGCGGCCACGGCGTCTACGACCTCGTCGGGCAACGTGTCAAACCACTCCACCGGCAGCGCCGCCGACATCTCGCAGATCAACGGGATCCCGATCCTCGGCCACCAGGAGAAGGGCGGCATCACCGACCAGGCGGTCCAGCGCATCCTTCAGCTCCAGGGCACGATGCGCCCGGACGAGGTCATCTCGCTGCTCGACTACGGCGGCCCGAGCTTTGCGATGGGCGACCACGCCGACCACATCCACGTCGGCTTCACCCCGCTCTATGGCGTCGTACCAGAAGCTCGCCCACCAGGCGCTGGCGGTCCTCAAGCCCGGCCAGTGGCACGACCTGATCGACCGCCTCGGCGAGATCGACCAGCCGAACGTCGTCAAGGGCCCGAAGCGCTTCACGCTGCCGGCCGCGGCGCGCCTCCGAGGCGCATCGCGGGGAGTAGTGCTAGGAGGACACTTTGCACGGCGGAACTCAGCGCGTCGTCGGAGTGTGCGAACATACGTTCGCATACATGGTCGTCTGTCTGCTGATTCCCCGATTGGCCCTGCTCGCGGCGCTCGGGGAAGAGCGCGCGCTGCTGGGCGAGCCGGTCGCGCTGGCGCCCGCGGCGGGCCGTGAGCAGCGGGTGGGGGAGGCGTCGGCCGCGGCGGAGGCATTCGGCATCGCGCGCGGGATGGCCATGGGGGAGGCGCTCACGCGCTGTCCGGGACTGAGGCTGGTCCCTCCCGATCCGGAGCGGGAGCGAGCGATCTGGACAGAGGCGCTCGACCGGCTCGAGGGAATCGGGGCGAGCGTCGAGTCCGATCAGCCGGGCGCCGCATTCTTCGAGGCCGATGGCCTCCGCGGGATCCACGGCGGGCGGCTCGAGGACGTGCTGGCAGCCCTCCGGCGGGCCTTCCGCCGCCCCGATGACGGCGGCGAAGTTCTGCCAAATAGGGGCAGGCGGCCTGCATCTTTGCTCGCCGCGAGCCTGCGGGTCGGAGCCGGACCGAGTCGCTTCGTCGCGTACGTGGCAGCTACGCGCGCGCGTGCAGGGCGCCGCGGGCGGCGACCCGACGGCGCGACGCTCGGCGCCACCGCCGTCGAGCGGCGGTCCGAGACGATGGTGCCTGTCCGGTCGGCACGCGCATTCCTGGCGCCCCTGCCGGTGTCGCTGCTCCGCTCGCGACCGGAGCTCGACTGGCTGCCCGGCGTGCTCGAGCGGCTCGGGATCCGCACTCTCGGGGAGCTGGCCGAGCTGCCTGCGCCGGCGGTGGCTGAACGCTTCGGCCATCCCGGCCTTCTCGCGATCGACCTGGCCCGCGGACGGGACACGCCGCTCGTCCCGCGTCGGCCTCCCGAGCCGGTCACGGAGCGTGTCGCCCTGCCCGAGTCGGCGTCCGGCCCCCAGCTGAGCACGCGCTCGAGCTGCTGATCGCCCGGCTGCTCGCCCGTCGCGAGCGGCGCGGCCGCTCCCTTCGTTCGCTGGCCGTCTCCGCCCGCTTCGTGGAGGGTGGCACCTGGAGGGAGCGCGTGACGCTGCGCCGGGCGAGCGCAGACCCCGACCGCCTCCGGACCGCCATCGGCCTCCGGCTCGCGGAGCTCCCCGCCCCGGCCGAGATGCTCGGTCTGGAGGTGGAGGCCTTCGGCCCGCCGGCGCACGACCAGCGGCGGCTCGTGGAGGAGGTCGACCCGCGCGAGGCCAGACGCGCCCGGTTGGGAGAGGCGGTGCGCCAGGTGCGCGAGGCCGCCGGCAGCGGGGCCGCTCTACGGATCATGGAGGTGGACCCGGGGTCGCGCGTGCCCGAGCGCCGGGCCGCGCTGTCGCCCTACCCAGTCGACGAGGAGGGCAGGTGAGCACGCCGGTCCGACTGCGCCGGATCGGCGAGCCGCGGCCCGCGGTGGTGGAGACCGACTCGGACGGTGTCCCGACGCGGCTCGGCCTCGACGAGGTGAACGCCGTGAGCGAGGACTGGGTGGTGGAGGACCGCTGGTGGACGGGCGACCCGCTGCGCCGCCGCTACTTCGAGCTCGTGCTCCGGAGCGGCGCCAACGCGGTCGTCTTCCGCGACCTGGTCACGGGCGCCTGGTTCGTCCAGCGGGCGTGATGGTGGCCGGCCGACGCGATGGCCGTTGGAACTGCGCAACGGACCGCTGAGGCTGGGTCCCGCGGAGTGGATGGCTCCGGTCGACCCCGCTCCCCGACACCGGCGGCATCCGCCTGCTCCTATGCGAACATGTGTTCGCGTGTCGTACGTCGAGCTCCACTGCCACTCCGCCTTCTCCCTGCTGGACGGGGCGTCGCATCCGGTGGAGATCGCGGCCGCGGCGGCCGAGCAGGGCCACGAGGCACTAGCGCTCACCGACCACGATTCGCTCGGCGGGATCATGGAGCTGGCCCAGGCCGCCGCCCCGCTGGGCGTCCGCACCATCACGGGCGCCGAGCTGACGCTGGCCGACGACTCCCACCTGACCCTCCTCTGCGAGAACCGGACCGGCTACCGCAACCTCTGCCGGCTGATCACCCTGGCCCATGCAGGGACCCGAGGCGAGGCTCCAAGCGAGAAGATCGTGCAAAGCGGCGCCACACGCACGGGTGGCGACGGCGGAGATCTCAGCACGAAGCGTGCCAAGCGAAGTGCTGAGGTCTCTGCCGGAGACAGGACCCGTGCCCAGCAACACCCCGCGCAAGTCACGCTCGAGGAGATAGAGCGCCACACCGAGGGTCTCGTCTGCCTGACAGGCTGCGCATCGAACGGCCTGATCGCCTCACGAGTAGCCCGCGGCGAGCACGCCGAGGCCGCCGCCCTCGCCAGCCGTCTCCTCGCCGCCTTCGGTTCCGACCATCTCAGAGTCGAGCTGCAGCGGCCCTTCGGCCGCAACGACCGCCGCCGCAACCGGCTGCTCGCCTCGCTCGCGGACCGGCTCGGCGTGCCGGCGGTGGCCACCGGCAACGTTCATGCCCATGACCGGTCGCGCACCCTGCTGCAGGACGCGCTGGTGGCGGTGCGCCTGGGCACCACGCTCGACGAGTCGGAGGCGCGCCGGCGCGGCAACGGCTCGCATGTGCTCGCCACGCCGGCGGCCATGGCCGAGCGCTTTCGCGACCACACCGAGGCGGTGCGCGAGTCGGGCCGTCTCGCCGAGCGGCTCCGCTTCGACATCACGCGTGACCTGGGCTACCGCTATCCGGGGTCGGAGGATCCAACTGCTGACCGCAAGCTGGCCGAGATCTGCCGGGCCGAGCTCGCCCGCCGGTACGAGCGGCGGGCAAGCCGGTCGGAGGCGGAGCGAAGGCTCGAGGAGGAGCTCGCGATCATCCGCACGCTCGGGCTGGCCGGTTTCTTCCTGCTCCACCGCGACATGCTGGAGTTGGCGCGCGAGGTGGCGTGCAGGGTGCGCGGCCGCGACGCCGCCCGCTCGGTGCTGCCGCCGGGACGGGGGAGAGGGTCGAGCGTCTCCTCGATCGTCTGCTACCTGACCGGGCTCTCGCACGTCGACCCGATCGAGAAGGAGCTCTTCCTTGGCCGCTTCCTGAACGAGGAGCTCACCGCGCTCCCGGACATCGACCTCGACTTCCCGCGCGACATCCGTGAGGAGCTGATCCCGAGGGTCCACGAGCGGTTCGGCCGCGACCGCTCCGCGCTGGTTGCCTCGTACTCGAACTACCGCGTGCGCGGCGCGATCCGCGACCTCGGGAAGGCGCTCGGCCTGCCGCCTGGCGAGGTCGAGCGCGCCGCGCGATCCGCTGATCCCTGGGAGGTGGGCAGGGCGCGGGGTGACATAACCGAGGCGGTGGGAGAGCGGCGCGCCGCCTCGCCGCGATGGCAGTCGCTGTTCCGCCTGATGGAGGACGTCTACGCGCTCCCTCGCCATGCCAGCCAGCACCCCGGCGGGATGGTGATCTCCACCGATCCGCTCGTTGACATGTGCCCGATCCAGCCTGCCGCGATGGAGGGGCGGCAGGTGGTGCAGTGGGACAAGGACTCGTGCGCCGACGCAGGCTTCCTCAAGATCGACCTGCTCGGGTTGGGGATGCTGTCGGCGGTGGAGGACTGCGTTTCGCGGGTGGCGCGGGCCCGCGGTGAGCGGATCGACCTCTCGCGCATATCGCTCGACGACCCGGAGGTGTACCGGGAGATCCAGGCGGCCGAGACGATGGGCGTCTTCCAGATCGAGAGCCGCGCGCAGATGCAGATGCTCGTGCGCACCCGGCCGGAATCGCTCGACGATCTCACCGTCCAGGTCGCGCTGGTACGCCCCGGACCGATCCAGGGAGGAGCGGTCCATCCCTACATCGAGCGGCGCCGTGCGCTCCGCGACGACCCCGACTACGAGGTCCCCTACGAGCACCCCTCGCTCGAGCCGGTGCTGCGCGACACCCTCGGCGCGATCGTCTTCCAGGATCAGGTGCTGGAGGTGGCGATGGCGTTCGCCGGCTTCTCGCCGAGCGAGGCCGAGGGCCTCCGGCGCGCGATGAGCCGCAAGCGCTCGGAGGCTGCGATGCGCGCCTACGAGCAGAAGTTCCTCGACGGGGCGGAGGCGCGCGGGGTCTCACGCGAGGTCGCGGAGCGCGTCTACGCGCAGATCGTGGGCTTCTCGGGCTTCGGGTTCCCCAAGGCTCACTCGGCGGCATTTGGCCTGCTCGCCTACCAGTCGACCTGGCTGCGCGTCCACTACGGGCCGGAGTTCCTCTGCGCCCTCCTCAACGAGCAGCCGATGGGGTTCTATCCGCCTGATGTGTTGGTTCACGAGGCTCAGCGGCGGAGGATCGCTGTGCTTCCTCCTGACGTGCTCTGCTCGTCGGTCGAATGCACCGTGGAGTCGGTGGGCGCGGGTCCTGTCTCCGGTGGAGACCTCTCCGCTCCGCTGGGGACGCTGCGCGGCGAGGTCTCCACCGTCGCCACCCGCGCGAGCCATGCCCAGGCCGACGAAGCGAGCGAGAGTCGCACGCTCGGCGTTCGCATCGGGCTCGCGTACGTGAATGGCGTCCGCGAGGCCGATGTGCGCGAGATCGTCACTGAGCGCATGCGAGGGGGCTCGTTCAGCTCGGTCACCGAGCTGGCCGCTCGATGCTCGACGCAGCGCGACGCGCTCGAGCGCCTCGCCTGGGCGGGCGCGTGCGACCAGTTGGTGAGCGACGATGATCGCTCCTCGACAGGGGACCTGGGACGCCGCGGCGGGCGGGTGGTGCGCGCAGGCGTTATCCCCGAGGGCATAGCGAAGCGAGCCCGAGCGGGAAACGCCGGAGCGCGACAGGACCCGCCCGAAGCCACGTCACGTCGCAAAGCGCTCTGGCTGCTCGGCGCCTCGGTCCCCGGCACCAGCGTGCCGGAAGGAACTCAGCTCGCGCTGCCGCTCGAGCCCGCCGAGCCGCCCGCGCTGCCCGAGCTGTCGCCCTGGGAGCGAATGCTCGCCGACTACGGCTCGACGCACATGACCCTGCGCGAGCATCCGATCGAGCTGCTGCGCCCGACGCTGGGCGACGACGTGCGCTCGAGCGCCGACCTCGAGCCTGCCCGGCAACGGCGCGCGGGTCCGAGTAGCCGGGCTGGTCGTGGCGCGCCAGCGGCCGGCGACCGCGCGGGGGGTGACCTTCATCCTGCTGGAGGACGAGCTCGGCACGATCAACCTGATCGTGCCGCCGCCCGTCTACGAGCGATGCCGCCAGGCGGTGCGCACGGAGCCGGTGGTGCTGGTGGACGGCCGGCTCGAGCGCCGCGAGGGCACCACCAACATCGTGGTGGGCGACCTCCGTCGGCTAGAGCGCCCCGATCAGCCGCTCGGAAAGGTTCGCCACATCGAGCCGGGACGGGCGTGGAGCACGGACGAGCGCGGCATGGACGAGATCCGCGACGGAGAGGCCGCCGTCGGCAACACCCGCGACCTCGGCGCAGTGGCGCCCACCGCCCACAGCTTCGGCCGGCGGGGACGCTGAGAGGGGGGATTGGCGGAAGCATCCCACCCTACTGTTGCTATGCAACAGCCAGTTGGGAGGTACTGGTGCTTGCCGACGCCTTGCCAGAAGCGACTGCTTGTCGCGGCTGCTCGTCGCCGGCGTGCGCTTCTGCGAGCGCGTACGGTCCAGGCAATGGCCGGACGGGTCGTCGTGGGCACTTCGAGCTGGGCCGATCCCGGGTTCGTCGAGGACTGGTATCCGAGCGGAATGCCCGCGCGTGAGCGGCTGCCCTGGTACGCCGAGCGGTTCCAGGCGGTGGAGCTCAACGCGAGCTTCTATGGCGTGCCCGCGGAGTCGACGGTCCAGCGGTGGGACGAGGTTACCCCGCCCGGGTTCACCTTCGACGTCAAGCTCCATCGCCTGCTCTCACGCCACGCCGCCGGGCTCGACTCGCTGCCGCCCGACCTCCGCGACGGGGTCGAGACCAGTGCCCGCGGCCGCGTCCGCCTGGTTCCCGAGCTCGAGGCCGAGATCCTCGACCGCACCGTGGCCGCGCTCCAACCGATCGAGCACGCCGGCAAGCTCAGCTCGCTGCTTCTCCAGTTGACGCCGGCGTTCGCACCTGGCGACCACGAGCTGGAGGAGCTGACGCCCCTGATCGAGCGAGCGGCGCCGCGACGTGTCGCGATCGAGCTACGCCACCGCGGCTGGGTCGAGGGCGAGCGGGCGACCGACACGTTCGCCTTCCTCTCGGAGGTCGGTGCGACCTACGTGGGCGTCGACGCACCGCAGGAGGAGCACGTGCCGATCATGCCGCCGGTGGACGCGGTCACCCGCGACGACCTCGCCTACATCCGCGCCCATGGCCGCAACGCGCACGGGTACATGAGCGGTACCACGGTCGCCGAGCGGTTCGGCTGGCGCTACACCGACGAGGAGCTCGGCGAGATCGGCGACCGCGCCCGCCGTCTCGCGGAGGACGCCGACGAGGTCAGGGTGATGTTCAACAACAACCGCTCGGACGACGCCCCGACCGCGGCGCGCCGATTCCGCGCGCTGCTCGGTCAGGATCCTGGACCGCCGGTCGACGAGCCCCAGCAGCGGCTGATGTAGTCGGGCGTCCCGGTCTGGGTGACGTGCGCGGCCTGGCGCGTCAAGATAGGCATCAGTGAGCGGTCAGATCGCCACCGGGCTCGCGTCGACGAACGACGGGGCCGCGTCCTTCGTGGAGGCGGCGGAGACCGCGGCCGAGGGCCTGGACGGTCGGACCGCGGACCTCGCCGCGATCTTCGTCGGCGCGCCCAACCTGAGCGAGGTCGAGGAGGGCGTGGCGGCGGTGAGGGAACGGCTCCAGCCGCGATCCCTGATCGGCTGCGGAGCCCAAGGCGTGGTCGCGGACGGCCGCGAGCTCGAGGCCGGCGGGGTGGCCGTGTGGGCGGCGTCCCTCCCCGAGGCCACGCTCGAGAGCTTCCGTCTCGAGGCCACGTCGGCGGGCGAGTCCGCGGTGGCGGTGTCCGGGATCCCCGACCTCGACGGGGCGCACGCGGTGATCATGCTCGTCGATCCGTACACGTTCCCGATCGAGCCGCTCCTGGCCCAGATCGCGACCGACCACCCGGGACTCCCGGTGATCGGCGGACTCGCGAGCGCGGGCGGAGGCCCCGGGCTGGCCGCACTCCTCTCCGATGGCGAGCTCGTGCGGGAGGGCGCAGTCGGCGTGACGCTCGCGGGCGTCGACGTCCGTCCCTGCGTGTCCCAGGGCGCCCGTCCGATCGGCCCGGAGATGGTCATCACGGCGGCCGAGGGCAACGTGGTCCACGAGCTTGCGAGTCAGCCCGCGCTCGAACGGCTCAAGCAGGCGATCCTCGAGCTCGACGCGCACGACCGGGCGCTCGCCACCCAGGGCCTCCTGCTCGGGATCGTGGTGGACGAGAACAAGCCCGACTACAGGCGCGGCGACTTCCTGGTGCGCGGGCTGCTCGGCGTCGACGAGGAGAGCGAGTCGATCAGCGTCGGAGAGCGGGTGAGGGTCGGCCAGACGATCCGCATGCAGGTCCGCGACGGCGCCTCGGCCGATGAGGATCTGCGCGAGACGCTAGCTCGCGAGCTGGATGAGCTGGGCGAGCCGCCGGCGGGCGCCCTCCTCTTCACCTGCAACGGGCGGGGATCGCACATGTTCGGGGAGCCGGACCACGACGCCTCTCTGCTCGCCCGCGAATCCCACGGGGCGCCCGCCGCCGGCTTCTTCTGCGCCGGCGAGATAGGGCCGGTCGGGGACCGCAACTTCGTGCACGGCTTCACCGCGACGCTGGCGCTGTTCGGGCGTTGAGCGACGTCGCTCCCGAGGGGGTGGCGCGCGTGACCGCGCCCAACCCGTCGCCGATGACGCTCGACGGCACCAACAGCTATGTGGTCGATCGGTGGGTGGTCGATCCAGGGCCGGCGGACGCGGGACACCTCGATGCCCTGCTCGACGCGGCCGAGGGGTCGGTCGATGGGATCGTCCTGACCCATGGCCACGACGACCACGCGGACGGAGCGCCGACGCTGTCGGAGCGCGCTGGCGGCGTGCCGGTCAAACGACCGCGCGGTGGTGAAACCGTCGGTCCGTTCGACGTCGTCGCCACGCCCGGGCACTCCCCGGACAGCGTCTGCCTGGTGCGCGGCGGAGTCTGCTTCACCGGGGACACGATCCTCGGGACGGGAAGCGTGTTCGTAGCACCGGGCGGCGGGGCCCTCGCCGCCTACCTCGAGTCGCTTCGGACGCTGAGCCGGCTCGACCTCGAGGTCCTGTGCCCGGGGCACGGCCCGTTCGTGTATGACGCACGCGCACGGATCGAGGGCTACCTGGAGCATCGACTGGAGCGCGAACGCAACCTCGTGGCCGCCCTGGACGCCGGCGCCCGAACCCACGACGAGCTGCTCGACCGAGCGTGGAGCGACGTGCCCGCGGAGCTCCGCCCCGCGGCGCGGGTCACGCTCGAGGCGCACCTCGAGAAGCTGCGCGATGAGGGCCGGCTGCCGCCGGATCTCAACGACGTTGGGCAGTAACGGCCGGCGGCGCGCGCGTCACTCTCCGGCTACACCCCGTCGCATGTCGCGCGGTGGACACCCTCGACAAGCGACATCGAGCAGTTCCTGTCTACACCAGCCGGGTGCCTTCGGGCAAGCATTGGGCCGCTAGCCTTGTGGCGTCCCGTAGCGCCCCGCGCCGCCTCCCGATGATTTCCACCAACCAGTTCAAGAACGGCACCCATATCGAGGTGGATGGGACCGTCTTCAAGATCGTCGAGTTCCAGCATGTGAAGCCTGGAAAGGGCGGCGCTTTCGTTCGCAGCAGGTTGAAGCGCGTGGACGACGGAGCGGTGCTCGACAAGACCTTCCGCGCGGGCGAGAAGTTCCGGCCGATCCGCACCGAGTCGCGGCGGATGCAGTTCCTCTACGCGGACGGGACCGACGCCCACTTCATGGACCTCGAGACCTACGAGCAGCTGACCATCCCCGAGGCCGACGTAGCCGACGCGCTGCGCTGGGTGCTACCGAGCGAGGAGGTCGATGTCCTGTACGTGGACGAGCGACCGACCGACGTCCAGGTGCCGAGCGCGGTGGAGCTCGCGGTCGCGGAGACCGAGCCGGGCGTGAAGGGGGACACGGCATCGGGAGGGGGCGACAAGCCCGCCAAGCTCGAGTCCGGCGTCACCGTCCGCGTGCCGCTGTTCGTCAACGCCGGCGACCGGGTGCGGGTCGATACCCGCTCCGGCGCCTACGTGGCTCGCGCGTAACGGATGCGCGCGAGCTAGCGATGCGCCGCCAGGACCAGCGCCGTGCCGCCGTGGTCGCGCTCTACCAGCAGGAGGTGACGGAGCGCTCGCTGGCGGACGTGCTGCCGCGGTCCACGACGTCGTTCACCCGCGAGCTGGCCGAGGGCGTCGACGCGGAGCGCGACAGCCTCGACGCGGCGATCGCGCGCCACGCGGTGGGCTGGTCGCTCGATCGGATCGCCCCGCTCGAGCTCAGCATCCTGCGCGTGGCGCTGTACGAGCTCCTCCATCGCGACGACGTGCCCGATGAGGTGGCCATCGACCAGGCGGTCGAGGCCGCGAAGGAGCTGTGCGGTACGGCGACGCCGGCCTTCGTGAACGGGATCCTCGGGGCGGCGCAGCGGGAACGCGTGGCGACCGGATGAGCGCGGAGCCGAGCACGCTGCGGGGCTACGCGGAGGAGCTCGAGCGCGTGGCCCAGCGCCTCCGCTCGGGTGCGGCGGAGGGCGACGAGGCAGCTGCGCTCGTAGAGCGGTGCGCGGAGCTCGCGTCACAGATCTCGGCGGAGCTCGACCGTGAGGCGCGTGCCGTGGGGGCGGAGCTCCCGCTCGACGATACGCCGGAGCAGGAGCGGCTCCTTTGACGCGCGCCACGCCCTCGGCCGGGGCCGCGACCGCCGCCTACCCCGACGAGCTCCAGGCCGAGGTCGACGCCTACCTCGCCGGCCTCAGGTTCACCGACGAGGTCGCGATCGCCGGGCTCGAGGAGGCCATGCGCTACTCGCTGCTCGCGGGCGGCAAGCGCATCCGCCCGGTGCTCGCGCTTGCCACCGCGGAGGCGCTCGGGCGCGAGACCGCAGACGTGCTGCCGCTGGCGGCGGCGCTCGAGCTCGTGCACACCTACTCGCTCATCCACGACGACCTTCCCGCGATGGACGACGACGAGCTTCGTAGGGGTCAGCCGACCTGCCACGTCGCTCACGGCGAGGACGTCGCGATCCTCGCGGGCGATGGCCTTTTCGCGGAGGCACTTCGGCTGGTGCTGGAACGCCAGGCCGGGGAGCCGACGAACGTGCTGGCGGCGCTGAGGTCGCTGGTGGCGGCGGCCGGGGTGGAGGGCATGGTCGGCGGCCAGTACCTGGACGTGACCGCGGACGCCGACCTCGACGAGTCGGGCCTTCGCCGGCTGCACGAGCGCAAGACCGGGCGGCTGATCGCGGCTTCGGTCGAGTGCGTACTGCTACTGGGCGGCATGTCGCAACCTGCGACAATCGGCTACCACCGGTTCGCGGTCGAGCTGGGCGTGATGTTCCAGATCGTCGACGACATCCTCGACGTCACCGGCAGCGAGGAGGCGCTCGGCAAGCCGCGAGGATCCGACGAGCGCCATGGCAAGCAGACGTACGTGAGCGTGTTCGGCCTCGAGCGGGCCCGCGAGCTCGCGGCGGACTCGCACCGCAAGGCCCGCGCGGCGCTCGCGGACGCCAGCGGGGACACCGAGAAGCTCGAGCAGACAACGGACTACATCCTCACCCGGCAGAGATGAGCCTCCTGGACCAGATCGACGGCCCGTCCGACCTCACCGGGCTCTCGGACGAGCAGCTGCAGCAGCTGGCCGGCGAGGTCCGCGCGCTCATCATCGACACGATCGGCGAGATCGGGGGGCACTTCGGCGCGAACCTGGGTGCCTGCGAGATCGCCGTGGCGCTCCACAGCCTGCTCGACTCGCCGCGCGACAAGGTGCTCTGGGACGTCGGGCACCAGGCCTATCCCCACAAGGTGCTCACCGGCCGGCGCGAGCAGCTCGACACGATCCGCAAGTACAAGGGGCTGGCGCCGTTCTGCTCTATCTTCGAGTCGGAGCACGACATCATGGGCGCTGGCCACGCTTCGACGTCGGTCTCGTACGCCGTCGGCCTCAAGGAGGCCATGCGGCGCGGCGTGGGCGAGGACGGCCACGTGGTCGCGGTCATCGGCGACGGGGCGCTCACCGGCGGGGTGGCGTTCGAGGCGCTCCAGAACGCCGGCGGCCTGGATGTGCCGATCGTCATCGTCGTGAACGACAACGGCATGTCGATCGCGCCCAACGTCGGCGCCATGTCGCGCTACTTCAACCGCGTCCGGCTCAACCCGAAGCTCCACCGGGCGCGCGAGGAGGTGGAGGAGAGCCTGACCCGCCTCCCGGTGGGGATCGGCGAGCGGCTCGAGCGGCTCGGGCCGGTGCTGAAGGAGTCGCTGAAGGCATACTGGGCTCCCGGGCTTCTGTTCGAGGAGCTCGACCTCGCCTACTACGGGGTGGTCGACGGGCACGACGTCGCCGCGTTGCGGGACGCGATCGGGGACGCGCTCGAGGCCGACCGCCCAGTGGTGGTCCACGCGAAGACCGTCAAGGGCAAGGGCTTCGCTCCGGCCGAGGAGGGCGGGCTCGAGGGCATGGAGAAGTGGCACGCGGCCAAGCCGTCCTCGATCGTGAACGGCGCTCCGGCGCCCAAGAAGGCGCCGACCGGTCCCGCGAAGCCCTCGGTGCCGCAGTACACGAAGGTGTTCGGCGATGCACTGGTGGAGGAGTGCCGCCGCGATCAGCGCGTCTGCGGCATCACCGCCGCGATGAACTCCGGCACGGGCCTCGACATCCTTCAGAGGGAGCTGCCCGACCGCTACTACGACGTCGGGATCGCAGAACAGCATGCGGTGCTCTTTGCGGCGGGGCTCGCCCTGCAGGGCATGAAGCCCGTCGCAGCGATCTACTCGACCTTTCTCCAGCGGGGCTACGACCAGATCGTCCACGATGTCTGCCTTCAGGGCCTGAACGTGGTGTTCGCGATGGACCGGGCCGGGCTGGTGGGCGACGACGGCCCCACGCACCACGGCGCGTTCGACATCTCGTACCAGCGCTGCCTCCCGAACATCACGCTGATGGCGCCGCGCGACGAGGCGATGCTCGTGCACATGCTGCACACGGCGCTCGCCGCGGAGCACGGACCGGTCGCCATTCGGTACCCGCGCGGCGAGGCCGAAGGCGTGGCGCTGCCCGGGCGCCCCGAGGTCATCGACATCGGCCGCGGAGAGGTGCTGCGCGAGGGTGAGCGGGTGGCGTTCCTCGGCTACGGCTTCGGTGTGCCGCTCGCCCTCGGTGCCGCGACGCAGCTCGAGGAGCACGGAATCGAGGCCACGGTCGCCGACGCCCGCTTCGCGAAGCCGCTCGACGGAGACCTGATCGGCAACCTCGTACGCGACCACGACCTGCTGGTGACGGTCGAGGAGAACGTCCTCCAGGGCGGGTTCGGCTCGGCGGTGCTCGAGCAGCTCTCGGAGCGGGACGCCCTCACGGACGCCCGGGTGCTCCGTTTCGGGCTTCCCGACCGCTACGTCACGCACGGAAAGCCGGCCCTCCTGCGCGAGGAGGTCGGCCTCACGCCCGGCGCGATCGCGCGGCGGGTGGCCGAGGCCGTGTTCGAGGGCCGCGGCGTCCTCTCGACCGTCTAGACGCCCGGACCGGCGGCACCCCGCAAAGGAAACGACCCGCCGATGGCGGGCCGCTTCCGAGGGAGGAGTGATGCTATGTGATCGGTGAGGGAAGTCTTTGGGCTATGCCCGAACCGCCGTGTAGCGGGTCACAGCGATCAGCCCGGCGTAGATGACGCCAGCCGCCGCGAAGAACGCGAACAGCTCGACGTTGCCCGCGATCGCGGCACCGACGCCCGTTGCCACGAGCGCCGCGGCCAGGAACTTGTCATAGGTGGCGTGCACCCGGATGGGCAGGGTCGGCGTACCGCTCGGCGCACTCGCTCCGAGGGCGAGGCCGACCATGATCACCCCGAGGAACACGGACGCCACGATGCCGGCGGGGCTGAAGCCGAGTGCGAGCGGCGTCACCGCCACCGCGAGGCCAGCGGCCAGCTCGAGCGCACCATGTGTGGGGAGGGAGATAGCTCGAAGCAACATAGTTCTAACCAAGCGTACGGCGCTTGGATCCGGCGTGTGTGACGGCGCTCACGCTCCTCCCGGAAACTGCTGCCTCGACCTGGGCGGGCCTGAGTACGCTGCCGCGATGGCCAGGGCGCGGATGAGGCTCGACAACCTGCTCGTGGAGCGAGGCCTGTACCGGTCTCGGAGCCGTGCGGCGGCCGCGGTCATCGCGGGTGAGGTGCGTGTCGCGGGCGCTCCCGACCGCGGGCCGAAGCCCGGCCAGCTCGTGACGCCCGACGCCTCGGTCGACGTCGTGGCGCCGCCCCCGTTCGTCTCCCGTGGCGGACGCAAGCTCGCGAACGCCCTGGACACGCTGGGGCTCGACCCGGGTGGCCGGCTTTGCCTCGACGTGGGGGCGTCCACCGGGGGCTTCACCGATTGCCTGCTTCAGCGCGGCGCGGATGCGGTCGCGGCCGTGGACGTGGGCTACGGCGAGCTTCACTGGCGACTTCGCAACCATCCTCGTGTGACGGTGCTGGAGCGCGTGAACGCAAGGCACCTCGATCCCGAGATGCTGCCCTACCGGCCGGACGTGATCACGGTGGACGTCTCGTTCATCTCGCTGACAAAGGTGCTTCCGGCCGTCCTCCGCTGCGCAGGCCCGGCGTTCGACTGTCTGGCCCTCGTAAAGCCGCAGTTCGAGGTGGGGCGCGACCGCGTCGGAAAGGGCGGCGTGGTTCGCTCCAGCGATGACAGGCGGGCTGCTCTGGTGGAGGTGGGCGCGGCGGTGCAGGGGCTCGGATACGCCGTGCTCGGGTACGCCTCCTCGGACCTGCCCGGGCCGGCGGGGAACCGCGAGGCGTTCGTGTGGGTCGGACGCGGGGAGGATCGGCGGGTGGTCTCGGACCTGCACGCCGCGGCCCGCGAGGTGGAGCCGTGAGCCGCCCCCGGCGCGTCACCCTTCTCACGCACACGGACACGAGCGACACCGCGCGGGCGGTCGAGCGGACGCTGACCGCGCTCTCGGAGGCCGGCATCGAGACGCTGGTGCCGAGTGCCGAAGCGGAAAAGCACAAGCTCCGAGACGGCGAATCGGTGACCGTGGTCGACGACCCCGCGACTGATACCGACCTCGCGCTCGTGCTCGGCGGCGACGGCACGATCCTGAGTGCCCTGAGGCTGTTCGCCACCACCGACGTGCCGGTATTCGCCGTCAACTACGGGGCGATCGGCTTCCTCGCCACCGTGGATAGGCATGAGCTCGAGGACGGCCTGCGGCGGGTCCGCGAGGGCGACTTCGCGACCTTGCCGATGCCGGCGCTCACGATCGACACCCCCGAGGGCACGCGGCGGGCCGCGGCCGACGTGTCCTTCCACCGCCGCCCGAACGCGCGCGTGGCCGAGCTGGCCTACTCGGTCGAGGGCGAGCAGCTCGGAAAGGTGCGGTGTGACGGGCTCGTCGCATCGACTCCGGTCGGCTCCACCGGGTACAACCTCGCTAACGGCGGACCGCTGCTCGCCTGGGGCGTGGAGGGCTTCGGGGTGTCGTTCATCGCTCCCCACAGCCTCACCGCGCGGGCGGTGGTGGTCGCGCCCGACACACCGCTCAGCGTGTTCAACTGCTCGGACCGCGAGGGGGTTGACGTGACGACCGACGGCCGCACGGTATGTGAGCTCGGGCCCGAGAGCGAGCTGGAGGTCCGGTTCGAGCACGAGCGCGTGAGGCTCGCCGTGATCCCCGGCACGGGCTTCTACGAGCGGCTTCGCGAGAAGTTCGGCCGCATCGCGTACTGAGCGCCGGGTGTTCGTCCTAGCCTCTAGGCGTGGCCTCGCTCACTCGGCAGGCTCGGTGTTGCACCGATCGTGAGGCGTCGCGATGAGCGTCGCCGATCTCGCGCCGCGTCAGCTCGCGCGGCACGGGTGGCTTCGGCTGGCGCGCCGGGCCCGGATCCTCTCCTGGCTCTCGCTCGGCCACATGACCGTGGAGGGAGCGGTCGCGATCACCGCTCCGCCTGGGGATCCGGACTCGCTGAGGATCCAGGACGCTGCCGACGGCTGCGAGCCTGCGGCGCGGGCTTGATCGTGATGGGCTCGCGACACGACCACGCGCGAGGACACGTCCCCGCCGCGGACGACCTCGGCGGCACCGGCGAGACCGATCGCGGGAAGCTCGGCTTTGCGCTCGCGCTGCTGCTCGCGTTCATGGCGGCCGAGGTGGTCGTGGGCATCGCCGTCAACTCCCTGGCGCTCCTGTCCGACGCCGCACACATGCTCACGGACGCGGGCGCAATCGCGCTCGCGCTGGTGGCGATCCGCCTGGCGCGCCGTCCTGCCGGGGGCTCGATGACGTTCGGGTTCAAGCGCGCGGAGATCCTCTCGGCTCAATTCAACGGCGCCACCCTGCTGGTGCTCGGCCTCCTGATCGTGTACGAGGGCGTGCGCCGGCTCACGGAGCCGCCCGAGGTCGGCGGCGTCGCTGTGCTGGTGGTGGCGCTCGTCGGGGTGGCGGTGAACCTCGCCGCGACCTGGACGCTCTCGCGGGCGAACCGCGAGAGCATGAACATCGAGGGCGCCTTCCAGCACATGCTCACCGACCTCGCCGCCTTCGTGGCAACGGCGATCGCCGGCCTGGTCGTGATCGTCACCGGCTTCGACCGCGCCGACGGCATCGCAGCCCTGGTGGTGGCGGCGATCATGCTGCGGTCCTCCTACGGGCTGCTGAGGGCCTCCGGGCGGGTCTTCCTGGAGGCGGCGCCGGAGGGGATGGACCCCGACGAGGTCGGCCGCGCCATGGCCGGGCAGTCCGACGTCTCCGAGGTGCACGACCTGCACGTCTGGGAGGTCACGTCGGGGTTCCCCGCGCTGTCGGCGCACGTCCTCGTGCCACGCGATCGGGACTGCCACCGGGCGCGACGGGAGCTCGAGCTGCTCCTGCGCGAGCGGTACGGCCTCGAGCACACGACGCTCCAGGTCGAGCACGAGGACGAGCTGCTGCAGGTCGAGGGCACGCCCTCCGGCGCCAGGCGCGATGCCGGCGGCTGACCCTCGTCAGCGGCCCCAATCCGTCCCTCGCGACTGGTAAACCCGGGCGATGCTCCTCGAGCTTCGCGTCGAGAACCTGCTCCTGATCGATCGGGCCGAGCTGCGGCTCGGCCCCGGCCTGACAGTCGTGACTGGGGAGACCGGGGCGGGCAAGACCGTTCTGGCCCACGCGCTCGACCTGCTGCTCGGCGGGCGCCCACGTTCGGGCATCGTTCGGCCCGATGCCCGCGAGGCATACGTCGAGGGCGTTTTCGCGCCCCCGCCGGGGCTCCTCGACGAGAAGCCGTTCGCAGATCTTCGCGACCGGCTTCCGGAGGGCGACGTCGAGGAGATGGTGCTCGGACGCCGCGTGAGCGCCGAGGGGCGAACCCGTGCGTTCGTGCAGGGGCGCTCCGCTACCGCGGACGACCTTCGTGCGCTGGGCCCGCGGCTGGTCGCGTTCTACGGGCAGCACGAGCACCGCAAGCTCACGGTGGCGTCGGCGCAGCTCGAGGTACTGGACCGCTTCGCCGGGCACGATCACCTCTCAGAGCGTGACCGCCTGGCGGCCGCCCATCGCCGCGCCGCGGGCCTCAGGCGAGCGCTCGCCGAGCTTCGCGAGCGCGCTGGGACGCGAGAGCGAGATCGCGACCTGCTGACGTTCGAGCTCGACGAGATCGAGGCACTCGGCCCCTCCGAGGAAGAGCGTGGCCGACTGGCTGCCGAGCGCGATCGGCTTCGAGGCCTCGACACGCTGCGAGCCGCGGCGGCGATCGGGGCGGAGGCGCTGGCGCCGGAGGCCTCCGACGGCGAGGGGGTGACGGCGCTCCTGGCCGCGGCAGAGCAGGGCGCGGATGGCGGAGCCAGGCTCGACGGTGAGCTGGGAGCGCTGGCCGAGCGGCTCACCGCGCTCAGGATCGAGGCGGAGGACCTGGCCGCTGAGCTCCGCCGCTACGAGGCGGGACTCGAGGTCGAGCCCGGCCGGCTCGACGAGGTCGAAGAGCGGCTCGACCTGTATGAGCGGCTCGAGCGAAAGCACGGCGGCACCGTCGCCGCGGTGATCGCCCACGCGGAGCGCTGTCGCGCCGAGCTCGAGCGTCTGGAGGGTTCGGAGGCGGCCATCTCGGACGCCGGGGCAGAGCTCGCCCTGGCCGAGGCCGAGCTCGCGGAAGGCGCGGGCCGCGTGAGCGAGGGTCGTGCCCGTGCGGCGCCCAGGCTCGCGGACCGAGTCGCGTCCGAGCTTCAGGCGCTGGCGATGGGGGAGGCCGCCTTCGAGGTGCGGCTCGAGCGGCGCGACGAGATCGGCGCTGCCGGCGCCGAGCGCGTCGAGCTCCTGCTGGCGCCCAACCCCGGCGTCGGTCCTGCGCCGCTCCGCGATACCGCATCGGGCGGCGAGCTATCGCGCACCATGCTCGCCCTGATGAGCGTCGCGAGCCACGGCGGGCCCGCCGAGCGCGGCACCGTCGTGTTCGACGAGGTCGATGCGGGGGTCGGCGGGCAGACCGCGCGCGCTGTGGGCGAGCGGCTGCGCCGACTCGCGGAGGGTCGCCAGGTGATCTGCATCACGCACCTGCCGCAGATCGCCTCGCTCGCCGAGCAGCACTTCCGCATCGAGAAGAGCGCCGAGGGCGGCGTGGCGCGGGCGACGGTCGAGGGCCTCGAGGGCGACGCGGTCGTGGAGGAGCTCTGCCGCATGCTCGGCGCCGACCGCGAGGATGCCGGCGCCCGCCGCCACGCGGAGGAGTTGCTGGCCGCCGCATGATGTCGGCGCGCCGCAAACCAGCGATCGCCGAGACGGCGGAGGCGACGGATACACTCGCGTTCAAGACCCTCCATGCGTGAGCCCCAGGACTCGACCAGGTTCATCTTCGTCACGGGGGGCGTCGTATCGGCGCTCGGCAAGGGGATCGCAGCGGCGTCGATCGGGCGCCTGCTCGTGTCTCGCGGCCTGAAGGTCGCGATCCAGAAGTTCGACCCCTACATCAACGTCGACCCAGGGACGATGAGCCCGTTCCAGCACGGCGAGGTGTTCGTGACGGAGGATGGGGCGGAGACCGACCTCGACCTCGGGCACTACGAGCGCTTCACGGACGTCAACACCACGCGCAGCTCGAACGTCACGACCGGCGCGATCTACCACAAGGTGATCAACCGCGAGCGCCACGGCGACTACCTCGGCGGCACCGTCCAGGTGATCCCCCACATCACCGACGAGATCAAGCAGCGGATCCGCCTGGTGGCCGACGCGCAGGAGGTCGACTTCGTGATCACGGAGATCGGCGGCACGGTCGGCGACATCGAATCGCTGCCGTTTCTCGAGGCGCTGCGCCAGTTCCAGGTCGATCAGGGGCGCGACCGCTGCATGTTCGTCCACGTGACCCTCGTGCCGTACCTCGGTCACGCCGGCGAGCTCAAGACCAAGCCGACTCAGCACTCGGTCCAGGAGCTCCGCCGGATCGGAATCCAGCCCGACATGATCATGTGCCGCTCGGAGGGGCCGCTGTCCGCAGGACATCCGCCACAAGATCGCGCTGTTCGCGAACGTGCCCGTTGAGGCCACGGTCTCGGCGCGGGACGCCGACTCGATCTACAAGGTGCCGCTCTACCTCCGCGCGGAGGGGGTGGACGACGCGGTGCTCGACCACTTCCGGATGGAGGCGGAGCCGTCCGACCTGTCGCGGTGGGAGGCGCTCGCCCGGCGCGCCGACGAGGCCACCGAGCCGGTGAGGATCGGGCTCGTCGGGAAGTACGTCCAGCTGGAGGACGCCTACCTGTCGGTGATCGAGGCGCTCAACCACAGCGGCTTCCACCACGCCGCGCGTGTCGACGTGCGCTGGATCGACGCCGAGGGGCTCGATCGCGAGGAGGCGGAGCGCCAGCTCGAGGCGTGTGACGGCATCCTGATCCCCGGCGGCTTCGGCGAGCGTGGGATCGAAGGGAAGATCCGCGCAGCGCGCTTCGCCCGGGAGCGTGGCGTCCCGTACCTCGGTATCTGCCTCGGGATGCAGATCGCGGTGGCCGAGTTCGCTCGTCACGTGGCCGGCCTGGAGGGCGCCAATTCCACCGAGTTCGACCCGGAGACGCCGTACCCGGTGATCGATCTGCTCCCCGAGCAGAAGGAGGTACGGGACCTGGGCGGCACGATGCGGCTGGGCGCCGACCCGGTCAAGCTCCACGAGGGTACGCGTGCCCGCGACATCTACGACGAGCCCGTGGTCTATGAGCGCCACCGCCACCGCTACGAGGTGAACAACCACCTCCGGGCGCGGCTCGAATCGCACGGGCTCACCTACTCGGGCACGTCGCCCGACGACCGACTGGTCGAGATCGTGGAGCTCCCCGACCACCCCTTCTTCGTCGCTTCGCAGTTCCACCCCGAGTTCAAGTCGCGTCCGCTCCGTGCGCAACCCCTCTTCCGCGACTTCGTGGGCGCGGCGCTCGACCGCGCCCGAGAGCGCCCGCCCGAGGCGGAACCGCGGGTCGCGGTCCGGCACGAGGCCGAGGCTCCCACTCCGGAGTGACCCGGGCGCCAAGGGTGTGGCGGACGCCCGGAGACCGAGCATGCCAAGGAAGCGGGGCTGAAGCACGGGGGCTTCGCCCCCTCGCCGGGCTTCGCCCGGCTCCCCCGGGCCAAGGCGAAGCCCGATGACGCCGGCAGGCGAAGGTGTCCGGGCGTCCGCCGAGGAACGCGAGGCGCTTGGTAGGGGACTTCGTGACGCTCTGCGAGATAGAGAGTCCCTCGCGCCGCGAGCGCAGGGTCGCCGATCACCTGGCCGGCGAGCTCGGCGCCCTCGGCCTCGAGGTGACGGAGGACGGGAGCGGAACCACCACAGGCTCGGATGCCGGCAACCTGTTCACCGCGATTCCGGGCCCCGAGGGCTCGCGCACGATCCTGATGTGCGCGCACATCGACACCGTGCCGCTCGAGGCGCCGGTCGACGTGGTGGAGCGGAACGGGGCGTTCGAGAACGTGAACCCGGCGATCCTCGGCGCCGACAACAAGGCGGCGGTGGCCGTGCTGCTGGGGGTCGCCCGGCGGCTCGTCCGGGACCACGCTCCGGTGGGCGTGGAGCTCCTGTTCACGACCTGCGAGGAGCGCTCCCTGGCCGGCGCCAAGGCCTTCGACCGCAACACGCTACGAGGCCGAGTTCGGGTTCGTGCTGGACCATGCCACGCCGATCGGCGAGCTGATCGTGGCGGCGCCGACGCACTACCGGCTCGAGGCCACGTTCAGCGGGCAGGCGGCGCACGCCGGGCTCCGTCCCGAGGCGGGGCGGAACGCGATCAGCGCCGCGGCTCGAGCGATCGGCGCGCTGGAGCTCGGGCGGCTCGATGACGAGACCACCGCGAACGTCGGTCGGATCGAGGGCGGGACCGCCACCAACGTCGTGGCGGAGCGGTGCCTCGTCGAGCTCGAGACGCGCAGCGTGGACCACGCGCGCGCCACGGAGGTGGCGCAGTCGATGGTCGATGCGCTGACGGAGGCTGCCGCCGACGCCGAATGCGATGTGGAGACCGTCGTCGAGGAGCAGTTCCGCGGGTACCGCTCTCCGCGGTCCGCGCCCCACGTGGCCGTCGCCGCGCGTGCGCTCGAGTCGCTCGGCATCGAGCCGAGCTACGTGCCGAGCGGTGGCGGCTCCGACGCCAACGTGTTCGAGGCGCGCGGCCTTCCGTGCCTGAACGTCGCGAACGGGACCGAGCGGAACCACCAACCCGACGAGCGGGTGAGCCGCGCCGCGCTCGAGACCGGGTTGGACCTGGCGTTCGGAATCGTGGCGGCGAGCGCGTGAGCGGGTTCGTTCGGATCGGCGGGCGAGGAGGCCTGGAGCGGAAACATGATCCATGTCCGCGTCGAGCGCTTCCGCCACGACGACGGCGAGGAGGTGACCAGGGAGGTCGCCGTCCACCCGGGGGCGGCCGTGATCGTTGCTCATGACGCCGAGAGCGTGTTCATGGTCTCGCAGCCGCGCGAGGCGGTTGGTGAGCAATCGCTACTGGAGCTGCCGGCGGGGAAGATCGACGAGGGCGAGGAGCCGATCGAGGCGGCACGACGCGAGCTCGCCGAGGAGATCGGCAAGCGGCGCCGAGCTCGTGGGAGCTGCTCAAGCGCTGCTACGCGTCGCCGGGGTTCAGCGATGAGGCCTACCACCTCTACCTCGCCACCGACCTGTCGGCGGTGGAAGCCAGCGCCGAGGAGGACGAGCGGATCAGCATCGAGGCCGTTCCGCTCGACGCGCTCGACGATGCGATCGAGCGGTGCAAGGACGCGAAGAGCCTCGTGGGGCTGCTGCTGCTTCGCAGCCGCCTGGGCGCCGATTAGCGCCGGCCACGGGGCAGCGCGGCGACGCCCTGACGGCGCCCTTGCACGGCAAGGGATGGAAAGCGCCTGGCCGAATGACGATGGGCGATGGCCACTGTCGCGCGTCCCCTCGAGATCCGCCCGTTCGAGCATCTGGTGCTCGACTTCCTGGCCTACCTCGAGTTCGAGCGCGGGCTGTCGCGGAACACCCTCGACGCCTACCGGTCCGACCTCCTGCAGTTCGGGCGCTTCCTCGAGAAACGCGGCGTTACGGCGGTTGACGCCGCCGGCGGCGACATCGCCGACTTCCTCGCCGAGCTCGCGGGCGGCAATGGGCGTGCGGCCGCCTCGCCGGCGACGATCCACCGCAAGAGCGCCTGCCTGCGCTCGTTCTATCGCCATCTGCGCCGTGAGGGGATCCGCGACAGCGACCCGACGGCCGCGCTCACGGCTCCCCGTCGCGGCCAGCGCCTTCCGCACGTGCTCACTCGCGGCGAAGTCGCGACGCTGCTCGAACAGCCGAAGGGCACCGAGCCGGCGGCGCTTCGCGACCGCGCGCTGCTCGAGGTGATGTACGCCTCCGGGTTGCGCGCGTCCGAGGCGATCGGCCTGGAGCTCGCCGACATCGACCTCGAGGCACAGGTGCTCCGCGCCCGCGGCAAGGGATCGAAGGAGCGGCTCGTGCCGGTCGGGCGCGCGGCGGCGAGAGCGGCGCGAGATTATCTCGAGCGCGGCCGCCCGCGCCTGGTCTCGGACCCCACCGAGGCGCATGTTTTCGTGAACTTTCGCGGGTTGGGGCTCACCCGCCAGGGCCTCTACAAGATCGTGCAGCGCCACGCGAAGAGCGCCGGCCTCGCGGATCGAATGAGCCCGCACACGCTGCGGCACAGCTTCGCCACGCACCTGCTCGCGGGCGGCTGCGACCTTCGCTCGGTCCAGGAGATGCTGGGGCACGCCGACGTTGCCACGACCCAGCTCTACACACACCTCTCGAGCGAGCGCCTGAAGGACGTGTACTTCAGGGCGCATCCGCGCGCGACCAGCTGAGCCGCACCGGCAGCTCCTATCCTCGCCGGGGATGCCCGAGCTGCCCGAAGTCGAGACGATCCGCCGTCAGCTCAAGCCGCAGCTCGAAGGACGGGTGCTGGAGCGCATCGAGGTGCTCGATCCGCGTTGGTGTGACCCGGCACCTCCGGCGGAGCTCGCCGCTGCCCTCGATGGACGCCACATCGAGCGCTTGGATCGGCGCGGGAAGTATCTCGTGGCGGAGCTCTCGGACGAGGTCTTCCTGGTCATCCACCTGCGCATGACCGGCAACCTCCTGCTCGTTGCGGCTGGTGACGCCGCGGGGCCCGAGCCGCCCTACGTTCGCGTCAGGATGGTGCTCGATTCCGGCGCCAGCGTGCTCTTCTGTGACGCGCGGCGGTTCGGGACCGGCGTGGCGCTGCTGGGGGTCGAGGCGCGGGACGCCTACTTCTCCCAGCGGCTCGGGGTCGAGCCGCTCGGGCCCGACTTCACGGCGGACGCGCTCCGTGAGCTGGCGGCCGGCCGGCGCGCGCCCGTGAAGGCCTTCCTCCTCAGCCAGGAGCGGATCGCGGGCGTGGGCAACATCTACGCCGACGAGGCACTGTTCCGCGCGCGCATTCACCCGCTGCGGCCGGTCGGGACGCTGAAGCGGCGCCAGATCGGCGAGCTACGCGACGCGGTCGTGGAGTCGCTCGAGGCGGGCATCGACGCGCGCGGGGCCACGATCGACGACTTCCGCGACATCGACGGCGCTCGTGGGTCGTTCCAGGACCGCTTCCTGGTGCATCGACGCGAGGGTGAGCCGTGCCCGCGCTGCGGACGGCCGATTCGCAAGCTGAGGGCGGCGGGTCGGGGCACCTACGTATGCGAGCGGTGCCAGCCACGCCCGCGTGCCCGGCTGAGCCGTTCGGGTTCCGTGACGCCCGCCGCGGTGCGCGGCTAGCGTCAGGGAAGCGTGGGCAGGACCTGTCCCTCGGAGCAGTCCGCCCTGTCGCCCGCGCCGCCGGGACGCACGACGCCGCGCTCGAGCAGGACCGGGTACCCGCAGACGTTCGCCACCGCCCGGTAGTGGCGCGCGAGGAGCCGCGCCGTCGCTCCGCGTGGGTCGAGGCCGTACGCGGTGGTCGCGTCCCATCCCACCACCCAGGTGGGCCGGCGCGGTGAGGCGAGCAGCACGCGGAGCTTCCGCTCGGCCCCGGGAATGGTGCGAACCATCAGGCTCCACTGGTACGGATAGGGATTGCGGAGGCCGCTGTAGTAGCTGATGTTCGCCTGCGAGTACCTCACGTAGAGCGTGTCGCGCGACTCGGCTCGTTCGCGGATGACCGCCGCAACGGCGGGTGCGCCGAGATCTTCGGTCACCTCCGCTCGCACGGTTGGCCCGACCACCAGCCCGGCAGCCACCAGGGCGGCCAGGGCCACCGCGGTGAGGTGCGCGAGCCGCGGCCGGGCGAGACTCAGGGCGAGCCCGCCGGCGGCCGCGCAGATCGGCACGATCTGGATCGCGTAGTGCGACCAGTAGCTGCCTCCGAGCAGGATCGCGGCCGTGCCGGCGATGCCCCAGGCGGCGACCACGGCGCGGGCGACCGGGCGCTCGCGGAGCCGGCGCACGCCGGGAATCGCCCACGCGGCGGCGAGCAGCAGTCCGGAGCCCACCAGCGGCAGCATCAGGCGAATGCCGAACCGGCCGAGGGTGTCGCCGGCCGAACCTGACAGCCCACCAAGTCCGTCGAGGCGAAAGCCGAACAGAGCGTAGGCAAGCGATCCGCTCGGGACGTCGGCGAGCAAGTGCCAGAGCAGGACGCCGGCCAGTGGGACGAACGCACCCGCCACATACGCCGCGCCGTCGGCGACCAGGGGGCGTCCCGTCCGGCGGCCGAACCATGCGGTCGCGGCAAGGAACACGACTCCCGCGACGAGGGCATCGCCGAACGACTGCTTGACCAGGAGCGCCGCGACGGCGAGCGCCCCGGCCCCGGCGAGAAGCGGCGCGCGGCTGCGCTCGCGCCGGAGCGTCAGTAGGAGCAGGAGGACCGAGGCGGTGGAGGGCAGCACGGCGATCACCTCGGCAGGGGTGAAGACCGAGCTGAGAGCGAGCGAGGAGCCGAGGACGGCCGCTATCACCGCGGCCCAGCGCGCGGCGCGCACCCCGCCCAGCTCGCGGCCCACCAGTGCCACCAGCACGACGAGCCCGGCGACTGCGACCGCCCCGATCACGCGGACGGCGACCGGTCCCCCGGCCTCGGCCGCCAGGCGAAACAGGAGGACCAGGAGCGGGGGGCGGTCGAGGAAGTAGTCGCCGTAGGGAAAGCGCCCGCCCGAGGTCCACTCACCGGCTACGTAGAGAAGCCCGCCCTCGTCGTTTCCGAGCGGCGCGCCGAACCACGGGGCTCGGAGCACCAGAGCCAGGACCGCCGCCGCCAGGATCGATGTGAGCAGGGGTCGGCGCCGGAGCGAGTCGCTCGCGGCTCTGAGTCGTGCTCGCCGGCCCGGGGCGGCGAGCGGAGCTGGTGTCGCGCTCTTCTCGGGCATGCCGGGTCGAGGACGATCGCCACGACCGCCCGGACGCCCAGCCTAGATGACTGATTCCACGACCCTGCCCGCCTGGATGGCGATTCTGTCGCTAGCCGGGTGGGTCGTGAGCGAGAAGCGACTCGAGCGTGCCGTCGCGGTCGGCCTCGAGGAGCTCGCGAAAACCGCCGACCGAGCGCTTGCCCACGACGACCTGCGGGAAGGTCATCTGACCGGTGAGGGCCACGAGCCGCTCGCGGCCCGGTAGATCGCGGACCAGATTGACCTCCTCGTACCCGACCCCACGGTTCTCGAGCAGGTCCTTGGCCTGCCGGCAGAAGCCGCAGGGTTCGGTCGTGTAGAGCACGACCTGGCCGTTTTCGCTGTCCGCCATGGGATTCAAAGTCTAGGAGGGTGTAGAGCAGAAGATGGCTGGCTCATTCAAGACTGAGGGCGTGGTTCTCCGCTCGATTCGCTTCGGCGAGGCGCATCGCGTACTGCACCTCTATACCGAGGATCGGGGGCGCATCGGCGCCGTCGCCAAGGGGGTGAGGAAGGTACGGTCGCGCTTCGGCGGCAGGCTCGAGCCGACGGGACGCGTGCAGCTCGTCTTGCACGAGGGCCGCGGCGAGCTGGCCACGATCACCGCGGCGGAGACGGTCAACGCGCACGCCGGCCTCAGGGAGCGCCGCGGGTCGCTCGAGCGGGCCACCGAGGCCTGCGACGCGGTGCTGCGCCTGTTCGACGCCGCGGAGCCGAACCGGGCCGCCTACAACCTCCTCTGCCAGGAGCTCCTTCTGCTCGACGGCGATGCGGCGGCCGCCACCCGCGGGCAGGCCCTCGCGTTCCGGCTCAAGCTGCTGCTGGCGGCGGGGTTCATGCCGGAGCTCACGGCGTGCGCCTCGTGCGGCGAACGGGCCGAGGCCGCGGAGCTCACCGCGTTCTCCGCGTCCGCCGGCGGCGTCGTGTGTGCCTCCTGCGAAGCGGCATCGTTCCCGCTGGGGGCCGAAGCGCATGAGTTCCTCGTAACCGCGCTCGCCCAGCCGCTCGCCGAGTCGCCCGCCGCCGGCGATGCCGCGTTGCGCCAGGCCGACCGTGCGATCGGGGAGACGCTCGAGCATCACGCCCACGTGAAGCTTCGGAGGGTGGCGTGACGGCTCTCGGGCGATGTTTCTAAAGAATCACACCCCACCCGGCCTAACCGTCCCCGCGCACTAGAATCGCCCCCCGCCTTGGGGACAGCGACGCAGACCAAGCTCGTCTACGACTTCTCCGAAGGCTCACGCGACATGCGCGAGCTGCTCGGCGGGAAGGGAGCCGGGGTCGCGGAGATGACCCGTGTGCTCGGCGCCGAGCGCGTCCCGGCAGGCTTCACGATCACGACCGAGGCGTGCGTCGCGTACATGGAGGCGGGCCGGAAGGAGCCGGGCGGCCTCGACGAGCAGGTTGCCGATGCGCTTGGGCGCCTCGAGGAGCTGGCCGGCAAGCGCCTCGGGGACCCGGAGGACCCGCTGCTCGTGTCGGTCCGGTCGGGCGCGCGCGAATCGATGCCGGGGATGATGGACACGGTTCTGAACCTCGGCGTGAGCAGGGAATCGGTCGAGGGCCTGGCCGCACGCACGGGCGACGAGCGCTTCGCGTGGGACTCGTACCGGCGCTTCGTGCAGATGTTCGCCACCGTCTGTCGCGGCGTGCCGGGAGAGGAGCTCGAGCGCGCCATCGCCGACCGCAAGCGCGAGGCGGGGGTCGAGCTCGACTCGGACCTCGACGCAGACCACCTGAAGGCTCTGGCGGGGAGCTTCGAGGAGCTCTACCGCGAACGGACCGAGGAGGACTTCCCCGACGAGCCCGGGGACCAGCTACGTCAGGCGATCCGCGCCGTCTTCGACTCCTGGATGGGCGAGCGGGCCGTTCGCTACCGGCGCATCAACCGCGTCCCGGACGAGTGGGGCACGGCGGTGAACGTGCAGCAGATGGTGTTCGGGAACCGGGGCGAGCGATCGTGCTCGGGTGTCGCCTTCTCGCGCGACGAGGTCACCGGCGCTCCCGAACCGTCGGGCGACTACCTCGTCAACGCTCAGGGCGAGGACGTGGTGTCGGGTGTCAGGACCCCGCGCGACATCGCCGAGATGAAGGACGCCATGCCGGACGTGCACGCGGAGCTGATGGAGATCCTCCGGACCCTGGAGTCGCACTACGGCGACATGCAGGACACGGAGTTCACGGTCGAGGACGGCCGCCTCTACATGCTCCAGACCCGCATAGCCAAGCGACCCGCCCAGGCGGCGGTCCGGTTCGCCGTCGACGCGGTTGCGGAGGCGCTCCTCTCGAGGGAGGAAGCGCTCGAGACGATCGACGCCGGCGCGCTCGACGCACTCCTGCATCCCACCTTCGCTCGCGACGCCGAGTTCGCCGAGCTGGCGCGTGGGGTGCCGGCGTCGCCCGGGGCGGCGAAGGGCGAGATCGTTTTCACCGCCGAGGACGCGGTCGAAGCGGCGGAGGAGGGCCGCGACGTGATCCTGGTCAGGCCCTTCACCGAGGCCGACGACGTGGGCGGCTTCCACGCCGCGCGCGGTGTGCTCACCTCGGAGGGCGGAAAGGCAAGCCACGCCGCGCTGGTGGCGAGGGGCATGGGAAAGCCCTGCGTATGTGGCGCTTCGGCGCTCGACATCGACCCGGCGGAGGGCGTGATCCGCACCCAGGACGAGGTTCTACGGCGCGGTGACCGGATCGCGATCGACGGGACCACCGGGGCGGTCACGACCGAGGACGTGGAGCTCGTGGATCCGGAGGTCGACGAGAGCTTCGAGCGGGTGCTGGAGTGGGCCGACGAGGTGCGGGTGCTCGGTGTGCGCGCGAATGCCGACACCCCGGAGGACGCACGCAAGGCGCGGGAGCTCGGGGCCGAGGGGATCGGGCTGTGCCGAACCGAGCACATGTTCATGGCAGAGGACCGCCATCCGAAGATGCGCGCGATGATCATGGCCGACAGCGAGGAGGAGCGACGCGCGGCGCTGGAGGAGCTCCTCCCTCTCCAGCAGGGCGACTTCGAGGGGCTCATCGGCGAGATGGCGGGGCTCCCGATCACCATCCGCCTGCTCGACCCGCCGCTGCACGAGTTCCTTCCCGACCGAGAGCAACTGGCGCAGGAGATCGCGCGGGCGCGGGCCGAGGGCTCCGGCGACCTGGACGAGCTGGAGCGGACGCTGGACCGCGTGCATGCGCTCCAGGAGTCGAACCCGATGCTCGGCACCCGCGGGTGTCGGCTCGGAGTCGTCCATCCCGAGATCTACGAGATGCAGGCGCGCGCGATCGTTCGGGCCGCGGATGCCGTGCGCGACGAGACCGGCGAGGCGCCGGAGCTCGAGATCATGGTGCCGCTGGTCGCGTACGAGCAGGAGCTCGACGTGATCCGCAGACTGGTGGAGCGGGTGGCCGACGAAGAGGAGGCCGGCGAGGGCATCGAGCCCTCGGTGGGCACGATGATCGAGCTGCCCCGGGCGTGCTTCGTGGCCGACCGGATTGCGCGGGTGGCCGACTTCTTCTCGTTCGGCACGAACGACCTCACGCAGACGGCGCTCGGGTTCTCGCGTGATGACGTGGAGGGGAGGTTCCTTCAGCGCTACATCGACGAGCGGCTCGTGGACCGAAGCCCCTTTGAGACCATCGATGAGCCCGGGGTCGGATGGCTCGTGCGGCTCGGGGCATGGACGGGGCGCGAGGCCAAACCCGAGCTCAAGCTCGGCGTGTGCGGCGAGCACGGTGGGGACCCGGATTCGATCGTGTTCTTCCAGCGTGCCGGCCTCGATTACGTCAGCTGCTCGGCCTACCGCGTACCGATCGCCCGGGTGGCGGCGGCGCAGGCCGCGATTGCCATACTGGGACCGCGATGAGCGACGCACGTCTCGCGTTGCGGGCAACCGCCGCGCTGGCGGTGGGCGCGTTCGCGCTGCACCAGCTGCGATACGTCCTCGGCTACGGCGGTGAGGCGAGCGATGCGCTGGCTGCGCACGGGCACGGCTACCTGGCGCTGGTCATGCCCCTCATCGCGCTCGTCGTGGCCGTTGCGGCCGGCCAGTTCCTCGCGCAGCTGGCGCAGGCTCGGACGAGGGGCGAGGCCGGCGGCCGCGCCGGGCGCTTCGGGCGTGTGTGGATCGCCGCCGCCGCGGTGCTGTTCGCGACCTACGCGGGTCAGGAGCTGCTGGAGGGCGCCGCATCGGCTGGGCATCCCGGCGGCATCGAGGCAGTGGTGGGAGGAGGCGGTTGGTGGGCGCTGCCGCTCGCCGCTGCGGTCGGGCTGCTGGTGGCGATCGTCATGCGGGGTGCAGACGCCTGCCTCGCGAGTGCCGCGCGCCGGTGTCACTCCTCCGTGCGCCGAATCCCGACCCGGTCGCCCCTGCTCGCCGCCGTCGACCTTCCAGTCGCCCACCCCCTCGCCCGCAACCTCGCTGGGAGAGCCCCGCCGGCCGCCTCCGTCTGACGCCGTGGTCGCGCGTTAGCGGCGACCGAGTCGATCCAGAACGGAGGTGCTTGCGATGCAATCGACGACCAGTCGCGTGGCGCTGGTCGTGATCGCGGCGGCGGTCGCGGTCGCGGCGTTCCTGGTGTTGCGCCCGGGAGACGACGATCAGGACGGAGCCCCGGCCACGGCCCGGCAGACCGAGGCGGCGGCCGACCAGGAGCGGTCGCGTGGCGGAGATGGCGCCGACGGGTACGAGGGGCAGGCGCCGCCCGAGCCCGAGACGACCACGATCGAGATCCGGAACGGCAAGGTCGCCGGAGGGGTCGAGGAGATCGAGGTGGAGAAGGGCCAGCGGATCGAGTTCGCCGTCGAGTCCGACGCGCCGGACGAGATCCACGTGCACGGGTACGAGCTCACCGAGGAGGTGGCTCCGGGTGAGCCTGCCGAGTTCAGCTTCCCGGCCGACCTCGAGGGCATCTACGAGGTCGAGGCTCACGACATCGGTCACGTGGTCATCGCCGAGCTGAGGGTTTCCCCATCGTGAGGCGATGTGTCCTCGTTGCTGGGCTAGGGGCGGCGTTGGGTGCCGGCGCGCTCGCGCCGGCGCCCGCCCTCGCCCACGGGCTCGTCGGCCGCGCCGACCTCCCCATCCCCGAGTGGCTGTTCGCCTGGGGAGCGGCGGTGGTCCTGATCGTGTCGTTCGTGGCGCTGGCGGTGCTGTGGCCGAGGCCGCGACTGGAACCGGAGCGGTGGCGTCCGATCACCACCGGGTTCGCGCGAGCCGTCACGAGCCCCGCGGTCGAGGTTCTGGCGGGGGCGATCGGAGTGTTCCTGCTCGTCGTCGTGGTCTCGAGCGGCCTCGCCGGAACCGATGCGGCGCAGGCCAACTTCGCCCCGACGTTCATCTACGTCGTCTTCTTCCTCGGATTCGTACCGGCGAGCGTGCTCCTCGGCGACGTCTACCGGGCGTTCAACCCGTGGCGGGCCATCGGGCGCGCGTTCGCTTGGGTGGCGGGCCGGGTCACTCGGGGGGGCCTGCCGGAGCCGCTTCCGTACCCCGAGCGCCTCGGTCGCTGGCCGGCCGCGCTGGCGCTGTTCGCGTTCGTGTGGATGGAGCTCGTGGCCGAGAGCGGGAATACGCCGAGCTCGCTGGCGATCGCCACGCTCATCTACTCGGCGGTCAACTTCCTCGGGATGGCGCTCTACGGCGTGAACGCCTGGATCGACCGGGCGGAGGGCTTCTCGGTCTACTTCAACCTGATCTCGCGCATCTCACCGCTCGAGCGGCGGGGCCGGGAGCTCGGCGTCCGCCGGCCGCTGTCAGGGCTCGCCGCGCTCGACCCGCTGCAGGGGACCGTGGCGGTGCTCATGGTGATGATCGGGTCGGTGAGCTTCGACGGCTTCTCGGGCACCGAGACCTGGAGCTCGATCGTGCCGACGCTCCAGGACTTCTGGGACACGCTCGCCCTGGGGCCCGGTACCACCCTCGAGCTCAGCTTCGCAACCGGGCTCGTGGTGTCGATCCTCATCGTGACCGCCTTCTACACGCTCGGGATCGCAGGCGTGCGGAGCGTGGGCGGGAACCTCTCGGCCACGGGTCTGCGGCGGGCCTTCATCCATACGCTCGTGCCGATCGCGGTGGTGTACGCGGCGGCTCACTACGTGAGCTTCCTGCTTACCCAGGGACAGGCGATCGTGTTCCTCGCCTCGGACCCGCTGGGGGAGGGTTGGAACCTGCTCGGGACCGCCACGAGCACGATCGACTACGCAGTGCTCGGAGCGAACGCGACCTGGTACCTGCAGGTGGGATTCGTCGTGGCCGGTCACGTGGCCGCGCTGGTGCTCGCGCACGATCGCGCGCTCGTGCTCTACGACAGGGCGCGCGTGGCGGTGCAGTCGCAGTACTGGATGCTGGCGGTGATGGTGGGGTTCACCACGCTGGCGCTGTGGCTCCTGTCGCAGGCGAACCAGGGTTGAGATGATTGGCGCTGTCCGCCGCCGGCCGCGCCGCCCGCGGTGAGACAATCGGGGCGTGATGGAAGCCACCCGAGTTCCTGAGCGGTCCGCCATGGCGCCGCTGCGCGAGCGCGTGGAGCGATGGGAGCGCGAGTTCCTCTCGCCGCTCGCCGAGCGCTCCTACCCTGCGCGTCGGGTGGCGCCCGAGGAGGACTCGCCGCTCCGCACACCGTTTCAGCGCGACCGGGACCGGGTGGTGCACTCGAAGGCGTTCAGGCGCCTCAAGCACAAGACGCAGGTCTTCATCGCGCCCGAGGGCGACCACTTCAGGACGCGGCTCACGCACACGCTGGAGACGTGCGGCATCGCCCGCACGGTGGCCCGGGCGCTCGCGCTCAATGAGGACCTCACCGAGGCGATCGGGCTCGGGCACGACCTCGGACACCCTCCCTTCGGCCACATCGGGGAGTCGGTGCTCGACGCCTGCCTGCGCGAGCGGTTCGGCGTCGGCTTTCGCCACAACCGTCACTCGCTGCGCGTGGTCGAGAGGCTGGAGCGGGACGGCCGCGGGCTGAACCTGACCGAGCAGGTCCGCGAGGGGATCCTGCGGCACACCGGAGCGGAGCCGCCGTCCACGCTGGAGGGCCAGGTGGTGAGGGTGGTCGATCGGATCGCCTACATCAACCACGACATCGACGACGCGGTCCGCGCCGGGGTGATCGGGGCGGAGGACCTGCCGCGTGAGGAGATCGGCGTCCTGGGGCGCACCGGCTCCGAGCGAATCGACACGCTCGTGACCGACCTGGTGGAGAACTCGAGCGGCGCCGACCGGATCGTCCAGGGTGAGGCGGTGGGGGAAGCCATGACGAGGCTGCGCGACTTCATGTTCGAGCGCGTCTATCTCGGGCCGGCGGTCCGTGGGGAGCACGCCCGGATCGAGCGCACGCTTCGCGCTCTCTTCGATCACCTCGTGGCGGAGCCGCCGGCTGCGGCGGACGCGGACGCAGGGCACGTCGAGCGAGTCACCGACTACCTCGCCGGGATGACGGACAGGTTCGCGGTGCGGGCGTTCCAGCGCCTGGCCGTGCCCCAGGCGTCGTAGTGGCGCTCTATACCAGGGAGTCCGTCGAGCAGGTCAAGGAGGCGGCAGACATCGTCGAGGTGGTGTCGGAGCGGACCGAGCTTCGCCGCGTGGGGCGCCGCCACACCGGCCTGTGCCCGTTCCACGACGAGCGGACGCCCTCCTTCTCGGTGAGCGCCGACCTCGGCCTCTACCACTGCTTCGGGTGCGGGGAGTCGGGCGACACGCTCCGCTTCGTCCAGCAGGCGGAGGGGCTCGACTTCCGCCAGGCCGTGGAGCTCCTGGCCGAGCGCTACGGCGTGGAGCTCCGGCGCGAGCGTGAGGACCCTGCCGCCGAGGAGCGCCGCCGGCGCCGGGAGCGGCTGCTGGCACTGGTGGAGCGCACGACCACGTACTACTCGCGCTACCTGTGGGAGTCCGCGGAGGCGCGCGCGGCGCGCGGGTACCTCGCGGAGCGAGGCCTGGGCGAGGAGGTGTTGCGTGAGTTTCGGGTCGGGTATGCGCCGAACGCGTGGGATCGAGTGCTTTTGTCGGCCCAGCGGGACGGCTACGCGGTCGAGGAAATCGCCGCGGCGGGCCTCGGGCAGCGGGGGTCCCGAGGGGGCTTCTACGACCGGTTCAGGGCGAGGATCATGTTTCCGCTCGCGGATGCGCGCGGGCGGGTGCTCGGGTTCGGCGCGCGCGCCGCGCGCGAGGGCCAGCGCCCGAAGTACCTGAACACCTCGGAGAACGAGATCTACCACAAGGGGCGTCAGCTCTTCGGCATCGACCGAGCGCGGGCGCCCGCCGCCAAGGCCGGAATCGTGGTCGCGGTCGAGGGTTACACGGACGTGCTGGCGCTGCACCAGGCGGGCGTCCCTGAGTCGGTGGCGATCATGGGGACGGCCCTGACGCCGGAGCAGCTTGCCGAGCTCCACCGTGCTGCCGGCACCGTGTGCCTTGCGCTCGACGCTGACCGGTCGGGCCAGGAGGCGATGCTGCGCGCCGGCCGGACGGCACAGGGACGAGGGCTCGAGCTCCGGGTGGTCGGCCTGCCCGACGGAAGGGACCCCGCCGAGCTCGTGGCGGAGGGGGGAGTGCAGGCATTTCGAGCGCTGCTCGAGACGGCGATGTCGGTGCCCGAGTTCGAGGTACGACGCGTGCTGACGGCCGCCGACCTCCAGAGCGGGGGAGGAAGGGACCGCGCGCTCGAGGCAGTGAGGCCGCTGATCGCGTCGGTTGGAGAGCGGACCGCCACCCGCGATGAGCTAGTGCGCTATGTTGCGGATCGGCTGGACGTACCTACTGCGTACATCATGACCCAGCTTTCCACTCCGATACGGCCGGACGGTGTCGGTGGCAGGGCGACACCGACACAGAGCCCCGCCGGGGGAGGGGGGGCCAGGAAGGGCGATCCCTTTTCGTCGGGTGCGGCCTCGAGTGGCGAGGCGGCTGGTGGTCACGCCGATCGATTCGTACGATCGATCGAGACGGCTACGCGGGCGGAGCGCGACTTCCTCGCGATCTGCGTGGCGGACCCTGCGCTTGGGCGGCCCTACCTGGAACGGCTCGATGACGAGCACCTCTCGTCGGCGGCGCTCAGGCGGGTCCGGCGGCACCTGGTGGAGCACCTCGCGGCGCCGCTGTCGGGCCTGCCCGACGACGATCCGGAGTTGGTGGCGGCAGTGGAGGGGATCATGGTGGCGTCTGAGGAGAGGGCAACGTCGGAGAGCGACCTCCGCCTGCGCTTCATCACGCTCGACCTGACCCGCCTGGAGCGCGCCCTGAAGGCGGCGCCCGATGTCGGCGACTACGAACGTCGGCGGGAGCTCCTGGCCGCCCGCGAGCGCGTTCGCTCGGAGCTCGAAGCGCTGATGGGGGAGGCGGTTTGAGCGTCGAGGCCGAGGCGGGCGGGTCCCAGCGAGACGAGCCGCTCGAGGAGGTCTCGGGGAGCTCCGCCGACGACGACCCCGTCGGCTCGGGCGTAAGCGTCAATGGTGGTGGCGACGGGGCTGCCGCGCTCGACCGCGTGGGGGAGTCGGCCGTTGAGGACGATGCCCTGGGTGAGGCGATCGAGGCGGAGCCGGGCGACGACCGGCTCGGCGCCGGGGACGAGGACACGCCGCCGGCGGAGGGTGCGCCCGAGGAGGCGCAGGGAACGAGCGACGACCCGTACGACGCCTACGACGAGGGCGGCGTCGTTCGAGCAGGGGTGGTGCCGGCGCCCCCTGAGGGCGGGATCGCGGACGCGCTGCGGCTCTACCTGCGCCAGATCGGGAAGGTGTCGCTGCTCACGGCGAGCGACGAGGTCCGGCTGGCGCAGCGCGTGGAGCAGAACGACATGGAGGCGAAGAACGCGCTCGTCGAGGCCAACCTGCGGCTCGTGGTGTCGGTGGCGAAGCACTACAACGGGCGCGGGCTGAGCATGCTCGACATGGTCCAGGAGGGGAATCTCGGTCTGATCCGGGCGGTGGAGAAGTTCGACTGGCGCCGGGGCTTCAAGTTCTCGACATACGCGACCTGGTGGATCCGCCAGGCGATCACCCGGGCGCTAGCGGAGCAGACGCGGACGGTGCGGATCCCGTCCCACATGGTGGAGAAGATCCGCCGTGTAGAGACCACGCGGCGGGTGCTGACGCAGCGCGACGGCAAGGACCCGTCGCCGGCCGCGGTCGCGGAGGAGCTCGAGATGGAGGTCGGTCGCGTCGAGGAGATAACGCGGCTCGCGCGGGAGACGGTTTCGCTCGACAAGTTCGTGGGCGGGGAGGGCTCAGACGCCACCCTGGGTGAGTTGCTCGAGGACTCGACTTCGGCAGAGCCGCTCGATCGTGTGGCGGACGTGCTCCGCAACTCGAACCTGGCGGAGGCCCTGGAGGTGCTCTCGTGGCGTGAGCGGCGGGTGCTCGAGCTGCGCTATGGCCTCTCGGGCGAGGATCCCCTGACGCTCGAGGAGATCGGCAAGCACCTCGGCGTCACCCGCGAGCGCGTGCGCCAGATCGAGATGACCACGCTCCTCAAGCTGAAGCACTCGGAACAGGCGGGGAGCCTTAGGGAGACCGCGGAGTAGGGAGACGTTCAGCACCACAGTTGGTGCGGCTTCGGGCTGTCGAGGAGGGGGCTTACCCGGTCGATCGATGAGCTGCGTCGTGAGGCCAGCAAGTGCGTCCTCCTCTGCTCGAACTGCCACGCAGAGGTCGAGGCCGGGGTCACGGAACTCCCGCCGGACACGTCGGTCGTGCCTCTATCCTCCGAGCCTCGCTGCGGAGTAGCTCAATCGGCAGAGCGGCGCCCTGTTAAGGCGACGGTTGTGGGTTCGAGTCCCACCTCCGCAGCTCCGAGAGCCGCGAGTCGGCCCGGTAAGGAGGGAGTAGCCCTCGGCGCGTCGGGGTTACCGGAACGCTCCCACCATCGACTCCACCCCATCCGCAGCGGCCTCCGCCCCGTCGTGCAGCTCGGCCCACTCGCCAAGCTCACGCGCCCGTCGCGCATAGCGCCCGTCGCCGAGCAGGCGCCGCACCGCCAGGCGCATCCCCCTCGGCGTGGTGAACCGCCGCGGCAACGCCACGCCCGCCCCGAACCACGCCACTCGCGCCGCGTTCTCGGCCATGTCGCCGGCGGCGGGACAGGCCACCACCGGAACCCCGCACGACAGCGAGCGAGCCAGCGTTCCGTGCCCCGCGTGGCAGATCACCGCTGCGCAGCGCGGGACCTCGCGCGAATAGGAGACCCAGTCCACGAGCCGGGCATTGTCGGGAACCGGCAGTGGCCTGGGCGGAGGCCTCCGGTTCGTGGTGGCCAGGACCCTCACCGGCTCATTCGCGAGCCCCTCGAGCGCGGCCGCGAGCATCCTCTGCTCCGGATCCTGCGAGGTGCTCGGCGCCACGAGCACGAGCGGGTCGCCACCGGGTGGTGCCTCGGTGTCGCCATAGGGCCGCTCCCACAGCAGCGGACCCGTCACACGTGCCCACCTGGGCCACACCGAGCGCGGGTACTCGAGCTGGGGAAAGGTCGCCACCAGCGCGAGTCGGCGTGAGATCCCTCCGTGCAGGTGTCCCACGGGCGGCAGTCCGACGCGCTCCCGGGCGCCGTTCAACTCGTCGCGCCCTCGCCGCTCGCCGCTGCGCACGAGCGGATCGAGCGCGCTCCAGAGCCGCCGCCCGACCGGTGTTCGCGGCAGGCGCGCGCCGACCGAGAACGGCGGCGCCCCCCGCTCGCGGGTCGGCAGCGGGTGGGGGATCAGCGTCGCCCAGGGGCAGTCCTCGAGCTCCGCCGCCAGCGTCGCAGCCACCGTGAGGATGTCCACCACCATCGCGTCCGGGCGAAAGTCCCTCACGAGCTCGCTGGTCTCGCCCGCCGCGTGCACCGCAGCCTGATAGGGCTGCAGTGGCCGCCCGCGGGTCGGGAACACCTCGTACTCGGGCGCCGCGGCAAAGCGGATTCCCTCCCGCTCCACATCGTCGCGCCAGCGCGACCACGTCTCCAGGCAAACCTCGTGGCCGCGGGCCACGAGAGCGCGCGCGAGCGCGATGGCGGGGAACGCGTGTCCCGGCTCTCCGAACGCGGCCAGCAGGATCCTGCGCCGGGCATCGCCGCGGCCCCCGCTGTGAGCGTCGAGAGGGGTCAGATCGCCTCGGCGAGCGCCTGCACGATCCGCGAGCGCCCCTCCGCGTCAGGCGCGACCGGCGTCACCACCATCGTGCCGACGCCCGCGTCCCGGTAGACCGACAGGCGCTCCAGGATGCGCTCCTTCGGACCGCACAGCGAGATCTGGTCGATCAGCTCCACCGGGAGCGCCGCGGCCGCCTCGTCGCGCCTACCCTCGAGGTAGAGGTCCTGCACCTCGTCGGCTGCCTCCTCGAACCCGTAGCGGCGCACCAGCGCGTTGTAGAAGTTGCGCTCGCGCGAGCCCATCCCCCCGACGTAGAGCGCCAGCAGGGGGCGCATGGCGTCGCGGGCGCGGTCGACGTCGTCGTCGACGCACACGCTCACGTTCGGCGCGACGTCGAAGGAGCCGTCGAGCGTCCGGCCGGCGCGCGCCGCGCCCTCCTCGAGCAGCTCGCGGGCCTCGTTCACGTACTCCGGCGAGAAGAAGAACGGCATCCATCCGTCGGCGATCTCCCCGGTGAGCCGCGTGTTGTTCGGTCCGATCGCCGCGATGTAGATAGGAATCTGCTCCTGAACCGGCGGGATCATCAGCTTGAGCGCCTTCCCCGGCCCGTCGGGCAGCGGCAGCGTGTACGTCTCGCCCTCGAACTCGAGCCGCTCGCGCGCGAGCGCCCTCCGGAGGATCTCCACGTACTCGCGCGTGCGCTGGATCTGCTTGGCGAAGCGCTGGCCATGCCATCCCTCCGCCACCTGCGGGCCGGAGGTCCCGATCCCGAGCAGCATCCGCCCGTCCGACAGGTTGTCGAGCGTCGCGGCCGTCATCGCGGTCATCGCCGGCGACCGGCCCGGCATCTGGAAGATCGCCGATCCGATCTTGATCCGCTCGGTCTGCGCAGCGATCCAGGCGAGCACGGTCGCGGCGTCCGAGCCATACGCCTCCGCCGCCCAGATCGAGTCGAACCCCGCATCCTCGGCCTCGCGAACCAGCCCGAGCTGCTGCTCGCGCGTGAGCCCCAGGCCCCAATAACCTATGTGCAGACCAAGGCGGATGCAGATCCCCTTTCAGGCCGGCTATCGGCTTGAACGACGCGCGCCGACCGCGTAACTTGCCAGCCGGAGAGCGGCATCCTAAGCGACAGGAGCTGAGCGGAGAATGAGAAGGCCACGTCGTCCGGCACAGGACCTGCGGTTCGCGATCGAGTGCCTTCCGCACCACACGCGAGTCGCGATGCTGGACGGCATTCAGGAGAGCCCCATCATCGTGGGTGCCTACACCGACCGTGACGGCGGCGTGTGTCCCATGCTCGCCGCCCACCGCCGCGGCGGCCGAACGAGCCTCGTCAGCTTTGCCCGCGCCTGGGACCGCTACACGCGGGCCGGCCGCCGGTCACGCAGAGCCAGCCACCGCGAGGTCCACACCCTGAGGACGATGCTCGAGGGGAGCCTGCTCAGCGACGACGTCGCCCGCGGCGAGCTGGCGGAGGCGGTCGCGGAGTTGAAGGCGATCAAGGCGCGCCGAGCAGCCGAGGCCGATGGCGACGCCGAGTCGACCGAGGCGCCCGAGCCCGTCCGATCCGACGGTTCCACGCTCCCATCGGGGCCGCTCGATCGCCCCGACACCGGCGAACGCGATCGAACGGACGAGCTCAGCGGCCATCACGGCTGGGCGTGGCTCCGTGTCTTCCGTCGCTACGACGACTACCAGACGGCCCTCGACCGCGTGGAGCGCGCCGAGCGCGAGGTGGAGCGGCGCGAGCTGGAGCGGGTCTAGAACCCGCCTGGGCGACCGGCCCCGCTCGAAGATCGCGGCGGGTGCGCTACAGGTTGTCGCTCGGCCGCACGAACTGAATCTCCGGGACGACGCACGCCGGCGATGTCCGGAGCAGGAACCTGACCGCCTCGGCGATGTCCTCGGGCTGGATCATCTGCTCCTTCTCGACGCCCTCGACCCAATCGGTCATCGCGGTGGCCACGAACCCCGGGCAGAAGGCGGTGGCGTGCACGCCGTCGCCCGCGAGCTCCCGGTGCGTGGCCTGGGTCAGGCCCACCACGCCCGCCTTCGTGGCGGAGTAGGCCGCCAGCCAGCCCTGCCCGTACTTCCCGGCGATCGAGGACATGTTCACGATCAGCGCCTTGCCGTGCTCGGCCCCGGCCTGCTTCAGCATCGGGATGCACTCGCGCGTCATCAGGTAGACGCCGCGGAGGTTCACGTCGAGCTGCATGTCGAGGCGCTTCGTCTCGTGGTCGGCGATCGCCCCGCCGATGCCGAGGCCGGCGTTGTTCACGAGCACGTCGAGCCGCCCGTACCGCTCACGGTGGGCGGCGGCGAGCGCGGATACGTCGTCCTCCTTCGACATGTTCGCGGGGACGGCGTTCACGTCGAGGCCATCCTCCGCAAGCCCCGCCACCGCCTCGTCGAGCTTGTCCGGCCGCCTCGCGGACACCGTGAGCCCGTATCCCTCACCCCCGAGCGTCCGAGCGATCGCAAGGCCGATCCCACTGGAGCCTCCGGTGATGAGCGCGGCGCGTCCGTCCACGGCGCGGCACCTTACAGCCGCCGCGTCCGCCGCACCTGCAGGGCCCGGAACCGCGTTCTCCTACCCTTCCGGACGTGGGAGCGCCGCGTCCGTACCTGCTTGCCCTTTTGGCCGCCGTCGTGGCCGGCGCCCTCGCGTCGTGCGGCGGCGATGAAGACACAGCCGAGCCGCCGTCCGCGCCGCCCACCGCCGACGCCGCCGATTTTCCGAAGCCGGCTCGCGGCGAGTCGATCGCCGACCTTCGGGCGGAGCTCCCGGAGGAGAGCCTGGTCATGGCGCCGTCCGTGTCGGTGCTCGAGTCCGGCGAGCGCAACCGGTACGGCTTCGGTCTCTACGACGCCTCGCAGGCCCAGATCACCGATGCCGAGGCGGCGCTCTACTTCGAGCCGATCAAGGGCGGTGAGGTCGAGGGGCCCTTCCCGGCGAGGTACGAGTCGCTCGCCGTGAGCCCTCAGTTCCAGAGCGAGGGCACGGCTGCGGACCCCGACTCGGCCACGGGCGTATACGTCGCCGAGGTCCCGTTCCGAAAGCCCGGCCGCTACCAGGCGCTCGGCGTGGCGGCGACGGGGGAGGGCCTCGTGGCGGCGACCCCCGCCGGGCCACCGACGGCCGTGACGAAGGACAACCCCGTGCCGGACGTCGGCGAGCCGGCGCCGGACATCTCGACCCCGACCGTCGCCTCGGTGGGCGGCGCGATCGAGGAGATCGACACCCGCGTGCCCACGGCACCCGAGCTCCACGACACCGACTTTGCGGACGTCGTGGGTGACAAGCCCACCGCGCTGCTGTTCGCCACACCTGCGCTGTGCCTGAGCCGAGTGTGCGGGCCGGTGGTGGACGTGGCGCTCGAGGTCCGCGCCGAGCGCGACGCCGACGACGTCGAGTTCATCCACCAGGAGATCTACGAGAACAACGAGCTCGAGGCAGGCTTCCGCGAGCAGGTCCGCGCGTTCGACCTGCCGACCGAGCCGTGGCTCTTCACGGTCGACCGCGATGGCAGGATCGCCGCTCGGATCGAAGGCGCATTCAGCGCCGGCGAGCTCGAGCGAGCGATCGAAGCAGCCACTCGCGGCTAGTCCGCGCCGCCCGCTGACCGGGCTACCCTCCGCGACGAGGGGCCGGTAGCTCAGCTGGTCAGAGCAGCGGACTCATAATCCGTCGGTCGCAGGTTCGAGTCCTGCCCGGCCCATTGGAGAAAGCCCTGGAAAGACGCGTGTTTTGGGTTGCGTTGGAGCCAGATGCCCGTCGGCCCCAGGGGCCAATCGGGGACCATGTACGCGAGTACGGCTAAACAGCCGGTTTGGTCGAGTTGTCCTTATCGACGGCCTGGTCCTCGTTGCCCCTCCTGGGGGGACCGAGCTCAGCGCGGCGCTGACAAGGTCGAGAACCGTGTGGCCCGTAGTGCCTTCCATGAAGCCCTGATTGGGGCGCTCGCAGCGGCCCCAGCCCTCGACGCGTCCGCTAATACGGCAGTGACGCACGGAGCGCCGAGCCACGGTATAGGCACGGGCGAGAAGCGCCGCCAGAAGCAGCAACATGGTGCAGCCCGCCACGTAGCCGCCGACGTGCTGATCGCGGGCTCGCTGGGTGCGGCGAGTCGAGCTCAAACTCCACGTCGGGTGAGGACCTTGTGGAGCTGTACTGCTCCTACGGAGCGGTCTCGCGAGCCCAGCTCGAGGGCTGCATCGACCACGTCACCGTGGGTGATGTCGAAGGGCGAGACACGAACGCCGCTCTCTACGCGAGGGGGGAGATCGAGTCGTGTCGCGAGGATGCCGGCCCCTTCTGCGAGCAGTAGGGCGGTCGGCGCACCCCGCACCCGCGCGCCGCCTCGTTTTGGCACGACGTGACGGGGAACAGAAGGGACTGATGCCGTTCGTCCGCTGCCCTGAGTGCGGCCACAGGGCGCACAGCGCCGCAGCTTCCAGTGGCAAGGACACCTGCCCCGCGTGTGGTGATCCGGTGACGGTCGAGCGAGGAACGGACGCGCCCGAGGCAGGGCGCGGAGCTGCCGCAAGCCGCATGGCATTACGCCGGGTCGACGACGCCGTTCCGACCGAGGAGTCGGCGCGAAGCGAGGACTGAGGCCCCGAGCCACGTTGCTGAGGCCCGACGGGGCGCTTGGCACCCCGCCGGCCGTTTTGGGTGCCTGCCTCGGGGGTACCTGAAACGGAAATGAAGATCGATCTGCGCATGCTGCTTCAGCTACGCCGGGCCGAGCGCGATCACCTCTACGGTCGCCGGGACGACTGGTGTCCGCGCTGCGGACGGCCGGTGTCCCATGACGACGATGCCGTTCGTTGGCGAGGGGGCTACTACCACGCCGGCTGCGCCGCGGGTCGTTCGGGCTTCGGCCAGCGCCCTGCTGCCTGATTACGCGAAGCGAGCCCCTGAAAGTCGACCTGACTCGCACTAGAGCTTTCGGGCGCTCTTGACCGGGTAAAGCAGAGCTATGTCGGCCATGTTCGACACGCCTCTCTCGGGCCGGTACCGACGGGTTCGCCGGCTGGGATCTGGGGGGATGGCTGCGGTCTTCCTCGCCGAGGACCAGCGCCTGGGGCGACGCGTTGCGGTGAAGCGGCTCCACGCCGACAGCCCGGAGGACATGGCTCGCCGGTTCGAGCGGGAGGCGAGGGTCGGGGCCTCGCTCAACCACCCGAATATCGTCTCGGTCTACGACGTCATCGCCGACGAGGCGGGCGTGATCATCGTGATGGAGTACGTGGAGGGCGAGAGCCTTCGGGATGCCCTCGGGCGCGGCCCTCTCCCGACGGCTCGGGCGCTCGAGATCGTGTCGGCAATCGCGAGCGCCCTCGACCACGCGCACGCGCGGCGGGTCGTGCACCGCGACGTGAAGCCGGCAAACATGCTGCTCGGAAGGCACGGCGGGGTGAAGCTCGCGGACCTGGGTATCGCGACAGCCGCCGGGGCAACTTCGGTGACGACCTCGGGCGTCGTGCTCGGCACTCCCTCATACATGGCGCCTGAGCAGCTCGAGGGACAGGGCGTCGGGCCCGCGGCCGACACGTATGCGTTGGCCGCGGTGGCCTTCGAAGCGCTGAGCGGCCGCAGGGCTCGCTCCGGCAAGACGCCGCTGGAGCTGGCGCGCAGAGCCCGTGACGAACCGCCCCCCGACCTTCGGGCCGCCTGGCCTGACGCCCCGGCGGAGGCCGCGGAGGAGCTGAAGCGAGGACTGTGTCGGGACCCGGCCGGCCGCCAATCCACGGCAGGGGAGCTGGCTCGTGGGCTCTCGACAGCTTTACAGTCGGATAAGGAGGGCGTCGACGCGACCGAGCGCACCTTGGTCATGCCGCTCCTGCCAAGAGACGAGCGGCACGCCCGCCCGGGGACGCCCGGCGCCGCTCCATTCCGCCATTCTCGGTCGTCGCGCTCGACGGATGCTCCCGCCCCGGCGAGCGGCAAACTTCGAGCGCGAATCGCGGTTCTGGCCGGGGTGGGCCTCCTCGCCCTGCTGGCCGTCTTGGTCCTAGTCCTGTCGATCAGCCGATCGGAATCGCCCTCTGCCGGCGGGCAGCGGCAGGCGGAGCTCGAGCGCCCCGCTGGTGGCGCGCTCGAAAGGGAGGGCTCCGGAGCGGAGGAGCCCCCAACCAATGTCGAGCCGGCGCCCCCTGACGCAGGTGCCACCGGTGCCCCCGAAACCCTCGAGGGCGGGGCTCCCGCACCGAGCGGCGAAAACGACCCAGTGCTCGGCGCCGCCCTCAACGACCAGGGGAAGGCGCTCATCGATCAGGGACGCCCGGGGGAAGCCGTTCCCGTACTCCAACGCGCGGTCGCGGCCTTTCCCCCGGGGACGGAAGACGACGTGAACTACGCCTACGCGCTCTTCAACCTCGGAAACGCCCTTCGCTTGGCGAACCGTCCGGCCGAGGCGATTCCGGTGCTCGAGCGGCGACTCCAGATTCCGAATCAGCGGCCCGCCGTCCGCCGCGAGCTGAGCCTCGCTACGGCGGCAGCCGAGTGATTGGAAGCGACACTCGAATCGTCGATTAGTAGTCCTCGGCTAGGGCCCCAGAGCGCGAAGAAGAGGATGGCGACGATGATTATCGCGACGAGGGACTAAGGAGAGAAGACCGCTCCCCCCGCGGATCCGGTTAGGACGACTGCTAGGAGGTAGCAGCCAGCCTCCTCTCCACTCTGCACAAGGAGGGTGTATCGAGACGGTCGGCGAAACTACCGGCGGATGGTCGGTAAGTCCATCGCGCTCTTTGTCGCAGCCGCCATCGCTGAGATCGGCGGAGCCTACCTCGTGTGGCAGGGGGTTCGAGAGGGAAAGGGTGGCTTCTCGCGCTCGCTGGTGGTTTGGCCCTAGCGGGCTACGGAGTGATCGCCGCGCAACAGCCGGACAATAACTTCGGCCGTGGTTCTCGCAGCCTACGGTGGCGTGTTTGTGGCGGGTTCGCTCGCGTGGGGGATGGCCTTCGACGGATTCCGCCCCGACCGTTACGACGTGATCGGCGCTGCGGTGTGCATCGTTGGGGTGGGGGTCATCATGTACTGGCCTCGATGAGCGACGCTGAGCGCACTAAGGCGCTAGTACGCCGGTTGGTCGAGATCGTCAACGCCGGTGACCTGAGTGGGCTCCCTGAGGTCGCCACCGGGCAGGTCGCCGAAGCGGCGGCGGGTTGGATCGGACCATTTCGGGCGTCTTTCCCCGACTTTCACATGGAGGTTGCGGACGTGATAGCCGAAGGCGACAAGGTGGTGGGTCACTTCAAGTGCTCGGGCACCCACCGGGGCGAGTGGCAGGGCCGTGCCCCAACTGGCCGTCGTTTCGAAGGTGTGGACGAGGTCTACATCTTCCGGGTCGTCGACGGCAAGCTCTCCGCCGCGACCGCCGTGGTGGAGGACGACCTCGGGCGACTGCGCCAGCTCGGAATAGAGCCTTAGCGCCGTTGCTCCGCGGGGCTTGGCGAGAGATCGCGCGCGATTATCCGCGACTCGGCGCCGCGAGATAGGCGTCGAGCCGCTCCGCCGCCTCCACCACCTGCTCACCACGCCGCACGCGGCCGTCTACGTGGCGGCGGCGAGCCGCGATCAGGCGCGGGTCATCTTCGAGTACGCCCGCGACTTCGCCATGCACCCGGCGGTCGCCGAGCGCGTCGTCGTGCGCCACCTGGAGCTGCGCGCCGCCGACGGCGGATTCCTGCGAGTGCTGGCGAGCGACGCCCCGAAGCTCCACGGGCTGACGCCCTCGCTCGTCGCGCTCGACGAGCTGCACGCCTTCAAGGACGGGTCGGTCTACGAGGCGATGCGGACCGCGATGCTGAAGCGGCCGGGTTCGCGCATGGTGGTGATCTCGACCGCCGGGCAGGGTGCGGACTCGCCGCTCGGACGCCTCCGAGCACGCGCCCTAGCCCTTCCGGAAGTACGGACCTCCGGCTATCTCAGTGACTTCCGAGGGTCGTCCCTGCGGATGCTCGAATGGGCCGTGCCCGAAGACGCCGATATTGAGGCTTCCACGGTCGTGAAGCGCGCAAACCCGGCCTCCTGGATCACGGAAGACGGATTGGCCGAGCAGCGGGAGGCGGTGCCCGACCTAGCCTTCCGGCGCTACCACGCGAATCAGTGGACGGCGCGTGAGGGGTCGTGGCTCCCGGTAGGGGCGTGGCAGGCGTGCGTCGGCGATCCGACCTTCGATCCTGGCGAGCGTGTCTGGATCGGCGTGGACGTGGGCGGCTCGGAGTCCGCGTCGGCCGTGGCGTGGGTGAGCGAACGCCTGCACGTCGGCTGCTCGATCTACCACGGCGACGAGGGCGTCCTGGAGTGCGTCGCGCAGGTGCGCGGGCTGGCCGCTTGCTACCGCGTCGAGGAGGTCGTGTTCGACCCGTGGCGGTTCGGGCAGGCGGCCCAGGAGCTAGAGCGCGAACGGTTGCGAGTCGTCGCCTTCCCACAGACGGACGTGCGCATGATCCCGGCATCGGGGCGGCTTCACCGCGCCATCATCGAGCGGCGCCTGACCCTGCCGCCGAGTCGCGAGCTTGCCGAGCACGCGGCGGCTGCCATCGCCCGACACTCCCGACGCGGCTGGCGGATCGACAAGGTGACGCGCAGCGACTCAATCGACGCGACTATCGCGCTGGCGATGGCGGTTGAGCGCGGCGCAGGAGAGGCCGGAGCCGGGCGCGGGTGCTGGGATGGCTCTAGGACTCCGGGCCTTGACAGCCCTCCCGACCGATTTAGGCTGCCGCTCAGAGACTTCCATCTCGAAGGGGACAGGAGGGAGGAAGATGCGGATACTGGCGGTGCTGGTTGCTCAGCGCCGCCTTCGCCACTGGCTGCGGAGGCGACGATGACGGCGCGACGCCCGAAGCGCTGAAGGACCACCTCCCACAGGGAGAAGACCTGGGATTGGAGACGGAGCGCGAGTTCGAGTGGGACAACGCGACGGACTACAGCGTCCAGGGGCCGTTCTACTCCGAGGGGACGAAGCCATCGGAGTGGATCGACGCGATCGAGAACGCCGAATTCGAGGCTGGCGCGGGCGCCACGCTGGTCGATGAAAAGTCGGGCTCGACCCTGTGGCTCGGTGCCGCCGAATTCGAATCGGACGAGGGTGCGACCGAGGCTCGTGACAGGCTGCACGAGGAGGATCTGAAGCAACCGTGCTTCGCTACCTGCGCGGTGACGCCGGAGGAGTACGAGGTCCGCGGCATCCCGGACTCGGTGGCGGTGCACCAGGTGCCGAACCCGGGAAAGCCACCGAAGGGCCTGCACAAGTTCGAAGGCTACCTGCTCGAGTTCACCATCGGGTCCAACATGTACTTCGTCCAGGCCGATGGACCGCCGGGCGATTGGTCGCCCCGGGAGTTCGAGAAGGCCGCGCAGTCGGTTTACGAGCAGGCCAGGGCTGCCGCTGCGTAAGAGCTTTCCCACCAGCCCGCTCGCCTCCCGTCCCCCGCGGGCACTCGGCTTGCTCGACGCGAATGCATCAAGTCTTCGCCGAACGCGGTTACGAGCCTGCTCTGGCCTTTTTGCGCAGCGCCCTAGGCGCATAACCCGGCGCGAGCACTCAAAGAATGTGCCCCGCTGCCCTACTCTGCGCAGGCGTGGCGGAGGCGCGGTGTCCACGATGCCTGAGGTACAGCCTGGGAGACGACGCGGTCTCCGTCTGCGAGGGGTGCGCTCGTCGGGACTCAGGTCTCCTCCGGGACGAGCCTCGGCTGCGTTCCACTAGGGACGTTGCACGGGGGGTGCTGATTGCGATTGGCGGAGTCGCGTTCGCCATCGTGCTGGTGGAGCAGGGCAGGAAGCTGATCGAGCTTGGTCTCGAAGGCTGGGGCGACGAGACCGCCTCCGCTCTCGACTTCATTGTGCTGGTCGTCTCGGTTATCGCGATCCCGGTCGTAGTAGGCGCGCTCGTGTGGGATCTGGTGACCTACCGCAGGAGAACCCGCGAGAAGGCGGAGCACGACGCTGAGTTCTGGGAAGCGGTGAAGGAGCAGCGAGAGACGCTGGGCTAGGCTGCTGCCCCGTGGACGAGCAGGCACCGCCGCGCCAGTGTCCGACTTGCGGAAACGCAGTCCTACCCGGGCAACCCAGCGTCGTCGGCTTCCCCGCAGACGAGGAGACGGAGCAGAGCGGCAAGCCCTGGCCCGTCTACCACGAGGGGTGCGCGCCGGAGCATCTGACGCGCAGCTCTGACGATTCAGGCCACCCGGCGGTGACACCGGAAGCACAACGGCACGCCTAGTCCTTCCGGGTCGCCGCCTTCCACTAGCGGCCAGACGTGGTGCGCTTCTACTCGGTCGAGTGATCCGCACCGCGCGCACCGCCCGCCGGTCTTCTCCAGGGTGCTGTTTCGGAACCTCGCCTGAGTCGCCCCGCTCCCCCTGCTGATCCGGCAGTCCTACCTGGAGCCGGAGCGGATCAGGCGTCCGCATCCGAGGCACGGTCGGGTCATACATCAGCTCGCCCCGCACGGCCGAATCACGAGCAGCGAAGCGCGGACGATCCAGGCAGTCAACCGAAGCACGAGGAGGACACATGAGGACGCGAGTTGTCGTGAGCGCGCTAGGAGTGACCGCCCTGGCGATGACCGCTGTGGCTGCGGCGGACCTGAGCGCGAAGGAGCGGGGCAACGCGCCCCTGAGGTTCACGGCCGTCGGGAAGCTCGACAGGGCGCATGTCGTCGACAACGAGCCGTCCGGCCTCTCCCCCGGGGACGTACTCGTCTTCTCGCAGAAGCTCTACAACCGATCCCAGGAGCGCGTGATCGGAAGCTCCAGGGCGACCTGTACCCGTACCACAGCTCGGAGAGTCGACTATCTCTGCTCGGGTGCGTTCCTCCTGAGGGGGCGCGGGCAGATCACGATTCAGGGAGTCGATCCACCCCAGAGCGTGACGCGTCATCCACTCGTCGTAACCGGGGGGTCCGGCCGCTACCGGGGCGTTCGGGGTGAGATCACCGTCCACCATGTCAGCCCCACCAAGGATCGGTTCCGCTTCATCCTGAGGCGGTGATCCGACCGATCGGATCAGTCCTCGCCCCACTCGGACCGCCCCCGCGCTCCGCTCAGTCGTGGTCCGCGCACCACTGCTCCATGGTTCAGCATTTAGGAGGGCGGGGGCGGTTTCACCCGAAGCGGTTCCTGCCCGCCTCAGAGGCAGACGGCGGGACTTCGCCCGCCTTTTGGGAGCGGCGGCGGGACACGAAACGTCGGCAGCTTGGCTGCCTGAGAACGATTCCGCACTCAGGACGTACGACCCCCCACCTATAGACATAGGCCGACGCCGTTTGCACGGGGCGGTGGTGCTTCGGGTAGGACAGTCCATCCCCTCTAACGCAGTCCACGGGGCGGTTAGGTGGCCGGTCTTGCAGGCCGTCGCGTGGGACGCGCACCAGCGGAACCCCCTGCCCGGCCTATGAGGGGCGCTGCCGCCACCAGCCCGGCCGAGCGCTTGCTGCTCACGCGGCAGGTGAGCGGGCTACACTCCGGCCACCTCCTCGCGAGAGGTGTTCTGCTTGACGTTGAGCCGGAGTGGTCGCTCGGCTCTCGTCGTTCTCGGGGTGCATGGACCCCAAGGAATCACCGAAATCGCGGCGGCATCCATTTGGACTTCCGGGCGTGTCGCGGTTGAAGGCGACCCGGCCTGAGCAACTGTCACCCAGTGGGTGACGCCGCCGTGGTGACTCGGTGCAGACCGGCCAGCAAACCGGCCAGCACCCGCCCGGAAACGACGAAACCCCCGCAAACGCGAGGGTCCAGTCAGTACCGCCACGGGGATTCGAACCCCGGTTTCCGCCGTGAGAGGGCGGCGTCCTAGTCCCCTAGACGATGGCGGCCCGGCGGCCGATTGTACAAACGGTTGGCGAGTCGATTCGGCCGGTATCATCCCTTGACATAGGCCGCCTGACCGGTAGGTGGTCTCTAGTTCCCGCGCGTCCGCGCGTCCGCAGTCGCCTCGACCGCGTCCGAGTCCAGGACCTCTACGAGTAGTCAGACGGCGCTCGCCGCGGCCACGGGTGAGCGACCGTCAGTCGCGGCTGCGGTGAAAGCGCGGCGCTTCGAGGCCCGCATGTAGCGGTCGATGTCGAAGTCGATCGGCGTCGTGGTCTCGCTCATTGGCACCCCCGTCTCTCCTATACCCGCGCCTCACGCAATGGTGCCCAAAGCGGTTCACTCTCGCCACTGTGCCTGCCGCGTCCGCTGTATGCTGGCCCGGTCAAGCGGTCGGTGGCGAGGGAAGTCCGGTGCGAATCCGGCGCGGTCCCGCCACTGTGACCGGCTAGGCCCTAGTCGCACTAGGCCACTGGCGAGCACCGCTCTCCGGGAAGGCGCGATGGGGGCGAAACCGGGAGCCAGGAGACCTGCCTCCGGCCGAGAAGCCCGATTCCCTCGCGGAAGGGGAGGCTCACGTGAATGATCGTCTGAGGACCCTCCTGGTCCTGTCCCTCGTGACCGCCTGCGCGGTCTGCCTGACGGCGACCGCGGGTGCGGCCAGCAAGCACTCGAACCTAAGAGTCGAGGCGCTCGGCAAGTCCCTCGATCCGGGGACCAACTACTCGAACCCGCGCGTCACGACGCGCAACTCGAACGCCTGTGGCGCGCGCGAGAGCCGCACCGAGCGAGTCGGCGGCGGAAACGCCCTGGGCATCGTCGGGAACGCGGCCGAGTCCAACGGGCGCCTCAGCCCGTTCCGGACGAGCGACACGTTCTCGTCCGAGGCCGGCCTGCTGGTATGCGAGATCGGCGCCTTCAAGGGCTTCGACGACCGCTCGTGGCTGTATCGGGTGAACCTCCGCGCCGCGAATCGCTCCGCCGATCGCAAGCGGGTGGATCGCAACGACGACGTGCTCTGGTACTTCGCCGACTTCACGAGCGGACGCAACACCGGTGACGCGCTCGAGCTCCGCGGTGCACCCGCCGCGGCCAGCCCGGGCGAGGAGTTCCAGGTCCGCGTGAGGGGCTATCCGTTCAGCGGCCCGCCCGCGCCGGCCGCCGGCGTCAATGTCACCGGCGCCTCGGAGCCGACGGCCACGGACGGCACCACGACCGTGACCGCGATCTCCGATCCGGGCGTCATGCGGCTGCGCGCCTCGGGTGGCGACGCGGTGCGTAGCGCTCCGGTCGAGGTGTGCGTGGACTCGAGCGCTTCGCGCTGCCGTGACCCGCGCGGCGAGACGTTCGTAGGCACCGGTGGGCCGGACCGGCTCGTGGCGACAGGCGGGGGCGACCTGATGCGACCCGGTGGCGGGAACGACGCCGTGGCCGGGCGGGGAGGTGCCGACCGCATCCAGGCGCGTGACGGCGACCGGGACCGGGTGAACTGTGGTGCCGGCCCGGACTCGGTCGCGGCCGACGGACGCGACCGCCTGTCGGACAACTGCGAGCAGGTGGCGCGCAGGCGCTAGCCGCGTGTGCCGCCAGGGATGAAGCGGACGCTCGGTGCCGCCGCCTCCGTTGCCGCCGCCCTGCTCGTCACAGGTTGCGGGCTGGGAGAGGGCGACGAGCTGGGCGGCGGCGTGGAGCTGCGGGTCACCCGCGACTTCGGGCACGAGCGTCTGGCGTCGGCGGAGCGCGAGGAGGTGACCGAGGGCGACACCGTGATGCGGCTGCTCCAGTCGGAGGTCGAGGTGGAGACCGCCTACGGCGGCGGCTTCGTGCAGGCGATCGAGGGGTTGAGCGGTGAGGGGCCCGAGGGCAGAAGCGACTGGTTCTACTTCGTCAACGGCGTCGAGGCCGACACCGGCGCCGCGGACCGAGGCCTCGCTCCCGGCGACGTCATCCAGTGGGACTACCGCGATTGGGGGGCGGCGATGCGCGTGCCGGCGATCGTCGGCGCGTTTCCGGAGCCGTTCCTGCACGGATCGGAGGGCGAGCGGATACCCACGCGCGTCGAGTGCGAGGACGACGCCTCGACGGCGTGCGGCGAGGTCAAGGATCGCCTGAACGATGCGGGGGTGACGGCCACCGGCGCGCCATTCGGGGCGCCGGCCGGGGAGCAGGTGCTGCGCGTGGTCGTGGGGAAGTGGGAGGCCGTGCGCGGCATTCGTGCCGCTCAGGAGCTCGAGGACGGGCCCGCGGCAAGCGGTGTGTTCGCCCGCTTCTCGGACGACGGGTCGGAGCTCGAGCTCCTCGATGAGCGCGGCGAGGTGGCGGCCACCGAAGGAGCCGGGTCGGGCCTCGTCGCTGCGATCGAGATCCTCCGCCAGCAGCCAGTGTGGATCGTGACTGGGGTGGACGACGCCGGAGTCGACGCCGCCGCCGACGCGTTCGACGAGGAGACGCTGCGCGACCTGTTCGCGGTCGCCGCCACGCCGGAGGGGCCGCTCGGCGTGCCGCTGGCCGCGGGCGATGCGCCGGAGGAGGATGGGTGAGGACCATCCTTCCCACCTACCGCCCCAGGCCGAGCCCGCTGCACGCCGCGCGCGCCGGCGCGGCGATCGCCTTCTGCGCCGTTCCGTGCCTCGTGGCACTCACGTTCGGAAGCCCGATGGTTCTCGCCGCGGCGCTGGGGGGAACCGTCGCCGCGGGGTTCGCGGCGGGCGTGGGCGGCGAGCTTCGCCGCGCAGCGCGGCTCGGCGTGCCGCTCGCCTTCCTGGTGGTCGTCGTCAACGCGCTCGTGTCCCGCGAAGGCGACACGCTGCTCGTGCGCGGTGGAGAGCTCCTCGGGTGGCGACTCGACATCACGCTCGAGGCGGTCGCCTACGGCGGCGTCGCGGCGCTGCGTGTTCTGGTCCTGGTCATGGCACTCGCCCTCTTCACGGCGGTTGTCGATCCGGATGACACGCTCCGTCTCTTCCGCCGTATCTCGTACCGGTCCGCGCTCACCGCGTCGCTCGCCACGAGGCTCGTACCGGTGCTCGCGCGCGACGCCGCACGCATGAGTGACGCCGCCCGCTGCCGTCCGACGCCGCCGCCACGTGCGGGCGCCGCCCGCGCGGCGCTCCGCGGCGCGCTGGACCGGGCGGTGGACGTGGCCGCAGCGCTCGAGCTGCGGGGCTATGCCGGTGCCGTGAGGCCGCCGGCGACGCACCCGCCCTGGTCCCGCCACGACGTGCGGGTGGCCGCGGCCACCGCCCTCGTTGCGGCCGTCGCCTTCCTGGCGGCGATCTCGGAGTGGGGTGGCTTCGACCCCTATCCGACGCTCCAGGTCCCGCTCGGACCGGGCGAGGCGATCCTCGCGGCGGCACTGCTGTGCGTGCCCCTGCTTCCGTTCGCCGGCGCCTCGGCCCGCCTGGGGGTGGCCCGTGCCTGACCCGGTTCTCCACCTCGAGCGGTTCGCCTACTCCTACCCCGGCGCCGAGGCGCCGGCCGTCGCGGACGTCTCACTCTCGCTCGAGCCGGGCGAGCTTTGCCTCGTATGCGGCGAGTCCGGCTCGGGCAAGTCGACCCTGCTGCGGGCGGCGTGCGGGCTCGTCCCGCACTTCCACGGCGGCGAGGCCGCCGGCGAGCTGCGTGTGGCGGGCCTGAGCGTCCGCGAACATGGGCCGAGCGACCTGGCAGCCGCCTGCGGCACGCTGCTGCAGGACCCCGAGACACAGGTGGTCATGAGCGGCGTGCATGCCGAGATCGCGCTGCCGCTCGAGCACCGAGGCGAGCCACCGTCCAGCGTGGCGCGCGGCGTGGAGGAGGTGGCGCTGGCGCTCGGCATCGGAGAGCTGCTCGACCGTCGAATCGAGACGCTCTCGGGCGGCGAGCTCCAACGCGTGGCGCTCGCCGCGGCCCTTGCGCCGCGGCCGGCGCTGCTGCTGCTCGACGAGCCCACATCGCAGCTCGACCCCGTCGCCGGCGACGAGCTCATGTCGCTGCTACGGCGCCTCAACGAGGACTGGGCCACCACGGTGGTGGTCGCGGAGCACCGGGTGGAGCGCTGCCTGCCGGCGGCCGACCGCGTAGTGGCGCTGGCGGGTGGCCGCGTGGCGAGCGACGGATCGCCGCCCGAGTTCCTGGACTGGGCGGCCGACCGTGCGCCGGGGCTGCTGCCGCCCGGCGGCACGACTCTTCTCGCTGGCGGGCCTCTGGCCGCTGCCGTGCTCGGTGAAGGAGGCACGGGCGGCGCTCGACGGAGCGGCGCTGACGCCTGAAGCGCCCGAGTCGACTCCGCAGGACGCCGCCGCTGCAACCGGAAGCGGCCGGCTGGCGCGCCTCCGCTCGCGTCGCCGGGGCGGGCTCCCGCCGGCACTCGCGCTTCCACGGGGTCTGGTACGAGCTCGACCACGGTCCGGCGATCCTCCGCGGCGTGGACCTCGCCATCCGCCCCGGTGAGCGAGTGGCGCTGATGGGACGGAACGGCGCGGGCAAGAGCACCTTGCTTCGCCACGCGCGCGGACTGGTCGCGCCCACTCGTGGTCGTGTGGAGCGCGCGGGCGAGGTGGCGCTCCTGATGCAGAGCCCGGGCGACTACCTGATCCACGACCGTTGTGGCGAGGAGGTGGGAGCGGAAGGTCTGGAGGCCGCCGGCATCGCAGGTCGCGAGCTGAGCGACCCGCGCGACCTCTCGGGGGGCGAGCGCCAGCGCCTCGCCCTCGAGGTGGTGCTCTCGGGCTCGCGGCTCCCATCGGTGGTCTGCCTCGACGAGCCAACGCGCGGGATGGACCCCGATCGCAAGCGTGCGCTCGCGGCGCGGCTTCGGCGGCTCGCCGCGGACGGGGTTGCGCTGCTGGTGGCGACCCACGACACGGCATTCGCTGCGGAGGTGGCCGAGCGGGCGGTGCTCATGGGACGGGGTGAGGTGATCGCCGACGGCCCGGCCGCCGAGGTGCTTGCCGGCGGGTGGCACTTCGCGACCGAGGTGGCCCGCGTGCTCGGTGGGGCCGGGGGCGCGCTCACGCCCGAGCAGGGCACGCGGCTGCTCGAGGGGGAGCTGGTCGGATGACCTGGCAGACCGCGTCGTTCCTGGTCCTGGGTCTCGCGTTGTTCGCCGGCTTCGCCTGGTACGAGCGGTCGCGCCCGCCCGCGAAGGTGGTGGCGCTGGTGGCCGCGCTCGCGGCGCTCGCCATCGTCGGACGGATCGCGTTCGCGCCCGTGCCCAACGTCAAGCCGACGACAGACATCGTCCTGCTCGCCGGGTACGCGCTGGGCGGCGCGCCGGGCTTCTGCGTCGGCGCGGTCACGGCACTCGTGTCGAACTTCTTCTTCCTTCAGGGTCCGTGGACCCCCTGGCAGATGGCGGCCTGGGGCGGCGTTGGGGTCGCGGGCGCCGCGCTGGCCTGGGCGGTCCGCGGCCGCGAGCTTGGACGCGTGCCGCTTGCGCTCGCGTGCGGGCTTGCCGGCCTCGGGTTCGGGGCGGTGATGGACCTACACCTCTGGACGCTTGGCGCCGAGCAGACGCTTGCGTCGTACCTCGCCGTCGCCGGAACGTCGCTTCCCTTCAACGTGGCGCACGTCGTCGCAAACGTGGGCTTCTGCCTGCTGATCGGGCCGCCGCTGGTCCGGGCGCTCCGGCGCTACCGGCTCCGGGCGGAGGTTCGATGGACGGACGGTCCGGCGACATCCGGGGCATCACATCCACGCGTCGCCCCGGGCGCCGGGCCGGCGGCCGCCGTCCTGGCCGCGATCCTCGTGGTGGCGCCGCTCGTGTCCGCGCCGCCGGCCGAGGCCGGCGGAGGAAAGGCGGCGCGGTACCTGGTCCGCGCGCAAAACGCCGATGGCGGCTTCGGCGGCGACCCCGGCTCGTCCTCGAACCAGCTCCACACCGGGTGGGCGGCGCTCGGCCTGGCCGCGGCCGGCCGGAATCCCCGCGACGTGACCTCGGGTGGCCGTTCGGTGGTCGACTACATCCGGCGCGGCGCGGGAAGCGACACGGGCTCGCTGTCCCGGACCATCCTCGTGCTCACGGCGTCCGGCGTCTCGCCGCGGTCCTTCGGAGGCCGCGACCTGGTTGCTGAGCTCCGTGCCGACCGGCGTGGCGACGGGTCGTTCGACGGACTGGTGAACCAGACCGCCTTCGCGGTGATGGCACTGGAGGCCGCCGATGCAAGGAGCCGCAAGTCGGTGCGCTGGCTCGAGAAGCAGCAGAACCAGAACGGCGGCTACGGCTTCGACGCCGAGGACGGAAGCCCGGAGGACACGGGTTACGTGCTGGAAGCGCTGGTCGCCGGCGGGCGGCGGGGAAGCGGAACCGTAAGGCGGGCGGTGTCCTACATGGAGGTCCGCCAGAAGGCAAGCGGCGGGTTTGCGGGCGACGGCCTGGAGGTGAACGCGCAGGCCACGGCGTTCGCGGTACAGGGGCTGATCGCGGCCGGCCGCTCGGGCCGTGAGGTTCGCAGGGGCATCGGCTACCTGCGCTCGCTCCAGACGGGCAACGGCAGCATCCGCTACGCGCGTGGCGACGGGCGGACGCCGGTCTGGGTCACGGCCGAGGCACTCCCGGCGCTCGAGCGCGAGCCCTTCCCGCTGCCCACCGTCCCGCGCGCGAAGGGCGGCGGCGGGTCAGCAGGAGGCGCCGCGGGGCCGGCCGCGGGCGGCGTCGGCGAGTTTGGAGCTGCGGGCGCCGCGGCCGGCGGCGCCGGAGCAGGCGGCGGAGGTGCTCGGGAGAGCTCCGAGTCGACGGACGGTGGGTCGAGGCGGCGAGAGGGTGGAGCCGGTGCGGGACCGCGCCCCATCGGTCCCGCGCCCGGCGGCCCGTCGATCGACACCGGCCCGGTCGACCCGGAGTTCGTCCAGCGTGCGAAGGGCAGTGCCGCGCTCGGCGCACAGAGCGAGGGCTCGGTGGTGGGCGGCGTGATCGCGGCGGCATCGAGCGCGGTGCTGGTGATCGGCATCAGGCGGCGACTGCGGAAGGGGCTCCCGCCTGAGCAGGGCCCCGAGGCGGCGGCTCCGGCCGAGTAAAGCTGCCTGTCCGCGTCGTCCGGGGCTGATCCCTGCTCCGCTAGCGTCCTCTCGATGGAGCTCGAGGAAGCGATCCGCGCCCGCCGAACCCACAAGGCGTACGGCGCCGAGCCGATCGGCGGCGACACGCTGAAGGACCTGCTGGAGCTCGCGCGCTGGGCTCCGAACCACCACCTGACGAACCCGTGGCGCTTCCGAGTGCTCGGACCGGAGGCGCGTCGACGTCTGAAGGAGGCGGCCGGCGAGGAGGCTGCGGCCAAGCTCGATCGCGCCCCCACGCTGGTGGTGGTCTCGGCCGTGCTCAGCGGTGATCCGGTCACGGACGAGGAGGACGTCTGCGCCACCGCCTGCGCCGCCTACATCGTGCTGCTCGCCGCCGAGTCGCGCGGGCTCGCGAGCTACTGGCGTACGCCCGACGTGCTCAGGACTCCGGCGGGCCGCGCCGCGGTGGGGCTGGGCGACGACGAGCGGTTCCTGGCGCTGATCCACCTGGGCCCGCGCCGGCAGGAGCGGGAGGCGCCGGAGCGCGCCCCGGCAGGCCACTACGTGACGTACCTCGAGTGATCCCGCGGGACCAGGCTCTCGCGGCCCTCGCGGACGAGCGCTTCGACGTGGCGGTGGTGGGGGGCGGCATCACCGGCGCCGGGGTGGCGCTCGACGCGGCGTCCCGCGGGTACAGCGTGGCGCTCGTCGAACGGGCCGACTTCGCCTCCGGAACCTCGAGCCGGTCGTCGAAGCTCGTGCACGGGGGTCTCCGCTACCTCCAGAACTTCGACCTCGGGCTGGTGCGCGAGGCGCTGCTCGAGCGGGCGTTGATGGTCAGGCTCGCGCCTCACCTGGTGAAGCCGCTCCCGTTCCTGGTCCCCTTCTTCGAGGGACGCTCCAACCGCCCGCTCGGGGTAGGTCTCAACCTCTACGACGTGATGGCGTCGGAGCGGCTGCGCCGGCGCGGGGGCCGCGGCCGCGAGGAGCGCTCCGACGACGACTGGAGCCCCGACCGCCACCGCACCGTGAGCGGCGACGAGGCGGTGGAGCTCCTACCAGCGCTGCGAGAGCGGGTGCCGAGCTCCGCGTACCTCTTCTACGACTGCCAGACCGACGACGCGCGGCTCGTCCTGACCGTGCTCGGTGAGGCCGAGCGCTTCGGGACCGTGCTCGCGAACCGCCTCGAGGTCACCGGCCTGATCGAGGAGCAGGGGCGAGCGGCGGGCGTGCGCTGCGCGGACCGCGTCGGCGGTGCAGAGATCGACGTGCGGGCGGACAACGTGGTGAACGCCACCGGGGTGTGGGCCGACCGGATCCGACCCGAGGAGATCTACGAGGCCGAGGACGTGCCTCGAATCCGGCCGAGCCGCGGGACCCACGTCACGCTCGCGCGCGATCGGCTGCCGGTGGACGCCGGGGCCATCGTGCCCGCGGGCGGCGGGCGGACGATCTTCGTCCTTCCGTGGCTGGGGCGCACCCTCATCGGCACCACCGACCGGGACTACGAGGGTGAGCTGGGGCACATCGAGCCTGACCTGGAGGACGTCCGCTACCTGCTCGGCGCGGTCAACCGCCTGTTCGAGACCGAGCTTGACGAGGGCGACGTCGCGGGCGCCTACGCCGGGGTCCGGCCGTTGATCGCGACCGGCGATCCGAAGAAGTCGGTGGACATCTCGCGCAAGGCCGAGCTGTACGAGACGGGATCGGGGCTCGTCACGATCACCGGCGGCAAGCTCACCACCTGGAGGCGGATGGCGAAGATGGCGGTCGACCGTATCGTGGAGCGGGAGGGCCGGGACGCGCAGTGCCAGACGGACGTGATCCCGCTCGGCCAGCCGGTCGACGAGCAGGATCTCGACGAGGTGGATGGCGTCGACCCCGAGTCGCGCGCGCTCCTCGCAGCGCGCTACGGCTACGCCGCGCGCGACGTGCTCGCCGTGTGCGCCGACCAGCCGGCACTGGCGCGCCGCATCACGCCCGAGCTTCCCGACGTGCTGGCGGAGGCCGCATTCGCGGCGCGGCGAGAGCAGGCGCAGACGATCGGCGACGTGGTGCTTCGCCGGACCCGACTCGGGCTGCTGGACGCCGCGGGCGTTGCGGCCGGAGACGGAGACGCGCCAGGTGCGGTTGCCGTTGCGGAGGCGCTCGGAGGAGAGCTCGGCTGGGACGACGAGCGTCGCCGGGAGGAGCTGTCCAGGTGGCGCGAGGAGGCTCGCGCCGAGGGCATGCTGCCGGCGGCATGAGCGGGGGACGCTCCTGCTGCGCCTCGCGGGGCGGGAGCTGGGGGCGATCTGCGGGCGTTCGCCGAACGGGCGCCTGGCCGGGACGCTGGCGGCGGTGGGCGAGGGGGTCGACGCCGGCGCGGCCGTGGTCAGGACGCACGACGTGGCCGCGGTGGCGGACTTCCTGAAGGTGCGTGGCGCGCTGCGCGGCGAGCGGCCGGTTGCCCCGGAACTGCACCTGGCGGAGCCGCTCCGGCGCGAGCGCCCCGCCTGACCGAGCGCGATGGGCCAGGCCGAGGCGACCCAGGAGCGGACCGTAGAGGTCTCGACGCTCGAGCTGTTCTTCGACCTGGTGTTCGTCTTCACGCTCACCCAGCTCACGACCCTCTTCTCCGACGAGCCGGACTTGGCCGGCCTTGCGAAGGTCGTCCTGCTGCTCGGCGTCATCCTGGTCGCGGCGGGGCTGAAGAAGGCGATCGAGCACCCGCTCGATCCGCTCGAGGGCTTCACCGCGGTCGTCTTCGCCGCCGGCGCAGCGCTGTTCGTCGCCTCCGACTCCGCGCTGTTGCGGGTGCTCCGCATCCCCGGGAGCGCCGCGCAGGTCGCTGCCTCGGTCGCCGCGCTCGCGACGATCCCGCTCGGGCTCGAGGTGTCGGCCGCGGCTCAGGTGGCCGCGCTGGCCGCGATCGTGGCGCTCGGCGCGGTCGCCGGCGCCGCGCCTCGCGCTACGCAGGCTAGGCGGCGCTGACCGGCTCGAGGCCGCAGGCTCGCCCCGCCGCCACCCGCCGGTACGCGCGGCGGCCGAGCCGGGCGATCGGCGGAATCCCGAGGAGCGGTGCGACCAGGAAGGTCGGCGGCGACACCTCGAGCGCCACCCGGATCGCGTCGTAGCCCTCGACTCGGCGCCCGTCGGCCACGAGCTGAACGGCCCGCTCGGCCTGGATCGGCGTCACGCCCGAGTCCTCGAAGGCGCTCGGGTCGCTGGAACCGACGAAGCGATGCACGCCGAGCAGGTCGATTCGGCGCAGGATCGCCACGGAGCGCGCGCAGAATGCGCAGCGGTCGTCCCAGATCACCAGCCGGCTCGCGGGCTTCGCTCGAAGGAACAGAACGTATGGGGAGAGCGCGAGGAGGGCGAAGGGGATCAACGGCAGCGGGTTGTCGAACGTCGCGACGATCAGCAGGTGGAAGGAGAGCCCGAGTGGAAACGCGATCCGCTGAAGCCGTTCGTTCCAGAGCCCGACCGAGAGGAACAGCTCGACAGCGACGCCGGCCACCGCGGCCACGATCAGGATTGGGTCGCCGAGCTTGTTCACGAAGCCCCACGTCGATCGTTCGAGCACCTCGCCCGAGAGGTAGACGTCGTTCAGCTTCGACAGCGCCGCGAACCCGTAGAGCGTCGAGATCTGGATCTTGATCAGGAGCACCGGCCAGTAGGGGGACGCCGCCACGGGTGGGCGGCGCCGGGCGTCGAGCGACCAGACCGCGGCCGGCTGGCCGAGTGCTAGGAGCCCGCACAGGACGGCCATCAGCGCGAGGTGGTTGCTGTAGACCTGTTGGTCCAGCAGCATCGCCACGGCCGCCAGGAGGGCGAGCCCGGCTGCCGCGAGCCGTGCTCTGAGGCCGAGCGTGAGCGCCGCGGCGAGCAGCGTCCACACCGCGAACAGCGCCCAGATCAACTCGTAGCTGAGGTCGGGTAGCCACGCGAAGGCGGGGACCTGCAGCTTGTCGGGCGCCGAGACCTTGATCAGGAGGCGCCAGGTCTCGAGACCGATCATGCCGCCCGCGACGCCGACGCCGATCCGGGTCAGCGCGAGCGGCCTCGGATCGACCGGGCGCCCGAGGGCCTCGCTCAGCCTTCGCTGCACCGCACCCTCTCCCGCAGCGCGGGCGATTCGCGCATCGCAACGACGTAGCGAGCGCTCGGGAAACGCTCGCAGAGGAACGATGGGAGGTGCTCCTCGTACCGCACCTCCGCTCGTTGGTTCGCGATGAAGTCGGAGCTCTCGATCCGCTCCCGGCGGCCGTCGAAGTTGACCAGGACGAACTCCGGCGGCCGCGGTGCGCCGTTGTACATCTGCCACCCGAAGCGTGCCTCGTCGCGAAAGAGTCCCCACGCCGGTATCAGAAGCTGCGCGGCCACGACCAGCGCGACTCCCGCCAGGGTCAGCCTCCCAACCGGCACCGGCGCACTGTAGCCCGAGCAGTTGCCACTGAGCTCGCGCCGATCGGCGGTCGCCCCCTCGACCTGCTAAGTCTTCCCCATGGGAGTGCTGGCGCGCACCGAGCTTGAGGAGAGCCCGCTCGCGGATCTCCACGCGCTCGCGTCGGAGCTCGGCATCGAGGGCTACCGCCGCCTCCGGCGCGAGGACCTGGTCGAAGCAATCGTCGCCTCGCAGGGTGGGGGAGAGGCATCGGACGCGGCATCGGGCAGCGAGAGCGAGACCCGGGCTGCGCCGCGCCGCCGACGGAGCCGTCGTCGGTCCGCGCCCGCCGCCAAGGAACGCGATGGGGCGGAGACGACGGCCGAGCCGGAGGCCGACGAGGAGCCGGAGGCCGACGCCGCGTCCCCCGAGGAGACTCGCACCGGAATCCTCGACATCCTCCCCAACGGAAGCGGGTTCGTCCGGGCCGACCCGTTCGCCCACTCTTCCGACGACGTGTACGTCTCGCCGGCGCAGATCCGGCGCTGTGAGCTTCGCACCGCGGATGAGGTGACGGGACCGGTGCGGCCGCCGCGCCGCTCCGAGCGCTATCCCTCGCTCGTCCGCGTGGAGGCGGTGAACGGCGGGCCGGCCGAGCCTCCGGCCGAGCGTCCGTTCTTCGCCGACCTGACGCCGGTCTTCGCGCGCGCCCGGCTGGGCGCGCCAGCCGAGTTGAGCGACACCCCGTTCGGACGCGGCTCGCGGGTGGCGATCGCGGGGCCGCCCGGCGCGGGCTCGACGACGCTGCTACGTCGTATCGTCGCCAAGCTCGCCGAGGATCACCCGGAGGTCGAGGCGACCGTGGTGCTTGCGGGGGCGCGTCCCGAGGAGATCGGCGAGTGGAGGGGCGAGCTCGAGGTGCCCGTGGTGGGCGGCAGCTTCGACGGCTCGCCCGATCGCCAGGGCGAGGTGGCGTCGATGGCCGTCGAGCGCGCCAAGCGCACCGCCGAGCGCGGGCGCGATGCGGTGGTCGTGATCGACTCGCTCGAGCAGCTGCCGGGGGCCTCCGCGCGGCGCGTGTTCGGTGCGGCGCGCAACACCGAGGAGGCCGGCTCGATAACCGTCATTGCCGCAACCGGGATCGGGCCGGACCCGGCCCGACACGCGACCACGCGCGTGGTGCTGCGTCCGCCGTCCGAGGCGCGGGCGATCCAGGTGGACGCCGACACCTCGGGCACGCTGCGGGTAGAGCTGCTGTCCTAGGCGGAGTCGCCTCGCCGCGCTCAGTGTGCACTTTCCGGTGCTATAGCACCAGTAACTACACAGCGAGCGGCTTGGGCGTCCCTCAGCTGCGCTCGTAGGCGACCTCTCGCCACGAGGGCTCGGGCGAGAGCTCGATCAGCTCGAAGTCGCGGTCCGGCTGGGCATAGCCGAAGGAGTGGGTTCGCTCGTCGAACACCACCTCCAGCTCGTTCTCCTTCACGCGCTGGTCGAGCCAGGCGCCACGGAACACGAGTCGCCGGAGCCAGTGCACGAACGACCGGTCGGCCTGCCCGCTCAGCTCCTGCCAGCGCTCCTGGATGTGCTCGCCGAGCGCGGAGTGCGCGTCCGCCACCTCGCCGTTCACGGCGAGGTTCACGAGGTCCTCGCGCTCGTCTTCGTCGAGAGGGCGCTCGACGAAGTCGAGCTTGATCGCGGCCTGCTCGATGCGCTCGCCGAAGTCACGCTCGTTGAAAGTGAAGCGGAGCTCCCCGTACTCGAGTACGTAGTCGGAGCCGGACTCGTAGTTTCCGCGTCTCGTGGTATCCATTCCAGGGGCGCCCGCGATCCTTCGCGAGCGAGATGCCGCACCGCGGGCGTCGGCATCATAGGCGCGAGTCCTGCCCCTCTACGAGGGCTGCAACGGCATTTGCAGGTGCGGGCGCCGGGGCTGGCCTTGAGCGGCCTCGAGGTGGATTGAGCCCCTCGCCGAGGGTGGGGCGAACCGCGCGGTGCGCTCCCTTAGACCGGCATGGATCGAGATGGCCGGCGGCGCTCCCTTCTCGTGGTGGAGGACGATGACGCCACGCGCACGTTCCTCGCCGACAACCTCGCCGCCGACGGGTTCCAGGTAGCGACTGCCACCGGCGCGGCGGAGGGGCTGCGCGCGATCGAGGTGAGGTCGCCCGACCTCGTCCTGCTGGACCTGATCCTCGAGGACGCGAGCGGCCTGTCGCTGCTCGACCGGGTCCGCGCGGCTGACGGACTCGCCTCCCGCATCGACCCTGAGCTCCCGATCCTCGTCCTGACGGGCCGCGGCGGCGAGGCCGACCGTCTCCGCGGCTTCAGTCGCGGGGCCGACGACTACGTAGTGAAGCCCTTCAGCTACTCCGAGCTCCTCTGTCGGGTCCGCGCGCTGCTCAGGCGGAGCTCCGCGCGCCCGCTGCGAGGCATCATCAGGGTGGGCGCGCTCACGATCGATCCCGCGACTCGGGCAGTTCGCCTCGACGGCCAGCCGGTCCATCTGTCGGCGAAGGAGTTCGCGCTGCTGCACGCGCTCGCCGCGGACCCGACGCGGGTGTTCGGCAAGGCCGAGCTCCTGCGCGACGTCTGGGGGTACGTGTCGATGGGAAACACGCGAACGCTCGACGCGCACGCGTGCCGGGTCCGCAAGAAGCTCGCCCGCTCGAGCCGGCCGATGATGTTGAACGTACGCGGCGTCGGCTACCGGCTCGTCGACTCGACATGACCTGGCTCGCCGCGATCGGCTGGTTTACGGCGGCCGCTCTCGTTATTGCGACGCTCAAGAGCCGCCGCCGCCTCGAGCATGTCGCCCGCGCCGAGCATGAGATCCGCGGGCCGGTCGCGGCGCTGACCCTCGGCCTCGAGCAGGTACGCCGCGGACGAAGCGGCGCAGAGATCGCCGGGGCGCTCGAGGCGCAGCTCGAGCGCTCCGTAGCAGGCCTCGCCGACCTGGCAGTCGCTCTCGGGCGCGGCAGGCCAGCAGGGCCGCGCCCGCCGTCCTCGCTCGAGCGTCTCACGCGACGGACGGTCGTAGGCTGGACACCTGTCGCCGACCGCGCCGGCCGGCGCGTGCGCCTCGACTGGCGGGCCGGACCGGTGACCGGGGCGGTCGATCGGGGAGGGTTCGCCAAGGCGCTCGGCAACCTGTTGTCGAACGCGCTCGAGCACGGGGAGGGGGAGGTCGAGGTCCGCGGGCGGCGCGTCGGCGGCGCGGTAAGGATCGAGGTTAAGGACGGCGGCGGCAACGGTCTCGTGCGGGGCCGTCCCCGGTTCGGGCGATCCGAGGACGAAAAATCCGCGCTCGCGATCCATCCCGATCGGGATCGCGGCCGCGGGCTCCTGATCGCGTCGAGCGCCGCGGAGGAGGCCGGCGGCAGCCTCCGCATGGTGCCGGGGCAAGCGGGCACGACCGCGGTGCTCGAGCTGCCGCTCGAGGAGCCGTGAGGCTCGCGCGGCGGCGGCGGGCGGTATTGCTGCTGGCGCTCGCGCTGGCCGCGGGCGGTCTCGCGGCCTCCCAAGTACGGAGCAGCATGCAGGAGGTCGAGGCCCGGGTCGGCGCCCCCGCACCCGTGGTCGTGGCGCGCGAGGATATCCGAGCCGGCACGCGGTTCGAGCCCGGGAGCCTCGACACGATGCTCGCGGTTCGCGACGTGCCCGAGAGCTTCGTGCCGCCGGACTCGCTCGCGAACCCGGAGGAGGCGATGGGCCTCCGCGCCGCCGTCCCGGTCGCTGCGGACAGCTACGTGACCGCCGGCCAGCTCGACTCGGGCGTCGGCCGCCAGGCCGGCGGCCCGCTGCTCGCGCCGGGAGAGCGGGTCGTGGAGGTCGTGGTGGCGGGTGGCGACGCGCTCGCTGCCACGGGGCCCGGCTCGCGGGTAGACGTGGTGCTGACCACGGGCAGCGACGCCGGCGCGGGTCGCAGCTACGTGGCGCTCCAGGATGTCGAGCTCGTCGACCTCGGGACGGGCGCGGGCCGAGGTGGCACGGACGGCGGCATCGCCACGGGGGCCGGCGCGGTCGCCGCGCTGCGCGTGACGCTCGAGCAGGCGGTGATGCTCACCGCGGCGCAGAACTTCGCGCGCGAGATCAGGCTGCTCCCGCGCCCGCCTGACGACGGCAGGCGCATGGAGCCGACGAGCGTGGACGCGTCCGAGCTGTGACTGGCGATCCGCTGGACGAGCTTGCGGTGGTGCTCCGCGACCGCTTGGTGACCCGCGCGCGCGAGGGCTCGAGCGGTGGAAAGGGGCTCGAGGCGGACGTGCGTGAGCTGGTCGAACACGAGGCGGCGGCCCTCGCCGGCGAGGAGCGCGAGCGCCTCGCGCAGCGCGTCATTCGGCTCGCCGCGGGACTCGGACCGCTCGACGCGCTGCTCGCCGACCAGACGGTCGACGAGGTGATGGTGAACGGCCCCGGGGCGGTGTGGGTGGAGCGCCGCGGACGGATCGAGTCCACGGCGACGTCGTTCACCTCGGATGCCGAGCTGATGCACGCCATCGAACGCATCCTGGCGCCGCTCGGGCGGCGGGTCGACGAGGCGGCGCCGCTGTGCGACGCGCGGCTCCTAGACGGGTCGCGCGTCAACGTGGTGATCCCGCCGCTCTCGCTCAGTGGACCCTGCCTCACCATTCGGCGCTTCCGCCGACAGGGCTTCTCGCTACGGGACCTCGTGTCGGGCGGCACGCTGCCGCATCCCCTGGCCGGCTTCCTCGCCGAGTGCGTCGCTGCACGTGCCTCCATCCTCGTCTCCGGCGGGACGGGCTCCGGGAAGACGACCACCCTGGGCGCCCTGTCGGGGGCGATCCCAGAGACCGAGCGCATAGTGACCATCGAGGACGCGGCCGAGCTCCGACTCCGCCAGCGTCACGTGGTCCGGCTCGAGTCGAGGCCGCCGAACCTGGAGGGTCGGGGCGAGGTCACGATCCGTCAGCTCGTCCGCAACGCGCTACGGATGCGACCGGATCGCATCGTGGTGGGCGAGGTGCGCGGAGCCGAGGCGCTCGACATGCTGATGGCGCTGAACACGGGTCATGAGGGGTCGCTCAGCACGGTCCACGCGAACTCCCCGGCCGACGCGCTAAGGCGCGTGGAGACGCTGGCGCTAATGGCCGGGGTCGGGCTGCCGCACGAAGCGGTGAGGGATCAGGTGGCGAGTGCCCTCGACCTGGTCGTGCATCAGGCGCGGGTCGCGGACGGGTCGCGTCGGGTGGAGTCGGTCGCGGAGGTGGTCCGGGTCGCCGGTGGCGCGGGGACGCGAGAGCTCTATGCGCTCCGCGAGGGGCGGCCGTGGTCCCGTCCGCCGACCGGCGAGGGCCTGGCTCGGCGCCTCGAGCGGGCCGGCCGCGCGACATGACCGGATCGACGGCGCTTGCGTTCGCGGCCGGCTGCGCGGGCGCGCTGGGAGCGGTTGAGGCCGGGCTGGTGCTGGGGCGGCCGGCGGGGGAGCGCATACCCCAGCTTGCCTCCCGCCTCGAAGAACTGAGCGAGATCCTGACCAGGCCTGGCAGGGAGGGACGCGAGCCGGGTGGCTCGGAGCGGCGCCGGCTGCTCGCGACCGCGGCACTTGCCGGTGCTCTGCTGGGGGCGTTCGTTGCCGGTCCGGCGTTGGGCCTGGGTGCGGCGGTGGCGGCGCCGATCGCGGTCGGTCGCGCACTTCGCTCCCGCCGCCGGCGCTATCGGAGGGCGGTGGCCGAAGGCGCCGCCCAGATAGCGACCGTGCTCGCCGATGCGCTCGGCGGCGGTCATTCCGTGCGGGGCGCGGTCATCGAGACGGCGCCGGCTCTCGCGGGGCCGCCGGGACAGGAGCTTCGGCGCGCCGCCGCCGAGCTCGCCATCGGGGCACGGACGGAGGACGTGCTCGAGGCGCTCCGCCGCCGCTCCCGCTCCCACGAGATCGACACGGTGGTGGCCGGGGTCCTCCTCCAGCGCCGTGCCGGCGGCGACCTTGCCCGCCTGCTTCGGGACGCCGCCCGGGCGTTCGAGGACCAGACCCGACTGCGAGGCGAGGTTCGGGCGGCCACGGCGCAGGCGCGGTTCACGGGTCTCGTGGTCGTGCTGCTCCCGGTCGGCGGAGCGCTCCTGGCCGAGCTCGCGAGCCCGGGCTTCCTCCGCGGGCTCGCCGACGGCTTCCTGACCGCATGGCTCGTGGGGTTGGCGCTCGTGATGCAGATCGCGGCAGCCGTCGCGATCCGGCGTCTCGGAAGGGTGAGGGAGTGATCGCCGCGGCCCTGGCCTTTGCCGCGGGCGCGCTCGGCGTGGCCGGCATCGCGCTGCTCGCGCCGCCTCGGCCGCTGATGAGGACCGCCGTACGAGCCGCTGTTGCGCGGCGACGCGCTCGGCGGCCGGGGGTGGTGGCCACCTCGATGAGGCTCCTCGCGCGTGTAGGCAGACGCCTCACCCCGCTCACCGGCCTGGTGGCCCCGCGGGAGCTCGAAAGCCGCATCGCGGCGGCCGGCCTGACCGGGGTCGCACGCGGCCCACTCGCCGGACTGGATGCGCGTGAGCTGATGGGCGCGAAGCTCGCCGCCGCGGCGCTCGGGGGTGGGGTGGGGGCCATGCTGGGTGTGGTTGCGCCCGGCCGGCTCGGGCTGGCGCTCGTGGTGGCGGGACCGGTCGCGGGCTTCCTGGCCCCGGATGCCTGGCTCGTGCGCCGCGGCCGCGAACGGGCGCGCACCGTACGCCGCGAGCTGCCGGGGATGCTCGACCTGCTGCGTGTCACGGTCGAGGCGGGACTGCCGCTTACCGCGGCGCTCGCGGCGGTCGGCGACCGAACCGGCGGGACGCTCGGCGCCGAATGGCGCGTGGTCGGCCGCGAGCTCGCGCTCGGGGTACCGCTTGCGGAGTCGCTCCGCACGATGCTCGCGCGCGTGCCCGTGCCCGAGGTGGCCGCGCTGATCGGGGCGCTCGAGCGAGCGATCCGTCACGGCGCGCCGCTGGCCGAGACGCTCGCGGCGCAGGCGCGCGACGCGCGCGAGTCGCGCCGGCGGCGGATCCGTGAGGAGGCGGCACGCGCCGGCCCCAAGATCCAGCTCGTGGTCGCGCTCCTGCTCGTTCCCTCGGTGCTCCTGCTCGTGGCGGCGGCGCTCGCCGCGGCGCTCATCGACGGGCGCGGCAACCTCGTGGTCTGAGCTGCGGCACCGTCCTGTGTGGACCCCGGCGGCTACGGGGGTCCAGGCAGGACGGCGTCGGAGGGACCAGAGGGAGCCCGCAACTTCTGTTGCGCCCGGGGCGCCTGCATGCAATCGCCCGCCCTTACTGCCATCACGCAAGACGTGGCCCGGGCGCGGAGCGGAGACCGCGCCAACTGCGCCCAGCCGATTTCACTCCACGCCTGGGATCGAAGCTCCTCAGCCCTCGAAAAAGGGCAGACGGACAGAAAAGTGGCAAGCAGTGGCCCAAAGTGGGGCTCTGTGGGGTATAGTGGTGGCGCTTTGCAGGAGGACCGGGGTGGCGGGGCTCCTCCCACTCCGCCACCTCGGTCCGAACAAAGCCCCGACCGACGCCCACAACGGCCACTGCACGGATTCGAGCACACCTTGGCCTTCCGCGGTCAGCACGACTACTCCCTCGACGCCAAGCATCGGCTCAACATCCCGCCGAAGTTCCGTCCGGCCTTCTCAGGGGGACTGGTTCTCGCCAAGGGGCTCGAGCCCTGCGTGACGATCTGGACGCCAGAGGCCTTCGACGGACTCACCGAGACCTACCTCGCCGGACTCAGCCCGCTGAGCTCGGACCGGCGAAAGCTCACCCGCTACTTCACGCACAACTCTTTCGACGCCGAGCTCGACTCGGCCGGTCGCGTCACGCTCAACCCCAGCCTGATCGAGCACGCCGGGATCGAGCGAGAGGTGGTGGTCGCTGGGAACCACGACCACGTCGAGGTGTGGGACCGCGAGCGTTGGAGAGCCGATCAGGACGCGCTCGGCTCGGAGATCCTCGGCATGGCGGAGCGTATTGGCGATGCTTCTTGAGATGACCCGTGCCCACGTGCCCGTCCTCGCCGGCGAGCTGATCGACCTGCTCGGCCCGCGCGAGGGGGATTCGGCGGTGGACTGCACGTTCGGATCCGGCGGTCACGCCGAGCTCGTGGCGGAGCGGATCGGCCCAACCGGGACGCTCGTGTGCATCGATCGCGACCCGGCGGCGCAGGAGCGCTACGAGCTCTTCGCCGCCGAGGCACCGTGCGAGACGCGCTTCCTCCGGATGGACTTCGCCGAGGGACTCGCGCTGCTCGCCGCCGAGGGCGACGCCTTCGGCCTCGCCTACCTCGACCTCGGCATCTCCTCGATGCAGGTCGACGCGTGGGAGCGCGGCTTCTCCTACGCGTACGACGCGCCGCTCGACATGCGTATGGACCCGGGACAGGCTCTCGACGCGCGCGAGGTCGTGAACGAGTGGGACGAGCGGCGCCTCGCCCAGATCCTCCGCGCCTACGGAGAGGAGCGCTACGCCCGGCGAATCGCGCGGGCGATCGCGGCCCGGCGTGCGGGGCGCCCGCTCGAGACCACCAACGAGCTCGTGGACACGATCAAGTCCGCGCTGCCGGCGCCGGCGCTGTTCGGCGGCAGCCATCCCGCCAAGCGCGTGTTCCAGGCCATTCGCATCGCCGTGAACGAGGAGCTGGCCTCGCTCGACCGGGCGCTCCCGGCGGCGTGGTCGGTGCTTCGACCCGGCGGACGCCTGGCGGCCATCTCGTTTCATTCGCTCGAGGACCGCCGCGTCAAGCGCTTCTTCGCCGACCGCGCGCGCGGCTGCATCTGTCCGCCGGAGCTGCCGGTGTGCGTCTGCGGCCACGAGCCCGAGGCCGAGGTGCTCACGCCACGCCCCGTCGCGCCCACTCAGGGCGAGGTCGCCCAGAACCCGCGCGCGAAGTCGGGCAAGCTGCGCGCGGCGCGAAGGATCGACCCCGGGCGGGGCGTCTGATGGCCCGCGCCGCCACCCGAACGGCCCGCGTGGCCTCCGCCGGCGGCGCACCGGCCCGCACCTCGGGGCGGCCTCGCCCGGAGACCCGGCGGGCACGCGCGGCCCCCACGCCGGCCGCGCCGCGCCACCGTCGCGGCGCCCGCGCGTGAGACCCCTCGCCGTCGGCCCGCGAGCGCGACGCGCCCCAACCGCGCGCCGGCGCTGTCGCGCTCGGCGAACGGGGTGCTCGACCGCCTCCTGCGCGGGCGGGTGTGGGTCGCCTGCATCGGGATCCTGCTCGTGGGGATCGTCTTCCTGAACGTGAGCTTGCTCGGGCTCAACAGCGGCATCACCGTGACGGCCGACCAGGCCGCCGACCTGAGGCGGGAGAACGCCGAGCTGCGCCTGGACGTGGCGCGGCTGGGCGCGACCGATCGGATCCAGCGCGTGGCCGAGTCGCGCGGCTTCGTGATGCCCGGTCCAGCCGACGTCGAGTACGTCGACGCCGAGCCGGACGGCGACGGACGCCCCGCTGCGCGGGCCCTCGCCAGGCTCGGGGCCGGCCTCACCGCCGAGCCGCCGACGGCGTTCGGCACGACCGCTGCGCCCGCCGAAGCGGTCCCGGCGACCGACGTCTCGACCGCACCACCGCCCGCGGCCGGCGTGCCGCCCGAGCCCCCCGCCGGCTAGACAATGCGGCTGATCGACAAGCGGATCGGCCTCCTCTTCGCCGCGTTCTTCCTGCTCCTCCTGGCGGCCGCCGGGCGCGCCGCGTGGCTGGGAGGCGTGAAGGCCGAGGACCTTCGCGGCCGCGCCGTGGCCCAGCAGACCACCGAGCTCGACGTGGCCGCGCGCCGCGGCACGATCAGCGACCGGAACGGGGTTGAGCTCGCGGTGTCCGAGGACGCGTCCACGGTCTTCGCGAACCCCTTCCTGATCGACGACCCGGTTCGAACGGCTGCGAAGCTCGCCCCGATCCTCGACAGTCCGGAGGCTGATCTCATCGACGACCTGAGCGACGACGACGCCGGCTTCGTGTACCTCGCCCGCCAGGTCGATGCCGACGTGGGGGACAGGGTCGACCGACTCGACATCGAGGGCGTGGACACCGTGGTCGAGCCGCGGCGCCGCTACCCGCGGGGGGACCTGGCGAGCCAGCTGATCGGCGCGGTGGGCACCGACGGCTACGGGCTGGGCGGGCTCGAGCAGGCCTACGAGGAGTCGCTGGGCGGGTCCGACGGACGGCGGCGCGTGGTCAAGGACGCCCTGGGCGACCCGATCAGCATCGTCGAGTTGGAGCGCGCCGAGAGCGGCGAGGACCTCCAGCTCACGATCGACACGGCGATCCAGGAGCGCGTCGAGTCCGTCCTCGCCGAGGTCGGTGACACCTACAGCCCCCGCGGCGCCCACGCGATCGTGCTCGATCCGGAGTCAGGCGAGATCCTTGCGCTCGCCAACTGGCCTGCGGTCGACGCGAGCGAGTGGCCCGACGCAGCTCGCGAGGTGCGGAACAACGGCGCCGTGACTTCGAGCTTCGAGCCGGGCTCCACCTTCAAGCCGTTCACGGTGGCCGGGGCGCTCGAGGATGATGTCGTCGACCCCGACAGTGCGTTCACGCTCGACCCGAGCATCCGGGTGGCCGACCGGGTCATCGAGGAGTCGCACGCGCGGGGCACCGAGCGCCTCACGGTCGCCGACGTGCTCGCGCAGTCCTCCAACGTGGGCACGATCAAGATCGGGCTGAAGCTGGGCGCCGAGCGGTTCGACCAGTGGGTCCGGGCCTTCGGCTTCGGCGAGCCCACCGGGCTCAGCCTGCCGGGCGAGGCGCCCGGGATCGTGCCGACTCCCGACGACTACTCGGGATCCTCGATGGGGAACCTCCCGATCGGCCAGGGGCTCTCCGTCACGCCGATCCAGATGGTGCAGGGCTTCGCGGCGATCGCGAACCAGGGCGTCATGCACGCGCCCCACGTGGTCGCCGGCGGCGGCTCGGAGGGCGAGCGGGTGATCTCGGAGGAGACCGCCGAGCAGGTGGCGCAGATGCTGGTGGGGGTACTCGCGCCGGGCGGCACCGCGGAGGAGGTGTCAATCCCGGATATGAGGTGGCGGGCAAGACCGGCACCGCCGAGAAGGCCATCGACGGCGGCTACTCGACCACGAAGTTCTTTGCGTCCTTCATCGGCTTCGCCCCGGTCGAGGATCCGAAGCTGCTGGTGTCCGTGATGGTGGACGAGCCGGAGGGCTCGCACGCGGGCGGAGACGTGGCGGCCCCGGCGTTCGAGGAGATCGCATCGTTCGCGCTGCCGTACCTCGGGATCGCGCCGCGCTAGTCAGGATCGCGCCGCGCACGCGCGCCCGGGAGGGAAGGCGCCCGACCCGGCAGTAGAATCCGACCCCTCGATGAACCTGCGCGACCTGATGGGGGACGCCGCCCCCGAGGTCGAGGTGTCGAGCCTCGCGTACCGGAGTGACCGCGTCGAGCCCGGCGCGCTCTTCTTCTGCGTGCGCGGCCACCTCGCCGACGGCCACAACTTCGCTCCGGCCGCTGTCCGGAGCGGCGCCGCTGCGCTGGTCTGCGACCACCCACTTGACCTCCCGGTGCCTCAGGCGATCGTCGATGACGTTCGCGCCGCGATGGGCCCGGCCGCAGTGCGCTTCTACGGCGACCCGACGCGCGAGCTGCGGGTGGTCGGCATCACGGGCACCAACGGAAAGACGACGACCGCGTTCCTGGTCCGCGGCCTCCTGGAGGCGGTCGGCGAGCAAACCGGTTTGCTCGGCACGGTCAAGTCCGTGGTCGGGGGAGGGGAGGAGCCGGTGGTGCGCACCACCCCCGAGGCGATCGACCTGCAGGCCACCTTCCGCCGAATGCTCGACGGCGGCGACCGAGCGTGCGCGATGGAGGTCTCGTCGCACGCGCTCGAGCTCGGACGGGCGACTGGGATCACCTGGGCGTGTCGGGTGTTCACGAACCTCACGCAGGACCACCTCGACTTCCACCCGAACATGGAGGCCTACTTCGCGGCCAAGCGGCGGCTGTTCGAGACGCCTGGCCCCGCCGTGGTCAACCTGGACGACGACTACGGCCGCCGGCTCGCCGCGGAGCTCGACGCTGTCATCACGTTCGCAATCGGTTCGGACGCCGACATCCGCGCGCGCGAGGTGCACTTCGATCGCGCCGGTTCCTCCTTCATATGCGAGACGCCGGCGGGCTCGGCACGCTTCCAGATCGCGTTGCCTGGCCTGTTCAACGTCGAGAACTCGCTTGCCGCGATCGCCGCGGCCATGGAGCTGGGCGCCTCCCTCGATGCGCTGCCGCCGGCGCTCTCCCGGGCCGCGCGGGTGCCTGGGCGGTTTGAGCCGGTCGAGGAGGGGCAGGACTTCGCCGTTCTCGTCGACTACGCGCACACGCCCGACTCGCTCGAGAACGTGCTGCGCGCGGCGCGCGAGATCACCGATGGCCGTCTTCACGTGGTGTTCGGGGCAGGTGGCGACCGCGACCGGTCGAAGCGCCCGCTGATGGGCGACGTGGCGGTGCGCTTGGCCGATCGGGTGATCGTGACCTCCGACAACCCACGCTCCGAGGACCCGGAGACGATCGTGCGCCAGATCCTCGCCGGTACAGGCCCGGACGCAGACGTCGAACTCGACCGACGCACGGCGATCGGGCAGGCGATCGCGACGGCCGGTCCCGGGGACGTGGTGGTGATCGCCGGGAAGGGTCACGAGGAGGGGCAGGAGTTCGAGAACGGCCGCAAGGAGCCGTTCGACGACCGGCAGGTGGCGGCGGACGCCCTGAGGCGGGATCGACCGGAATCGGTGGATGGCTCGGCGGCCGAGGCCGAGCCAGGCAGTGGGCGGCGAGTATCCAGGTGGTGAACCACCTGGATCGAGCCGAACGCCGCATGGCGATGGCAGTCGGGGGCCGAGCCGCCGCCGAGATCGGTCGATCCCGCCTGAGCTCCGCGGTCGCGGGGTCCCGGACGTGATAGACCTTCCGGCGAGCTGGGTCGCCGGCGCAGCCGGCGGCGAGATTCGGGCGGGCGACCCCGACGCCCCCGGACCCGCGCGCGCGGTGGTGGACTCGCGTGCGGTCCAGCCCGACGACCTGTTCGTCGGCCTCGTGGGCGAGCGCGTGGACGGTGGCGACTTCGCTCCAGGGGCGCTGGAGTCGGGCGCGTGGGGAGCGCTCGTCGCTCCCGCGAAGGCGGAGCAACTCGTCGCTGGCGGCCACGCTCGTCCCGACGAAGGTCCGGTGGTCATCGGGCGCGAGCCGCCGCTCGCGGGCCTGCAGGGGCTGGCGCACGCGTGGCGCCGCGAGCTCGGCTGCCGGGCGGTGGGGATCACCGGGTCGACCGGCAAGACCTCCACCAAGGACATCCTCGCCGCGGTTCTATCGGGAGCCGTGCGGGTCCACGCCAACCGCGAGAACCTCAACACCGAGGTCGGCCTACCGCTGTCGCTCCTCGAGGCGGAGCGTGGCACCCAGGTGCTGGTGCTGGAGATGGCGATGCGCGGCTCGGGGCAGATCGCCGAGCTGGTGGCCATCGCCGAGCCACAGGTTGGGGTCATCGTGAACGTGGGGCCTGTCCACCTCGAGCTGGTGGGCACCGTCGAGGGCGTGGCGGCCGCCAAGGCCGAGCTGATCCGTGACCTGCCTGCCGGGTCGGCCTGCGTCGTGCCGGCGGACGAGCGCCTGCTTTCGGACCATCTGCGCGGCGATCTCGACACGGTCACCTTCGGTGAGGGCGGCGACGTGCGCCTCCTGTCGTTCGAGCACGGACGCGCCGAGATCGACGCGCGCGGGGAGCGGATCTCGCTCGAGCTCACCTACGACGAGCCGCACAACCTGTCGAACACCCTGGCCGCGGTCGCGGCCGCGACCGTGCTCGGCGTGCGACCGCAGGGCAGGGTGGAGCCGCGGTTCTCGCGCCTCCGCGGTGAGACCGTGGAGCTGGCGGGCGGGGTGACTGTGATCAACGACTGCTACAACGCCAACCCGATGTCGATGCGCGCGGCCCTCGAGCACCTGGCGGCCGGCGCCTCGGGGCGGAGCATCGCGGTGCTGGGCGGCATGGGCGAGCTCGGCTCGGAAGCCGTGCGCTTCCATCGCGAGGTCGGCACGCGGGCCGACGAGCTCGGCGTGGACGTGCTGATGACCGTCGGCGAGCTGGCGTTGCCGATCGCGGATGGGTTCCGCGGCGAGACCTACTCGGTGGCGAGCCCCGAGGAGGCCGGGGCGCTCCTGAGCGAAATAGCGGGCGACGGAGATCGCGTGCTGGTGAAGGGCTCGCGGTCGGTGGGACTGGAGCGCGTCCTCGAGGCTTCCATGGCGGCCCGCTCGTGATAGCGGCTGGTCGGTCGCGTCCGCGACCGAGGGGGCTCCCGTGGTGACGCTCGGCGAGATCCTGATCGCGGGGATGGCGTCGCTCCTGATCTGTGTCTTCCTCGGGCCGAAGTTCGTCGGCCTACCTGCGCGAGCGCGAGGTCGGGCAGCACATCCGCGAGGAGGGGCCCGACCACCACACGAAGGCCGGCACGCCCACCATGGGCGGCGTCCTGATCTTCCTGTCGGTCGGGGTGCCGTTCCTGATCGTGGGCAACTACGACACCGTGAGCATGGCGGTGTTCGGCGTCGCGGTGGCGAGCGCCGGGCTCGGCTTCCTGGACGACTGGACCAAGATCTCGAAGCGCCGATCGCTCGGGGTGTCGGGGCGGCAGAAGCTGATCTTCCAGTTCGTGCTGGCGCTGGCGCTGTGGCTAATCGCCACGGAGGTGGTGGGGCTGCCGCCGACGCTCGAGCTGCGCGTCCTGGCGGACACCTCGATCGACCTCGGGGTCCTCTATCCCGTGCTGATCTTCCTGGTGCTGGCCGGTTCCACCAACGGAGTGAACCTCACCGACGGCCTCGACGGCCTCGCTGCCGGCTGTGCGGCGATCGTCCTGTTCGCGTTCACCGCGATGACCTTCATCACCGCCGGTCAGGAGGACCTGGCGCTCCTCTGCGCCTGCCTGGTCGGCGCCTGCGTCGGGTTTCTGTGGTTCAACTCGTTCCCGGCCGGAGTGTTCATGGGCGATACGGGCTCGCTCGGACTCGGCGGTGCGATCGCGGCGCTGGCCGTCATGACCAAGACCGAGATCCTCCTGCTCATCATCGGCGGCATCTTCGTGATCGAGGCGCTCTCGGTCCTGATCCAGGTGTTTGCGTTCCAGCGGTTCCGCCGGCGGGTGTTCCTGATGGCGCCGGTCCACCACCACTTCGAGTTGATGGCCTGGTCGGAGACCAAGATCATCCTCCGCTTCTGGATCGTGGCCGCGATCGGGGCCGCGATCGGCTTCACGATCTACCAGCAGTCCCTTCCGTGAGCCGGGGCAGGGGCCAGGGTGCTCCGGCCGCCCGCCGCCCGCCGCTACCGCCCGGGCCCTACCTCGTGGTCGGCCTGGCTCGCTCGGGCACCGCCGCGGCGCGGATGCTCGCCGACCACGGGGAGGTGATCGGCTGCGACGCCGCCGCGCCGGCCGAGGCCGCCGGCCTCGAGGGCGTGGAGGTGCACCTTCGGATCGGCGGGGCGGACCTGGTGGACCGTGCCCGGACCGTGGTGAAGAGCCCGGGCGTGCCGGCCTCGGCGCCGCCGATCGTGGCCGCCCGCGAACGGGGGCTGGAGATCGTGGGCGAGCTCGAGCTGGCCTGGCGGCTCGTGGACGGTGAGTTCTTCGGCGTGACCGGGACCAACGGGAAGACCACCACCTGCGAGCTCCTCGGCGCGATCCTTCGCTCAGCTGGTGCCGAGGTGGCGGTTGCGGGAAACGTCGGGACGCCGCTCGCGTCGCTGGCGGTGGGGGAGGCCAACCCCGCACGGTCGGTGGTGTGCGAGTGCTCGAGCTTTCAGCTCGAGGACGCATCGGCCTTCGCTCCCGAGTGCGCGGTGCTTCTGAACGTCGAGGAGGACCACCTCGACCGCCACGGCACGCTCGACGCCTACCGTGAGGCCAAGCTACGCATCTTCGGGAACCAGATGCCCGGCGATGCCGCGGTGCTGCCCGAGGCGCTCGCTAACGGTGGGCGGCCCCCACGCGGCGACGCCGAGCTCGTGACCTTCGGTCCGCCGGGGGCCACGCTCTCGAACGAGTCCGGCGAGCTGCGCTTCCGCGGCGAGCCGGTGATCCGGGCGGACCAGGTGCGTCTTCGCGGAGCGCACAACCTCGAGAACGCGATGGCCGCCGCGGCCGCGGCGCTCGCACGGGGGGTGGCGGCGACGGCCGTGGCAGAGGCGCTCGCCGCCTTCCCCGGGGTGCGCCACCGCCTCGAGGAGGTCGCAACGCGCGACGGGGTGCTGTACGTCAACGACTCGAAGGCAACGAACGTGGCGGCCGCGATCGTGGGCATCGAGGCGTTTCCCGGCGGCGTGCACGCGATCCTCGGGGGGAGCCTCAAGGGCGGTGGCTTTCGCGGCCTGCGCGACGCGGTCGCCGCGCGCTGCCGCGCCTGCTACCTGATCGGCGAGGCCGCCGACCGCCTCGCGGAGGACCTCGAGGGCACCGCGCCGCTCCACCGCCGCGGCGACCTCGATCGCGCGTTCGCCGAGGCCGCCGGCGTGGCCGCATCGGGAGAGGTCGTGCTGCTCTCGCCCGCATGCGCGAGCTATGACCAGTATCTCGACTACGAGGAGCGCGGCGACCACTTCCGGGCGCTGGCGCTGGCTGCGGGCGGGTCGCCGTGACCGTGTCCCAGAGTCGACTGTTGGGCGAGGCATGACTCGACGGAGCAGCGTCGAAGAACGGCTCGATGGCCGGTGCGTCCCGTCGCAAGCCCCGCCTCGAGTACTCGCTGCTGTACACGGCGACGCTGTGCCTGCTCGCGCTCGGCGCGGTGATGGTCTACTCGGCCAGCTCGGCCGAGTCGCTGCTGAACGGCTCGGGCGACCCCTCCCACTACCTGAAGCGATACCTGGCGTTCGCGGTCGTCGGCGTCGCCGCGCTGCACCTCCTCTCGCGCCATGGGCTCCGGCTGGTCAGGAAGGTCGTGCCGGTGATGCTGATCGGGTCGTTCGCTCTCTGTGCCGCCGTGATGGTGCCGGGCGTGGGGGTGAGCGTGAACGGCGCGACCCGCTGGCTCGCGGTCGGCCCGATCCAGTTTCAGCCGTCGGAGATCCTCAAGGTGGCGCTCGTGATCTACGCCGCGCACGTGCTCGCCATGCGGCCGAAGTGCGTGGCGACCGTCGGCGGCATCGTCCGGCCACTCCTCATCGTGGTGGGCGCGGCCAGCCTGCTGCTGCTCCTCCAACCGGACCTCGGCACGGCGATGATCATCTGCTTCTCGATCGGGGCTCTCCTGGTCGCGGCCGGGGCGCGGGTCCGGCACCTCGGCCTGATCGCCGGGAGCGCCGCGGCGCTGACGCTCCTCATGATCCTGGTCGAGCCCTACCGGCGCGAGCGTCTGATCGCGTTCCTCGATCCGTGGGCGAACGCGAACGACAGCGGGTTCCAGGTGGTGCAGTCGATGATCGCGATCGGCTCCGGCGGGGTGTTCGGCGTCGGGCTCGGCGAGTCGGTGCAGAAGGTCTACTACCTGCCCGAGGCGCACACAGACATGATCCTGGCGATCGTCGGGGAGGAGCTCGGCGTGCTGGGAGTCGTGGGCGTCGCCGCGCTGTATGGACTGATCGCCTACGGCGGCCTGCGCGCCGCCAAGCTCGCCCGCGACCGCTTCGCCAAGCTCCTCGCAGCTGGGATCACGTCCCTGATCCTGTGCCAGGCGACGCTCAACCTGTTCGCGGTGATGGGCATGGCGCCGCTGACCGGGGTGCCGCTCCCGTTCGTCTCCTACGGGAACTCCAACCTGATCGTGCTCCTGGCGGCCATGGGACTGGTGCTGAACGTGGCCGCCGGCGGCGGGACGTCCTCGGAGCGGCGGCTGAGCGTGGTGGAGGGCGAGCCGCGTGAAGCGGGTCGTGATCGCGGCGGGCGGGACCGCCGGGCACGTGGTGCCGGCGCTCGCCGTCGCGGGCGCGCTGCGGGATAGGCGCGCGCGCGTCGAGTTCGTCGGGGGCGAGCGAGCCGAGGCGGATCTCGTGCCGGCGGCGGGCTACCCGTTCCACCGCCTCGCGGTGGCGGGGCTGGACCGGCGCAACCCGCTCCGCGCGGCGCGGGCGGCGGCGTTGGCAGGCGCGGCGGTCGTGCGCGCGCGCCGGCTCCTGCGCCGCATCCGCGCCGACGCCGTGCTCGGCGGCGGCGGGTACGTCGCGGGACCTGTGGGTCTCGCCGCGCGTTCGATTGGCGTGCCGCTGTTTCTGACCGAGGCCGACAGCCACCTGGGGGTGACGAACCGGCTGCTCGCGAGGTCAGCGCGGCGCGTGTTCCTGGCCTTCCCGGTCGAAGGACGCGGGGGTGAGCGCTACACCGTGGTGGGGCGGCCGGTGCTGGCGGCCACCGGGAAGGCGGACCGGGCAGCGGCTCGCGAGCGCTTCGGCATCAACCCGAACCAGCCCTGCCTGCTGGTATTCGGCGGCTCGCTGGGCGCCCGCTCGCTCAACTTCGCCGCCGTCGAGGCGCTCGGCCGCGAGTCGCCCTGCACGGTCCTCCACACGAGTGGCGTCCGCGATTATGACGACCTACGGGCACGCCTCGGAGAGCTGGGCGATCCGCCCCACTACCACCTGCATGCCTATGCGCAGCCGTTCGCCGACTGCCTGGCCGCGGCAAACCTCGCGGCGGCGCGGGCGGGGGGATCGATATTCGAGCTGGCCGCGGCCGGTCTACCCTCGATCCTGGTCCCGTATCCGCACGCCACGGCGGACCACCAGTCGAAGAACGCCCGCTGGATGGAGGCGGCCGGCGCGGCCGTGGTGGTACCGGACGCCGAGCTGGACGGGCAGCGTCTGCTGCGTGAGGTGTCGGCGCTCCTCGCCGACCCTGGCCGGATGGATTCGATGCGTACCGCGGCGCTCGCGCTCGCGCGACCGGATGCGGCCGATCGGATCGCGGAGGAGGTGCTCGCCGCCGCCCGCGGTCGATCCAACGATTGCTGACTTAGGGGGCCTATGGACCCCCTAACTCAGCAAACGATCGCCGCGGCGGTAGAGCTCGCCCATCAGAACGCAAAGGAGCAGCGCCCCGCCCGCGAACGCGACCTCGACCTCGAGCACGCGATCGTCCAGGTCGAGCGCGAGGAGAACACCGACGAACGCGGCCGCCGCTGCGACCCATCGGACCGCCGCCTCGCGCGCCCGGCCGCGGGCGAGGGCGGCCTGGGTGAGCGTGGCCGAGCCGAGGTAGAGGCCCATGCCGGCGCCCATGAGCACGAGCCCGCCGCGCGCATAGTCGAGCTCGTCGCCGAAGAGCAGCCGCATCACCTCCGGCCCAACGGCGAGCAGGGCGAGCGTGACCGTGACCGCGAAGCCGGCGACCGCAGCGAGCGTGAGGCCTACGCTCTGTCGGAACGGGCCGGAGTGACCGCCGGCGCGAAGCCGCGTGAGGTGGGGCAAGATCGACGCCTGCACCGACTGGAACAGCTGCAGCGGCGCGCGGACGATCAACAGAGCGTTGAACGCGAGCCCCGCAAGCGCCGCACCGCCGACCGCCTCGGAGGCGTTGAGGAGCAGGGGCCCGGCGGTGAAGAAGGCCTGCTCGGAGGCCATGATCAGGAGCACGCCGCCCGCGTAGCCGGCCCGTGCGCAAGCGTCAGCTCGGGCTCAGGCGAAGCGATCGATCGGATTCGCGGCGCTTCGTCCGGATCGCCGTTCGACCCGAATCGCTCGGTACGGCGTGCGGCCAAAACGGCCACCAGCGCGAGCGATACCGCGGGGCCGACGGCCATGCCGAGGGCCACCACGGACTCTCCGGCCGCGATCCCGACCGCCACGGCAAGCGGGAAGCAGACGCGGGTGCACGACTCGAGCAGGAGCAGGCCGCCATAGGAGGCGAAGCGCCCCCGGCCGGCCAGGACGCCGCGAGCGAAGTACCCGCCGGCATAGGCCAGGACGGTCGCGACCATGATCCAGAAGAGCGTGGCCGACCCGCCGAAGAGGCCCTCCTCGATCGGCCCGCGCAGCGCCAGCGCCGTGGCGGCGAAGCCGACGGCGAGCGCGAGCTGCACCTGAGCCGCCACCCGGAGCGGGCGCGTTTCGGAGGCGCGCCGGGCGTCGTGGTCGGCGACGCTGCGCGCGAGGAGCTGCTCGACCGGCCGGTAGAGGATCGAGACCGTGATGAAGACGGCGGACCAGAGCAGCGTGATTCGCCCGTAGGCGGCGGCGTCGAGTGCGTGACTCGCGAGCGAGAAGTACGCGTAGCTGACGAGCCCCGTGGTCGCGACGCCGAGACCCGCGACGCCGGCGCCGCGTGCGTAGGTCCCCGGCGTCTCCGCGCGGTCCGGTGCGTCGTCTCCTTGCCCGGCGGTCCGGGCAGCCTGCGCGCCGGCGAGGGTGGGCGCTAGATGGCCATCCTCGGCTCGTCGCCTTCGCCCTCGTCCCGTCCCTGGTCGCCCTGATCGGATTCGTCGCTCTCCTCTTCGATGCGCGCCTCGGTGACCGGGTCCGGCTTGTCCACCTGCTGGGCCGTCCGTCCGATGGCGACGACCGTGATGGTCGTGGCGATGGCGTGTGCGAGCAACGCTACCGGGAGGAGCCACCACTCCCCGGTGGCGAGCGCGGCCACGATCAGGACGACCCCGATCACGGCCAGGGTGAAGACGATCAAGAGGCGGGGAGTGCCCATTCGTGCAGGTATCGAGAGCTGTTCACGAGGCGGCTGGCGGCGCCCGCCAGGGAGACGGGCGCCGACGGGGCTCGCCTAGCCGGGCTCCTGGGCGCTCAGCTCGGTCGAGTCGGCACCCTGCTTCGCGGCCTTCGCCTGGGCGAGCTGGCGGTTCACGTGATCCCAGTCGAGGTTGCGGAAGAACGCCTCGACGTACTGCTTGCGACCGTCGGGCGTGGCGCCGAAGTCGCGCACGTAGGCGTGCTCGTAGACGTCGAGCGCCAGCACCGGGACCATGTTGTAGACGGCCCAGAGGTTCTGGGTGTCCATGATGTAGTTGAAGATCGACCCGTCGTTCAGGTCGTAGCCGACCATGACCCAGCCGCGCGCGGCGGTGGCCGCCTTGCGGACGGCGTCCTTCCAGCTCGGCCACGCCGCCGGGAACTCGGCTTCGACGAGCTCGGCGAAGCGGCCCGTCGGGCTCGCCGCCGTCGCCGCCGAGGTGGCCGAAGTAGAGGTCGTGGTTCTTGAAGCCGAGCAGGGCGAACGTGTAGTCGACGGAGACGGCGCGCAGCTGCGAGTAGACCTGGTTGCCCTCGATCTCGGAGTAGTCGAACTCGCTCGAGGATCTTGCGGCACTCGTTCGTCTTCTTGCAGTACCCCTCGTAGAGCTTGTAGTGGTCCTCCATCGTCTGCTTGGAGATCCCGTCGAGCTCCTTGTCGAAGGCGGGGAACTGTCGCGGCGTCGATCTCGTCCCAGGGCATCGATCACACACCTTCCTGGTCGTCGGTTGAGCTCCAGTATCCGTACCCCCGAACGGGTCGGCCAAACCAGACTACGACCAGCCGGAGGCGATTGTTCTGCGCCTCCGCCAGGCCGCTCTACGGCGGGTGATGTCGCGCGGATACGGTTCGGCGCTTGACGCCCCCGCCGGACACGACCCCCGTGGTTCCGGCCGGGCCCCACCCCGCGGTCGGCGGGACGCGCCGTGGCGCGGTCGCGCGCTCCACTTCGTCGGCATCGGGCGGCGCGGGGATGAGCGGCCTCGCCGCTCGTCGCGCACGGCGCTCGGCGCAGACGTCACCGGGTCGGACCGGGCCGAGTCGTCCTACTGCCGACGCCTGCGCGCCGCCGGCATCGAGCCGGTCGATCGGGCACGCCGCTGGCGCACGTGCCCCCAGGGCGCGGAGGTCGTGCGTCTCCACCGCGATCGCGGACGACAACCCGGAGCTGCGCGACCGCGCACGAGCGCGGAGCGCCGTCCTTCACCGCGGCGACCTGCTGGCCGAGGTCGCGCGCCTCAAGCGCTCGCATCGCGGTGTCCGGCACGCACGGCAAGACCACCACCGCGAGCATGGTCGCCCACGCCTGGTGGCGTCGGGGCCGCGACCCCGGCTACCTGATCGGCGGCGAGTTGCGCTCGACACGCGACCAACGCGGCCTGGGGGAGTGGCGAGTGGATCGTGGTCGAGGCCGACGAATCGGACCGCTCCTTCCTCGAGCTCGACCCCGAGGTCGCGGTGATGACGAACATGGAGCTCGACCACCACGCCACCTACCGCTCGATCGGCGAGCTCGAGGCGGCCTTTGGCGCGTTCGCCGCCGGCGCCGCCGGCGTGGGAGCGATCGTGCCGGCACGCAGGGCGGGACCTACGCTCAGGGCCCCGCCGAGCCGAGCGTGCTCACCTACGGGATCGGCAGCGGGCGACCTGGCGGCCGAGCGGGTCGAGCTCGAGCCGCTCGGATCACGCTTCACGGTCGAGGGCCTCGGCGTCGCGCTTCGCGTGCCCGGCGAGCACAACGTCCTCAACGCGCTCGGGGCGCTGGCTGCGTGCCGCGCGGCCGGGGTTCCACTCGCCGAGGCGACGGCGGCGCTGGAGGGCTTCACCGGCGCCGGGCGCCGCTTCGAGGACCGCGCGGCGCCACGGCCGCGGGCGCGCGATATTCGACGACTACGCCCACCATCCGACGGAGGTGCGCGCCACGCTCGAGGCGGCGCGGACGCTCGGCGCCGCGCCGCGTCGTGGCCTGCTTCCAGCCGCACCTCTACTCGCGGACGCGGCACCTCGCGCGGGAGTTCGGGCGTGCGCTCGCGCTGGCCGACGTGATGGTCGTCGTGCCGACTCTACCCGGCGCGCGAGCGGCAGGAGGACTACCCGGGCGTGTCGGGGCTGCTCGTGGCGGCGCGCCGGCGGACGCGGCCAGGGGCCGCCCCGTGTACTGGGCGCCGTCGATGGACGACGCGGAGCGATTGCTCGCGGCCGAGCTAGGGGAGGGCGACGTGCTGCTGACGCTCGGGGCCGGCGACGTCGACCGCCTGGCCGAGCGTCTGACGGCGCGGGACGGGGATCAGCCGCCCACGTAGTTGACGTGCCACCACTCGGTCGGGCGCCTCTACCTTGGCCCAGCCGAAGCTCGCGCCGATCTGGTCGATCATGTCCCGCATCTCCGGCGTGGCCACGTCGACCGCGGTGCCGAGCTCGTGGGAGGAGGCGCCCGGCGGGGATGCCGGCTGCGCCCTGGCCGGCCAGGAACAGCTCGTAGAGCTCGGCCTGCTGCTCGTAGGTCCTGTACGCGGACGCGGTCCGATCGGATAGAGGTCGACCCCGTACACGGCCAGCGACTCTGCGCGCATCGCGTTCCACGCGTCGGCCGCGGCCGGGGCCAGCTGCAGGTCGCCCCAAGGCGAGGGAATGTGGCCCATGCCCGGCGCCGACGATGCCCTCGGAGCCACGGCTCGGCTGCCGGGCTGTCGGCGTCGGAGGCCGGAGCAGTCCTCGCCGCTCGGCGACGCTCGGAACGTGGATCGTCTGGCCGACGGTGACGTAGGTGTCAGCGGGAAGCCCGTTGAAGCCGGCCACCGCCTCGACAGAGATCCCGTTCGCGGCGGCGATCGACCAGAGCGTCTCGCCCGGCTGGACCGTGTGGGGGACGCTCGCCTGGGCGGGGGATGCCATGGCCACCGCGGCCGCGATCGCGCCGCCCGCGAGCGCAAGCCTCCTCGGGGCGTTCACCCGATCTCCCGGTCGTCCACGGCGCGTGTTTCGCGGATGACGACGAATTTCCCCGCGCGTGCGACCGCGCTTGCAGGGGAGTCCCGCAGGCCGCTCCCGCACGCCGGTAGGAGAGGAAGCGCCGGAGGCGAACTCCCGGATGGAGATGCCGCCCGCCACCACAGCGCGCCGTGCGCCGCGGATCCGGCGCACCCTGATCGCGCTGACCCTCGTGGTCGCCGGACTCGCCGCGGGCTATCTCTTCTGGCTGAGGGACTCGTCGCTCGTGCGGGTCGAGGAGGTCACCGTCACCGGCCTCACCACCGCCGGAGCGGGGGGGATCCGGACGACGCTCACGGAGACGGCGGAAGGGATGACCACGCTGAACGTGGACGTGGACGCGCTCGAGGAGACCGTGGCCTCGGAGCCGGCCGTGGCCGGGCTGAGGGTGGATCGCGAGCTACCACACGGATTAACTCTCGAGGTGATCGAGCGCCAGCCGGTCGCGACGGTTGAGGGGCCGGAGGGCCGGGCCCTCGCAGTCGCGGACGACGCCATCCTGCTGCCGGGCTCCGACCCGGGGGGTCTCTGCCGCAGCTGCCCGTCACGGTACCGTCGATCTCGGGGCAGCTCGAGGACGTGCCGGCGCTCGAGATGCTCGCCGCGGTCACCGCGTCGCCCCCGGCGCTCGCCAGGCACATCGAGACGGTGGAGCGCGACGGCGAGAAGGGGCTCATGGCCACGCTCGAGCCGGGCCCGCTCGTTGTGCTGGGCGACGCCACACGGCTCGATGCCAAGTGGGCCGCCGCCGCCGCCGCGATCGCCGATGGCGACGCCGCCGCGGCCGGCTACGTCGACGTCTCGTTGCCCGAGCGGCCGGCCGCCGGCGGATGACACCGGTGCGGAAGAGGCCGTGAGCAACCCTCGACCTATGGTCGAGAATAGGCGAACCCTCGACTGGTAGTAGAGAGTTCTGCCTGAACGAAATCCTGCCGCTCGTTGACACCGGGACGTAAACGTGCTTTACAGTGCGGACTCTGCGCAGAAAAAGCGCGCTTCAGAGGCTGCACTCGGGCTTGAGCTTTCTGTCCCGGAGCAGCATCGGACCTTGACGGCCCGACGGGAGGAACCGAGGAAACCAAATGGATACCGGCAGCTACCTCGCGGTGATCAAGGTCGTTGGGGTGGGCGGCGGCGGAACGAACGCGGTCAACCGGATGGTCGACGCGGGGATGAAGGGCGTCGAGTTCATCGCCGTCAACACCGACGCGCAGGCGCTCCAGATGACGGACGCCGACGTCAAGCTCCAGATCGGGGCTCAGCTCACGCGCGGGCTCGGGGCGGGGGCCGATCCCGACACGGGCCGGGGGCCGCCAACGAGAGTCGCGACGAGATCAAGGAGGCGCTCAAGGGCGCCGACATGGTGTTCGTCACGGCCGGCGAGGGCGGCGGCACCGGCACCGGGGCGGCGCCGGTCATCGCCGAGATCGCGAAGAACGAGATCAACGCGCTGACGGTCGGGGTGGTCACTCGGCCGTTCGGGTTCGAGGGCACCACCCGCTCGCAGCAGGCGGCGGAGGGCATCGAGCACCTGCGGGAGAACGTCGACACCCTGATCGTGATCCCGAACGAGAAGCTCCTCGCGCTGGTCGAGCGGCGCACCAGCATTCTCGACGCGTTCCGAGAGGCCGACAACGTCCTGCGACAGGGCGTTCAGGGGATCACCGATTTGATCACGATCCCGGGCCTCATCAACCTCGACTTCGCGGACGTGCGGACGATCATGCACGAGGCGGGATCCGCCCTGATGGGGATCGGCGAGGCGAGTGGCGAGAGTCGCGCGTCGGAAGCCGCGAAGGCGGCCATCTCAAGCCCGCTGCTCGAGCAGTCGGTCGAGGGGGCCACCGGGATCCTGCTCAACATGACGGGCGGCTCCGACCTCGGGCTGTTCGAGGTCAACGAGGCGGCCGAGATCATCCACTCCGCCGCGGACCGCAACTCCAACATCATCTTCGGCGCGGTGATCGACGAGGCGCTCGGCGACGAGGTGCGGGTCACCGTGATCGCCACCGGCTTCGACCGCGGCGGCCTGCGCGCCCCGCTCTACCGGCCCGACGAGCCCGCCCAGCGCGAGCCTCCGCGGCGGCGGCGCGACCTGGCGCTCGACGAGGGGCAGCGCTCCTCGCTCGAGATCCCGGACGACGACATCGACATCCCGTCGTTCCTCAAGGAGTAACCGCTCAACGCAGCGCCGGCGCGGCGGCCGGGTTCCGCCGGGGCTCCACCGCAGGCGCGAGGACTGCGATCAGCAGGCAGAGCCCGACGATCGGCGCGAGGGCGACGCGCAGGCTCGCCAGCTCGGATAGGAAGCCGATCAGCGGCGGGCCTGCCAGGAAGCCGAAGTAGCCGGTCGCCGACACGGCGCCGATTGCGGGACCGGGCGGAGTGTCCGGGCGGCGCCCGGCCGACGCCAGCGCGAGCGGGTACACCGCCGCCAGGCCGGCGCCCATCGCGGCGAAGCCTGCGATCGCGACAAGCGGGTCGGACGCAGCCAGCGCGCTGAGAAGTCCGGCGCCCGCGAGCAGCGCCCCGAAGCGGGTGAGCACGGCCGGGCCGAACCGGTCCGCGAGGTCGTCGCCGGCGAGCCGGCCGAAGGCCATCGTCAGCGAAAACGCCGCGAGGCCCGCCGCGGCCACGCCGGGACCCGCCTCGAGCGACCGGCTCAGGTGGATCGCGCTCCAGTCGTTCACCGATCCCTCCGCCATCACCGCGCAGAATGCGACCAGCCCCAGCACCGCGAGCGGTCGCGACGGGCGCGGGAAGCGGGGCCCGTCGGGCGCCGCGTCGGCCGTCGCAGGCAGCAATCCGCGGCTCGCGACGAGGCCGGCCACGAGCAGCGAGGCCCGCGACTCCCGCCAGATGCGGAGCCGGGCCGATGCCCGCCTCGGCTATCAGACCGCCGGCGGCCGCCCCGGCGAGCCCGCCGAACGAGAACGCCGCGTGGAACGAGGAGAACACCCGCCGCGAGTGGCGCCGCTCGACCGCGATCCCCTGAACGTTCATCGCCACGTCGAGCACCCCGCTCGTGGCGCCGAGGGCGACTAGGGCGAGGCACAGCACCGGCAGGCTCTCCGCCATCCCCGCCAGCGGCAGCGCTAGGCAGTAGCCGATGACGCCCGCGGTGGTGACGGGGGCGCTTCCCATCCTCGCGACGAGCCCGCCGGTGGCGGGTTGCGCGGCGAGCAGGGCGAGCGCACCGGCGAGGAGCGCCAGCCCGAGCTCGCCGTTCCCGATCGCGACCTGCTCCTGGAGGGCGGGGAGGCGCGCGAAGAGGCTGCCGAACAGGGCCCCGTTGACGAAGAAGATCGCGGTGACTGCAGCGCGCTCCAGGCCCATCCGGACGAGCGTAGAGACGGCCGCCGGAGGCCCGCGCGGGCCGGTTCGAATGGGGGCCGGTTGGTAGGGTCAGGGTCGCCTTGCCGCCCGCCGCCGAGACCCTGTCGCGGACGCCGCTCCATGCCCGCCACCGGGAGGCGGGGGGCAAGCTCGTGCCCTTCGCCGGCTGGGAGATGCCGGTGCAGTACGAGGGCATCAGGAGGAGCACATAACGGTCCGCCGCGCCGCGGGGGCGTCTTCGACGTTTCCCACATGGGGCAGGTGGAGACACAGGGACCCGACGCCGAGCGCTTCCTTCAGCGTGTGCTGTCGAACGACGTGGCCCGCCTCGGGGACGGCGGCGCGCAGTACTCCGTCCTCTGCCGCGACGACGGCGGCGTGCTGGACGACCTCTTCACCTACCGGCTCGACCCAGGCCGATACCTCACCGTCACTAACGCCGCGAACCACGAGCGCGACCACGCTTGGATGGCCGATCACGCGGGTGGCTTCGACGTGGAGGTGCGCGACGCGGCCGCGGACCACGCGATGATCGCGCTCCAGGGACCCGACGCTCGCGGGATCCTCGCCCGGCACCTGGAGGGTGAGGCGCCGAAGCGCATGCGCGTGAAGACCGCGCGCGTGGCCGGCGTGGAGTGCCTCGTCTGCGGGACCGGCTACACGGGCGAGGACGGCGTGGAGCTCCTGTGCGCTCCCGAAGCAGCCGGGGAGCTCTGGGACGCCCTCACGGCCGACGGCGCGACTCCCGCCGGGCTGGGCGCGCGCGACACGTTGCGGCTAGAGGTCTGCTTCCACCTCTACGGGAACGACCTGAGCGAGGACCGCGACCCGATCTCGGCCGGCCTCGGATGGGCGTGCAAGCTCGACACCGGCTTTGTCGGAGCCGACGCGCTGAAGCGCGTCGACCCCACCCAGCGGCTCGTCCCATTCGTCCTCACGGGGCGCGGCATTCCGCGTCCCGGCAATCCGATCGTCGTGGACGGCGAGCCGGCCGGCGTGGTGACGAGCGGGACCCTTTCGCCCTGCCTCGAGGTCGGGATCGGCATGGCGTACGTACCGCGCGGAGGCGGCGGAGCCCGGCACCTCGATCGAGATCGACGTGCGCGGCAAGCTCCGCCCGGCGGAGGTGCGTTCGAAACCCCTCTACGAGAAAGGAAGCTGAGTGGCCGAGACCTACCCCGACGACCTGCTCTACCACCCGGAGCACGACTGGGCGCGCATCGAGGGCGACGAGGCCACCTTCGGCATCACCTGGTACGCGCAGGACGCGCTCGGCGAGGTCGTCTTCTTCGACCCGCCGGAGGTAGGGACGAAGACGAGCAAGGACGGCTCCTACGCGGAGGTGGAGTCGGTGAAGGCCGTCTCCGACGTCTTCGCGCCGATGTCGGGCGAGATCGTGGCGGTCAACGACACGCTCTCCGACTCCCCCGAGCGGATCAACGAGGATCCCTACGGCGAGGGCTGGCTCGTGCGGGTCAGGCTCGACGACCCTTCCGAGCGCGACGCGCTCATGGACGTGGCCGCCTATCGCGCGATGCTGGGAGGCGAGCGACGGTGACCCCTGCGCGACGTCAGGAGGCCGCGTGAGCCGGTACACGCCGACCACGGAGCGCGACCGGCAGGAGATGCTGGCGGCGATCGGCGTCGACTCGCTCGACGGGCTGTTCGCCGACGTCCCGGAAGGGGTCCGGCTCGACCGCCCGCTCGACCTTCCCGACGGCGTCTCCGAGCAGGAGGTGGCGGAGGAGCTGTCCGCGCTGGCGCGCCGGAACCTGCACTGCGACGAGGAGGTCACGTTCCTCGGCGCGGGCATGTACGACCACTACGTGCCCGCGCTCGTGGACTCGATCACCCAGCGCTCCGAGTTCCTCACCCCATACACGCCGTACCAGCCCGAGGTCTCACAGGGTGGTCTCCAGGTCATGTTCGAGTTCCAGACCGCGATCTCGGAGCTCACCGGCCTCCCGGTGTCGAACGCCTCGCTTTACGAGGGGCCGTCGTCGGTGCCCGCCGCGGGCTACCTCGCCGTGCAGGAGACGAAGCGCTCGCGCTTCGTCTGCTCGCGCGGCCTCCACCCTCACTCGCGGGAGACGCTTCGGACCTACTCGGCCGGCTTCGGCACCGAGGTGGCGGAGGTCCCGCTGGGCGCCGACGGAGCCACCGACGTCGAGGCGCTCGCGGCCGCCGTGGACGACGACACCGCGGCGGTGTTCCTACAGCAGCCGAACTTCCTCGGCACGGTCGAGCAGTTGGAGCCCCTGGGCGAGGCGGCCCGCCGGACCGGGGCGCTCGTCGTGTGCGCGGCCGACCCGCTGACGCTCGGGGTCCTGCGCCCGCCCGGCGACTTCGAGGTGGACATCTGCCTCGGCGAGGGGCAGACGCTCGGCAACCGGCTGGACTATGGCGGCCCCTCGTTCGGCTACTTCGCCGCCCAGGAGCGGTTCATCCGCAAGATGCCCGGCCGAATCGCGGGGGAGACGGTTGATGCCGACGGCCGGCGCGGGTTCGTGCTGACGCTCCAGACGCGCGAGCAGCACATCCGGCGCGAGAAGGCCACCCACAACATCTGCACCGCCCAGGCGCTGAACGCGCTGGCGGGTGTCGTGTACCTCTCCTGGCTCGGCCGCCGGGGGATCGTAGAGCTCGGCGAGCTGATGCTGAGGCGCACCCACTACGCGCGCGAGGTGCTGCGCGCCGAGCCCATCAACCCCGGCCCGGTGGTACGCGAGTTCGCGGTCCGGGTACCCGACCTCGACGCCCTGTTCGCCCGGGCGCGCGAGCGGGGGGTCAACCCCGGCTACCGGCTCGCCCGCGACTACCCGGAGTACGAGGACGGGTTGCTGGTCGCGCTCACGGAGCGGCGGACGCGCCGGGACATCGACCTTCTCGCGGAGCTCGTGGCCTCGGTCCACGAGGGGGTGCCGGCTTAGATGGCGGACGGTAGGTCGGAGATGGCGGTCCCCGAGAAGCCGGTCCTGACGATCTACGAGCGCTCGCAGCAGGGACGGCGGGCGTTCGTGCCACCGGCCGACGACGTGCCTGAGGTGCCAGTCGAGGAGCTCCTCCCGGCGGACACGATCCGGCGCGAGCCGCCCGTCCTGCCCGAGGTCTCGGAGCCCGAGATCGTCCGCCACTACAACAACCTGTCGAAGCGCAACTTCGACCTCGACAGCGGCTTCTACCCCCTCGGCTCGTGCACGATGAAGCACAACCCAAAGGTGAACGAGCGGGTTGCGGCGCTTCCCGGCCACGCGCGCCTCCACCCGCTGCAGGACCCGGAGGCGGCACAGGGCGCGCTCGAGCTGATGTGGCGCCTCCAGGGGGCGCTGGCCGAGATCGCCGGTCTTCCGCACGTCTCGCTCCAGCCCAGCGCGGGGTCGCACGGCGAGCTGGCCGGCCTGCTCCTCACCCGCGCCTACCACGAGGACCGTGGCGAGGAGCGGACCAAGGTGCTCACGCCCGACACGGCGCACGGCACGAACCCGGCCACGGTCGTGATGGCCGGCTACGAGGTCGTCAAGGTCGGGACCGCCGACGACGGGGGCATCGACCTCGACGACCTGCGCGAGAAGGCCACCGACGACGTGGCGTGCCTGATGCTCACGAACCCGAACACGCTGGGGATCTTCGACAGCCACATCGAGGAGATCGCACGGGTGGTCCACGACGCCGGCGCCACGCTCTACTACGACGGCGCGAACCTGAACGCGGTGATGGGCGTATCGAGGCCGGGCGACATGGGCTTCGACATCGTCCACTTCAACCTCCACAAGTCATTCACCCAGCCGCACGGCGGCGGCGGGCCCGGCGCCGGGCCGATCGCCGTCTCGGACCGCATCGAGCCGTTCCTGCCGCGGCCGCAGGTGGTGCGGAGGGCGGGGCAGAACGGGAGCGAGCCGCGCTTCGACCTCGACCACGACCGGCCGCGATCGATCGGCCGGCTGCGCGGCTTCCAGGGCAACTACGGCGTCTTCGTCCGCTCGTACGCGTACATCCGCCAGCTGGGGGGCGACGGCCTGAAGGACGTCTCGGAGACGGCGGTGCTGAACGCCAACTACCTGCGCGCGCGGCTCGCGGAGGGCCGCACCGGCGAGTACCTCCCGCTCGCGTTCGACCGCCTCTGCATGCACGAGTTCGTCCTCTCCGGGCGAGGAGCGAAGGAGCGGCTCGGGATCCGGACGCTCGACATCGCCAAGCGCCTGCTCGACCATGGGGTCCACCCGCCGACCGTCTACTTCCCGCTGCTCGTGGACGAGGCGCTGATGGTCGAGCCGACCGAGACCGAGACCAAGGAGACGCTCGACGACTTCAGGGACTCGCTCGACTCGATCTTGGCCGAGGCGGAGCAGGACCCGGAGATCGCCCGGCACGCCCCCTACACGACGCCGGTCAGGCGCCTCGACGAGGCCGGCGCGGCGCGGCGCCCGGTGGTGCGCCAGCGGAGTGGCGGCGAGCCGCCGGGCGACGCCGAGCGCGCCGCCGAAGCGGGCGCCGGCGGCCACGGGCCGAGCTAGCGTCAGCCTGGACACCTTGACGTGCTGAAGTAGCGTCGCGCTCGTGCAGGACGAACTACCGCGCCGGCTGATCGCAGAAGCGATCGGGACGGGCCTCCTGGTGCTGATCGGCGCCGGCGCGCTCACGGCCGCCCTCACCGCCGTCCGCGGCGGCCTCGACTACCCGAGTCTGGGCGTGATCGGCCTGGCGTTCGTGATCGCCGTCGCGATCCCGGTGTACGCGTTCGGGACGACCTCCGGCGCCCACATCAACCCTGCGGTGACCCTCGCCCTGGCCCTGACCGGTCGGTTCCCGCTGCACGAGGTCGGCCCCTACATCGCGGCGCAGGCGGCCGGCGGCTTCGTGGGCGGCCTCCTGATCGTTGCGGTGTTCGGAAGCGACGCCTACGACGTCGCGGCGGTCGGGTCCACCGAGCTCGGGCGCGGCGTGGGGTATCTCCAGGGGATCGTGGCGGAGGCGGCCGCCACGTTCGTGCTGATGACCGCGATCATGGGTCTCGCCGTGGACCGGCGCGCCGCGCCCGGGATCGGAGGGCTCGTGATCGGCCTGGCCGCCGGCGCGGCGGTCATCGTGATCGGCCCCCTGACGGGTGGGTCGCTCAATCCGGCGCGCACCTTCGGGCCGCTGTTCACCAACACTCTCTTCGGCGGGGACACGAACTGGGAGGACTTCCCGCTCTACATAATCGGGCCGGTGGTGGGCGCCGCGCTGGCCGCGCTCGCGTACGACTACGTGGCGCGGCCGCGTGCGGCCGAGCGCAGGGCGGAGCCGGCCCAGGGCACGCAGGGCGACATCGAGGGCTGGCGGGGGCCCGCGCCGGGCGACGCGGCCACCGAGCAGGTCGTGACGCGTCGCCAGGGCACGCGCGGCGACGTGCGCGGCCGGCCCCGCTAGCCGCGCGTCCGGCGCTCATAAACTCCGCGCAGTGCGGATCTTCAGTGGCATCCAGCCCACGGGCCGCAAGCATCTCGGCAACTACATCGGCGCGATCCGGCAGTACGTGGAGGGACAGGATCGCGGCGAAGCCATCTACTGCGTCGTGGACCTCCATGCGACGACCGTGGCCTACCGCCCCCAGGACCTGCGGCGGAACGTGCTGGACACCGCCGCCATGCTCCTCGCAGCCGGGCTCGACCCGGAGCGGTGCATCCTGTTCCGCCAGGGCGACCTCGCGGAGCACGCCGAGCTCTGCTGGCTGCTCTGCTCGGTCACGGCTCACGGCGACCTGAACCGGATGCACCAGTTCCGCGAGAAGTCGGCGCGCCAGCGCGAGCTCGTCTCCGCGGGCCTCTTCCTCTACCCGGTGCTGCAGGCGGCCGACGTGCTCGCCTACAAGACCGACGAGGTCCCCGTCGGGGACGATCAGCGCCAGCACCTGGAGCTCACGCGCGACATCGCCGTTCGGTTCAACCAGCGGTTCGGGGAGACCTTCGTCGTGCCGCGGCACCGGATCCCGGAGATCGGCGCGCGCATCATGGACCTGCAGGACCCCACACAGAAGATGTCGACCTCGGCGGCGAGCGAGCAGGGCACGCTGTACGTGACCGACGACGAGGCGACGATCGAGCGCAAGGTCAAGAGCGCGGTAACGGACTCCGGGTCGGAGGTCGTCCGTGGGAGCGACAAACCCGGGATCTCGAACCTGATCGAGGTGCTGGCGGTGATCCGGGGCGTCGACCCGAGTGCCGTGGAGCGCGAGTTCGAGGGCTCAGGGTACGGCGCGTTCAAGGGGACCGTCGCGGCGGAGACAGCCGGCTACCTCGCCCCCGTGCGCGAGCGCTACGAGGAGCTGCGCGCGGACGAGCAGGCGATCGAGCGAACCCTGGACGAGGGGGCCGAGAAGGCGCGCGCGATCGCGTCCGAGACGCTCACCGAGGCGCGTCAGCGCATGGGGGTGGGAGCACCCGAGCCCGAGCGTCGGGACGTGCTTCTAGGCTGACCCGATCGCGGCGGCCGAGGTACACAGCGTGGAGGACGCCGAGCTCGTGCGGGAGAGCGGGGGCGGCTCGGCCGGTTGGCTCGACCTGGACCTGGAGGTCTTCCAGGGTCCGTTCGACCTCCTGACCACGCTGGTGCTCGAGGAGGAGGTCGACCTGCTCGAGGTCGATCTCGCCGACGTGGTGCTCGCGTACGTCGAGCACCTCGAGCGCGTCGGCGACATGGACCTGGACGCCACCACCGAGTTCCTCGTCCTGATCGCCTCGCTACTCCTCCTCAAGTCAAAGCTGCTGCTTCCGCATGACAGCGAGGAGCCCGCCGAGCCGGACCGCGGGGAGGCCGTCGACGAGCTGCTGGCGCGAATGGTGGAGTACGCGCGCTACCGCGCGGTGGCCGGGCACCTCGGCGCGGTGCTCGGGCGCGAGGAGGGCTTCCGCTACCGCTCGGCACCGCTCCCTGCGCACCTTCGGCGCGTCTCGCTCGAGGCGGCCTCCAAGGTGTACGAGCCCGTCGACCTCGCTCGCGCCGTCGGCGATCTGCTGCGGACTCCCGAGCCCGTGGACCTGAGCCACGTGGCGCCGCGCCACGTCCCGGTTGAGCAGCGGCTCGCCCACCTGCGCCGCCTGCTGGCCTTGGGCCGGGAATTCGCGTTCGACGACGCCGTGGCGGGGGCCGACCGGCTGACGGAGGCGGTGACCCTGTTCGCGCTCCTGGAGCTCTACAAGGCGGGTGAGGCGGACTGGGAGCAGCCGGAGCCCTTCGGTCGGATCTCGGTGCGACGGCCATGACGCCGGCGAGCCCCGCCGAGCTGGCCCGCGTCGTCGAGGCGCTCCTGTTCCTCTCCCCGGAACCGCTCCCGGTCGAGGAGATCGCCGACGCCTGCCAGGTCGGGGAAGGGGAGGTCACCTCGGCGCTGGCGCGCCTGCGGGAGCACTACGCGGAGGGCTGGCGCGGCGTGGTGCTGCGTGAGGTCGGGGGTGGGTTCGCGCTCGCCACGGACCCGATCGCCGAACGGGCAGCCCGCAGGCTGCTCTCGCGGCCACGGACGCCGCCGCTCACGCAGGCTCAGGCGGAGTGCCTCGGGATCGTCGCCTATCTCCAGCCGGTTTCGCGGCCTGAGCTCGCTCGGATCCGAGGGGTCGCCTCGGAGTCCGCGGTGTCCACCCTGCTCGAACGCGGGCTGATCGAGGAGTCCGGACGCTCCCGCTTCGGGGCCGTGCTCTACCGGACCACCGAGCTGTTCGAGAAGCTCTTCGGCCTGAGCGGACTCGGCGACCTACCGGACGTGAGCGCGTTCGACCCGAGCCCGGAGGAGGTCGGCGAACTCCGCCAGCGACTACTCAAGGCGGGCGAGCAGCGCGGGGAGGGGCTAGGTCACTAGGACGCGGCGGCCGCCGCGCGAAGTCGCGCTGGGAAGCCGTCGCACACCTCGGACAGCACCTCGATCATTGCCTCCGTGGCAGGGGCGCGGTATCCCTCGGCCGCTGTCGCTGCCCAGATCCGGCGTACGGGCGGCTCGCCGGCGAACGGGATCACCGCCACGCCCGGGTTCACCCCCGTCGCGAGCACCAGGTCGGGGATCAGCATCACGCCGACGCCCGCCGCCACCAGCCCCTGCATCGTCGCGTAGTCGTTCGACTCGAGCGCGACGCGCGGCTGGAATCCGGCCGCGAGACAGAAGCCGAGCACGAACTCGCCGCACAGCCGGATGCCGTTGATCCAGGACTCGCCGGCCAGATCCACCGCCCGGAGGCGGGCGCGTCCGGCCAGCGGATGGTCGCGCGGCACCGCCGCATGCATGACGTCGTCGAGCAGGTGAGTCCGCTCGATGCCCTTCGGCGGCTCGTCACCGAACGGCGTCTTGTAGTCGTAGATCACGGCGACGTCGTGCTCGCCGGTGCCTAGCCCCGGCAGCGATTCGTCCGGCTCCGCCTCGGCGAGCCTCAGGTCCACATCCGGATAGCGGTCGCTGAAGCGGGCGATCGCGTCGGGCACGAGCGCCGCTCCGGCGCTCGGGAAGCAGGCGAGCCTGAGCCGTCCGCCGCGTAGCCCGGCGATCGCGGCCAGCTCCTCCTCGGCATCGTCGAGTCGGGCAACGATCGCGTCCGTGTGCGCCACCAGGGCGGCGCCCGCATCGGTAAGCCGGACGCCCCGCGGCCCGCGCTCCACGAGGCTCGCGCCCGCCTCGCGCTCGAGTGCCGCCACGTGCTGGCTTATGGCCGACTGGGTGAACGACAGCGCCTCGGCGGCCCCGGAGAACGAGCCCTGGCGGGCGACCTCTCGCAGGACCCTCAGACGACGAACGTCAAGCATAAGCGCACCTTATCAGGACGGCAGGTAAGCGTAATTTGCACTGATGGGAGGCCTGTGCCAACCTGGGCTTCGTGGATCGCTCGACCATCACCCGCGCGTCGACCTCACGTTCGGGCGGCGGCGGCCGTTAGGGGGCAGAGATGTCTCGCCGCTCCTGGCTCGCGCTCCTGCTCCTCGGCTCCCTGTGGGGCGCCTCCTACATGTTCATCAAGATCGCGCTCGACGATCTGTCTCCGGCGATGGTGGTGTTCCTCCGCACTGCGCTCGCCGCGCTGGTCCTCGTCCCGCTCGCTGCCCAGCGGCACGCCCTCAAGGGGCTCTCGACGTCGCTCGGCATCATCGTCGTCCTGTCTCTCGTCCAGGTTGCTGCACCGTTCCTCTTGATCAGCGCCGGCGAGCAGGAGATCTCGTCGTCGCTGGCGGGGATCCTCGTGTCGTCGATGCCGCTCTTCACCGCGGTCCTCGCGATCTGGGTGGACCGTGCCGAGCGGTCGACGGGAGGCCGCGCACTCGGGCTCCTGACCGGCTTCCTAGGGGTGGCGCTGCTTATCGGCGTCGATCTCGGCGGCAGCTCGAACGCGCTGCTCGGCGGCATCGCCGTGACGTTGGCCGGCCTCGGCTACGCGATCGGCTCCTTCATCGTCAAGCGGAGCTCAGTCAAGCTCGCGCCGGTCGGCATCGCCGCCGGCACGATGGTGGCGAGCACGGTGTTCGTCGCGCCGGTAGCGCTCGCGAGCGCTCCGGGCTCGATGCCGGGGATCGACACCGTCGGCGCGATGCTCGGGCTCGGCCTCGCCGGCACCGGGCTCGCGTTCGCGATCTTCTACACGCTGACCGCGACGATCGGCCCAGCCCGCGTGGCGCTCGTGACGTACATCGCGCCCGTCTTCGCGGTGCTGTACGGGGTGCTCCTGCTCGGCGAGGAGATCTCAGCCGGCACGCTCCTCGGCCTGGTTCTGATCGTCGGCGGCTCGTGGCTGGCCGCAGGACAGTCCGTTCCGCGCCTCCTGCGGCGTCGCGCCCAAACGTTCTCGGTCGTGGGCGCTTCCGGCGAGCATGGCCCCGAAGCGGACAGGCAGGCGGCGTGAGGCCGACCAGGACCGCCCGCGCCGACGTGCCGGACCTCCGCATCCGCCGGTCAGCGGCGGCCGACGCGCCGGCGCTCGAGCGCCTCGCGCAGCTCGACGGCGCCCCACGTCCGGCCGGCGCGCACCTCGTCGCTGAGGAGGGCGGGGAGCTCCGCGCGGCGCTGCCGCTGGATGGCGGGCCCGCGATCGCCGACCCCTTCCACCGGACGCAGGAGCTCGTGACGATGCTGTTGCTGCGGGCGGGGCGGGTCGAGCCCGCTCCGCGCGAGCGCCGTCCGCACCGCGGCCTGCGTGTGCCCGGGCGCGGCGTTCGTACGCCCGCCGCGGCGCCGGCCCGGCCTGCGATGGTGCCGCGGCCGGGCCACCCTTAGTCCGCCACGCGCGCGCTCAGCGACCGTAGCGAAGCATCAGCTGCCGCAGGGCGCCGAACGACTGCTTGCGTTCGTAATCGTCGAAGAGCAGGCCCACCTGGTCGAACAGGCCGGTACCGGTCGAGCGGTTGTCGCGCAGGTTGAAATAGCGGTAGTCCGTGATCCCGAGCGTTCCCGAGAGCCGGTGAACGGCGCGCACGGTGGAGCTGAGGTTCTCTGCCTGGGCCCGCTCGGCGCCGACTGCCTGACGCGTCGAGTAGCCGTTCTCGCTGATCCACAGATCGGTCCCTCGACCGAGCCCGGCCTTTGGCATGAAGCAGCGCCTCACCAGTGTCGCCGCCTCCGCGACCTCGTAGCCGGCGGTGCGGCCGGGCCTGATCACCGGCGGCCAGAACAGGCCCGGGTACACCTGCAGCCCCACGTAGTCGAGGGCGCGCCGGAATCGCGCCGTCGCCCGGTTCCCGAGGCGGCGCCAGAAGCTGGCGTCCTCCTCGGGCAGGTAGCGCCAGGCGATCGTGAAGCCGAGCGGCACGCGCGGCCGACCCACCTGGCGGAGCTCCCGCTGTCCCGCCACGATGCCGCGCACCACCGCGTCGACCACGCGGTCGTAGGCGCCGTCGGAGGTGTTCGGCGAGACCGGCAGGTTGGCCTCGTTCACGATCGAGAACGCCACCACGCTGGGTCGCCTGGCGAGCGTGCCCACCGCCCTTCGGACGAACCTCGCCCAGGCCTTCATGTCGCCCTCCTTGGCTGGCCGCGGGTGGTAGCGAACCTGAATCTCGCTCCTGAACCCGTCGCGCGCATGTCTGTCGACCTGGCGGGCGAAGCGTCGGATCCCGGCACGCCCGTCGGCCGAGAAGAGGCGGTTGAGCCGAAGGACGAGCGTACGGCCGGGCGGTTCGAGGTCGTGCAGGGCGGCCCGGGTCGCGCCCCGCTCGAGTGGCACCGCCGGCTGCTGCGACGCGCCCTCGCTCCCAGCAAGCCGCGGGGTGACCCCGAACCGGAGCCGCCGGGTCGGCCGGGTCGGCGCCGCGGGTGGCGAGCTCAGGCAGAGGTCGTCACCGCCCTGCGCCCCGCCACGGCCGCCCGCGTTCGCCGCGGCGTCCGTACCACCGGGAATACCGGCGAGCGACGCTACGAGCACGAGCGCCGCGGTAACGACCCACTCCGTTCCACGTCTCCGCGCCCCAGGTTTCCGGTCCCCGGGACCAGGGGCCTCAGGGCTGGCGCCGGACTCGGGTCCTCCTCGCGGGTGCTTGGGCGATATTCCGAGGAAGTTGCCTCTGAGGCAAACTTCTCGAGCCAACTTGCCTGGGATGCAAGTTCCGTGGGATTTCGCCCAGGCCCTTGGCACGAGCCTCAACCGCTCCCAGGCGCTTGGCACCGGCTTCGATCGTGGGGCTCCCGGGTGGCCGCGGGGTCCGCGTGGGCCCCAATCATGGGCGCCGATGCTACTCGCGCACGCGAGCGGTCAGGCCTGCGCCGCGAGCTGCCCGCACGCGGCGTCGATGTCGCGGCCGCGGGTGAGCCTGACCGTCACCCGTACCCCGCGCTCCTCGAGCGCGGCGCGGAAGGCGGCCACCGCGCCGCGGCTCGAACCCTCGAACGCGGCGTCCGTCGGGTTGTAGGGAATCAGGTTGACCTTGAACCGCTCGCGCGGCGTCAGGGCCTCGGCGAGGGCCACTGCCTGCTCGTAGCGGTCGTTGACGCCCCCGAGCATCAGGTACTCGACGAACACCGGAAGCCGGCGAGCGCTCGACCATGTGCGACAGGCCTCGAGCACGTCGGGTAGCGGGTAGCGCTCGTTGACCGGCATCAGCTCCGAACGCAGTGACGCGTCGGCCGCATGTAGCGACAGCGCCAGGCGCACGCGCGGTCCCTCGGTCGTGAGCCGCTCGATGCCGGGGATCCAGCCGACCGTGGAGATGGCGGTGTCGGCGGCATGAATCCCGAGGTCGGGCAGGCGCTCGCAGGTGGCCAGGACCGCGTCGAGGTTGAGCAGGGGCTCGCCCATGCCCATGAACACGGCGTGGTCGACCGCCTCCCGGCGGCGGAAGTGGAGCGCCTGGTCGAGGATCTCCGACGCGGTCAGGTTGCGGCCGAACCGCATCGCTCCAGTGGCGCAGAACGTGCACGTGAGCGGACAACCGGACTGGCTCGACAGGCAGAGCGAGCAGCGCCCGTCGCGGTAGCGCATCAGCACCGCTTCGAGCGGTCGCCCGTCGTATGTGCGGAAGAGCGCCTTCTCGGTGCCGTCGCTCGCCTTCGCCTCGCGCTCGAGCTCGAGCGAGGAGAACGGCACCCCGGCGGCCAGCTCCTCGCGTAGTGCCGCCGGCACGTTCGTCATCTGCTCGTATGAATCGGCGCCGCGCGCCGTCCACTCCCATACCTGGCGCGCCCGGAAGCGAGGCTCGCCGCGGGAAGCGAGCGTGCTGTCGAGGAGGGCGAGGTCCACGCCGCCAAGTCTCGCAGCGGCCGGCGAGAACGCGGGATGTCGGTGCCGTCCGCCGCCACAATGACCGCGTGCGTCTCGCCAAGTACCTCGCGCACTGCGGCGTCGCATCGCGGCGAGCAGCGGAGGAGCTCGTGGCCTCCGGTCGCGTGAGCGTGGCGGGTGAGGTGGTGACCGACCCCGCGCGCGACGTCGACGAGGACGCCGGCGTCACCGTGGACGGGGCGTCGGTGTCGCTCGAGGAGCGCGAGGTCTGGGCGCTCAACAAGCCGGCCGGTGTCGTGTCCACCGCTCGCGACACGCACGGGCGACCGACCGTGACCAGCCTCGTGGACTCGGATCGGCGCCTGTATCCGGTCGGCCGCCTCGACGCCGACACCACCGGGCTGATCCTGCTCACGAACGACGGTGAGCTCGCCGAACTGCTCACACATCCGCGCCACGGGGTGACCAAGGCGTACCGGGCGCGGGTGGAGCCGGCGGAGGTGGGCGAGGCGGGGCTGCGGCGCCTGCGAGTCGGCGTGGAGCTCGACGACGGACCGACCGCGCCGGCGAAGGTCAGGCGGATCGAACCCGGAGTGCTCGAGATCGTGGTCTCCGAGGGACGCAAGCGCCAGGTGCGGCGGATGTGCGAGGCGATCGGGCTCAAGGTGCTCACGCTTGAGCGCGTCGCGTTCGGGCCGCTTGCGCTTGACGAGGCCGATCGAGGAGGCGGCCCGCTTGCGCCTGGTCGGGCGCGCCGCCTGGATCGGGTTGAGGTCGAGCGGCTCCGCGGAGCGGCAGGCTGACCGCCCGGCGGCCCGCCACGCCCACTGCCTGACAGAATCGCCGGCTGTGAGGCTGAGCCTCGATCCACCGACCCTCGCGGCGCGTGGGCGCTGGACTACCGTCGCCAGACGGCGTCCAGCTCGCTACATGTGGTTCACCACATGAATCCTCGCCTGACACCGTCTGGCTCGGCCTCCGGCTCCCACGCATCCACCAGTTCCGGTGGATCGAGGCTGAGAGCCCTGAGGGGCGCGACAACCGTGGATCGCAACGAGGCCGACGCGATCACATATGCGACGGAGGAGCTCGTGACCGCCGTGATCGAGCGCAACCGGCTGTCCGCCGAGGACATCGTGAGCTGCATCTTCACCTGCACCGGGGACCTCGACGCCGAGTTCCCGGCCGTGGCCGCCCGCCGCCTCGGCCTGAGCGCCGTCCCGCTTCTGTGCGCGCGCGAGATCGACGTGCCGGGCGCCATGCCGCGGGTGATCCGCCTGATGCTCCAGTGCTACGCGAACGACGACCAGGACCCCCAGCACGTGTACCTGCGCGACGCGGTGGCGCTCCGGAAGGACCTGGAGGGCGCGCAGTGAGCCGCATCGAGCTGAACGCGCGCGTCCGCGATATCCCGGTCTACCCCGCCGCCGAGACGTACCGCTTCGACGGCGAGCTGGTCAAGCTCGCCTCCAACGAGACGCCCTGGGCGCCGCACCCCTCGGTGATCGAGGCGGTGCAGCAGGCGACCGGTGACCTCAACCGTTACCCCGATCCCGCTAAATCCCTGCTCAGACGGCGAATCGCCGAGCGGCACGAGCTACCCCCAGGCCGCGTGACGGTCGGCAACGGCTCCTGCGAGATCCTGCTCGCCGCGGCCGAGGCGATGCTCGAGCCCGGGACGGAGATCATCTATGCCTGGCCGTCGTTCTCGATGTACCCGCACCTCGCGGCGATGTCGGGCGCCCGGGCGGTGACCGTGCCGCTCGACGCCGACGGCCGGCACGACCTCGACGCGATGGCGACCGAGGTGACGGCGGCCACCCGCATCCTGCTCGTCTGCAACCCCAACAACCCGACGGCGACGGCGCATCCGGTGGCTCGGATCGACGAGTTCGTGGCGGCGCTCCCGCGCCATGTCCTCGTGATCGTGGACGAGGCTTACGTCGAGTTCTCGACGCTCCAGGATCCGTACGACTCGCTCTCCCTGCTCGAGCGGCACCCGAACGTCGTCCTGCTCCGCACCTTCTCCAAGGTCTACGGGCTATGCGGGCTGCGGGTGGGGTACGCGCTCGGGAGCGAGGACTTCCGCACGGCCGTGGATCGCGTCCGCCAACCGTTCTCGGTCAACGCGCTCGCGCAGGTGGCGGGTGCCGAGGCGATCCGCCATCAGGACGAGGTCGAGCGGCGCGTGGGGCGGACGGCGGTCGAGCGCTTCCACGTCGAGGAGGAGCTGTCGGAGCGCGGACTCGCCACGTCCGACAGCGAGGCGAACTTCTCATGGGTCTCGCTCGGCGACCGGGAGGAGGGCGCCGTGGTGCGCGGCCTCGCCGAGCGTGGCGTCATCGTTCGTGCCGGGGCGGCCCTCGGGGAGCGAGGGCGGCTGCGTGTGACCTACGGGACGCGGCGCGAGAACAACCGCTTCCTGGAGGCGCTCGAAGGCGCCCTCGCGGAGGCGCCGGAGGACACCGGCTGACCGGACGGCCGTCCAGAGGTCCTCGACAGAGATGCCGGTCCGTGGTACAACAGCGGACGTCCATGAAGCGCCTGGCCATGCCATCGGCAGTCCCTTCGCCGCGGGGAAGCGCCCCCGCCGGCTATGCGTGGCATGGCTACTGGACCTGGCGATTTAGCTAGGCGTCCGGCCTGCGGCCATCCGGCCGCCGATCAGGAACCACCCCTCGCCGGGCGCCCTGGATCCCCCGGCCCTTGACGGGCCAGACGGCTTCGTACGTAGGATTCGTGACGACTATTCAGAAAGGCACCAGGTTCCAGATGATGGTTGTGATGAAAGAGGGCGCGACCCCCGCCCAGGTGGAGGCGGTGGTCGAGCGCGTGGAGGCCGCGGGAGCGGCGGCGCACGTCTCGCGCGGCGAGCTCGTGACCGTGGTCGGCGTGATCGGCGACCGCGAGCACGTGACCGACATCGGGCTCGAGGGCGCTCCGGGCGTCGACCAGCTCGTGCCGATTCTCAAGCCGTACAAGCTCGCGTCGGCGCAGATGAGGGACACCCGGACGGTGGTCGAGGTCGACGGCCGACGGATCGGCGGCCCCTACTTCGCCACGATCGCCGGCCCGTGCACGGTCGAGTCGCGCGACGTGCTGCTCGACACCGCGCGGATCGTCAGGGACGCGGGCGCAGGGCTCCTGCGCGGCGGCGCCTACAAGCCGCGGACCTCGCCGTACTCGTTCCAGGGTCTCGGCGACGCGGCGCTCAGGCTCCTGCAGGAGGCTAAGGAGGAGACCGGGCTCCCGATCGTCACCGAGCTGATGGACGCACGCGAGCTCGAGCAGGTGCTCGAGGTGGCCGACGTGATCCAGCTTGGCGCGCGGAACATGCAGAACTACTCGCTCCTCACCGAGGTCGGTCGCAGCGGGATTCCGGTGCTCCTGAAGCGCGGCTTCTCCTCGACGCTCGACGAGCTGCTGCTCTCCGCGGAGTACATCCTCAAGGAGGGGAACGACCAGGTCCTGCTCTGCGAGCGCGGTATCCGCACGTTCGAGACCGGCTACCGCTTCACGCTCGACCTGATGGCCGTGCCCGTGCTCAAGGAGCTCACCCACCTCCCGGTGGTCGTGGACCCGAGCCACGCGGCAGGGAGGCGCGACCTGGTGCTGCCGATGTCGCTCGCGGCCGCGGCGGCCGGTGCCGACGCGGTGATCGTCGAGACGCATCCCGCGCCGGAGGAGGCCATCTGCGACGGGCCTCAGGCCATTCGCGCCGAGGAGTTCGGCGACTACATGCGCCGGCTCGAGCAGGCGGCGGCCCTCGCCGGCAAGGAGATGCAGCCGGTCGCGTGATTCCGCGAGCGCCGCACGTGTGCGCGTAGCCGTCCTCGGTGTCGGGCTGATCGGGGGGTCGATCGGCCTCGCCGCGCGGGAGCGCGTGCAGGATGCGGAGCTGGTCGGCTGGGATCCCGACCCGGGCGCGCTTGGTGCGGCGCTCGATCGCGGAGCCGTCGGGCGCGCGGCCCAGTCGCCCGAGGACGCACTCGACGGCGCCGGGGCGTGCTTCCTGTGCGCTCCGGTGGAGGCGCTGCCCTCGCTGCTCGAACGCGCGCTCGGCGATGCGCCAGAGGACTGCGTGGTCAGCGACGTCGGTTCCACCAAGCGCTTCGTCTCGGCATCCACCGGCGACCCCCGCTTCGTGGGCGGTCACCCGGTGGCCGGTGCCGAGAGCTCGGGCGTGCGCGACGCGCGTGCAGACCTCTTCGAGGGCGCCGCGTGGTACCTGACCCCGGGCCCAAGCTCCTCGGGCATCCTCTACGAGCGACTCCACCGGCTGATCGTCGCGCTCGGGGCGCGGCCGATCGCGATCGACCCGGAGACCCACGATCGCCTGCTGGCGACCGTCAGCCACCTCCCGCACGTCCTCGCCAACGTCCTGGTCGCCCAGGCCGCCGGTGCTCTCAGCCGCGAGGGCGAGCCGCTGCCGCGAATCGGCCCGAGCTTCCGCGACGCCACGCGTGTGGCGGGAGCCAGCTCGGCGGTATGGACCGGGATCTACCGAAGCAACGCCGAGGCCATCGCCGCCGAGATCGACGAGGCGGTGGACCGGTTGCGAGAGATCGCCGCGACGCTCCGCACGGGCGGGGAGAGCGCGATCGAGGCCTGGAACGACGCCGCCGGGGAGGATCGCCGGCGTCTGCTCGAGGCGGAGCTCGCTGGCGGCCCCGTGCACGAGCTGCGGATCTCGGTTCCGAACCGGCCCGGGGTGGTGGCGAAGGTCGCGGTGGCGCTCGGCCGCGCGGACGTCAATATCGCGGACATGGCGCTCGCCCCGGCCCTCGACATGCGATCCGGCGCGATCACGCTCTGGATCGCCGGCGACGAGAGCGCCCGGCGCGCGACCGAGCTCATCGAGGAGCTCGGCTTCCCGGTCGTTGAGCCGTGACCCGCTTCGACCCCGCCGGGCCGCTGACCGGCACGGTCACGCCGCCACCCGACAAGTCGATCTCCCACCGCGCGGCGCTGTTCGGCGCCATGAGCGACCAGCCGGTGACCATCCGGCGCTACCTGCGGGCGGCCGACACCAGCGCCACGCTCGACGCGCTGCGCTCGCTTGGCGCCGGGGTCGACGAGGAGGGCGCCGACGTGTTGGTGCGCGGAGTCGGCCTCCGAACCGCCCACGCCACCACGGGCGGGCTGCTGGACGTACGCAACGCGGGCACTCTGCTGCGAATCCTCCCGGGGTGGCTCGCCGGGCAGCCGGGCGGCGAGTGGACCCTCGACGGCGACGAGTCGATCCGGCGCCGGCCGGTCGACCGGATCGTGGCGCCCCTGCGGCACATGGGGGGCCGGCTCGAGGACCGCCACGGCAGGCCACCGCTCACGGTCCACGGCACCGAGCTGAACGGCGCCCACCACGAGTTGCCGGTGGCGAGCGCGCAGGTCAAGTCGTGCGTGCTGATCGCAGGGCTGCTTGCGGAGGGGAACACCACGGTCCGCGAACCGAGCCAGAGTCGCGACCACACCGAGCGAATTCTCCGGCGCTCGCGCGTCCCTTTCACGCAGGAGGGCGATCTGCTGCGGGTATGCCAGGTCGACGAGCTCGAGCTCGACGAGATCGCGGTTCCCGGCGACGCGTCATCGGCGGCGTTCATGGTCGCCGCCGCCTGCTGCGTCCCCGGCTCCCGCGTCGTGCTCGCCGACGTCGGCCTCAACTGGACCAGGACCGCCTTCTTCAGGATCGCGCAGCGCATGGGCGCGGTGGTGCTCGCGGATCTCGAGGCGCCTCCCGTCGGGGACACCGGCGCGGACGGGTCGCCCTTCGACGAGCCGGTCGGAGACCTCGACGTCGCCGCTGCGCCGCTCGTGGGCACCACGGTCGAGGGCGCCGAGGTGCCGCTCGCGATCGACGAGCTGCCGCTGGTGGCGGTGCTCGGGTGCTTCGCGGACGGCGAGACCGTGGTCCGCGGCGCGGGGGAGCTCCGCCACAAGGAGTCCGACCGGATCGCAGGCGTGGTGGACGGACTGGGCGCGCTCGGGGCGAGGATCGAGGCGACCGAGGACGGCCTCGTCACGTTCGGCGGCGGGCTTCGGGGCGGTACTGTCGACGCCCGCGGCGACCACCGGCTGGCCATGATGGGCGCGGTGGCCGGGCTGGCGTCTCAGTCCGGGGTGGAGGTGATCGGAATGGACGCCGCGGCCGTGTCCTACCCGAGCTTCGAGTCCGACCTGCAGAGCCTCCTGGGCTGACCGCAACCGGCACGCGGGTCGATTTACGGGTCCATATGGACCCCAAAGTCGACCCGCGTCGATCTTGTGCGAACCTCGCCGGCATGGTCGTCGCGATCGACGGGCCCGCCGGCGCGGGGAAGAGCACCGTTGCGCGCGCCGCCGCCGCGGCACTCGGCTTCACGTACCTCGACTCGGGCGCGATGTACCGCGCGGTCGCGCTGTCGGCACTCGAGACCGGTGAGCCCGCGGCCGACCGGGCGGGCGCGCTTCGCATCGAGATCGGGGATCGCGTGATCGCCGACGGTCGCGACGTCACCGAGGCGATCCGGGCACCCGAGGTGTCGGAGGCGGCGTCGCGCGTGGCCGTCGACAAGCGTGTCCGCGCGGCGCTCGTCGAGAAGCAGCGGGACCTGCTCGAGACGGACGACTGGGTTGCGGAAGGACGTGACATCGGGACCGTGGTGGCGCCCGACGCCGAGCTCAAGGTCTTCCTGACCGCGGATGCGGACGAGCGCGCCCATCGCCGCGCCGCCGAGCTCGGCGCGGACTGGCGAGTGGTCCTCTCAGACCAGGCGCTTCGAGACGAGCAGGACCGATCGCGCGAGGCGTCTCCGCTCAGGCTCGCTCCAGACGCGGTGGAGCTCGACACCACGGGTCTCAGCGTGGACGATGTCGTGGCGCGGATCGTGGCGATGGTCGACGCGAGGCGATGAGCGTCGGTAGCGAAGCCTCGAAGATGCAGGGCCCAGAGCACCGGTCCGCCACCCTGCCGAAGGTCGCGGTGGTGGGCTATCCCAACGTCGGCAAGTCCACGCTCGTGAACCGGTTGAGCGGCGCGCGGGAGGCGGTTGTGCACGAGCAGCCGGGCGTCACGCGCGACCGCAAGGAGGTCGAGTGCGAGTGGAACGGACGGCCGTTCCTGCTCGTCGACACGGGTGGGGTGGACGAGACCGAGGCCGGCGGCCTGGCCGCCGCGGTCCGTGAGCAGGCGCGACAGGCGATCGCCGAGGCGGCGGTCGCGGTGCTCGTGGTGGACGCACGGGCCGGGCTCCGGCCCGGCGACGACGAGCTGGCCCGCGAGCTGCGCGCGGCCCCGCTTCCCGTGGTCGTGGCCGCGAACAAGGTCGATGACCCGGCGGCAATCCCGGATGCGGCCGACTTCTACCGCCTCGGCCTGGGGGACCCGATGCCGGTGTCTGCGGCGCAGGGCCTCGGCACCGGGGACCTACTCGATCGGGTGGTGGAGCTCCTGTCGGAGCGGCAGGGCGAGGGCCCCGAGCGGCAGACCGATCTCCGACCAGTCCACCTCGCGGTAATCAGGTCGGCCGAACGTCGGAAAGTCGTCGCTGGTCAACGCCTTCCTTGGCGAGGAGCGGGTCATCGTGTCGGAGCTCGCCGGAACGACGCGCGACGCGATCGACACCCGCATCGAGATCGAGGGGCGCGAGGTGGTGCTGGTGGACACGGCCGGCCTCCGCCGCCGCGCCAAGGTGGCCGGGACGGTCGACTACTACGCACAGCTCCGGTCTGAGCGCGCGGCGGCCCGCGCCGACGTGGCCGTGGTCGTGGCCGACGCCAGCGCAGGTCCGACGAGCGAGGACCTGCGCGTCGGCGAGGTCGCGATGCGAAGTGGCTGCGCGACCGTGGTCGCCCTAAACAAGTGGGACATCGGCCAGACGGACCTCGACGACGCCGGCGCCCGCATACGCGCGAAGCTGCGCCAGCGTCCCCGCGTGCTCACGGTCTCGGCCCTCACCGGCGGCGGCGTTCCGCGGCTCCTGAACGAAGCGATCACGCTCGCCGACCGGGCCGCGGAGCGGATCCCTACCGCCGACCTCAACCGCTTCCTCGCCGATCTGCAGCGGGTCCGAGAGCCCCCGACCGTTCGCGGACGCCGTCTGCGGCTCTATTACATGACCCAGTACGAGAGCGCCCCCCCGCGCCTTGCGGTGCAGATCTCCGATCGGGGCCGGCTCACGCGCGACTATGCGTTCTTCCTCGAGAATCGGCTCCGCGATCGCTACGGGCTCCAGGGCGTTCCGCTCGTGATCGACTACCGGGGGCGCGAGGAGGGGCGCCGCGGTCGATCGGCCTCGACCGGGCGGGACTGACCCCACGCCGCTACGCTTGCGCCGCGCACCGGCGGCGATCGTCGGGGCAGCAACCTCTCCAGAACCCGACCGAGGATCGACCCGTCACAGCGCACACAGACAGCAACAACGGCTCACCCGCCAACCAGTTCCTCTTCACCTCCGAGTCCGTCACGGAGGGCCACCCCGACAAGATGGCCGACCAGATCTCGGATGGCGTGCTCGACGCCGTCCTGCGCGACGACCCCACCGGCCGCGTGGCATGCGAGACGCTCGTGAATACCGGCCTGATCGTGATCTCTGGCGAGATCTCGACCGAGACCTACGTCGACATCCCGAAAATCGCGCGAGACACGGTCCGGAGGATCGGTTACACGAACGCGGCCTACGGCTTCGACTGCGATACATGCGCCGTCATTTCGGCGATCGACGAGCAGTCGCCGGACATCGCCCAGGGAGTGGACGAGGCGTACGAGTCGCGCCACGACCCAGACGACGACGACACACTCGACGTGGCAGGTGCTGGTGACCAGGGGATGATGTTCGGCTACGCCACCCGGGAGACACGCGAGCTGATGCCGATGCCGATCGCGCTCGCTCACCGGCTCGCGCACCGCTTGGCGGAGGTGCGTCGCGGCGACGTGATGCCCTATCTCCGGCCGGACGGCAAGACCCAGGTCACGGTGCGCTACGAGCACGGGCGACCGATCGAGATCGAGAAGGTGCTGATCTCTACCCAGCACAAGCCCGGCGTGGACTCGCAGGCGCTGATCAAGCCCGACCTGTGGGAGCACGTGCTGCACCCCGTGCTGCCCGCCGAGCTGTACGACGAGAAGAAGCTCCGCGACGACTCAGGCCGCAACTTCCTCGTCAACCCGACCGGCAAGTTCGAGGTCGGCGGCCCCATGGGCGACTGCGGCCTGACCGGCCGCAAGGTCATCGTCGACACGTACGGCGGGATGGCGCGCCACGGGGGAGGGGCGTTCTCCGGCAAGGACCCGTCCAAGGTGGACCGGTCCGCGGCGTACGCCGCCCGCTACGTGGCGAAGAACGTCGTGGCGGCTGGGCTCGCCGACCGTTGCGAGGTGCAGGTGGCGTACGCGATCGGCGTCGCGCACCCGGTTTCGCTGATGGTCGACACCTACGGCACCGATCGCATCCCGAATGAGCGGATCGAGGCGCTCGTACGCGATCACTTCGACCTTCGGCCGGGCGCGTTCCGCGAGTACCTGAACCTCCATCGCCCGATCTACCAGAAGACGGCGGCCTATGGCCACTTCGGCCGCGAGGACCACGACTTCACATGGGAGCGGACCGACCGGGCGGCGGCACTGCGCGAGGCCGCGGGCCTGGCGGAGCGGTCGGCGGAGGGCGTGGCGGGGTAGATCAGCTGGTGGCGCTAGCCCGGGCGCTGGGCTCTTCCACGCGCGGCGTGAGCCTGAGCGTCAGGCTCGAGCTCGGGCGCCAGTGGTCCCAGTGGCGAAAGTCGCGCTCCGGGGGCCCGCTGCCCGCGACCTCGTACTCGAAGTCCGTCAGTAGCTCCTCCAGCACGGTCCGGCAGATCGTCTTCGCGACCGGGATGCCGGTGCACGCGTGCTGTCCCTGGCCGAAGGGGGAGTAGGCGGCCGGGTTGAAGGCCGGCGACAGGAAGCGGTCGGGGCTGAACGTTTCCGGGTCGTCGAACGCCTCCGGTCGCCGGTGGCTCTCCCAGACGCAGACCCTCAGGAGCCAGCCCTTCGGGAGGCGAAACCCCTCGTAGTCGACGTCCTCGGTCAGCTCGCGATACGCGTACTCGCGCTGGGCGAGCCTGAGCGTCTCCAGCACGAACCGGTCGACGAGGTCGCCGCGGCCGTTGCCCTCCGGCTGCGCGAGGTCGGAGCGGGCGCGAGCCCCCCACTCTGGATGCTGCCCGAGCATCTCCACGAGCCAGCTCAGGAGGCTCACGACGTTGCCCCCGCCCGTGCGGAGCGCGAGAACCAGGTTGTCGAGGCAGGTGGAGTCGGGTAGGCCGGGGTCGATTCGCCGCAGCTCGGTCAGGCTGGACACGGACGCCGCGCCGTTCCCCCCCTCGGCGCCGAGCTGCTCCATCAACAGAGGGCGAAGCGACCGCAGGGCGCGTCTCACCTCATCGCCGGCCGGCCTCCCGAGATCCAGCTCGGCGATCGGGAGGAAGAGCTGCTCGAACCTACGCGAGGCGTCCGTTCCCGGGGCCATGCCGAACATCGCGAGCACCAGCGAGTCGTGCACGATGCGCTGGAAGTGAGGGCCAGGGCACACCGCCCCACCCTCGGCATGGACGCAGGCGGCGGCCATCCGGTCGAGCTCGCTCCTCGCCGTCTCCGCCATCACGGGCTCGGCGCCCGAGACCACGGGCCGCGCCAGCGCCCGGCGGAGAGCCGGTCCGTACCTGCGGTGGGTCGCGTCGTTCATGTAGCGCAGGAAGCCGCCGGTGACGTCGCGGCTGTAGGGGAGCGGCGGCGCTTCCATCGACCGGAAGTGCTCCCGGAGGAGGCGATGGCCGCGTTCGAGGCCGACCACGCACGCCATCGGCCGATGGAACTGCGCCGCCTTGAAGATCGGCCCGTGACGCCGCGCCTCGGTCAGGTAGTAGCGCCGGTCGGCTATCGCCTGCACGGACCGTGTCACCGAGAGCGAGCCGGGGGGCAGCCGGCGATGGGCTCCGAAATGCGGGCGCGCCCTGATCGCGGCCGCGGCGAGCGCGACGCCGGCGATGACCGCCAGCACATGGATGACCACCGGGGGGGCGAGCGCCGCCAGGGCCACGACCCCGCCGAGCCAGAGCACGAGGCCGGCGAGCACCGCCCGGTGGAAGCGCGGAAACAGGCGCCCCAGCTGGCGGTCGGCGGCGAGCCTGATGGCCGGGTAGGCGGCGAGCGCCAGGACGCCCAGCTCGAGGAAGGCGATCGACCAGCTCACGCGATGCTCACCTCGGAAGCCAGGGTGGGTCGAGTCCGGATACCGACCAGCAAGCAGACGATACCGTGAGCTGATGGAGGTCCTCCGTCCGGCCACGCTCGACGATGCGGTGGGCCTTCGCGCGGAGCGGCCGGAGGCCGTTCCGATCCAGGGCGGGACTGACGTCATGGTGGCGCTGAACCTCGGCCGGCTGCGGCCGCCCGCGCTGATCGATCTCAGCCGCATTGCCGCGCTCAGGGGTTGGTCGCGATCGAACGGAGCAGTCCGCCTGGCGTCGGGCGTGACCTACTCCGAGCTCCTCGAAACCCCGCTACGGGAGGCGCTGCCGGGCCTCGCGGCGGCGGCCCGCACGATCGGCTCGGTCCAAATCCGCAACCGCGGCACGCTCGGCGGCGGCCTCGCCGAGGCGTCGCCCGCGAGCGACGGAATCCCCCCGCTGCTCGTGGCAGGCGCCGTGGTGGAGCTCGCGAGCGTGCGCGGTTCGCGTCGCGTGCCGGTCGCGGAGGTCGTGGCCGAGCCCGGCGGGAGCGCGCTCGCGCCCGACGAGCTGGTCGTCGCCGTGCACGTCCGCCCGAGCGGCGCCCGGCAGACGTTCATGAAGGTAGGCGGGCGCAACGCGATGGCGCGGGCCGTCGTGTCGCTCGCGGTCGGCGCCGACCGCGAGCGCGACGAGCTGCGGATCGCGTTCTCATCAGGGGCCGCCATCGACCGGATCGAAGGCTCCCCGGCCGACGCCGCCGCCATGCCGCAGCGCGTCGCCGCCATGTGCCGACCGATCGATGACGTCCGCGCGAGCGCCGCATACCGCAGGCACGCGCTCCGCGTGCTCGCCGCGCGCGCGCTCGACCGGTGCCTGTCGTGAGGATCACGGTGACCGTCAACGGGGACCGGCATGAGGCTGACGTGCGCCCGGACGAGAACCTGCTCACCGTCCTCCGCGACGGCCTCGGCCTACCGGGCTCGAAGAGCGGGTGCGAGCAGGGGGAATGCGGCGCGTGCTCGGTGTTGCTCGACCGAAAGCTGGTGTGCGCGTGCCTGTCGCTGGCCACGCAGGCGGACGGTGCCGAAGTCGTGACGGTCGAGGGCCTGGGTCGCGACGGGGAGCTCCATCCTGTCCAGGAGGCGCTCGTCGAGGCCGGCGCTGTGCAGTGCGGCTTCTGCACGCCGGGCCTGGTGGTGGCCGCGGCGCACCTCCTCGCCACCAAGCCGCAGCCGACCGAGGACCAGATTCGCGAGGCGCTGGCCGGCAACCTCTGCCGCTGCACGGGTTACGTGAAGATCGTCGAGGCGGTAGGGCTCGCCGCCGCCCGGACGGGCGCGTGAGCACAGCCGCTCGCGGCGCGGGGCGCGGATCGACCCGGGAGGAGGTAGCGCGGGTCGACGCGGTCCCCAAGGCGACCGGGAGCTTCGCCTATTCCAGCGATCTCTACGCCGCGGGGATGCTGCACGGGGCGACCGTGCGGAGCCCGCACGCGCACGCGCACATCGTCGCGATCGATCCGAGCGACGCGCTCGCGGCGCCCGGGGTCCAGGCGGTGCTGACGCATCGCGACGTTCCGGGCGAGAAGCGCTACGGGCTGCACGTGGCCGACCAGCCGGTGCTGGCGATCGACCGCGTTCGCTACTTCGGAGAGCCGGTGGCGCTGGTCGCGGCCGCGCACCCGGAGGAGGCGCGCCGAGCCGCGGCGGCGGTGAAGGTCGACTATCGACCGCTCGAGCCGATCGTCGACGCCCGGCGCGCGCCGGAGCAGGCGCCGATCCACGACGAGAGCCCGGGCGAGGGCCACCGCGGGCGTCGCGACCCGTGCTCGAACGTCGTCCGCTCCGTCGTGATCCGCCACGGCGACCCCGACGCCCAGGCTTCGGTGTCCGTCGCGGGCGTCTACGAGGTCGGAATGCAGGACCAGGCGTTCCTCGGCCCCGAGTCCGGGCTCGCCATCCCGGACGGTCACGGGGGAGTCGACCTGTACGTCGCCACCCAGTCGCTTCATGGCGACCGCGACCAGGTGGCCCCGTGCCTCGGGCTGCCACCCGAGATGGTCCGACTCCACCTCGCGGGTGTAGGCGGCGCCTTCGGTGGGCGCGAGGAGCTCTCGATGCAGATCCACGCGGCGCTGCTCGCCCTCCGCACCGACCGCCCGGTGAAGATGGTCTACGGCCGCGAGGAGTCGTTCGTAGGCCACGCCCACCGCCACCCCGCGACGATCTGGGCGGAGCATCGGGCGACCCGAGACGGCGACCTGGTCTGCGTGCGGGCGCGGATCCTCCTCGACGGCGGCGCGTACGCGTCGACCTCCGGAGCCGTGATCCTGAACGCCTGCACGCACGCGTGTGGCCCGTACCGGGTCCCGAACGCGCTGATCGAGGGGTCGGCTCGTTACACGAACAACCCGCCGTGCGGCGCCATGCGGGGCTTCGGCGCCGTGCAGGCGTGCATCGCCCACGAGTCGCAGATGGACAAGCTGGCCGCCGCGCTCGACATGGATCCAGTGGAGCTGCGCCTGCGGAACGCGCTGGAGCCGGGGAACACGCTGCCGACCGGGGCGCGCGTCGAAGGCTCGCTGCCGGTCGCGGAGGTGATCAGGCGCTGCGCCGCCCTGCCGGCACCCGATCCGGAGCGGCCATCGGGAGGCTCGATCAGCTCGCCGGGCGGAGCAGGGAACACCGCCGCGGCGGACACCGTGGGACGCGGCGTCGGGTTCGCGGTGGCCCTCAAGAACATCGGCTACGGCGCCGGGGCCGACGACTACACCGCGGCGCGGATCCGGCTGGCTGCCGACCCGGTCGGCGACCTCGTCGCCGAGGTCCACTGCGCCGCCGCGGAGGTCGGTCAGGGGGTCACGAACGTCATCGAGCGGGTGGTGAGGGCCGAGCTCGGGGTCGACCAGGTCGTCCTCGCCCCCCGGTCCACCGCCACCGTGGGCTCGGCGGGGTCGACCTCCGCGTCGCGAACGACGTGGATGGTCACGGGCGCGCTCACGCTCGCCTGCGCGGCAGCCAGGGAGAAGCTCGACGGCCATGGGGGCCGTCTCGGTGCCGGCGAGGAGATCGACGTCGAGCGGATCTATCGCCACCCCCCGACCTCGCCGATCGACCCCCACGACGGGCAGGCCACGGGCGACCGCGTGTACCACGGGTTCGCGTGCGTCGCAATGCGCGTCGTGGTCGAGGTGGACGTTGAGCTTGGGATCTCGCGCGTCGCCTGGGCGGGGACGGCGCAGGACGTGGGCCGGGCGCTCAACCCGCTCGCCGTCGAGGGTCAGATCGAGGGTGGAACCGCGCAGGGGATCGGCCTCGCGCTGATGGAGGAGCTCCGGACCGATGGCGGAGTGGTCGCGAACCGTGGCTTCGCCGACTACCTGATCCCGACCTCGCTCGACGTGCCGCCCGCCTTCGACATCGAGCTCGTCGAGGATCCGGAGCCGAGCTCTCCGTACGGCGTCAAGGGAGTGGGTGAGCCACCCACCGTCGTCTCGTCGGCAGCGGTCCTCTCCGCCCTGCGGGACGCGACCGGTCAGGAACTCGCCCGGGTGCCTGTACGGCCGGAGCACATCGCCCGCACGGGCGATGAAGAGCGATCGCCCTGACGCCGCGCCGATGGACACGACGGTCCTACTCCTCAGCACCGACGGCGCGGCGAACCTGAGGTTCTCGCTGCCGCGGGCGATCGATCAGGATGGAGCGCGGGTCGTGGTGGTGGACAACGCGTCGTCGGATGCGACCGGGAAGCTCGCGCACGACCACGGGGTCGAATGCATCCGCTTCGAGCGCCGCCGCTCCTACGCCCAGGCGATCAATGCGGCGCTGGCGGCGTTGGACGGCGAGGCCGTCCTGCTGCTGAACGCGGACTGCTTCCTCGCGCCGGGGTTCCTCGGCGCGGCGCGGCCGCGGCTCCGGGAGCACGGTGTGGGATCGGTGTCGCCGAAGCTGCTGCGTGCGCGCGGGCCCGAGCCGGAGGCGCGGATGAACCGGATCGATGCTGTGGGCATCTACATGCACCGCTCCCGCAAGAACCTCCTTGCCGGGCACGGGCGCCGCCTACCTGCATTCGACAGCCCTGCTGAGGTATTCGGGCCGGACGGCGCGGCCGCCCTCTACCGGCGCGAGACGCTCGAGGACTGCGCGATCGAGGGATCCGTCCTCGACGAGGACCTCGAGAAGATGGGCACGGACGTGGACCTCGCGTGGCGGGCGCGGCAGCTCGGTTGGCGGAGCGTGTACGAGCCGCGAGCGGTCGCATGGCACATCCGCAGCTACCGACCGTCCACCCGCCGCCGAATGCCCGAACGCGAGCGGCGGCTCGTCTTCCGGAACCGGTACCTGATGATGCTGAAGAACGACAGCTGGCGGGCGCTGGCGAGGGACCTTCCCCACGTCGCGCTGTACGAGCTGCTGCTGCTCGGCTACGTGCTCGCCGGAGAGCGCCCGCTGCTGCGCGGGTACCTGGAGGCGGCGCAGCTCGCTCCGGCCGCGCTACGAAAGCGCGCGGCGCTCCAGGGTCGGGCGGCGGGACGCCGGATGCCCGGGACGCCGCTCGATCTGGAGCCGCGCCCCTGATGGACCGGGGACGGGAAGGTTGAGCAGCGTGCGCGACTCGTTCGACTACATCGTCGTGGGGGCCGGCTCGGGGTGCGCAGATGCTGGGCGCGACCGTCTCGTGGCTTGCGAGCTTCCGAAGGGCTGAGCGGGCCCCAATCCGTCTCGGGCCTTCGAGCAGACCGACCCCAAGACGCCTGGTTAGCTAGCCAGCCCGAAGTCGGAGCGTCGGCACTGAGGGCGGCTCGCCCGGGAGCGTGGGTAGTAATTGGTCGGAGTGCAACTTCATCTGTCCATCCCCGAGGAGGATGCGTTCCCTGAGGTCGTGTCGTAACAGCGAGCAGGCCCCGGGCCAGGTGCGCTCAGGTCCCGAGGCCCGGGACGCCGGGGACGCTCGTCGTGCCGCAGCCGATGGTCGGCGCTACCACCACTTCGGCGTCGGCGCCCGAAGGGTGTTGGTGGCGCAGTGAACCTCGCCACCGAGTCGGTGGTAGGTCGTGTAGTCGTCGATGTACACGGCGTGGATCCCGACGCTGCCGTACGCCTTTCTCACAGCGATGGCGAACAGATCCTTGCCACCGATGACCGGCCCGAACTGCTTGGCGACGATCACGTGCCGGGGCGACACCACGACGGAGTTGATCGCAGCAGGCAGCAGGGAGCTCATCTCACCCGGGTCGGCGAGCGCCGCTTGCTGCCTGCGAGCGGTCGGTTTGCTCTCGGCCTCCCTGCGCTCCTCGGACGTGGCGCCCGCAAGGACGCGGCCCCGTTTGACATCGCGTATCGACCTCGTGCGGCCACCGTCCCCGAACTTGGAGGTGTAGAGCCCCGGAACCTCGATGACTTCGTGGTCCTTCACGCCCGTCTTCCTCTGAAGGATCCCCAGCACGCGGTCGATGTGGGTTGCTGCCCGCACCTGGTTCCGTCGTAGCCGTTCGTCGGCGAGGAACTCGCTGATCGACTTCTCGCCGAAGTCAGGATGGGAGCTCAGATTGACCTCGCCGTGACCCTGCGCCTTGGTCTGGCGAAGCAGCCGGACGGCACCCAGGGGGTCCGCGATCGCGATCGTCCACCCGCGGGCGTTATCGGCCGGGACGAACTGCACGTACTCATCGACGTGCCCGGCGCGCAGCCATCCGGTGTCGAGGGCGAGCGGCGACTGCACACCCTGGCTCTTCAGCATCCTCAGGGTCGCCGCCGAGGGCCGCTCGCGCTCGCTCCCCACGCCGTAGATCATCCGTCCCGCGGGGAAGTGCTTCCCTCGATGGGAATAGTGCGGGATCGTCTCGAGGTTGCCCAATGACGAGAAGGTGCCGCCCGCGCCTCTGTCGCCAAGCTGCACCACGGCGACGTCTTCGCCGCGGAGGCTGAACAGTGACTCCTGCGCCGGCCGGTTCTGATCCGAGCGGACCATGACGCGCATCCGCTGTGCGCCTCCCTTGCTTGGCACCTTGGCGTACATCGGCTCGAGCCAGTCTTGTATCCACCGGTCGGCGTGCCCGCCCAGGTTTAGGACCGGCTCGGGGACGCCGACTCGCCTGGAGGCGCGCTGCAGGTCGTGCATGAAGCGCGTGTCCTCCGTGTCCCCGCCGGGTGCGGCGACGATCTGTTCGGTTGGCTGCAGGTGGGTATGGGTCAGCAACGGCGCCACTCGCAGCGCTACTCGGTCTGAGCGGCTATCAGCCCTCTCCGTGACCGTCAGCCGTAGCGTCACCTCGCCGTCCCACGCGGCCGTGTCGCGGATGATGTCCTTGCCCTCCAGACCGAGCTTCAAGCCCCGGCGCAGCTGACCCGCGGTGAACCGTGTCGCTGATGTCACCCGTGTCCAGTGGTCGCCACGATCGACGAACAGCCGGGTGTGCGCTCCTCCCTCACCCTCCGTCACGGTGCCGAAGGCCCCGGCGCCCAGCGCGGTCATCGGAACGGTCCGCACGGTGGCCAGGTCCCTGGCGTCCCGAGCACCGTTCACGACGTCGTCCGACGCGTCGTTGCAGGACTGCTCGAAGGGAGCGGTCTCGGCGCAGCGGAGGCTGTCGTCGTCGATGTTGGACAGGAATAGCGCGCCGCGCCCGGCGCTCGCGTGCGCCTCGCCCCGCTCGTCGCTGCTCCCGATGAGGTCGACGCGCCCGTCACGGTTGACGTCGGCGCGAATGGAGACCGGGGAGGAAGGGCTGGTGGCCATGGCGGGAGCCGAACCGACAACCGGAACGAGGAGCGCCAGCGCCGCCAGCGCGGTCGCGATTCGACCTTTCATCAGGTTCAGCGGGGGATGACCCCGTCGAGCGGGACGGGCAGCAGGGTATGGGCGTTCTCGGCGGGTGAGCGCACCCGCGACGCGCTTCGTGGGCGGATGTCTTCCGTGCGGGCCGTGCCACTAGTCTCACAGAACCCGGAGGAGCGGAATCAGATAAGCCTCGAGAGTGTCGTCGACCAGTACCACCAAGTGGCCGACGAGTTCTCGAGGGGGATGCCAGACCCGTCAAGGGAACTGTTCTCGCGACGCGACGACGTCACCCTTGCCAATCCCTTCGGACCCGCAGCACGTGAATGGGATCAAGTCGCTCGGGCGCTGGACGTTGCATCGTCCGGGTTCAGTGAGGCGAGGTCAGCAGCGCTCAGAGCCTCGCCAGGTATGAGAGTGATGAGCTGGCGTCGCGACGGAGAGGAGACCCTTCATGACTGCCGCTCGAATCCACCCGGAGCTATCGACGAAGCCATCTCCGATGAGCAGCTTCGTCAGCTCGCGCGCAGCCGCCAGGCGCGTTACGTAGTTGGGGTTCCCGTCGTAGTACAGCTCCCTCCCCAACTTCGTGACCGCGATCTCGAGGCTTGGGGGCGGCCAACCAGTGGCCGCCCCCTCGCGAGGATGAGTGAGACCTTTCTTGCCGCTCCTACGGCAGCCCGCCTTCGAGCTGCTCGCAGAGCGCTCGCAGGACTGGATCCGGGATGTCCGCGCAGGACGCCGGGAGGGGGGTCTCGCCGCCGCCGTCCGTTTCCACCACCTGTGAGAGGTCGCCGATGAAGGGACCCGGACCGCGGTTGCCGTTGTCAGCCGTCGTGGCCCCCGTGAGGCTGTAGCCGGTGTCCCCGTTCGGGTCGAAGTCCTCAGACTCGGCGTTCTTCTGAACGGCTAGGTCGAATGCCTTCGCGGAGGTCCCGCACGGCTGATCGTCGTCAACCCCGGCGAAGTTGGGTCCGAAAGCGCCCACCCCCTCGGCGTCGCCGTTGGAGTCGCTGTTCGGCCCGGCCGCCCCGGGGGGCTGAGTGACCTTTGCGATCAGCCCGTACTCGAGTGACGCTGCGCAGGTGATCTCGCCTTGGAGCACCACTCCGTCAGCGGCGACGCTGACCTCTCCCACGGTCAGATCAGTGATGTCACCGACGTTCGCGACAGCCGAGGTCGTGAACACCAGCAGCCCTCCGACTGTGGCCAGCCCTGCCAGAAGCTTGCGTCCCATCAACCGCCTCCCATTCCCGGGCGGCGCCAGGACGCTGCCCGCGTAGCCGTTATGAGCAGGAGCAGGCTAAGGCGTCGCCCCCAAAGCGGTCAAATCAAGTGTTCTGTTACCGCGAAGAGGTGACCTCGCTTGCTCGACGCTCTTGGGTGGCCACTATGAGTTGCGCCGGGATGTTGGGGATCGCAGCGGAAGGCGATGGTCCGGGTCACTGCAAACCCGGTTTTACCTACGGCGCCCGGACAGCACCCCAAGCGCCTTCGAGTGGCGCCTTGCCCCATCCCTTGCCCCCAGAGGGGTGGACGGCCTGCCGCGATGGCGGAAACCGCTCTAGATTCAGTAGCTCCGGGTGGATTCGAACCACCGACCTCACCATTATGAGTGGTGCGCTCTAACCGCTGAGCTACGGAGCCGCGCTAACGGAGTACCCGGTGGGCACCGCCCTGGGAGAGTGTATTCGTGGCCGAACGCCCCCTTCTGCTCGCCGCGCCGAACGTCAGCGAGGGTCGTGACCTGTCGGCGGTGGCCGCCATTGGTCAGGCGTTCGAGCCGGCCCGCCTGGTCGATGTCCACTCCGACGCCGACCACGGGCGAAGCGTGTTCACGCTCGCAGCGCGACAGGGCGACCTCCACCGGGCGCTGCTGAACGGGACGCGGGCGACGCTCGAGCGGCTCGACCTGCGCCGCCACCGGGGCAGTCACCCGCACGTGGGCGCCCTCGACGTCGCTCCAGTCGTCTACCTGGACGAACGTGAGCGCGGGGCCGCCTGCGCCGAGGCGCTCACGAGCGCCGCGCTGATCGGTGACGAGCTCGGCGTGCCGGTGTTCCTCTACGGGCAGCTGGCTACGGACCCGAGCCGTCGCGAGCGCGCGGCGCTGCGAAGCGGCGGAGTCGGTGGACTTGGCGACCGAGTCGAGCGCGGTGAGCTCAGGCCGGACCACGGCCCGGCTCGCGTAGATCCAGCATCGGGGGCGACCCTGATCACCGCGCGACCGCCGCTCGTCGCGTTCAACGTGGACCTCGAGACCGACGACGTGGAGCTCGCGAGGCGGATCGCCGGGGATCTGCGCGAATCGGGGGGTGGCCTCGCCGGCATCCGCGCGATCGGATTGCCGCTCCCGGGACGCGGGTGCGCGCAGGTGTCGTTCAACGTGCACGATCCGCTCGCGACGCCGCTCGCCGAGCTCGTGGCCGCGGTCTCGGCGAGCGCGCCGGTCGCGCGCGCGGAGCTGGTGGGGCTCGCCCCGCGTGCCGCGCTGAGGGACTTTCCAGCCGACGTCCCCCTGCTCGCCGCGGACGGGCACACGATCGAGGACGCGTTACGCTCAATCGAGATGACCGCGGCTTCCCCCGACGACCCCACCTGAAGTGGCTCAGACGAAGAAGAAGCGCCGCCGCAAGCACTCCGGAACCCAGGCCGGGACCGTCAGCCGCCAGGCGACGCAGTCGAGGCCTCAGACCAAGGAGGAGCGCCGCCAGGAGGGTCGGCGCCGGCGGGCGGAGCGCCTCGATCGGCCGCCCACGCTGAAAGGGTCGGTCAGCCGGGCCGCGATCGCCGCGGTGATCTTCGTGGCCGTGGTCCTGGTGCTGCCGCTCGGGAACAGCCCGGTGCAGGCACTTGCCTACGGCGTCTTCATGTTCGCGCTCTACGTACCGATCGGCTACTTCACCGATTCGTTCATCTACCGCCGGAGGCAGCGCAAGAAGCGGGAGGCCGCCGGCGGTGGCGGGCGCTCGCGCGGAGCCAAGGCCGACAGATAGGCTCATCCCATGGACGTTCGGATGTTCACCGTCGGCCCGGTGCAGGAGAACTGCTACCTGTTCAAGCGCGAGGATCGCGGCGACGCGCTGATCGTCGACCCCGGTGAGGAGGCGCCGAAGCTCCTCTCGGCGATCGAGGCGCTCGGTGTGGAGCTGGCGGGGATCCTCCTCACGCACACCCACTTCGACCACGTCGGCGCGGTCGCGCCGGTCGCCGAGGCCACCGGCGCGGAGGTGTGGGTTCCGAAGATCGAGAAGGGCGTGCTCGCCGACATCATGAGCTTCGTCCCGTGGCCCGGCTTCGGCCCGTTCGAGAGCTACGACGCCGAGCACACGCTTGCGGGCGGCGAACAGCTCGAGCTGGCGGGGTTCGAGATCGACGTGCTGTTCACGCCCGGCCACAGTCCGGGCCACGTGACGTTCTCGGTTCCGGAGGCGCGCGCGGTGTTCTCGGGCGACGTCCTGTTCCAGGGGTCGGTCGGCCGCACGGATCTCCCCGGCGGCGACTGGCCGACCCTGCTCGAGTCGATTCGCTCCCTGACCGACGCGCTACCCGACGAGACCACGGTGTATCCGGGCCACATGGGCATCACGTCGCTCGGGGCCGAGCGGGCGACGAACCCCTTCCTGGCCGAGCTCGCCTCGCGGTGACCGGCCGGGTCGCCGGCTGATGGCCCCTCGAGAGAAGCTCCGCGCGCCGCGGGGAACCTTCGACGTGCTCCCGGAAGCGGGCCACCGCCGGGAGAAGCTCCTGGAGACCGCCGCCGACCTCCTCGGGGCCGCGGGTTTCGAGCCGTTCGACACGCCGGTGTTCGAGGACACCGAGGTGTTCGCGCGCGGCGTCGGGGAGAGCACCGACATCGTGCAGAAGGAGATGTTCACGTTCGAGGATGCCGGCGGACGCTCCGTGACGCTCCGGCCCGAGGCCACCGCGGCGATCTGCCGGGCCTACGTCGAGCACGGGATGCACAAGCTTCCCCAGCCGGTAAAGGTGTGGTCGTGGGGCCCGTTCTTCCGCTACGAGGCCCCGCAGTCGGGCCGCTATCGCCAGTTCACGCAGATCGACGCGGAGGCGCTCGGCTCCGATGATCCGACGCTCGATGCCGAGCTGATCCTGCTCCTCGCGGAGCTGCTCGAGCGGAGCGGCGTGGACCAGGTGCGGTTGCGCCTGTCGAGCCTCGGCACCGCCGAGACCAGGCGCGAGTACTCGGACGAGCTTCGCGCCTTCCTCCGCTCGCGTGCCGACGAGCTCTCCGGCGACGTGAGGGCTCGGATCGACAGCAACCCGCTGCGCGCCTTCGACGCCGACCATCCGCGGGACGAGGCGGATGATGGAGGACGCGCCGCGCCTGCTCGACCGGCTCGCGCCCGCGGATGCCGCGCACTTCGGCGCGGTGCGGGCGCTACTCGACGACGCCGGTCAGGAGTACGAGCTCGACCCCACGCTCGTGCGCGGACTCGACTACTACACCCGGACGGTCTTCGAGTTCACGAGCGACGCGCTCGGCGCCCAGAGCGGCGTCGGCGGCGGTGGTCGCTACGACGCGCTCGTCGAGCAGCTCGGCGGGCCGCCGACCCCGGCGGTGGGCTGGGCGGCGGGTGTCGAGCGCATCCTGCTCGCGGCCGGCGAGAAACCGGTGGCGCCGCGGACCGACGTCTTCGTCGCTGTGCCCAAGCCGGAGGGCGCGAGGACCGCCTTCGGCATCACACGGGCGCTTCGCGCCGCAGGTCTCAACGTGCAGATGGAGCAGGCCGGGCGCTCCATGAAGGGTCAGCTCAAGCACGGCGACCGCCTCGGTGCGCGTGCGGTCGTGATCGCGGGCGACGAGCTCGAGGTGAAGGACATGGAGAGCGGCGAGCAACGGCCCGCGGCCGGCATCGAGGAGGCGATCCGGCTCGTGGAGGAGGCCGTGGAGCCGGCGGCCGGAGCCCGCCGGTGACGGAGCCTCGGGCCAACCGGTACCGCGACGCCTGGGCCGGCGAGATTCGTGCCGAGGCGGTGGGGAGGCAGCTCCGCGTCGCGGGCTGGGTGCACCGCAGGCGCGACCACGGCGGACTGATCTTCATCGATCTCCGCGATCGGACCGGGCTGCTCCAGCTCGTGTTCCGGCCGGACGAGTCGCCCGACGCGCACGCGGCCGCGCACGCCCTCCGGTCCGAGGACGTGCTCTCCGCGAGCGGCACCATCGTGCGGCGCGAGGAGGGCACGGTCAACCCCGACCTGCCCACGGGCGAGGTCGAGCTGAACGTGGACGCGTTCGACCTCCTCGCTGATGCCGACACGCCGCCCTTCCATGTCGACGACGACGAGCCGGTGGGCGAGGAGCTCCGGCTTCGCTACCGCTATCTCGACATCCGGCGGTCGGGCATGAGCGAGGCCCTCCGGCTGCGGCACGAGGTGGTCCGCACGATGCGGGAGCACCTGAGCGGGGAGGACTTCCTCGAGGTCGAGACGCCCGTGCTCACCCGGTCGACCCCCGAGGGTGCACGTGACTTCCTGGTGCCGAGCCGCCTTCAGCGCGGCTCGTGGTACGCGCTGCCCCAATCCCCTCAGCTGTTCAAGCAGCTGCTCATGGTCGGTGGCGTCGAGCGCTACTTCCAGATCGTCCGCTGCTATCGCGACGAGGACCTCCGTGCCGAGCGCCAGCCGGAGTTCACCCAGCTCGACATGGAGATGTCGTTCGTCGGCGAGGACGATGTGATCGAGACCTGCGACCGCCTACTCCAGGCGGTGCTCGCAGTCGCCGGGGTGGAGGTCCAGCTGCCGATCGAGCGCGTGAGCTACGACGACGTGATGCTCCGGTACGGCTCGGACCGCCCGGACCGTCGGCTGGGCGCGGAGATCAGCGATCTGAGCGAGGCGTTCCGCGGCTCGGAGTTCAAGGTGTTCTCGGGCGCGCTGGCCGACGGAGGCGTGGTGCGGGGGCTGAAGACGAGCGGGGGGCTACCACGGCGCCGCTTCGACGAGTTGACGGAGCTCGCACAGAGCCTCGGGGCGAAGGGCCTGGTGTGGGCGGTGGTCGAGGAGGGCGGCTGGCGCTCGCCGGTCGCCAAGTTCCTCTCGGACGAGGAGGTCGGGCGAGCCACCGCGGAGCTGGGCGCGGAGCAGGGTGATGCCATCCTGATCGTCGCCGACGCTCCCGAGGTCGCTGCGCAGGTCCTGGGGCGGCTCCGCGCGGAGGTCGTGGATGGGCCGGCGTCGGGGCACGACGTGTTTTGGGTGGTCGACTTTCCGATGTTCGAGTGGAACGCCGACGAGGCGCGCTGGGACCCGCTCCATCATCCATTCACCGCGCCCGTCGGACCCGGCGGAGGCCCCGCGAATACGCCCGACGCGCTCGGCGACGATCCGGGTGCATGGCGCAGCCGCGCCTACGACGTGGTCATGAACGGGTGGGAGATCGGCGGCGGCTCGATCCGCATCAACCGGATCGATACCCAGCAGCGCGTTTTCGAGGCGCTCGGGATCGTGCCGGATGAGGCACACGAGCGCTTCGGCTTCCTGCTCGAAGCGCTCCGCTACGGTGCGCCGCCCCACGGCGGCATCGCGTTCGGGCTCGACCGGATCGTTGCGCTGCTCGCGGGCCGCGACTCGATCCGCGACGTGATCGCGTTTCCCAAGACCGCCACCGGCTGGGACCCGCTCACGGGGGCGCCGGCGCCGGTGGACGCGGCACAGCTCCGGGAACTCGGCGTGCGCGTGGAGCAGGGTTCCTAAGCCTCGACCCGTGATCCCATCGATCAGCCTAAGCACCGGTTTCTGGCAACAGCTCCCGCATCTCACGCAGAACAACGCGCGCAGCAGTAAGTCAGGACGCTGCCGAACTCACCCCGACCGCTCGCTCAGTGCTAGCGTTTCCGCAGCCCGAGCTTGTGCGCCAGCCGTCTCATTCGTTGAGCCAACACGATTGGGATTGGGTGCCCGGCTCAGGGGTGGGCTGTGGCCCATTCCGGCGGGCGCCCGGACTTGCAGAGCAGGTTCAACTCCCGGGCGGCAGCGGCAGGCTGGGGCTACTTGTTGGCGTTGAGCGAGCGCCGTGATGCAGCGGATCGGAGCGAGGAGTTGCCGGTGACAGCCGAGGGCCGAGCGCTCTTCGAGGAGCATCTGCTGGCGCCGCGAGGCCTCGACCGCCTCGCGCGCGCCGAGCACGCCGGTGCCGCGGGTGGCAGCGCCTGCGGGGACCTGATTCGCATCGCGGTCCGGGTCGACGGGACGCAGGTCGTCGAGGCCGGCTTCTCGGCGAGCGGCTGCGCGGCCATGCGCGCGGCCGGTAGCGCGGTGGTCGAGCTCATCGACGGCGCCGAGCTGCTCGACGTTGCCAGGCTGACTCCCGACCGCGTCGCGACCGCGCTCGGCGGGCTAGCCGCGCCGCACCGGCACGCCGCTGAACTCGCCGCGGATGCGTTCCACAGAGCGCTCGGGGCGGCCGTGCGCGATGGCGCAGCGTCACTGCCGCGCTCCGCTGACCGCACGCTGGTCGCTATGAGCGGCGGGGTCGACAGCGCGGTGGCCGCCCAGGTCGCGCTCGACGCAGGCCACGAGGTCGTGGGCGTGACGCTCGAGCTCTGGTCCGATCCGGGCACGGACGGGACCCGGAGCTGCTGCTCTCCCCAGGCCGTCACCGGAGCGCGCGCGCTCGCTCATGGGATGGGCCTGCCGCATATCACGCTGGATCTCCGTGCCCCGTTCGGCGAGCGGGTCGTGGACGACTTCGTGTCCGAGCACGCCGTGGGCCGGACACCCAATCCGTGCGTCCGGTGCAACGGCCAGGTCCGATTCGACGCGATGCTGCGGGCGGCCGACGACCTGGGCGCGGCCAGGCTCGCCACAGGTCACTACGCGCGCATCGAGGAAGACGAGGTCGGTCCCCTGCTGCGGGCCGCAGCCGACCCGGCCAAGGACCAGACGTACATGCTCTCCCGCGCTACGCGGCGACGAGCTCGCCCGGCTGTGGTTCCCGCTCGGTGAGCTCGTGAAGCCGGCCGTGCGCAGGCTCGCGCGCTCCGCGGGCCTGGCCGTGGCCGACCGAGCGGAGAGCCAGGACCTCTGCTTCCTGGCCGGGACACGCCGCGAGCCCTTCCTGCACCGTCACCGTGGTCGTGCTCGCATCGCTCCCGCCAATGGCGACCTCGGGGTTGAGCGGCGCGGCGCGATCGTGGACGAGCACGGAAGCGTGCTCGGCTCGCACGGTGGCCACGAGCGCTTCACGGTCGGGCAGCGGCGCGGGATCGGCATCGGCGCTCCGGAGCCGCTTTACGTGATCCGCAAGGAGCCCGCCCGCAACCGCGTGGTCGTGGGGCCGCGCTCGGCGCTCGCGACGTCCCGCGTAGCGCTCGGATCGGCGCTTCTCCACCGTCCCGCGGCGGTCGTCGACCGGGTGAAGCTTCGCTACCGATCGACCCCCGTTCCCTGCCGGGTCGAGCAGGCGCTGCCGGCTGGCGACCACGAGCGGCTGACGCTGACCCTGTCTCAGCCCGTGGACGGCGTGGCGCCTGGCCAGACCGCCTGCCTCATGCGTGGCGAAGTGGTGATCGGCTCTGCCACCATCGACGACGAATCCATGCCGGCGAGCGAGTGATAGCCGGGCGAACGGGTAGTCCTCTACGAGGAACTGCTCGCGAACGAGGGGACGCTGAGAGATGCTGACCGACAAGGTGCGGCTCGAGACGCCGGTTGGCCGGGACTGGGCGGCCGGTTATCCGGCTGGTGCTCGGGGGGATCGGCGATCGCCTCGACCTGGGCATCGATGAGCTCGACGACCTGCAGCTCGCGGTTGAGCGGCTGTTTGCCGAGGCGGGGGCCCAGCAATCCGTGACGCTCTCCTTCGAGCTTCACGACGGCCGCGTAAGAACGCACGTCGGACCGCTCGTCGAGCGCGCGATCGCGCACGCCCTCCAGGGACCTGAGCCGCCGCCCGGGGAGCTCAACCTGCGGCGGATCCTCGATACGGTCCTCGACTCGTACGGTGTCGACGACGTGGAGGACGAGGGGCTCTACGTGCGCCTCGAGAAGGCCGTCAGGCGCACGGCGTGACGGGGGAGCACGTGGTCGGCTCGCCGCTCCCGCCTGACAGTGATCAGCAGCTCCTCCGCCGGTACCACGTCGAGGGGGACCGCGACGCGCGCGAGATGCTCGTTCAGCGCCATCTTCCCTTGGTGCGGGCGCTGGCACGGCGCTATGCCGGACGCGGCGAGCCGCTCGAGGACATCGAGCAGGTGGGCGCGATCGGATTGCTGAAGGCCATCGATCGCTACGAGCTCTCGCGGGAGGTGGCGCTCACCACCTACGCGACGCCGAACGTCGTGGGGGAGATCAAGCGCCACTTCCGCGACCGCGGGTGGGCGATCCGAATCCCGCGCGGCCTCCAGGAGCTCAACTCACGCATGTCGGGGGCGGTGGAGAGCCTCACCTCGACCCTCGGCCGGCCGCCGACCGTCGCCGAGATCGCGCGCCGAGCTGGACGCGAACCCGGAGCAGGTGCTCGAGGCGCTCGAGGCGGGGTCGGCGTACGCGCCGATGTCGCTCTCCGCGACCCCCTCCGCGAGGGCGACCTCGATCCGCTCGAGGCGCTCGGCTCCGAGGATCAGGACTTCGAGCGCAGCGAGGAGCGCGCCACGCTCGAGCCCGCGCTCAGGGCCTGCCCGACCGGAGCGCGAGATCCTGCGGATGCGCTTCGAGGACGGCCTCACGCAGACCCAGATCGCCGAACGGGTGGGATCTCGCAGATGCACGTCTCGCGCCTGATCCGCAAGTCGCTCGCGCGGATCCGCGCGGAGCTCAGCGAGACGTAGCGGTCAGTAGCTCGCGCTCCGCCGAGCCGCTTGCGCCGCGCCCGGTCGACACCCGCGATAGCGCACCCACCACCCGCGGATCGACCTTGGGTGCCGCTGCAGTTGAGCAGTCGCGCACGGCAGCGCGGTGGCCGAGCGCGCTCCCGTACGGGCGATCGGTTGCGGCCAGCCGGGTCAGAGGCCACATCTAAGCTTCGACCGTGCGCGCCGCTGAGATCAGGGAGACCTTCCTGTCTTCTTCGAGCGCTCGGGCCATCGCCGGATGCCCTCCGCTTCGCTCGTGCCGTCGACGTATGACCCGTCCGTCCTCCTGACCACCGCGGGGATGCAGCCCTTCAAGCCCTACTTCCGCGGCGAGGAGGAGCCACCGGCTCCACGACTTACGTCCTGTCAGAAGTGCTTCAGGGCCACCGACATCGAGAACGTCGGCACCACCGCCAGGCATCTACGTCTTCGAGATGCTCGGGAACTTCTCGATCGGTGACTACTTCAAGCACGGCGCCATCGAGAAGTTCCCGAGCATCTCGAAGAACGTGAGATGCCTGGGGGTGGTGCCGACGTTCTCGATGCCGGTGGCCCTGAAGCACTTCTGACAGGACGTAAGTCGTGGAGCCGGTGGCTCCTCCTCGCCGCGGAAAGTAGGGCTTGAAGGGCTGCATCCCCGCGGTGGTCAGGAGGACGGACGGGTCATACGTCGACGGCACGAGCGAAGCGGAGGGCATCCGGCGATGGCCCGAGCGCTCGAAGAACGACAGGAAGGTCTCCCTGATCTCAGCGGCGCGCACGGTCGAAGCCTGGATGTGGCCTCTGACCCGGCGGCCGCCCCGATCGCCCGTACGGGAGCGCGCTGGGCCACCGCGCCGCGCGCGCGACTGCTCAACTGCAGCGGCACCAAGGTCGATCCGCGGCTGGTGGCTGCGCCATTGCGGGTGCTCGACCGTCGCGGCGCAAGCGGCTCGGCGGGACGCGAGCTCTGACCGCTACGTCTCGCTGAGCTCCGCGCGGATCCGCGCGAGCGACTTTCGGATCAGGCGCGAGACGTGCATCTGCGAGATCCGATCTGTTCGGCGATCTGGGTCTGCGTGAGGCCGTCCTCGAACCGCTTCTTGAGGATCTCACGCTCCCGGTCGGGCAGGCCCTGTAGCGCGGGCTCGAGCGTGGCGCGCTCCTCGCTGCGCTCGAACGCCTGATCCTCGGAGCCGAGCGCCTCGAGCGGATCGAGGTCGCCCTCGCTGGAGGGGGTCGCGGAGAGCGACATCGGCGCGTACGCCGACCCCGCCTCGAGCGCCTCGAGCACCTGCTCCGGGTTCGCGTCCAGCTCGCGCGCGATCTCGGCGACGGTCGGCGGCCGGCCGAGGGTCGAGGTGAGGCTCTCCACCGCCCCCGACATGCGTGAGTTTGATGAGCTCCTGGAGGCCGCGCGGGATCCGGATCGCCCACCCGCGCAGCAGCGGGAAACAGTACCACATCTCCCCCCCGACGTTCGGTGTCGCGTAGGTGGTGAGCGCCACCTCCCGCGAGAGCTCGTAGCGAATCGATAGGCGGCTTGCGGCCATGCAATCGCCCCCCCTCCTCAATGTGCTGGAGCGGCACGAGCCCCCGCTGGAGCCTGCGGCCCGCGCACCACACCAAGGGAAGATTGGCACTTTTTGAGCATCTCGCGGGCGTTGAGGCTTCCCCTCGACCCTACAGGCGGAGGAACTGCTGATCACTGTCGGCGGGGGCGAGCCGACCCTCGTGCTCAGACGACAATGGAGCCTGTCGGCGGCCTTCTTCGCGCGCACGTAGAGCCCTCGTCCTCACGCGTCGTCAACACGTGGAGGAGGGCGTTTGTGGAGACGCCGGCGAGTTGAGCTCCCGAGGCGGCCAGCTCTCGGTCCCTGGAAGGCGCTGACGCGATGGCGCGGCGCTCGACGAGCAGCCCGACGTGCATTCTTAGCGGCCGTGCCGTGAAGCTGAAGGAGAGCGTCGCGTTTGCCCCGCCTGCGGCCGCCGGCCGCTCGACGGCGAGCTGCAAGTGGCCGTCGAGCTCGCCGCCCCTGCCCAGGTGCGAGGGCGTGAGCCGATCCCGGGCGCCAGCCGATGGCCTTGGACGCCCCGGCCCGGCCGACGGCGTCTGCGAGCCGGCGCCTTGTCGGCGTCTCAGCGTCCTCGTTCGCGAGCAGTTCCTCGTAAGGAACTACTCCCGTTCGGCCGGGCTCTGGCTCGGCCCGGCCATGGATTGGTCGCTCGATGGTGAGGCCGTCGGCCACTCGGCCGCGCATGAGGCAGGCAGTCTGGGCCGGCGCGCGCGCGGTCACGGGCTGGGCGAGGAGTGTGGTTGGGCCGCTGGTGGTTGGGCCGGCCCTGGCCTGCTGGACCGGCAAACGGAGGTGGATGGGTGGCGAGCTTGGCCGGGCGCGCCACGCACGGGAAGGGTGGGTGTCGGGCCGCGACCGAGCGCTCGGGGACGTGGACGAGTTCGCGGCCCGCGACTAACGCAGTTGCGGGCGAGCTGCTCTCAGATGCATGAATGCCAGCAAAGTCCGCGCTCCGATCGCGCGCACTGCTCGCCCTGGCTCGTCGGCCTCGGCCTCGCGGGCTTCGTGCTAGCTCCAGCAACAAGAACAAAACCGTTCCGAGGTCAGCATCACAGGAGCGATGCGACACGACCACGGTGAGCATGCAGGAAGGGCTCCACGCGGCTTGTCCCGGCCAGGAAGCAGAGGTCCTGGCTCTTGCCACGCCGTCGGCCACGGCCAGGCCCGCGGGAGAGGCGCGCGAGCCTGCGGCCGGCTTCACGAGCTCACCGACGAGAACCGCGGCCGGGCGAGCTGGTGGCCGCGTAGGCGGGGACCGTCTGGTCCTTGGCCGGGTCGGCTGCGGCCCGGCGACCGACCTCGTCCTCCTCGATGCGCGCGTAGTGACCTCTGGCGAGCCTGGCCGCGCCCAGGTCGTCGGCCGCCGCGTCGCGTCGATGGGACAGTTGCACCGGACGCACCGCGTGGTATGCCGCCCACGCAGTACTGGGACACCGAGGGTCCGCGAGCCCGCGCGGTGATCCAGCGTGATATGCGGCAGGCCCATCCCATGAGCGAGCGCGCGCGCTCCGGTGACGGCCTGGGGAGAGCAGCAGCTCCGGGTCCCGTCCGCCGGATCGGACCAGAGCTCGAGCGTCACGCCCACGACCTCGTCTGGCCTGCGTCGAGCGCAACATAGGCAGCCCCCGGCTGTCGAGCCCCCCGCCGCTCATAGCGACCAGCGTGCGGTCAGCGGAGCGCGGCAGCGACGCTGCGCCATCGCGCACGGCCGTCCCGAGCGCTCTGTGAAACGCATCCGCGGCGAGCTCGGCGGCGGCGTGCCGGTGCGGCGCGGCTAGCCACCGGCGCAGAAACGACACGGTAGGGAGTCAGCCTGGCAGCGTCGAGCAGCTCGGCGCCGTCGATGAGCTCGACCACCGCGCTTCAGGCCGCGCGCACGGCCGCGCGGCCGCTCGCAGAGAAGCCGGCCTCGACGACCTGCGTCCCGTCGACCCGGACCGCGATGCGAATCAGGTCCCCGCAGGCGCTGCCACCCGCGGCGCCCCCGCGCTCGACGCACGCGGGAGGCGGCCGAGGCCTCGCGGCGCCAGCAGATGCTCCTCGAAGAGCGCTCGGCATCCAGCTGTGACCGGCAACTCCTCGCTCCGATCCGCTGCATCAAGGCGCTCGCTCAACGCCAACAGGTGAG
>CAWEHQ010000002.1:0-162620 GCA_963808955.1 uncultured Thermoleophilaceae bacterium | reverse complement strand
ACCGCCGGGTCGCGGGCAGCCTACCGCCCAAGCGGACGGCAGGGCGAGTGTGAGACACAGATCCGGAAAGGTGCTCAGTAATCCGGATCACTTCGTAAGGCGATAGCGCTTCGACCGCTTGCGAGCGGCGCCCGCGCGGCCACCGCCAGGGCCAGGGGCCTCAGACGTCCTTCTCGATCGGGACGTCGACGAGGTTGCCCCACTCCGTCCATGAGCCGTCGTAGTTCTTGACGTCGTCCTCGCCGAGGAGCTCGTGCAGTACGAACCAGGTGTGCGCTGAGCGCTCGCCGATCCGGCAGTAGGCGATCACCGGATCGCCGTTCCGGATGACGCCCTTGCCGCTGTAGAGCTCGCGCAGCTCGTCCGCCGACTTGAAGGTTCCGTCCTCCTGGACGGCCTGCGCCCACGGCACCGAGGCCGCGCCCGGAATGTGCCCGGAGCGCTGCGCGCCCTCCTGCTCGTACCCCGCCATCGCGATCAGCTCGCCGGAGAACTCCTGCGGCGAGCGGACGTCCACGAGGCTCGTGCCCGCGTCCAGGGCATCGAGGACCTCGTCGCGCTTGGCGCGGATCGCGTCGTCGCCGGGCTGCGCGTTGAAGGTCGTCGACTCGTGGCTCGGCACGTCGGAGGTGGTCGGCCGACCCTCCTCGATCCACTTCTCGCGCGGACCATTCATCAGCTTCACGTCATCGTGCCCGTAGTACTTGAGGTACCAGTACGTGTACGCGGCGAACCAGTTGTTCCGGTCGCCGTAGAGGACGACCGTGTGGTCGTTCGATACGCCCCGGCTCCCGAACAGCTCCCCGAAAGCATCCGGGCCGAGGAAATCGCGCTTCACCTGGTCTTGGAGGTCCTGCTTCCAGTCGAAGCCGATGGCCCCGGGGATGTGGGCCTCCCGGTAGAGCGCCGGGTTCTCGTCGACCTCGACGATGCGGATCGAGTCGTCGTTCAGATGCTCCTGGACCCACTGCGTCTCGACGAGCACGTCCTTCGCGTAATCAGCCACGTCGTCTCACCTCCTGAAGAAAACACGGAAAAGTCACTAGAGATTCAGCCATTTAATCAAGGTGAATCGCGCGGCCTCTGGAGACCGTTCGCTCCTCCGCACACTAGTCAGCGCGCGGGGCCCCTCAGCGCCCCAGGATCCGATCGACCGCCGCGAGGGCGTCGGCCAGCCATTCATCGTGTGCTTCCGGGGCTCGACCGATCACCTCGACCGGCACGCTGTGTGTTTCCTCGGCGCGTCGGGCGATCGCAGCGCCCTGCTCGAGCAGCCGCTGGGCCACCGTCCCGGCCCCCTCGTACACGACGCCACGCACCGGAGCATCGACGATCGCCTGGAGCATCGACTCGAGCAGCGGGCCGTGCAGGTCCGCGACCGCGTCTGGGGTTCCCTTCGCCGTACCCATGAGCCAGCAGAGGACGCCGACTCCCTCGAGCTGCGGCATCAGGGTGGACAGCCTGTCGGGATCCGCCACCGTGGCCTCGGCGCCGGTGGCCTCGATCGCCTGGAGCGCCGTCTCGGACCGCGTCGTGCCCCCGTACCGCGTCGCCCGCGTCGATCAGCGCGGACGCGAGGCCGCGGCCGCGACAGCCGCAGCCGACCACCAGCACGCGGGCCATCTAGCGGTCTTCGCCCGGAGGCCCGCTCTGCCCCTGGTACTGCTCCGAGCGCTCGCGCTGCTCGCGCTCGTGCTCCCTCACGTCGTCGCGAACCTCGTCCTCGCTGATCTCGGCGCGGCCCGCACGGCGGCGGCGCTCGTTCTGGGCCTCGATCATCTGATCGACATCCTCGAGCTCGAGCCGCACCTCCTCCTCGTGCGAGCGGGTGGGCTTCCAGTCGAGTACCTCCGCGCCGCTCTTCGGGTGGTAGCGGCCGATCGCAAGAAAGACCAGCACCACCCCGATCAGGAAGGCCGTCACGAGGAGGGTGAACCCGTCCACGTGGTCAGTCTAGATCGCATCCCCGGCTACGATCCGCGCGGCCGCGTGATCGAGTTCGAGCTGACCGACGAGCAGCGCCTGGTGCGCGACGCCGCGCGAGAGTTCACGGACGGCGAGATCGTTCCGGTGGCGCGCGACAACGACCGCGCCGAGCGTTTCGACATGGAGCTCGTGCACAAGCTGGGAGAGATCGGCTACCTGGGGTCAATCGTGTCCGAGGAATACGGCGGCCGCGGCCTCGACTATCGAACCTACGGCCTGATCGTGGAGCAGGTGGGGCGCGGCGACTCGTCGGCACGGACCGTCGTGTCGGTTCAGACGTCGCTCGTGTGCGCCTCGATCGAACGCTTCGGCAGCGAGGATCAGAAGCGGGAGTGGCTGCCGCGCCTCTGCACCGGCGAGGCGCTCGGGTGCTTCGCTCTCACCGAGCCAGACACCGGGTCGGATGCGGCGAACCTCAAGAGCCGCGCGGAGCGCACCGACGGCGGCTGGCGGATCTCCGGACAGAAGCAGTGGATCTCCATGGGGAACTACGCCGAGGTCGCGCTCGTGTTCGCTCAGACCGATCCCGCAAAGGGACACCGCGGCTTGGCCTGCTTCCTGGTGCCCACGAGCGCGGACGGGTTCTCGAGCTCGGAGATCCACGGGAAGCTCGGGCTGCGCGCCTCGGACACCGCTGAGCTGTCGCTCGACTCGGTGATGGTCCCGGAGGAGGCGGTTCTGGGGGAGCCGGGAGAGGGCTTCAAGGTCGCGATGACGGCGCTCGACTCCGGCCGCTACAGCGTGGCCGCCGGGTGTGTGGGCATCTGCCAGGGCTGCGTCGACGCCTCGGTCGGCTACGCGCGGGAGCGCCGGCAGTTCGACCGCCCGATCGCGAGCTTCCAGCTCGTGCAGGAGATGATCGCCGACATGGTCGTGGACACCGAGGCGGCCCGCGCCCTCGTATGGCGCGCAGGCTGGGTCAAGGACTCTGGCGCACGCAGCACGACCGAGACCTCGGTCGCCAAGCTGTTCGCCACGGAGGCCGCCGTTCGGAGCGCCAACGCTGCGATCCAGGTTCACGGCGGCTCCGGCTACGTGGACGACTACCCGGTGGAGCGATACCTGCGCGACGCGCGGGTGACCACCCTCTACGAGGGCACGTCCCAGATCCAGAAGCTGATCATCGGCCGGGCGGCGACCGGCGTCGACGCGATGACGTGACGGCTCCCGAGGGCGACAGGGACGCTTCGCCGGAGGCCCCGGCGGTCGTGGCCGAGACCCGCGACCTCGTGGGCATTGCGCGCATAAACCGCGCCGAGACCCGCAACGCGCTTGCGCCGGACGTCATGGAGCTGCTCGCGCAGCTGGTCGAGGCCTGGGACGCGGATCCCGCGGTGAACTGCATCGTGATCGCGGGCGGCGAGGACTTCTTCGCCGCCGGCGCCGACATACGTGAGCTTCGCGACCGAAGCTTCCAGGACACACTTGTGGCGCCGGGGGCACGGTTCTGGTCGCGGCTCGCCGCGTGCCGGACGCCGCTGATCGCGGCGGTGTCCGGCTACGCCCTCGGCGGAGGCTGCGAGCTCGCGCTGCTCTGCGACGTGGTGGTCGCCTCGTCCACGGCCGAGTTCGGTCAGCCGGAGATCATGCTCGGCATCATCCCGGGCGGCGGCGGCACGCAGCGCCTCGCGCGCGTGGTCGGGAAGCACCGGGCGATGGAGATCGTGCTCACGGGGCGGCGCATCGGTGCGGACGAGGCATACCGGATCGGCCTGGTGAACCGGGTGACGGAGCCCGGGGAATGGCTCGAGGAGGCCGTCGACGTGGCACAGGTGATCGCGCGCCGAGCCCCGATCGCGGCACGGCTCGCGAAGCAGGCGGTCCTCGCGGCCTTCGAGACGGGGCTCTCGGCCGGGCTCGATCAGGAGCGTCGTCTGTTCGAGCTCGCGATGGCGACGGAGGACCGTGTGGAGGGCACCTCCGCGTTTCTCGAGAAGCGACGGCCGGAGTTCCGCGGCCGGTAGGACCGGAGCGGCGTTCGGGTGAGCTCCGTGCCGGCCCGGGTCGGGGTGGTGGGCGCCGGCACGATGGGCTCCGGCATCGCCCAGCTCGGCTGTGTTGCCGGGTTCGAGACGCTGCTCCATGATCAGATTCCAGACGCGCTGGCGGCGGGGGTCGACCGGGTCCGCGCAGGCCTCGAAAGGGGCGCGGACACCGGCCGCTGGTCCGCTGCGGAGGCGAGCGCCGCGACGGGCCGGCTCCAGGCGGCCGACGCCATCGAGGACCTGGCTGTCTGCGAGCTCGTGATCGAGGCGGCGCCGGAGCGCGAGGAGCTGAAGCGCGTGCTCTTCGCCCACCTTTCCGAGGTGTGCTCCGACGAGACCGTGCTCGCGACGAACACCTCGTCGATCCCGGTGACTGCGCTCGCGTCCGCGGCGCGGCGGCCGGAGGCAGTCGTGGGCATGCACTTCTTCAACCCCCCACCGCTGATGCGCCTCGTGGAGGTGGTGGCCGCTGCCCAGACCGGCGACCGTGCGCTCGCGGTGGCGCGGGCCACGGCGGAAGCGATGGACCGGCAGGTGATCCTCGTGGGTGACGGGCCCGGCTTCCTCGTGAATCGGTGCGGGAGGCCCTTCGGCGCCGAGGCGCTACGCCTGCTGCAGGAGCGGGTGGCTGCGCCGGAGCAGATCGATCGCATCTGCAGGCTCGCGGGAGGCTTCCGGATGGGGCCGTTCGAGCTCATGGACCTGGTTGGGATCGACGTCGGACTGGACGTCGCGCGCTCGTTCTTCGAGCGGAGCTACGGCGAGCCACGCTGGCGCCCGAGCCCGCTGCAGGAGCGGCTGGTGGCCGCAGGTCGGCTCGGGCGCAAGTCCGGCCGTGGCTGGTACCGGTACGACGACGGCCCCCACCGCGACGAGGATCCGCCGCCTCCGGTACCGGGCGGCGGGGAGGGGCGGGTGGTCGCGATCGAAGGGACGAGCCCGGTGGCCGCCGAGCTATCCGCGCTCGCCACGGCCGCCGGCTGGGACGCGCGCGAGCCCGAGGCGCTGGGCGGAGCGGCGCACGAGCTGGTGGTGGACGCGTCGGCGCCGGCGCCGGCGGCTGACGTCGCGGCGACCTCGCTCGGCGTCGGTCTCGACGGTCCGCCGACCCTGCTCCTTTGCGCTGACCGCAGCCTGGCCGCGCACCGACGGCCGGCCGCGGTCGGGTTCCACCTCCTGCCACCACTCGGGGAGGTCGGGCTCGTGGAGCTCACGAGGCTCCCCTCCACCCCCGACTCGAACGCGAGGTCCGCGGAGGCCTTCTTCGCGACGCTCGGCCTGGCGGTCGAGTGGGTCGGCGACGCTCCCGGCCTCGTCCTGGGGCGGATCGTGTGCCAGCTCGTGAACGAGGCGGCGTTCGCGATCGGCGAGGGCGTGGGCTCGGCCGAGGACGTGGACGCGGGCCTGACACTGGGCCTCAACCACCCGCGTGGTCCGGTCGCCTGGGGCACTGCGATCGGCCTCGAGCAGGTGCTCGCGACGCTCGACGGGCTGTGGGACGAGCGGCGCGAGGAACGCTACCGCGCCGCGCCGCTGCTGCGGCGCGCGGTTGCGACCGAGGGCGGGCTGGCCGCATTCGATGTGCAGTCGACCCGGCCATAGCGGGTAAAACTGCACACTGAATGGCCACGGCGGACCTGACCGTGATCGCGCTCGGACGTCCCGACGTCAGCGCGAGCGAATACATAGCCGCGATCCAGCAGCGGCTCGCGGCCCAGGACCGCGTTCGCTACCACATGCACGCCATGGGAACCTCGCTCGAGGGCACGACCGCGGACATCCTGGCGGTGGTCGGGCAGTTGCACGCAACCCCGTTCGAGACGGGCGTGCCGCGCGTCTACACGGTGCTCAAGCTCGACGAGCGGCGCGACCGGCCCGACCAGACGCTCGAGGACAAGGTGCGCTCGGTCGAGGAGCGTCTCGAGGACGGCGGCGCGCCGCGGGGGTCGTGAGGTGGCGGACCTGGACGTGCGCACGAAGCGCGTGCGGGCGAAGGCCACGGACGAGGACGGGCACCGTGTGCTCGTGGACCGACTCTGGCCGCGGGGCGTGTCGAGGGAGAAGGCAGCGTTCGACGAGTGGATCCCGGACGTGGCGCCGAGCGACGAGCTCCGCGAGTGGTTCGACCATGACCCCGAGCGGTTCGACGAGTTCCGGCGGCGCTACGTCGAGGAGCTCCGTGGCCGCCGCAGACTGCTCACCGACCTCCGGCGGCGGGCGCGCGCGGGTACGGTCACGCTTCTGTTCGCGGCGAAGGACACCGAGCGCAACAACGCCGTGGTGCTCGCCGACGCGCTGCGGCGCGGGTTGCGTTAGGCGGTAGCCCCCACTTGCTCGCCGCGCTCCTGCAGGAAGTGGAGCAGGCCGCCCTCGATCAGGATCTCGCGCTCCTTGTCGGCGAAGTCGTGGGTGACCTGGAACTCGTCACCCGAGTCGTCGATCCGCACGGTGATCGTCTCCGCCCCTTCCTCGAGCTCCCGCTTGACGTCCGGGAGCGACCAGGTCTGCCCAACCTCGGCGCGGTCGTAATCGGACTCGTCGGCGAACGTGAGCGCGAGGATGCCCTGCGCGACCAGGTTGCGACGGTGGATGCGGGCGAACGACTTCGCGAACACAGCCTTCACGCCGAGCTGCAGCGGGGCGAGTGCGGCGTGCTCGCGCGAGGAGCCCTGTCCGTAGTTGTGGCCGCCCACGATGAAGCCCTCGCCCCACTCCTTCATGCGCTTGCGGAACTCGGGGTCCCGGTGCTGAAAGGTGAACTCCGCGATCGCCGGGATGTTCGAGCGGTACGACATGACCACCACGCCGTCCGGCGCGAGGTCCCCGGTCGAGATGTTGTCCGGCTGGACGGTCGCGATCCGCGCCTCGAGCGAGTCCGGGAGCGGGGTGTGCTCGGGCGGGGTCTTGATGTTGGGGCCGCGCGGAATCTCGATCGACTCGGCCTCGTCCTCGGAGGCGGGGGCGAAGATGTGCACGTCGTCGACGTACGGCTTCAGCTCCGGCAGCGGCAGGATCTCGGGCGGATCGCCGTACTCACGTGGATCGCGAATCTCTCCGTGCAGCAGCGACACCGCCGCCACGGCCGGCGAGCACAGGTACACCGAGTCCTCCGGAGTTCCCGATCGCCCCGGGAAGTTGCGGTTGAAGGTGCGGAGCGAGTTGGCGTCCGACGGTGGCGCCTGCCCCATGCCCACGCACGGCCCGCAGACCGGCTCCAGCATCCGGACACCGCCCTCCACTAGCTGGCGGTACACGCCCGACTCGGCGATCGCCACCTGGATCTGACGGGAGCCGGGCGTGGCGGTGGCCGTGCACCCGGAGCTGACGACCTGCCCGCGCTCGTCGGCGAGCACGGCGCCCGGAAGGGCGAGGTCGACGTATGCCGAGTTCACCGATGAGCCCATGCAGACCTGCTCGATACGGGTCCCCGCGACCTCCTCCACCGGCACGACGTTGTCGGGGTTGTGGGGCTTCGCGACCAGCGGGCCGAGCTCGCCGAGGTCGATCTCCACCCGCTCGTCGTACGAGGCGTCGGGCTCCGGCCCCACGTCCTCGTAGTCAGCCTCGCGCTGCTGTCGAGCGAGCCAGTCGCGCGTCTGGTCGTCGGGGGGAAACACGGCCGACGTGGCGCCGAGCTCGGCGATCATGTTCGCGATCGTGCCGCGCTCCGGAACCGACAGGTCGGCCGTGCCGGGACCCGTGAACTCGAAGATCTTGTTCTTTCCGCCGCGGACCGTGAGCCGGCGAAGCAGCTCCAGGATGATGTCCTTGGCCTGCACCCAGGGACGGCCGAGCGTGCCGTCGAGGTGCACCTCCACGACCTCCGGGCAGGCGATCTCGTACGGGTAGCCACCCATCGCCACGGCCACGTCGAGGCCGCCGGCGCCGATCGCGATCATCCCCAGCGCGCCGCTCGTGGTGGTGTGCGAGTCGGCGCCAACGAGGATGCCCCCCGGCTTCGCGAAGCGCTCGATGTGGACGTAGTGGCAGATCCCGTTGCCGGGCCGCGAGTAGTCGATCCCGTGCTTGCGCGCGAGCGCCTGGAGCATGCGGTGGTCGTCGGGGTTCTTGTAGTCGAGCTGGATGACGTTGTGGTCGATGTACTGGACCGCGCGATCGACCTTCACGCGCGGCACGCCGAGCTGCTCGTACTGCATGCAGGCCATCGTCCCGGTGGCGTCCTGCAGCAGCGTCTGGTCGATCCGCAGAGCGATCGGCGCGCCGGGCTCGAGCTCGCCCTCGACGAGGTGCTCGCGAAGGATCTGGCGGGTGAGGTTCTCTGGCATGTCGGTTTTCCAGCTCGCTTTCGGCCTGGTGGCCTAAACGCTACCTGGGTCCGCCGGAGCGAACGTGGCGGTGGCCGAGCCCAGGTGCGCACCGTCTTCGCCGGTCGCGGTCGCGCTCGCCTCGAGCCGATCGTCCGAGCGCCGATCGATCCTCGCCTCGACCCGCACGAACGCCCCGACCGGAGCCGGTGACTCGATCTCCACGGACAGCCGCCGCGGACGCGCAGCGATCCCCTCGGCGTGCACGGCTAGCGCCATCGCCTCGTCGAGCGCCGCGGCCACCACGCCTGAGTGCGCGTCCCCCGGCGACCCCTGGTGGTCCTGCTTGACGAAGAAGCGACCGGACACGCCGTCGGCCACCGGATCGAGCTCCATTTGGAGGCCGAACAGGTTGGTCACGCCGCATCCGAAGCAGAGGTCGTGGTGGACGATGCTCACTTCCCGGCATGTCTACCACGGGATGCCATCCCGACTACACGTCGCGCGGCTCGGCTGCCACCTCCGTACGCGACACGCCGACGCTCGCGAGCACCACCATCACGATCGCCGCGATCTCACGGGCTTCGAGCGCCTCTCCCAGCACCGCGAAGCCCACCAGCGCCGCCACGCCCGGCTCGAGGCTCATCAGGACGCCGAAGACGTTCGCGGGAAGCCGTCGCAGCGCCTCGAGCTCCAGCGAGTACGGCAGGGCGGACGACAGCATCGCGACCGCCGCTCCCACCGCCAGCACTCCGGGCACCAGCAGCTCCGCCCCTGCCCCGGCAACGCCGACGGGCAGGAGCAGCGCCGCGGCAAGCGCCATCGCGATCGCCAGTCCTGCGCCCCCGGCGAACCTGCGGCCGGCGCGCTGGCTCAGGAGGATGTAGCAGCCCCAGCACGCCCCGGCGACGAGCGCGAGCAGCACACCGGTGGTGTCGAGCGACCCGCCGACGGGCCCAGCGAGCAGGACGATCCCCGCGCCCGCGAGCACCGCCCACACGACGTCGAGCGCCCGTCGCGATCCGAGCAACGCCACCGCCAGCGGGCCCGAGAACTCGAGCGTGACCGCCACGCCGAGCGGGATGCGGTCGATCGCCGCGTAGAACGAGAGGTTCATGCCCGCGAGCGCGAGCCCGAACGCGGCGGCGAGCACGAGGTCGGCGCGCGGCAGGCGGCGGAGACCCGGCCGCCACAGTGCCACCAGCACGAGCGCGGCGAACAGCACGCGGAGGAACACCGTCCCCGTCGCCCCGATCTCGTCGAATAGCGACTTGGCGAGCGCCGCGCCCAGCTGGGTGGAGGAGATCGCGACGAGGACGAGCCCCGGCGAGGGGACCGCGGCGACGATGTCATGGGCGCGGCCGCCGGTCGAGGTCGTGGCGGTGTCGCGAGGCATCGCGCGGACGGTAGCCGCGCCCATCCGCGAGGATCCGTCGCGTGCCGGAGGCAAGCCAGACCGACCACGAGCGCTACGAGGCCGCCCTCTCCGACCTGGATCCCCCGTTCGCGTTCGTGGACCTGGACGCGATGTGGGCGAACGCCGACGACCTGCTGCGGCGGGCGCGCGGGAAGCCGATCCGCGTGGCCACCAAGTCGCTTCGCTGCAGGTCGCTGATCCGGTCGGTGCTCGACTGGAACCTCGGCTTCCGCGGGCTCATGACGTTCACCCTGCGCGAGACGCTCTGGCTCGGGGAGCACGGCTTCGGCGACATGCTGCTCGCCTACCCCACCACCGACCGCGCGGCGATCGCCGGTCTCACCGCGAGCGAGCTCGACACCCCGCCGGCGCTGGTGATCGATTCGACGGATCACCTCGACCTGATCGACGCGGCTGCTCGGCAGCGGGCGCGTCCCGTCCGCGTGTGCATCGAGGTGGACGTGGGATTTCACCTCGCCGGCGGTCGCGTCCGAATCGGCCCCAAGCGCTCACCGATCCGCACTCCCGAGCAGGCCGCGGCCCTCGCACGCGCCGTTACGGCGCGGCCGGGGTTCGAACTTGCGGGGCTGATGGCCTACGAGGGTCAGATCGCGGGGCTCGGCGACCGCCCGCGCGGCAGGCGGATCCGGGGGTTGGCGATCGGCGCGATGCAGCGGGCGTCGGCGCGTGAGATCCGCGCGCGGCGCAGCGCGGTGGTCGCCGCCGTGCGGGAGGTCGCACCGCTCGAGATCGTGAACGGGGGCGGCACCGGCAGTCTGCATACGACCGCTCAGGAGCCGGCGGTGACCGAGGTGACAGCGGGATCGGGCCTCTATGCGCCCGGCCTGTTCGACGACTACGGATCGTTCTCGCCGCGCCCGGCGGCGATGTTCGTCCTACCGGTGGCGCGACGTCCCGGCCCCGAGGTCGCGACCGTGCTCGGCGGCGGCTACCTGGCCTCGGGACCGGCGGACCGCGACCGCCTGCCGCGACCGGCGCTCCCCGCCGGGCTTCGCCTCGACCCGTTCGAGGGCGCCGGCGAGGTCCAGACGCCGCTTCGCGGCGATGCGGCGAACGCCCTCACCCCGGGCGACCGCGTCTACCTGAGGCACGCGAAGGCGGGCGAGCTGTGCGAGCGCTTCGACCGGCTCTACCTGGTCGCGGGCGAGGCGGTCGTGGACGAGGTGCCGACGTATCGGGGCGAGGGTCGCTGTTTCCTGTAACCGGTCCCCCGAGCCTCGGTAGACACGGCATGGGTCCGACAGCCCGCGCCCAGCGCTCCTCGCCGACGCCCGACGCGGCCCCGCGCGTCGAGGCGCTCGAGGTCTTCGTCGAGCTTCTGTCCGAGATGGACGCCGACACGCGTGCGGGCGACTTCTACAACCGCCTGTGCGAGGCGGTCTGCAGGCTGACGTCGATGGAGCGGGCGGCGCTGTTCCTGTACGACGGGTCGCTTCGGAGGGTCAGGCCCATGGGCCATCACGGCGTCGACCCTGAGGAGCTGCGCGGGATCGACGACACGCTGGAGAGCGCCCCGATGGCTCAGCGCGCCCTTGCGGAGGACCGCGTGATCGAGGTATCCGAGGAGATCGAACAGGCGGTCCCGGCGCGTTACGGTCGGCTGTTCGGGATCACGACGCTCACCTGCACGCCGCTATCTGCGGCCGGTTACTGGTTCGGGGTGATCTTCGCCGACCGCGGCGGCGGTCGCTTCCACCTGACCGACGCCGAGCGGGACACCATGTGGACGGTCGGGAAGGTTGCCGCCCTCGCCGCGAGCGCCCGCAACGCCACCCGCCAGCAGGACCGCGCCCGGCGGCTCACCGAGCGGATCGACATGGCTCGCGAGATCCACGAGTCCGTGATCCAGCGAATCTTCGGCATCTCGCTCGCGCTCGGCTCGGACCAGGACCTGAGCGCCGCCGAGCGCGCTCGCTGCCGCGAGGAGGCCCACGCGGCGCTGGGCGAGCTGCGGACTGCGATCTCGCGTCCGCTCGCCCCGGAGGCGCGCGCGACCGGGACCACGCTCCGTGAGGAGCTCGACCGGCTTTCGCAGTTGTATGCGCGCCCGCCGCTGGCCGTGGACTGGGACTCTCGCGCCGAGGTCCCGCGTGAGCTCGAGCCGCTCACTCAGGCCGTCCTCGCCGAGGCGCTCCGCAACGCGCACAAGCACGCCCGGCCGGCGGAGGTCCGGGTCCGGGTTGGGACAGACGGCGACAACCTCGAGCTGGAGGTGCTGAACGACGGGGTGAGGGGCGCGCCCGGCCGGGGCGGGACGCACCGCGGCATGGGGCTCCGGCTCGCCGCGCTCGAGGCGCTTCAGCACGGCGGCGTGCTGGAGTTCGGCTCCGACCGGGATGCCGGGTGGCGGGTTCGGCTGATCGTGCCGCTCGGGGGCGAGTCCTGAGGTGCGGCGGACCGGCGGCCCACCGCTCAAGGTGCTCGTGGTGGACGACCACGACGTGGTTCAGTGGGGCTTTCGCCTGCTCCTGACCGAGCAGCCGTGGGTGGAGCGCTGCCTCGCGGCGCGAACCGCGGCGGAAGCGCTGGACCTGGCGCATCGCTACCAGCCCGACGTGGCGCTGGTGGACCTGTTCCTCGACGAGGGCTCCGGCGCCGAGCTCTGCGGCGTCCTGCACGAGCGCTCTCCGCGAACGCGCGTGCTCCTGATCTCGGGCGCCGGTCGCATCTCGCCGAGCGCCGCACGGGCCGCGGGCGCGTGCGGATTCATGTCGAAGGATCGGGACGCGGAGGACGTGGCGAAGGCGGTGCGCCTCGTGGGAATGGGCGGCACGGTGTTCACCCCCATCGCTGAGCAGCCGTCCGCGACGCTGTCCCGCCGCGAGCGGGAGGTGCTCGGCTTGATCGCCCACGGCTCGACCAACCGCGAGATAGCCGCGCGGCTTCACCTCTCCGCATACACGGTCAAGGAGCACACGAGCGCGCTCTACCGAAAGCTCGAGGTCCGCAACCGGGCGGAGGCGGTGCGGCGCGCGGAGCGGCTCGGGCTTATCGGCTGAGCGGGCTCAGGCGGCGACCGGGGCGCGCACCGGCCCGAGCACCCGATCGGTGTAGTCGTTCCCGAACAGACCGGTCGGGTCGAAGCGGGCACGCTGCTCCTGGAAGCGGTCCCACTCCGGGTAGAGCTCGGCGAGCGCCGCCGCCGATCGGTAGTGGCGCTTCCCCCAATGCGGGCGGCCGCCGTACTCGCGCGCGATCGCCTCGACGCCGCGAAAGTAGCTCTCGAACTCGGTGCCCTGGTACATGTGCACGGCGACGTAGGCCGTCTCGCGCGCGTGCGCGGGACTGAGGAACGCGTCGTCCGGGGCCACGAAGCGGACCTCGATCGGGAAGCCCACGGGGAGCCGGCGGCGCTCGATCAGGTCCATCACGCGCTCGACGTAGACCGCAGCGGCGGCCCGCGGCAGCGCGTACTCCATCTCGGTGAAGCGGACGTCGCGGCGGGTCGCGTACACGCGGTGGCTGCGATCGACCTTCACGGCCGGCCCGACCGCCCGCATCAGCCCGCGGTTGATCGTAGGCACGAGCCCCGGCGCGGCCCGGCCCGCCCTGCACGCCAGGTCGAGCACGCCGTTCTCGAGGACCGTCTCCCGCAGCCAGGTCGCGCGCGAGTCCGGCTCCGGGGCGCGGTCGCTCCGCTCGCTCGTCCGCGTGATCGCCGTGCCGGTGTACGGGAACGTGAACAGCTCGAAGTGGTCGTTCGCGTCCACCAGCTCGTCGAGCTCGGCGAGGGTGTCCGCGAGCGGCCGCGGCTCGTCTGCGCGCCGCAGGGTGAAGATCGGCAGGCACCGCAGGGTCAGCTCCGAGATCACGCCGAGGGCCCCGATCCCGACGCGCCCGGCCAGGTAGGCGTCGCGGTCCCCGTCCTCGGACAGCTCTACCACCGAGCCGTCGCCCGTCACCAGGCGAAGGGAGATCACCTGGGCCGAGAGGTTGGGGTACCGGGCGCCGGTCCCGTGCGTGCCGGTTGACACGGCGCCGGCGAGCGCCTGGGCGTCGATGTCGCCCTGGTTCTCCATGGCCAGTCCGCGCGACGCCAGCTCCTCGCCGAGCTGAGCGAGCGTGATGCCGGGCTGCACCCGCACGAGCCCGCTTTCGGGGTCGGAGTCGAGCACCCGGTCCATCCGACCCAGCCTGAGCATGTGGCCGTCGGTGCAGGCGATATCGGTGAACGAGTGGCCCGAGCCGGCCACGCGGACGCGCCTGCCGGTGTCGCGCGCGCGGCCGACGCACTCGACGATCTCCGCCTCGCTGGCGGGCTCGTCCACCGCTGCGGGCGCGCAGCGCTGGTCGCCGGCCCAGTTGCGCCAGACGAACGCCATGGAGGTGAGCCTATTGCTCGGGGTGACGCGGTCCGACGGCCGCGCCCCGCGGGCGGGTGGCGCGCGCAGGGACTCCCTCCGCGGGCATAGCGAAGCGAACCCGAGGAGGGACGGCCGGAGCGCGACGGGACCCACCCGCCACTGCGCCGCGGCCAAAGGCCCGGCTACTTCGTAGCAGCCGCCTCCGCCGCCGCGCGCTCGACCTTGTCGGGCTCCGGCGCCCAGTGCGCCTCCGCGTCCGGCTCTGCGTCGCGGAGGTACCACTCCGCGTCGAGCGCAGCCTGACAGCCACTGCCCGCGGCGGTGACCGCCTGGCGGTAGGTGCGATCCACGAGGTCGCCGGCCGCGAACACGCCCGTCAGGCTCGTCCGGGTGGACTTGCCCTCGGTGAGCACGTAGCCACCTTCGTCGACATCGACCTGCCCAGCGACGATGTCCGAGTTGGGCTCGTGGCCAATGGCGATGAAGGCTCCGTCGATGTCGAGCTCGACACCGTCGCCACCGTCGGCGTGCGCCAGAACCGCACGCGAGAGCTGGCCCGGGCCGCCGTCCGACCCGGCGCCGCCGTCCTCGAATCGATCGACCGTGTAGGGGGTCAGGAGCTCGATGTTCGGCTGCGACCGCGCTCTGTCGAGCATGATCGCCGACGCGCGGAACTGGTCCCGCCGGTGGACCACCTTCACGTCGCGCGCGAACTTGGACAGGAAGATCGCGTCCTCCATCGCCGTGTCGCCGCCGCCGACCACGATCGTGGGCTTGTCGCGGAAGAACGCTGCGTCGCACGTGGCGCAGTAGGAGACGCCGCGCGCGGACAGTTCCTCCTCGCCGGTCACGCCTAGCTTCTTCGGCGTCGCACCCATCGCCAGGACCACGGCGCGGCCGCGATGCTCGTCGTCGCCTACGAAGACGCGGTGCACGCCGCCGTCACGCGCCAGCTCGACGCGGGTCACGTCCTCGCTCACGAAACGGGCGCCGAAGCGCTCGGCCTGGTCGCGGAACTGCTGCATCATCTCCGGCCCCATCACGCCATCCGGGTAGCCCGGGTAGTTCTCGACGTCGGTGGTCTGCTGGAGCAGGCCGCCCCAGATGAAGCCCTCGATCACAAGCGGCTCGAGATCGGCGCGCGCGGTGTACAGCGCGGCGGTGTAGCCGGCTGGTCCGCTTCCGATGATGATCACGTTCTCGACCTTCGTGTCGCTCACGTAGCCTCCGCTTTCACTTTACTTTGTATAGTATAGCGGTCCTCGTCGCGCCAGCGGGACACCGTGCGACGGAGCTGGAAGTAGGCGACGAGGCCCGGTGGGATCGGCAGCCAGAAGGACATCACCCTGAATGTCAGGACGGCCGGGAAGACCAGATTCGCGGGTACGTCGAACAGCAGGAAGGCCGCGATCATGCCAGCGTCGACCGCTCCGACACCCCCGGCCGGCGACGGAATCAGGTTGGCGGCCATGCCGACGAAGAATCCCTGGACGAGCACCGCCACCGGGATGTGCCCTCCGAAGGCCTCGAAGCTCGCCCATAGCGTCGCGATCTGCGCCGCCCAGTAGCCGATCGCGCCGCTCACGGCCAGCGCACCGCGGCGCGGGCGGCGGACGTAGTCGATCGCGGTCCGGACGCCGGTTGCGACCGTGGCGGGGCCGGCGGCCAGGCGCTCCGTGAAGCGGGCGAGCCGCTGGCGTCGGTAGCCCCGGCTCAGCTCGCGGAGGCGGCGCTCCACGTCGCCGGGGATCAGCGCGATCAACCCGATCACGAGCAGCACGCCGCCCGCGATCGCCGCCGGGACGATCGTGCCGCCGACGGGATTGGGACCCGGAAGGACCCCCGTGCGGAGCAGCGCCCCGAACAGGACGAGCGATACGAGGTAGACGGAGTACAGGAGGGCGAGGAAGGCGACCATGCGGCAAGCGGACCGGCGGCGAGGCATGCCGGCGCGCCGTAGCGCCCAGTAGGTGAGGGCGATCCCGCCGGCGCCCGCCGCCGAGAAGATGCGGGTGGCGGCGAACCCGGCCATCGTGATCTGGTAGGAGGCGCTCAGGTCGAGCCTGCGGCGTACCGCATCGTCATGCCTACCGCCCAGAACCCCGCGGAACAGCGCGACGTATGCGGCGAAGCTCGCGCCCGTGAATGCGAACGCGACGGCGAGCCAGTACCAGGTGGCCTGCTCGAAGCGCTCGAGCGCGTCGTCCAGGCCCACCACCTTCGGGATCAGGACGTAGATCGCCACGACCACGAGCACGAACCCCACGACGAGCATCACCAGCCGCCGGCGGTCCCGCATCGGGGCTAGCCGGCGCTCCTCCATCTCGGTCGTGTCGAACCCGTCGTCGCGGGTCTCCGGCGAGTCGAGCTCCTCCTGGCCGTGCGGCTCAGGCGCACGCGGTGACTCCCCGGGGTCGCGCTCCTGCTCGCGGTCGGGCGCGTCGTCCTGGAGGGCGCCCTCCGCCCGGGTGTGCTTCTCGTCACGCCGTCGCTGGCGGGTGGCGCGCGTCACGGCTGCGGCTCCCGGGGCAAGCCGCTCACGACGCCGCCTCCAGCTCGACCCGGCGCAGTCGCTCGGCCACCAGCCGGGCGGCGGGCGCGGCCCAGGGCGCGATTCTGCGCGCGCCCTCGGCGAGCGCGAGCCCCGCCGCCAGGTCGGCCACGTAGTGCTCGCCCAGGTAGACGAGCGCGAACCCGAGCGTGAGCGCATAGCCCCATCCGAGCGCCCCCTGGACTGGCCCGACATCCGACAGGATGCGGGCGGCGGCGTGAGAAGTGGCGTAGTGAAGCGATGGCATGGCCGCGAATGGATTTCCGCCGATGCCATCGTAGAGAGGAGTCCAGAACCGCCCCCATACACGCTCCCCCACCTCAACCATTATTCGACGCACCCGCGGCGTGTAGCCCACCTCGCCCGCCCACCAGGGAGGTGCGGTGGGCACACCCCAGTACACCACCAAGCCGAGATCGTAGACCGAGGCCATGTAGCCGGCCGACCGCCCGAAGCGCTCCGGGTGGTGCAGCAGCACGTAGGCGAGCGACCCGTGCGGCACGGCATACCAGAGCCAGTGAACGATCGACAGCGCGACGTCGTGGCGAAGCACCCGACCGTCTCGCCCGAGCGCGCGTTGCAGCCTCACACTCGGCACCTCCCCGAATCCGATCGCCCTGTCGACCACGATCGGGTAGCGCGCCCGAACGCGGCGACGCAGGCGATCGGGATCGTCGGCCGGCATCTGGTAGTGGGCCGTATACGCCCACATCTGGAGGACATAGATTCCCGTCGCGCGCGCGCGCGAGGGCGGGGCGGCCACCGCCAGCGCCGCCGGCGCCTGCCACGCGAGCGCTGACACGACCAGCGGCGGCAGCCGGAGGCGCTTCCGCAGCGGCGGCGCCGCCACCCCGCAGACGACCGCACATGCCGCGGCCGCACGGATGAGGGATCCCCGACGCATCCCCTAGGCGGAGCCGTCGGGCTCCGCGGACTCGACCTCGGCCGTCCACCGCCGCCCGCCGGCGGTCACGCGGCCTTCTCCAGGATCCGGACCTCGACCGGTGCCCGGTCCGCGAACGCGCGCGCGTCGGCGTAGCTGCCGACGTGGTCACCCCAGTGCATCGGAACGGCGACCCGTGGTTGGATCCGGCGGGCGGCCTCGACCGCCTCGGAGGCGGTCATCACGTAGAGGCCGCTGACCGGCAGCAGCGCCACGTCGACACCGGCGACGTCGTCCATCTCCGGGATCACGTCCGTGTCCCCCGAGTGGTAGACGCGTTCGCCGCGTACGTTCAGCTCGTACCCCACCCATCCCGCGTCGCGCGGGTGGAAGACGTTCCCGGAGGCGTCCCGCTTGGAGGTGTTGTACGCGTGGACCGCGGCCACCTGCACTCCCCGCACCAGCTCGTCCTCGATCGCCTCGCCCGGAGCGATGGAGATCACCCTGCGCGCGAACCGCTCCGCCACGACTGCGGGGGCCACGATCCAGGTGCGCTCGTGCGACAGGCGCTCGATCGCGAGCGGGGAGAAGTGGTCGTAGTGACCATGCGTGATGAGGATCAGGTCGGCCTTCGGACCGTCCTCGATCCGGTAGGGATCGATGTAGATCGTCCCGCCACCGGCGGCGAGCCTGAAGCCGGAATGGCCAAGCCACTCGAGTGCGTCCAGAAGCACCGGCGGAGGATAGAGCCGCCCTCGGCCTCGGTTTTGCCCGAGATGGCAGTGGGCAGATCGCGAAAGAGATGGCAGTGGGCAGATGGCAGATGGCAGGTAGCGCCGATGCCGCGCCAGGTCGGGTTGACAGTTGACAGTTCACGGTTCAGCGTGCCGCGAGGCTCAGGGCCGTTCAAATCGCCGCCGGCGCCTGGCCATCTGCCATCTGCCATCTCGACGAAGGAGAGACACGTGACCGAAGACCCGATCCTTTGGGACCTCGAAGACGGCGTGGGCCGCATCACGCTCAACCGCCCGAACAGGCTCAACGCCTGGGATTCGGACTTCGGTGACGTGCTGAGGCAGGTCGTGACCGAGCGAGCCATCGCACCCGAGGTCCGAGCGGTCCTCGTGACCGGGGCCGGCCGCGCGTTCTCGTCCGGCGCCGACCTCAAGGCCGGCTTCGAGCCCCACCCCGACGATGAGCTGCCGGACGTTCGGAAACGGCTCGAAGACGTCTACCACCCGCTGATCGTGGGTGTCCGGCAGCTCGAGAAGCCGGTGGTCGCGGCCGTGAACGGCCCGGCGGTCGGGATCGGGTGCTCGCTCGCTCTGGCCTGCGACCTGGTGCTGGCAGCGGAGTCGGCCTACTTCATGCTCGCCTTCGTGGGCATCGGGTTGATGCCGGACGGCGGCTCGACGCTGTTCGTTCCCGCCACCGCGGGGAAGGCTCGCGCCTTCGAGATGGCGCTGCTCGGCGAGCGCGTGGAGGCTGAACGGGCCCTCGAGTGGGGCCTCGTGAACGCCGTCCACCCGGACGACCGGCTCATGGACGAGGCCGGCTCGCTAGCGGCGCGACTTGCCGCCGGGCCCACCCGCTCCTACGCAGGCACGAAGCGCGCCCTGAACCGCATGCTCTACCCGGACCTCCACGGGCAGCTGGACCTGGAGGCGGAGATCCAGCACGAGCTGGCGCGCACCGACGACTTCATCGAGGGCGTCGGGGCGTTCGTCGAGAAGCGGCCCGCGTCCTTCCAGGGGAGCTGAACGAACCCGGCCGCCGCGACCGTACCCCTACCGTGGGCGGACCCCCTCCGTGGCTATGATCCAGCGCGCTTTGCGACGGGGCGCACCGCAGAAACGCCGCCTGCTGGCAGTCGCCCTGGGGGCTGCTGCGGTCGCTCTGCTCGTACTCGCCCCCGCGGCCGTGGCCGGGGTGTTCACCCCCGAGACGAGCGACTCGCCCAACGCCGAGAAGATCTCGACGCTGTACGAGATCACGCTCTACATCGCGATCGTGATCTTCCTTGGCGTGGAGGGCGTCCTGATCTGGTCGCTGATCCGCTACCGGGCGCGGCGGGGCGGCGCCGAGCCGGCCCAGATCCGCGGCAACACCCCGCTCGAGCTCGGGTGGACGGTCGGCGCCGGGCTCATCCTGGTGATCCTCACCGTGATCACGTTCGTCTACCTCGACGACATCGAGAACCCAGCAGCGTCCGAGGCCGGCGGACTCCAGGCCGCGGGCGGAGTCCAGTTCGCATCGATCGACCAGCCCGAGCCACCCGGCGGCGACGCGCTCGAGATCGACGTGAACGGCCAGCAATACCTGTGGCGCTACGACTACCCGACCCCCGACCTACCGGAGGGCGAGGGCCCTGCTGAGGGGCAGCTCTTCAGCTACTACACGATGTACGTGCCGGTCGACACGACGGTGGTGCTCGAGATCCGGTCGCAGGACGTGGCCCACTCGTGGTGGATCCCGGAGCTCGGCGGAAAGGCGGACGCGCTCCCCGGGCACACCAACGAGACCTGGTTCCGGATCTCCGAGGAGGGGACCTACCGGGGCCAGTGCGCGGAGCTGTGCGGCGCGGGTCATGCCGACATGCTGGCCGAGGTCGTCGCCCTTCCGGTCGACGAGTACGAGGAATGGGTGGAGCAGCAGGCCACCGACATCCAGGACGCCCAGCAGCTGCTCGCCGTGCAGCGGCGCCTACGCGAGCTGACCGAGCAATAGGAGGACAGTGGCTACTCCCGAGCAGGCGATCAAGAGCGGCGTTCATACGGTCTCCCGGCCCGAGGTCGTGGTGCGCGGCTCCGAGCGGCGGCCGCGCGGCTGGCTCGAATGGCTCGCGACGACCGACCACAAGAAGATCGGGATCATGTACCTCGTCGCGACGTTCGTCTTCTTCCTGCTTGGAGGCGTCGAGGCGCTGATCATGCGGCTCCAGCTAGGAGCCGCCGGCAACACCCTCGTCGAGGGCGAGACTTACAACGGCCTCGTCTCGATGCACGGGACCACGATGGTCTTCCTGTTCGTGGTGCCGGTCCTCGCCGGCTTCGGCAACTACCTCGTGCCGCTGATGATCGGTGCGCGCGACATGGCGTTCCCGCGCCTGAACGCGCTGTCCTTCTGGCTGCTCCTGTTCGGCGGGATCGCCTTCTACGCCAGCCTGTTCTTCGAGCCGCCGATGGCCGGCTGGACCAGCTACGCGCCCCTCTCCGACGACGCGTACCTACCCGGAGGCGGGATCGACGCGTGGATCTTCCTGATCCACCTCACCGGCCTGTCCTCGATCCTCGGGGCGATCAACTTCATCGCGACGATCCACAACATGCGCGCGCGCGGCATGGGCTGGGGCCGCATGCCGCTGTTCATCTGGACGATCCTGATCTACGCGTACCTACTGGTACTGGCTCTCCCGGCCGTGGCAGCCGCCGTGACGATGCTGCTCACCGACCGGCACTTCGGCACCTCGTTCTTCGAGACCGCCGGGGGCGGCGATCCGCTCCTCTGGCAGCACCTCTTCTGGTTCTTCGGGCACCCCGAGGTGTACATCATGATCCTGCCCGCCTTCGGGATGATCTCCGAGATCCTGCCGGTGTTCGCGCGCAAGCCGATCTTCGGCTACCGGGCGATCGCGGCCGCCACCGCGGCGATCGCGTTCCTCGGCATGCTGGTGTGGGCGCACCACATGTTCACCACGCCGACGGCCACGGTGATCCTGGCCTTCTTCATGCTCTCGTCGTTCGCGATCGCCGTGCCCACCGGTATCAAGATCTTCAACTGGCTCGCCACGCTGTGGAAGGGCTCGATCGTGATGAAGACGCCGCTCTTCTTCGCCGCCGGCTTTCTCGGAACCTTCGTCGTCGGCGGGATCTCCGGGGTGATGCTGGCGATCTTCCCGGTCGACTGGCAGCTCCACGACACCTACTTCGTCGTGGCCCACCTCCACTACGTGCTGTTCGGCGGCAGCGTCTTCGCGATCTTCGCCGGGCTCTACTACTGGTTCCCGAAGATGTCGGGCCGGATGCTCTCGGAGGGCCTCGGCAAGGCCTCGTTCTGGCTGATGTTCGTCGGCTTCAACCTCACCTTCCTGGTCCAGCACTCGGCGGGCCTGTCCGGCATGCCGCGGCGGATCTACGACTACCCGGAGTCGGCGGGCTGGGAGGGGTTGAACCTCGCCTCGACGATCGGCTCGTTCATCCTCGGGATCGGCGTGCTCGTGACCGTCGCAAACGTGGTCATCAGCCTCCGCTCGGGGCGCCGGGCGGGCAACGACCCGTGGCGCGCCAACACGCTCGAGTGGTTCACCCAGTCGCCGCCGCCCGAGAACAACTTCGACGTGGTGCCGCGGGTCCGGAGCGTCGAGCCGATGAAGGACATCCGCCGCGAGGTGCAGCGGGGCTCGCGGGAGCCGGCGGGGTCGGTCGCTCAGCCGGTAGCGTAGGCGTGATGCGGATCTCCGCCGGCCGGGCCAGCCGGCCCTCCTCCGCCGTGGGCGGCGACCCGCGCTCGGGCGGCACCGGGGCCGCGCCCTCCGGCGCCGACGCACCCCCTCCCGGCTTCAGGCGGTTCGCGCTCGCCACGGGCGTCGCCACCTTCCTGCTGATCGTCCTCGGCGGCGTGGTCAGGGTCTCGGGCTCCGGCCTCGGGTGCGGCCCCGCCGGCAGCGGCTTCCACGGGTGGCCGCTGTGCGAGGGCGACGTCCTGCCCGGCCTCGACCTGAACTCGGTGATCGAGTACGCCCACCGCGTCGTCGCGGTGGGCGTCGGCCTGATGATGCTCACGCTCGCCGTATGGGCGTGGCGTCGCTACCGAGACCGGCGCGGGATCGTGTGGGCGGCAGCGGTCGCCGTGGTGCTGGTGGGCGTCCAGGGCCTTCTCGGCGCGGCGACGGTTGAGGAGGGGCTCGACGAGGGCCTGGTCGCGGCGCACCTCGGGCTCGCGATGATCCTGCTGGGGCTCCTGGTGTACGTGTGGCGGGCCTCGCGTCCGGGCGTCGTCGGGGGCGCCGCCGGCGGACGGGGGGCCTGGGTTCCGCCCGCTCGCAGCGGTCGGCCAGGGCCTGCTGTTCCTGACGATCGTCGCCGGGGGGTACATGGCGGGAACCCAGAACTACGGCCGCGCCGACTATCAGCTCGGAGATGGCGCGCACCACGCGTGCGGCCGCGAGTTCCCGACCTGCAACGGCGACTTCCTCCCGTTCGGCATCGGTCGCCTGATCGACATCCACCTGACCCACCGGGTGCTCATGTACCTCGCCACGGCACTGATCGTGGCTCTCGTCGTGATGGCGGTCCGGCGTGCGCCGGGCACGCCCCTGGCGCGGATGGCGTTGGCGACGGGCGGACTCCTGGCCGCGCAGGTGATCGTCGGCGCGCTCAACGTCTGGCTCGAGGAGTACGAGCTCCTGATCCTCGCCCACCTCACGCTCGCATCGCTCCTGTGGGGACAGCTCCTGGCGCTCAACCTGTCGCTCTACCCGGTTCGCGCACCGGCGAGCGCCGGCGCGCCTGCAGCCGGTGGTCCGCCACGGCGGGCCGAGGCGGTGACGGCGTAATGGAGGCTGGGACCCGACCCGCCCCCGGGGCCGCCGCCCCTGCCACAGCGCGTGCTCCGACCCAGCGCGCGCGCCCTGCCACAGCGGGCCGCCTGCGCGTGCTCGCATCCGACTACCTGGCGATGACCAAGCCGAAGGTGCAGTCGCTCCTGCTCTTCACGACGGTCGCCACGATGTACGTCGCGGGCGATCCGTCGCTCGGGCTGGTGACGCTCACCTGCCTCGGCGGCGCCCTGTCGGCCGGCGGCGCGGGCGCGATCAACCACTGGTACGACCGCGACATCGACGCCGTGATGCGGCGGACCAGCGACCGCCCGGTTCCCTCCGGCCGGGTCTCGCCGCGAGCAGCGCTCGTTTACGGAATCGCGCTCGGCGCCGCGTCGTTCGCGTTGCTTGCCCTGACGGTCAACCCGCTCGCAGCTGCACTTGCCCTCTCCGGGCTGCTCGGCTACGTGCTCGTATACACGGTCTGGCTCAAGCGCACCACACCGCAGAACATCGTGATCGGTGGAGCGGCCGGCGCCGTGCCTCCGCTCGTGGCGTGGGCCGCGGTGACCGGGTCGCTCGAGGGAAGCGCGCTCTACCTGTTCGCGATCGTCTTCTACTGGACGCCGCCCCACTTCTGGGCGCTCTCGCTCCTGATGCGCGACGAGTACGAGCGCGCGAACGTCCCGATGCTGCCGGTCGTGCGCGGCGAGGCGGAGACCCGGTGGCAGATCGTGCTCTACACGGTGCTGCTTGCGGCAGTCACCCTGCTCCCGTTCGCCGGCACCCTGTTCGGGGGTCTGTATCTCGGCGTGGCGCTGGCGCTCGACGCGGCGTTCATCTGGATGGCCCTCCGGCTGCGGCGCCGCGCGGACCGTCGCTCGGCGCTGCGGCTGTACCTGTTCTCCCTGGCGTACCTGGCGCTTCTGTTCGGCGCGATGGTGCTCGACGTCCACGTGTGAGCGGCGCGGTGGGCGACGAGCAGCACGGGCAGGTGGTGACCGGCGACGGCTACGCCGTCGGCCACATCGACGAGCTCGGCGAGGGATACGGCTTCCGCAAGGTCCGCCGCGAGCTGGACGTGAAGTCGCTCGGCATGAACGCGATCGTGATCCCGCCCGGCTACGCCACCGGAAGGCACTACCACGAGGAGCAGGAGGAGATCTACTTCGTCCACCGCGGGCGGATCGCGATGGAGTTCGGCGACGGCTCGTCACACGAGCTGGCTCCCGGCGGCGTGGCGCGCGTCGACGCCGCAACGGTCCGCAGGGTCCGCAACGTCAGCGACGAGGACGCCGTGTACGTCGTGGTGGGCGGGAAGGATGGCTACGTGGGCCGTGACGGCCGCCTGCCCGAGGGTGAGACCAGCCGTCTCGGAGACTCGGGACCGCCGGGAGCCTAGAGCGGGCCTTCCGGCGTCCGCGTGCGTCCGCTACGAGGTCGCTACCGCCGCTCGAAGCGTGGAGCGTCGCGACGCGGCGACGATCGCGCCCGCCGTCGCGCCGGCAACGGCCGCGGCGATCGCGGCGCCAGAGCCCGAGGCGTCGATCAGGCCGCCGGCAACGGCGGCTCCGCCCGCGATCCCCGCGACCAGCGCGGTGAGCGGCCACGTCAGCGCCTCGGTCTCCGTGCCGGGCGGGGCCACGGAGCTGGCCAGCTCGTTTCGGCTCGCGATGATCGGCGCGATGAAGGCTCCGGCGGGCAGCAGGAGAAGCGCCATGGTCGACATCGACGGGGCGAGCAGGAGCGGCACCAGGGCGAGCGGCAGCAGGAGCGTGAGCCTCAAGTGGACCTGCGCCAGCGACGATCGCCGAGTGCGTGCGCCGTAGACGAGCCCGCCAGCCGCGCTGCCCAGCGACCAGAGCGCCAACAGCACGCCGGCCAGCTCGGCGCTCGAACGCTCGTCGCTGAATGCCGTCAGCGCCACCTCGAGCGCCCCGATCGCGAACCCGATCGGCAGCATCGTGGCCGCAAGCGTGCGGGATCCCCGGCTCGCGGAGTGCTCCCAGCAGCCCCGAATCGTGCTCGCTCACACCGCGCGCGCGCAGCTCGGATGGCAGCGCCCAGAGGAAGATCGCGACGCCGGTCAACACGGCCGCCGCCGACACCACCAACGCCGCCCCGGGGTCGACCAACGCCACCGTCACCGCCACGAGCAGCGGCGCGCACACGAACATGACCTCGAGCAGGACGGAGTCGAGCGCGTACGCCGAGGGTACGAGCTCGGGCCGCGCCCGCAGCAGCGCCGGGAAGCGCGCGCGCATGGTCGAGGGCGTGGGCGGAAAGAGCGCGCCGGTGGCAACAGCCAGCGCCACCAACACCACCGCCGGCGCGCCGGTCGACCCAGCCGCCACCAGGCCGACGAGTCCCGCGGCGTTGCAGCAGGCGAGCGGCGCCAGGACCCGCACACCCTGGCGGTCGACGAAGCGTCCCATCAGCGGCGCGCCTGCGCCGACCCCGAGCGCCAAGCCGCCCGCCACCGCGCCTGCGACCGAGAACGATCCGGTCTCGGAGCGCATGAAGAGGACGACCGCCAGTCCGTTGATGCCGACGGGCAGCCGTGCGATCAGCGTCGCGCCGAGCAGGGCCGCCATGTGGGGATGGCGCAGGATTCGGAGGTAGACGGACATGTCCCGACTGTAGATGGGCCCTGGCGGGCAGTAGAGCGGGTCGTTCGCGCTAGCCCTGTCGAGGCGCCCATCCGCGTCAGCTCGCGCGTGGCCTTGCCATCGCGCCGGCCCGAAACACCCGAGGAAAGACGAGGGCCGGGGCCGGACCCCGGCCCTTAGGCACCGTCGACCGACGCAGTCAGCGATCAGTCGTCGTCCTTGTCGTCAGTCGTCGTCATCGTCGTCGTCATCGTCGTCGTCGTCATCGTCGTCGTCGTCGTCGTCGTCGTCGTCGTCGTCGTCGTCGTCGTCGTCGTCGCGAGCAGAGGCCGGGGCCGGTTCTCGGTCAGGCCGTCGTTGTCGTTCCAGAAGTTCGCCGTCCCGGCGGTTCCCCGTGCCGGTGGAGTCGTCGTGACAGTCGTGCTCCCTGGTTGCGGCGGAGGAAGTTCTCCTCGATTCGGTTGCCCGGTCGGTCGAGACGTCGGCGTGTGCCGTCGTAGAACGTCGCAATCGAACACACTTGTTCTCCCTCGTTACCGGGCCGCGATCGGCGTTGTAGAGGGCGACGTTCGTAGTCGTTTCTCCGTCACGAGGTTGTCGCTCGTCCGGACCCGGCCACCGGTACGGTCACCCGCGAGGTCGAAGAGGATGAGGCCCGGACGCCTGCCCGGCCTCGAGGCCCGGCACGTTCGGGAGCCCGATGAACATCGTTGTCCTTGACCAGGTCTTTTGCTCGATCGCGAGAGGCATCGGCGTTGCGGCTGATCTGTACGCCGTTTTGCGCGATGTTCGTGAGCTCACCCTCGCCCCGCACGACGTTGCCGGCGGGCGTCCAGGAGCGACCCGGCGTTGTCTACGTAGATGCCGCCCTTCTGGTAGCGATCGATCTCGTTGTCGAACAGCCTACCCGTGCCGGTCTCATCGGCGAACTCGCCGCCGATCCCAACGCCGAACCCGTTCTGGCAGCCGCGCAGCGCCAGGCTGGCGCTGCGAATCTCAGTAATGCGATTGTCTACCAAAGTCGCCGAGCCGTCGTCGATGATGCGCACGCCGCTGACCAGCTCGTCATTGCAGAAGGCGGTGTCCGGGATCGGCCCCCTGATCGTGAAACGAAGCAGCTCGACGTCCTCGGCGCCCTCGACGCGCACGATGTCGGGTCGTGTCCGATCGAACGTCGGCGGCGCCTGGATGATCGCGGCCCGCCGCTGTACCGAGACGAGTCGCAGATCGTCCTTGGTGTCGTCGATGGTCACCTGCTCCGGGTAGGTGCCCGGACAGACCGTAATCGTGTCGCCCGCGGACGCGGCGTCGACCGCCCCCTGGATCGTGGGCGACGCTGGCGAGTTCGCGTTGCAGTTCGATGGCTTGGCTCTTCCGTCGTCGTCGACCGGCAAGACGGCTGCGGACGCGCTTGCCGTGCCGGCCAGCAGCAGACCCGCGCTCGACGCGAGCACAACGAGCAGCTTTCTCATACCCCTGCCTCCTTTGATGTCGTAGCGGGCGCCCGCCCGCGGTGATCCATCCCCCGCCGCGCGGCAGGCTAAACAACTTCGGCCCGGCGCGGCACGTGTGCTGGTACCTGGCTAGCCCTGCTGCGAGCGCACCCGCGTTAGCTCGCGCGTGACCGAGAACTGGTCGGACTCGAGGTCCTGCTCCGCGCGGATCACGTGCATCACCGCGTTGATCAGCGCCAGGTGGGTGAACGCCTGGGGGAAGTTGCCCGAGGTGCCGGCCGCTGCGGGTCGATCTCCTCGGCGTAGAGGCTCGAGCGGGCTGGCGTAGCGAGAGCAGCTTCTCGCACAGCTCGCGGGCGCGCTCGATCTCGCCGATCTCGCACAAGGCCGAGACGAGCCAGAACGAGCAGATCGTGAACGTCCCCTCCTCGCCCGCCAGGCCGTCGTCGGTCTCCTCGACCCGGTAGCGCAGGACGAGCCCGTCCTCGGTCAGCTCGTCGGCGATAGCGAAGCACCGTGTCGCGGATCCGCTCGTCGTCGGGCGGCAGGAAGCGCACCAGCGGCATCAGCAGCACCGAGGCGTCGAGCGCGTCGGTCTCGTAGTGCTGGGTGAACACCCCCCGTTCGTCGACCGCGTTCTCGCAGATGTCGGCGTGGATCTCGTCCGCCGCCGCCTGCCAGCGCTCGCGCCACGCTCCGTGTCCTCGCGGATCCGGCGAGCCGCGCGCCCCGGTCGGCCGCGACCCAGCACATCAGCTTCGACGAGGTGAAGTGCTTCGGCTCGCCGCGGACCTCCCAGATGCCGCGGTCCGGGCTCCCGCCAGTTCGCGAGCGCGGCCTCGACCTGCTTCTCGAGGATCGGCCAGATGCCGCTCGGGGAGCTGGTCGCGCGACCTGGTGTGGAGGTAGACCGAGTCGAGGAGCGCGCCCCACACGTCGTGCTGGTCCTGGTCGTAGGCGCCGTTGCCGATCCGCACCGGCCGGGCGCCCTCGTAGCCCGACAGATGGTCGAGGGTACGCCTCGGGCAGCTCGCTCTCGCCGCCGATCCCGTACATGATCTGGAGCTGGCCCTCCTCCGCCTCGGCCACGTCCGGCGATGAAGTAGAAGAAGTCGTTCGCCTCCCAGTCGAAGCCGAGCGTGTACAGGCCCCAGAGCATGAATGTCGCGTCCCGGATCCAGGTGTAGCGGTAGTCCCAGTTGCGCTCGCCCCCCGGTGTCTCGGGCAGCGACGTCGTGGCCGCCGCCACCATCGCCCCGGTTGGCGCGTACGTCAGCCCCTTCAGCGTCAGCGCGCTCCGCTGGAGAGTACGTGCGCCAGGGATGGTCCGGGAACTCGCCGCGGTCGAGCCAGTGCTGCCAGTGGTGGGCGGTCCAGACCAGCCGCCGGTACGCGTCGTCGTAGGTCTTCGGCGCCGGCGTGCTCGCACCACGCGAGCGCGCAGAAGTGCGTCTCCCCCTCCTTCATCAGGGTCCGGGCGGTGGCGCGCGGCCCCTCGAACCCCATGTTCATGTCGGTCGTGAGCGCGCAGCCTCACGTCGATCCCCTCGGCGCGGGCGACCGCCTCGTGGTATCCGGCGCCCGTGTACTCCCACTCCGCGCGGCTTCGCCCGTAGTCGAACGCGGGCTCGCAGTCGAGGTTCACCTGCACCTCCCCGTTCACGCAACGGACCAGGCGCAGCAGCACGTGGTCGGCGTCGTAATCGGTCGGGGAGCGGCGATGCGTGTTGGAGCGGTCATCCTCGTGGTGCCACTCGCCGATCAGCAGCACGTCGCGCACGATGATCCACCCGCCGCGCGTACCCCAGCTGGTCTCGATCACCATCGTGCCGGGCAGGTAGCGCCGGGCCGCGGGGACGTTCACGTCGGCAGGGCCGATCCGGAACAGGCCCGCGTCGCGGTCGAGCAGCGCGCCGAACACGCTCGGCGAGTCCATCCGCGGCAGGCACATCCACTCCACGTTGCCGCTCGGAGCGACCAGCGCGCAGGTCTCGATGTCCGATAGGAAGCCGTACTCGGCGATCGGCGGGAAGGCGCTTCCCACCGGCAGTCGTGGGCCGACGTAGGGCCTCATCGTTCCGACAGCTCCCCCGCGGCGGGCGGATCGAGCAGCACGGTCAGCGAGCCGTCCTCGGGCCGGACCAGGCTCGCCGGCGCATCGGGGTCGGCGACGCCGGCGAACGCGCGGCGGACGGCCTCGGCCTTGTCCTCCCCCGCGACCAAGAACACCACCTCGCGCGCCGCCGACAGCAGCGGAAGAGTCATCGTCACGCGTGGCACGAGCGGGGCCATTCCCGGATTGTCCACCCCAACCGCGAGACGATCGGTCTCGTCGAGCGCCGGGTCGCGCGGGAACAGCGACGCGGTGTGGGCGTCGGGGCCGAGCCCGAGCAGCACCAGGTCGAGCACCGGCATCCCTCCTCCGAACGCGTCGCCGAGTGCTTGGTCGTAGAGGTCGGCCGCCTCACGCGGGCCGCGCTCGCCCTCGATCCGCCGGACGTCGGGCACCCGGCCCGGGAGCCGGTCGAGCAGCGCGCGCTTTGCCATCAGGTAGTTCGAGTGCTCGTGGTCGGGGCCCACGCAGCGGTCATCGCCGAACCACAGGGTGGCCTCCGACCAGTCGGCCGCGAGGCCCGCGGCCCGCTCGTACGCGGCCCGCGGGGTCGATCCGCCCGCGAGCGCGATGTGACCGCCTAAGGCCGCGGCCGCGGACAGGCGATCGGCGGCGGTGTCGGCCGGGTCGTCGGTCACCGTGATGTCGGGATGCGCGCTCACCGTGGCAACTTCATCGCGGCGCACCGGCTCGAGCACGGCCCGTCATCCCACCATCGCGCCGGCGCATGTGAGCGCCGGACCGTAGGTCGGGTCCCGCAGGAGGGCCTGGCGGATTCCCTCGCCGAGGATGCCTGCCTCCCCGCGCGAGGCGCCCATCACCGTCCAGGTGGACTCCGCGCCGTCCTTCGCCCGCCGGACCGCGGCCAGGCCGCCGGGACCGCGGTCGAGCGAGATCGACATCCCGGACGCGGTTCCGATCGTGATGCCGGCCAGACCGGGAACGCTCTGCTGGGAGTCGGCCCGCAGCACGAGCTGAACCTCCTGCCGCCGTCCGCGCGCCTGCCCACGCAGCTCGCCGTCCACTGGCATCAGCGCATCGTGCTTCCAGCCGAGCCGTGACCCGAGCCAGCCGACCAAAAGGACCGCCGCCGCCGCGGAGTCCGGCCGGTGCCTGATCTCGACCGAGTTGATCGCCGCGAGCTCCCTGCGCCACCGTGGCGGGTCGAACGTGGCCGCAATCCGCTCCCGCCAGGGCGTGCTCCTGAGCCACGCCAGATCCACCACGTAGGAGCGTTCGGCGAGCTCCCGCACCCGCTTCAGCGCGGCGTCGATCGACGGCTCGTCGAGCGAGTCGACGAGCACCACCTGAGCGAGCTTCAGCAGCGAGTCCACCCCGCGACGGTGGCCGTGCGGTGCCCAGACCACGGTCGCGAGATCGGTTACCACGAGCGGGTCCACGATCGAGTCGAGGCTGTCGAGATGCTCCTCCCCCACCTCGAGCACGACCCGCTCGCGTCCGAGCGCGAGCTCGCCGGTCGAGAGGTCGTCCTCCGAGGCGACAGTGACCAGCGCGTCGAGCATCTTCCGGCCGCGCTCCACCGCGCACAGGATCGTGCGCGAGGGGTGATAGCGCCCGACCCGCTCGAGCCGGTTGGCGATCTCACCGCGCCAGTCGCCATCGACCACGACGACCAGGTTCAGGACGCGCGCCGGCACGAACGCCTCGACCGTGGCGTGGCGCTGCTGGAGCAGCTCGCGAAGCGCCGCCTCGACGTCGCTCGGGGTTGTGCTCTCAGCCCTCCAGACGTTCTCGCTCATTCAAATGGCCCGCCAGTGGTGGCCGTCGAGGAGAATCGAGTCGGCCTCGGTCGGGCCGTCGGAGCCGGCCGCGTAGGTCGGCAGCTTCTCCTTGCGCTCCGCCCAGGCGCCCACCACGGGGTCGCATACACGCCACTGCGCCTCGACCTCGTCGTCGCGCGTGAAGAGGGTGGCGTCGCCGCGCATGGCGTCGAGGATCAGGCGCTCGTAGGCCTCGGGCGACTGGGACAGGAACGCGGTGCCGTAGAGGAACTCCATGTTGACCGGCCGGATCCGCATCCGGGTGCCGGGGATCTTGGCCCCCAGGCTGAGCGCCACGCCCTCGTTCGGCTGCACGGTGAGGATGAGCTGGTTGGGCTGAACGCCGACCGACCCCTCCTGCGTGAACGCGAGGTGCGGCACCGGCTTGAGCGTGACCGCGATCTCCGTGACCTTGCGCGCCAGGCGCTTGCCGGTGCGTAGGTAGAACGGGACGCCGGCCCAGCGCCAGTTGTCGACCTCGAGGCGAAGCGCCGCGAATGTCTCGGTGGTCGAGTCGTCGGGGACGCCATCCTCCTGGAGGTAGCCCGGCACCGGCTCACCGGCCGACTGGCCGGGCCCGTACTGGGCGCGCACCGCCATCGACGGGACGCTCTCCTCCGTGGGAGGCTCGATCGCGTGCAGCACCTTGACCTTCTCGTCGCGCACCTCGTCGGCGGTGAATGCGACCGGTGGCTCCATCGCGAGCAGCGTCAGGAGCTGGAGCATGTGGTTCTGGACCAGGTCGCGGAGCGCGCCCGACTTGTCGTAGTAGCCGGCCCGGGTGCCGATCCCGATGTCTTCCGCGGCCGTGATCTGCACGTTGTCGATGTAGTTGCGGTTCCACAGCGGCTCGAACATCTGGTTGGCGAACCGGAACGCCAGCATGTTCTGAACCGTCTCCTTGCCGAGGTAGTGGTCGATCCGGAACACCTGGCGCTCCTCGAGCACGTCGAGCACCTCGCGGTTCAGCGCACGGGCCTCCGCGAGGCGCGTGCCGAACGGCTTCTCGATGACCACCCGCACCTCCGCCCCGTCGAGCCGGTCGAGACCGCGCTTACCGAGCTCGCCGACGATGACCGGGAAGAAGGCCGGAGCGGTCGACAGGTAGAAGACCCGGTTGAAGCGGGTGCCGGCCTGCTCGTCGAACTCCGCGGCGGTCTGCTCCAGCTTCTCGTAGACGCTCTCGTCGTCGAACACGCCCGGCACGTAGCGGACGTGCTCGAGCAACGACGAAAGCACCTGGTCGTCGGGCTTGCGCCGGGAGTGCTTCTCGATCGACTCCCGCGCGAGCGCCTGGTAGTCCTCGTGCGGGCGGTCGGCGCGAGAGACCCCGATCAGGTTGAACCGCTCGGGAAGCGCACCCTCGTGTGCCAGGTTGTAGAGCGCCGGCAGCAGCTTGCGCTGAGCGAGGTCGCCGGTCGCGCCGAAGATCACGAGCGTGGTCGGGCTGACAGGTAGGCGCTCGAGGCCCTCCGTGAGCGGGTTCTCCTCCTCCAGTGCGATCGGCTTCTGCGCGGCCGTGGCCATCCTGCGGTTCCCTACTCCGCGTGCGACTCTGCCTGCGCGGCGGGGTCGTGGGCCTTGACGGCGTGCCCGCCGAACTGGTTTCGCAGCGCGGCGAGCATCCGCGCCGAGTAGTCGCCGTTCCGACGCGAGTAGAAGCGCGCCATCAGCGAGAGCGACATCACGGGCGTCGGCACGTCGTGGTCCATCGCGTCGAGGATGGTCCAGCGTCCCTCGCCCGAGTCCTGCACCCAGCCTTCGAGCCGCTCGAGGTCGCGGCCCTCCTGGGCGAAGGCTCGCTCGGCGAGCTCCAGCAGCCAGGACCGGACCACGCCGCCCTGGTTCCACAGGTGGGCGACCGCCTCGAGGTCGAGGTCGAAGTCCGAGGCGTGCATCACCTCGAACCCCTCGGCGTAGGCCTGCATCATCCCGTACTCGACGCCGTTGTGGACCATCTTCACGTAGTGGCCCGATCCGGTCGCGCCCATGTGGCCCCAGCCGTCGGGTGGTGCCAGCACGTCGAGGATCGGCGCGAGCCTGCCGACGGCCTCGTCGCTGCCGCCCACCATCATGCAGTAGCCGACCTCGAGGCCCCAGACGCCGCCGCTGGTCCCGACGTCGACGAAGTGGAGACCGCGCTCCTGGAGCCTTGCGCCGCGGTCGCGCGAGTCGGTCCAGCGCGAGTTGCCGCCGTCGATGATCGCGTCGCCCGCGTCCAGCAGGTCGGCGAGCTTGTCGACCGTCTGACCAGTGGGGTCACCCGCGGGCACCATCACCCACACGTGCCGCGGGGCCTCGAGCTGGCCGACCAGCTCCTCCAGCGTCGCGGCGCCACTGGCCCCGTGCCCGACGGCCTCCTGAACCGCTTCCTCGCTGGTGTCGAAGGCGACCACCTGGTGGTCCGAGTCGCGGTGGATGCGATGGACCATGTTGCCGCCCATCTTTCCGAGCCCGATGAACCCGAGCTGCATCAGATCACCTCCCTCACGCGCGCCGTCAGATCCCTGAGCGCCTGGACGGGGTCGCCGGTGAGCCGTACACGCTCTGCCGGGAGGTCGTGCGCGCGCAACGTCTGGAGGTCGCCGATCGCCTGCGCGTTCTTCAGCGTTCTGAAGCTGTAGCCGGCCTCGGGGATCTCCACGTCCTCCTCGCCGTCGTGGACTAGCTGGAGGAAGACGCCGTTCGGCGGGCCACCCTTGTGGAACTGCCCGGTCGAGTGCAGGAAACGCGGCCCGTAGCCGAACGTCGTGGTCGCCTGCGTCGCGTCGCGGATCGCAGCGCGCAGCTCGGCCACCGCGGCGTCGAAGTCCACCGACGGCGCGAGGTACCCCATGATCGCCACGTAGCGCGGGGGCTCCGCACCCGCCAGCAGCGACCTGAGCGCCTCGTCGTCTGCGTCGTCCGCCTCCGGCAGCGCGCCCTCGCTCGCGTACCGCGCCAGCACTTCGCCGGTGTTGTCCTTGGCCTCCTGCACGTTCGGCTGGTCGAACGGGTTGATGCCGAGCACCCAGCCCGCCACGGCGGTCGCGAACTCGGCGAAGAAGAAGATGCGTCCGAGGTCCTCCGGGCCGCGTGCGTTCAGGGTGAAGGTCGGGTGACCGGCGTCGGCGATCGCCCGGAGCTTCGCCGCCACGGCGTCCTCGTCGTCGGCCGGACGGTCCGGGTCGCGAAGGCGGCAAAACACGCGGTCGTCGCCGTAGGCGGCCGGCTCCCCGAGCGGTTCGTCGGCCACCGGAAGGATTCCCTTCCCGTGCTTGCCGGTGCTCTCGGCCACGAGCTGCTCCGCCCACAGCCCGAAGCTCTCGATCGGCGGACCGACCGACAGCGTGAGCTTGTCGCGGCCGCGCGTTGCCAGCTCCCCAAGCGACAGCCCGAGCCATAGCCCCTGGTTGCTCGCGGAATGGTCGTAGTTGGCGCACGCCTGCTCCGCCACCTGGGCGGAGTCGAGCAGTCCCTCGACGTCGGCGCCCATGAGCGCCGCCGGCACCAGGCCGAAGTACGACAGCGCCGAGTAGCGACCACCGATGTCGGGATCATTCTCGAACACGCGTCGGAAGCCGTGCTCGCGCGCGCGCTCGACGAGCGACGTGCCCGGGTCGGTGATCGCCACGAAGTGGCTGCCCGCCCGCTCGGCGCCCACCGTCTCGCTCACGCGCGCGTGAAAGAAGCGGAAGAACGAGAGCGGCTCGATCGTGCCGCCCGACTTGCTCGACACGAGGAACAGCGTGCGCTCGGGGTCGACGGCGCGCTCGATGGCCACCACAGCCGCCGGATCGGTCGAGTCGAGCACGTGGAGGTGGAGCCCGTCCTCCTGCTCGCCGAAGCTCCGCCTGATGACCTCCGGGGCGAGGCTCGAGCCACCCATGCCGAGCAGAACCGCATCGGTGAGGCCATCCGCCGCGCAGCTCTCGCGCAGCTCGTGGAGCTCGGGAAGCGCCTCACGCATCGGGTCGGTGATGGTGAGCCAGCCGAGGCGGTCTCCCACCTCGGGCGCGCCGGCATCACCCCAGAGCGTGTCGTCCTTGCGCCAGACCCGCTGGGCCACGCGCTCGTCCGCGGCGCGCTTGACGCGCTCGGCGATCCCGGCCTCGAGCTCATCGGGGATCGCTGATTCGATCGTTGGGGGACGCCCCGTGACGGCTCCCTCGCGGGCGAGCTCGATGCCCGTCAACAGCTTCTCCATCGGCTCCACGAACTTGGCGATCCCGTCGCTCAGCAAGCTGTCCGTGACGTCGTCCATGTCGATGCCCGCCCCGGCCAGGGCGGCGAGGGCATCGGAGGGGTCCTCCTCCGCCGTCGCGCCCGTCACCTCGGCCCGCTCCTCGGCCGCGAGCAGGGTCTGCATCGGCATCGTGTTGACCGTGGTCGGGCCGACCAGGCCGTCTACGTAGAGCGTGTCCGGGTAGCGAGGGTTCTTGACTCCGGTCGAGGCCCAGAGCGGGCGCTGCACCGGCGCGCCTTCGGCCTTCAGCTCGGCGAAGCGATCGCCGTGGAAGATCTCCGTGAAGCGCTTATACGCCGCGCGGGCGTTGGCGAGCCCGGCGATTCCGTACAGGTCCTCGCGGCCCGACTGCTCGAGCCGCTTGTCCACCTCGCTGTCCACCCGCGACACGAAGAAGCTCGCGACCGAATGGATGTCGACCGATTCCCCGCGGGAGCGGCGGGCCTCGAGCCCGCGGATGTACCGCTCGGTGACCTCTGCGTAGGCCTCGACGGCGAACAGCAGCGTGACGTTCACGTTGATGCCCTCGGAGATCGCCTGCTCGATCGCGGGCAGGCCCTCGTCGGTGCCGGGGATCTTGATCATCAGGTTGGGCCGGTCCACGCGTTGCCAGTACTCCCTGGCCTGAGCGAGCGTCGCCTCGGCGTCGTGCGCGTGCGTAGGAGCGACCTCGAGCGAGACGTAGCCGTCGTATCCGCCGGTCTCGTCGTAGACGGATCGCAGCACGTCGGCCGCCAGCCGGACGTCGGTGACCGCGATCTCGTCGTAGATCTCCTCCGGGCCGAGACCGCGATGCGCGAGCTCCGAGAGCTGCTCGTCGTACTCGTCGCTGCCGAGGATGGCCTTCTCGAAGATCGCCGGGTTCGAGGTCATCCCGCGCAGCGAGTCCTGCTCGATGAGCCGCTTCAGCTCCCCGCCCTCCACGAGCCCGCGGCGGATCTGGTCGAGCCACACGCTCGTGCCGGCCTCGGTCAGCGCCCGAAGCCGCTCGTTGACCTCCGTGGCTACGCTCATCCTCGTCCTCCCAGACAGGTCGCGGGCGCTACGTGCGGCGACATCGCCGTGCGAGTCGCCTCGGTTCGGATTAGATCACACGGGCGAACGCGCGAACCGCGGCGCGCCGCGTCGCAAGGCCTGCGAGGCTGCCGCCGTGAGCGACGGATCGGGACGCGAGGGAGCGGCGCGGGCGCTCGCCGCCTTCTTCGTGATCGCGGGCGCGCTTCACTTCATCCGGCCGCGCGAGTACAGAGCGATCGTGCCTCCCTACGTGCCGCGCCCGCACGACGCGGTCACGGTCAGCGGCGGAGCGGAGATCCTGGGTGGCCTGTCGGCGCTCCTGCCCGGCCTGCGGCCGTTCACACGCTGGTGGCTGATCGCGCTGCTCGTGGCGGTGTTCCCGGCGAACCTCCACATGGCGCTCCACCCGGACCAGGTCCGGGGCCTGTCGATCCCGCGAGCGCTGCTCTGGGTGCGGCTCCCCGTTCAGGCGGTCTTCGTCGCATGGGTCTGGCGGGCGACGCGATAGCACCTGCCGGCCGCCGTGGCGAGGGATCCGCCCGACCGTATGCGGCATCAGGAGCGCGCAACTTGTAGGCTGGTCGGGGGTTCTAGCTTGCGCTGTCCGCACGCGCCCGAAATCGCTATTGCGCTCTGCCTAAGGAAGGATCCATGACCAGTCGCATTCGCCGAACGCTCGTCTGCGCCAGTCTCGCCGTACTCGCGCTCCCGACCGCGGCCTCCGGCGCGGTCGAAGTGGCCCCGCCCGGGGCAGACGCCAAGGGCACCGTCTCGCCCGCATCGCGCGCCGCGGCCGATCCCGGCTGCGAGGCGAACAACGTGATCGCCTTCCGCGGTTCCACGACCTACCGCGTGCGGCACAGCGGTGACATCCGCTGCTCGAACATCCGCGTGAGGATCCGCTGCTCGGCGAGCCTTCTCCACGAGGGACAGCAGATCTCCCAGCTCAGCGACCGCAGACGCGATCGGTGCCAGATCGGATCGACCTTCGCGGAGAGCGAGCAGTACCCGGCGGGCGACGAGTTCACCCAGAACTACCGCTACAAGCTGACGCTCCTGAACAAGCGCCAGAAGTGGTCGGGCACGACGCGCAAGTGCCCGCGGCGCAAGAACGAGCGACGGACGCTCATCTGCAGCGCTTCCCTGTCGGCGACGGCTCCCAACCGAAGCTCCGACACGATCAGCTCGTAGCCGAGCGTCGGAACGTAGCCGCGCCGGCTGATCAGGTCGTGCGGAGCCAGTCGACGATCGTACGGCCGATCAGCTCCCCCTGGTCCTCCTGGAGGAAGTGACCCGCCTCCTGGACGACCGTGAGCTGATCGGCCGTCGGGAACAGCGACTGGACGAGCCTTCCCACGGGATCGAGCGGTAGCGCCGGATCGGAGTCGGCCCAGAGCAGCAGCGCGGGACGTCTCTCATCCAGGAGCGCCCGCGCCACCGCCTGGCCCTCCGCGGCCCCCGGCGCGTCCGGCTCCAGCGGGATCATCGGCGGGAAGGAGCGCGGGCCCGCCTTCGACTCCTCCCCGGGGAACGGCGCCTCGTATGCGGCCACCACCTCGGGCGAGGGCTCCCGCTTGCAGCTGCCGGTTATCAGCGGCCTGATCGGTAGGTCGCGGTTGCGCGCCACGAAGTCGCGGAACCTGAGCCACCCCTCGCTCATGGGCTGATGACCGGTGAAGACGCCGGTGTCCATCGCGACGAGTCGGGCCACCCGCTCGGGCACCTCCAGCGTGGCCGCGCGCAGCCCGATCGGTCCGCCCCAGTCCTGCATGACGAGCGTGACGCCGTCGAGATCGAGCTCCTCGAGTAGCGACACGATCGCGCGGGTGTGGTTGTCGTAGGAGTACCAGTCGTCCGCGACCGGCTTGTCCGAGCGGCCGAACCCCGGTAGGTCCGGCACCACGCACCGGTAACCCGCCTCGATCAGCGGCGGCAGCAGCTTGCGGTAGAGGAAACCCCAGGTCGGCTCGCCATGCAGCATCACCACGGGCGGCCCGGCGCCCTCGTCCACATGGGCGAGCCGCAGCCCCTCCCAGTCGCGGTAACGCGGCTCGTACGGAAACCCCGGCAGGTCCGCGAAGCGCTCCTCGGGGGTCCGGAACACCTCCATCGGGCGCGAACCGTACCGCGGAGGCCAGCGAGTCAGGTAAACGTCTCTACCCGCATCGCGCGGGCGAGCATCCCCCCGAGCACGTGCTCCGCGTCACCGAAGCGGACCGTGATCGGACCCTCGAAGGGCTGCCGGTCGAGCACCTCGAACCGGTCGCCGATCGCGATGCCGCGGTCGTGCAGGTAGCGGAGCATCTCCGGCTTCGAGTCCGACACCCGCACGAATCGCCCCCGCGCCCCGACCTCGAGGCCGTCGAGGCCCGCGGTGTCGCCGTCGTCCATCTCCAGGTCGGGTGTGGGGATCGGATCGCCGTGGGGATCGTGCGTCGGGTGGTGGAGCTTTGCGGCGATGCGCTCCTCGAGGTCCTCGGAGATGGCGTGCTCGAGCGCCTCCGCTTCCTCGTGGACCCGATCCCAGGGCACGTCGAGATGCTCGGCGAGGTAGAGCTCGAGCAACCGGTGGTGGCGAAGAACCTCGAGCGCGACCCGCCGGCCGGCCGCGGTCAGCTCCACGCCGTGGTAGCGGGCGTGCGTGACGAGGCCCTGCTCGGACAGCCGCTTGACCATGGCCGAGGCTGACGCGGCGGAGACGCCCATGCGGTCCGCGATCGCGGAGGTCTGCACGGGCACGTCCGATCGAGCCGCGAGCGAGTAGATCGCCTTGGCGTAGTCCTGGATCGCGTCGGAGTGCTGCGGTGCGACGCTCATGGAGCCTGTCTCGATATCCGATCGTGGTCGGAGGGGCCCGTGTCCCGGATGCCACGCGCCGGACGCGAGCGGAGTCGATGCCGGAGCATCGGCGAGCGAGCGGGTGGGGCGTGGCGCCGGGAGACGGGTCCAAGCGACCGCGAGGGGGATCGAGGCAGGCTCATACCGAGATCAGGAGCCCGGTCACGTACATGAGGGCGAGCCCGGCGAGCACGCCTCCGACCGCGAGCGGGTGGAGCAGGCGTCCAGCCGCGTCGCGGATGCTCGGTGCGATCTGCACCACCACCTGCGCTATCGCGCCCGCGCCCAGACCGAACATGAATGCGGCGAGGCTCGTGTCGAATGCCGACGCGCCGATCCAGGTTCCCAGGATCGCCGGGGCGCCGGCGATCAGCCCTAGGACGACGAGTCGCCGCAGGCGCCGCGCCGGCGCCGCTCGCTCGTCGGCGACGGGGGCGACGATCGCGAGCCCCTCGGTGGTGTTGTGAAGCGCGAAGCCAACGACGAGAGCGGCGCCGAGCGCCAGCGAGCCGATCGCGTATGCGGAGCCGATGGCCAGGCCCTCGCCGAGGTTGTGAAGGCCCACGCCGATCGCCACCAGGAGCGCGAGCTGGAATGCTCGTGTGCCGACCGCGCTGTCCCTTGCGCCGGCGCGCTTCCGCGGCGCCTCCGAGTCCGGCGGCTCCTCATCGCCGACGCGCCGCCGCCGGCCGCGCAGATAGGCGTCGACCCCTGCCAGCGCGAGGTAGGCGACCACCACCCCGAGGAATACGAGCGCCGGCCCGCCGAGCGCCTGCGAGCCCGAGCCGCCGAGCTCCACGCCCTCGAGCAGCGCGTCGATCCCGAGCCAGGCGAGCAGGCCGATCGTGAGCGCCAGCAGGAACTGCACCCAGCGCCGGTCGATCCGGCTGACCCAGGGCAGCCAGAGCATGCCGATCGCCACAGGGATCACGCCGACATAGAGGCCGATCAGCGCCATCAGGCCGTAGAAGCCGATGTCGGCGTCGGGGGTCTCGGTGGCCACGTCGATCGAGGCGTCGATCGTCCCGCCCGTGGCGGTCAGGAGCCCCACGTCGTAGCTCTCACCCTCGATCCACGGGTACTCGACCCGGACCACGTCCTGGTCGAGGCGCTCGACGACGTCGTCATCCTGCGCGAAGGAGGCGAAGGCGTCGTTGACCGTCACCTGCTCGATCGCGACGGGGTCGGGCCCGTCGTTCGCCACGTGCACCGCGATCTCGCCCGGAGTGAGCACCGTGCGCTCCACCACGAGCTCCTCCACCGGCACGCCGCGGCGGTCGAGCCCGGGAGCGTCGAGTGCGACGAACAGCGCGATCACGAGCCCCAGCACGACGAGCGGAAGGAGACCCACAGCCCATCCCGGTAGACGGCGCGCGAGGCGGCCGGGAGCGAGAGCGGAGCCTGCTTCCATCAGTCGACGACCTCGAAGAAGCCCATCCAGCCAAGCTCCGCGAATTCGGATACGTGAGCGTGGAACATGTACTTCCCCGTGTAGGGGAAGCGCAGCTCGAGGATGTCGCGCTGCCCCTGGCCCTGCGTGACCGTGTCGGTGAAGTCGGTGGGCTCGAGCCGCGTCCCGGTCGGGTAGCGGTCGAAGAAGTTGGCGTGGATGTGGAACGAGTTGAGGAGGTCGAACTCGAGCAGGTTCACGAGGTAGATCCGCACGAGCTCGCCGCGCTTGACCCGGATCGGCTGCTGCTCGTACGCGAACGCGACCGTGTTGACCGCGTAGATCTCGTTCTCGCGGTCGAAGTTCGTGTCGAACCCGTTCTGGACCATCACGAGCTCGTCGGCGTCCGGCCGCCCGCCGCGCGGATCGACGATGAACGCGCCGTAGAGCCCCTTGGCGATGTGGTCGGCCAGCGGCGTCGAGTGACAGTGGTAGAGGTGCAGCCCGAACGGCTCGGCATCGAACTCGTAGGTGAACGACCCCCCCGGCTCGATGTTGCCGGGTCCGACCCCAGGGATGCCGTCGTGGATGTCGCGGTGGATGCCGTGGAAGTGGACGGTGTGCGGATGGTCCGAGCCGTTCACGAAGTTGATTCGCAGGCGCTCCCCCTCGGTCGCGCGCAGGGTCGGCCCCGGGACACGGCCGTTGTAGGTCCAGGCGGCGTACTTGACCCCCGGAGCCACCTCGATCTCCTTGTCCTCGGCCACCAGGTCCCACTCGCGGACCAGCCGCCCGCCCTCGCGCCGGGTCCGGCCCTCGTCGAAGTCGCGGACGATGCGTGCGGGGTCGAACCCGTTCACCGCCGGATCGACGGATCCGACTAGGCCCCTATGCGCAGCGCCGGCGTGTCCAGGCGCCGATCCGTTGGACCCGTGCTCCGAGGCGCTCGCAGCGCCCTGCCCATGCAACCCCTCGTGGGGGATCAGTGCGTGGGCGACGGGCAGCGACGCCGCGGCGAGCGACCCACCCAGCATTTTGCGCCGGCTGATCCTTGGCACGCAAGGTGATTAAAGCAGAAGTTAGCCGCGTCTAAAGGCGCCGCGCGACACCTGCATCAGGCGTAGTAGGACCCCTCCGCCGTCTGGCGACTGCTGCTCGGCGCGGCCTCAGGCGTCCGTCGCCGTGTAGGCACGCTCGGACACGAGCCGCTTCGCGTCCTCGTCGTCGAGCGACATGTCCGGGTGCTCCTGAGCCACGTGCTCGCGCACCTGGCCGACGAGCTCCTCGTCGTTCGCCGCCTGCACGATCGCGCCGCACTCACAGTCGATCACTCGCATCGCGCCTCCAAGCCGTTCGCGTCCGGGCGCTCCGCCCCGTGCCCCGGTGACCTTACGCCCCTCACGACGCCGCCGCCAGGCGATCGACCACGGCGCGGGCGCGTTCCGCGACCTTCTCGCCCGTGAACCCGAAGTGCTCGTACAAATCCTTCTGCGGAGCCGACGCACCGAAGCCGGTCATGCCCACGATGTCCCCGTCCTCGGTGGCCCACCGCTCCCACCCCACCGGACTGGCGGCCTCGACGCATACCCGCGCGCGGCACGACGGCGGCAGGACCTCGTCGCGGTAGGCCTGGTCCTGCTCCGCGAACCGCTCCATGCACGGCATGCTCACGAGACGGGCCGACACGTCCGCCTCCTCGAGCACGCTGACCGCCTCCGCGCACACGTGGAGCTCGGAGCCGGTGCCGACCAGGATCACGTCGAGGGAGTCGGCGGGCTCTCGGCGCAGCACGTAGGCGCCGCGGTCCACCGCGTCGTCCGGCACCGCGGCGGGATCCCACACCGGCAGACCCTGGCGGCTGAGCGCGAGCGCCGTCGGGCTCGTGTCCTGTGAGATCGCGAAGCGCCACGCCAGCGCGGTCTCGTTGGCGCCGGCGGGGCGGACCACGTACAGGTTGGGGGTCGCCCGGAGCGCCACCAGCTGCTCGACCGGCTGGTGGGTGGGGCCGTCCTCGCCGAGGCCGATCGAGTCGTGCGTGAAGCAGAAGATCGATGGCGCTTCCATCAGCGCCGCGAGGCGGATGGCGCCCTTCATATAGTCGGAGAAGATCAGGAACGTGGCGCCGTAGGCGCGGAACCCGTGCAGCGTCAGGCCGTTGACGATCGCCCCCATCCCGTGCTCGCGGATGCCGAAGTGGAGGTTCCGCCCGCCGTATTCGCCCGCCTCGACGTTCGCGCCGTCGTCGATCAGCGTGAGCGTGGACGGCGCCAGGTCCGCGGAGCCGCCGACAAGCTCGGGGACGCGCGCGGCTGCCCACTGGATCACCTGATTCGACGCCTTGCGTGTGGCGATCGCCCCGATGTCCGGGGTGAATCGCGGCGTATCGGCGTCCCAGCCCTCGGGCAGGCGCCGCTCGATAATCCGCTCGAACTCGGCCCAGAGCTCGGGCTGCTCCGCCCGGTAGGCCTCCGTGCGATCGCGCCACTCGGACTCGAACTGCTCGCCGCGGTCGCCGCAGCCTCGCATCCACTCGAGCGCCTCGTCCGGCACGAAGAAGGGCCCCTCGCTCGGCCACCCGTAGGCCTGCTTCGTGAGCTTCACCTCCTCCTCACCCAGCGGCGAGCCGTGAGCGCCGGCGGTGTCCTGCTTGTTCGGGCTGCCCTCGGCGATGTGGGAGCGGACGATCACGAGCGATGGACGATCGTCGGCATCCATGGCGGTCCGCGTCGCGCGCTCCAGCGCGTCGAGCCCGAGGTTCTCGCCGAGGTCCTGGACGTGCCATCCGTACGCGTCGTAGCGGCCGCCGACGTCCTCGGAGAACGACAGGTGGGTGTCGCCCTCGATCGAGATGTGGTTGTCGTCGTAGAACACCACGAGCCTCCCTAGGCGAAGATGCCCCGCCAGCGAGGACGCCTCGCTCTGAACGCCCTCCTGCATGTCGCCGTCGCTCGCGATCACGAAGGTGTGGTGGTCGACGATTTCGTGGCTCGGCCGGTTGAAGCGGGCCGCGAGCATCCGCTCACCGAGGGCGAGGCCCACCGCCGTCGAGATTCCCTGTCCGAGCGGGCCGGTCGTGGTCTCGATCCCGGGCGCGTCCTCGCGCTCCGGGTGCCCCGCGGTCGGGCTCCCCAGCTGGCGGAACTGCTTGAGGTCGTCGAGCGTGAGGCCGTAGCCCGTGAGGTAGAGCACCGAGTAGAGGAGCATCGACGCATGGCCGGCCGACAGCACGAAGCGGTCGCGGTCCGGCCACTCGGCGTCGCGCGGGTTGTGCCGCATCACTCGGGTGAACAGCACGTAGGCGAGCGGGGCGAGCGCCATCGGGGTGCCGGGATGACCGGAGTTCGCCTTCTGGACCGCGTCCATCGCCAGCGTGCGGATGGTGTCGACGCACAGCTGGTCGAGCGCCCGCTGATCCGTCGTGGTGGTCGTCATGTCCCTCCCTCGGTGGGTTCCGAAGCCGCAGTATCACCATCCCGCAACTCTTGGGCGGCGAGTAGACCCGCGCCGATGACGCCGGCCGCTGGACCCGCGCGGGCGAGCTCGATCGAGACTCTCTCAAAGATCGCCGGGAGCGCCCGCGCCCCGGCCTCCTCGCGCGCAACATCGAGGAACATGTCGGCAGCTTGGGCGAGCCCGCCTCCAATCACGATCAGCTCCGGCTCGAAGGTGTTGACGAGCCCTGCCAACCCCACGCCGAGGTGCGTGCCGAGCCGGTGCAGGAGACGCGCGGCATCCTCGTCACCCTCGCGCGCCGCGGCCACCACGTCGCGGCCGCCCGCCTTGCCGTTCCGCGCGACCGCCCGGCCGAGCGTACTCTCGGGCCGGGCGGCGCCGGCTTGAGTGGCGTCGCGCCCGAGCGCCTGACCCGAGCAGAAGGCCTCGAGGCAGCCGCGATTCGGACACGTCCCAGGGCACTCCGGCCCATTCTCGTCGATCACCACGTGGCCGAGCTCGGCACCCAGTCCGCTCGCGCCCCTGAAGATTCGGCCGTCGATCACGACCCCGCCCCCGACGCCCGTCCCGAGCGTGAGCATCACGAGGCAGTGCGCCGGCCCCTGCTCGGCGAGATGCGACTCCGCCAGGGCGGCGCAGTTTGCGTCGTTGTCGACGAAGACCGGCGCCCCGATCCGCCCCGACAGCTCCTCGCGCAGCGCTACGCCCGCGAGCGGGATGTTGATGCTCGACATGACGCGGCCGGTCGCGAACTCGATCTGCGAAGGCACGCCCACTCCGACCGCGGCCGGCGGCCGGGTGAGGGCGGTCAGCTCCTCGACCGCCGCCTGGATCCCATCGAGCAGCGCCGCAGTCGTCGAGACGTCCGTGGGCCGCTCGAGCCCAGAGCTTGCAGTCGTCCCCTCGATGTGTGCGACGGCGACCTTGGTCCCGCCGACGTCCACGCCGAGGACCGGTCCCTGCGCACCGTCGACCCCGTTGGCGCGCGGGTGGGCGGGCATGGGGGGATTCTTATCGCTCCGGAACAGGCCGGCGAGCGCGCTGGCGCTCGAAGTCGAGCTCGGTTCGGACGCCGAGCGCGTGGAGCGCCTCGTTGGCCTCCTCGATCGTCGCCGCCTGGTCGACGGCCCGGGCGAGGGTGCCCACGGACTGGATCGCGACCAGCACGTCGAAGTAGATCGTCACGGCGGCGGCCGGAGTCAGCTCTACGCTGCGCTCGCCGCCGCGGATCGGCGCGCCGCCCGTCACGCCACGGAAGGAGCGCACCGGCTGGGCGCTGGCCTCGGTCGGCACCGCCTCCACGGCGGACTCGAGGCGCGCCGCAACCGCCGGCGTGATTCCGCGGGCGCCGGCGAGCCCGCCTCCGGCCGCCACGCGGGCGAGCCGCTCCATGACCTCGGGCACGCTGAGCTCGCCGTCGCACCCGGGGCCGAAGACGCCGCCCAGCACCGGTCGACCGGAGAGCGCGAGGCGGCCGGCGACGGCAAGCATCAGCGCGTCGCACAGCGGGCTGCCGAGCCCCGGCTCGTCGCCGTGCGCCAGGACGTCGCCGCCGACGTCGACGAACACGAGCAGATCCGACTCGAGCTGATCGGCAGCGCTGCCGAGTGAGCGGGCCATCGCGGCCGGTCCCCTGGTCGGGTCCACCAGCACGGTCTCCTCGCCGAGCAGCTCGGCCATCCGCCCCTCCGCGAAGCGGATCCCGCTGGTCCGCACGCGTGCCTCGGGCCCGGCGAGCAGCACGCCGGGCTCGAGCTCTCGGGCGCCCGCCACCTCGGCGGCCGTCCGCGGGCCCGGGTCGGGGTCGATGGCGCGCCGCTCCCACGTCATGCCGCCGAGGACGGGGCGCGCGCCGTGGTAGAGCCGCGCCGCCTCGGCCGTCGCGAGCGCCCCCACCACGTCGCCACCGCCACCGATCCCGAGCACGAGCGGCCGGCGTGCCGCCGCCAGCAGGGCGTCGGCATCCAGTGGCGTCGGCTGGCTCGGGCCGTCCATGCGGCCTGATTATGAGGTCAGGACTGCGCCGGCTCCGGTCGCGCCTCGCGCGTCGGAGGCGTCGTGCCATCGCCGCCCGCGGAGCGCGAGACGGACTCGAGCGGGGTACCTGCGACCGCGCAGTGCCGGGCCGGCGTGCGGTCGAGCGCCTCCTGACACGGCGCGCGCTCGGGGTCCCTGGCGCGCTCGAGGACGTCGTTTCGGATCGTGCTCCAGGCGATCACCGCGCCCGCCACCGCCACGATCGAGGTCGCCAGCATCGCGGCGTGGAACCCGTCGGCCATCGCCTCCGGGCTCTCGTAGTCGGCGCCGGACAGCCCGGCGACCAGGGGAAGCACGGCGACGGCGATCAGCTGAGCGCTACGCGAGACCGCGTTGCTGATTCCCGACGCGATCCCCGCGTGCTCGGGGTCCGCCGCCGCCAGCACGGTCGCGGTGACCGGCGCCACGACGCACGCGAGACCGATTCCGAAGACCACCACCGCCGGCAGCACCGACTCGACGTACCCGTCGCCGATGTCGATCCCACGCATCAGCAGCATCCCCGCCGCGATCAGCAGCGGCCCGATCGTGAGCGGAATGCGCGGCCCGATGCGCTGTGCGAGCGCACCGGCACGGACGGACAGGAGCAGGAGCAACCCGGTGACGGGCAGCGAGGCGGCCCCGGCCGCGATCGCCGAGTAGCCGAGTGACACCTGCAGGAACAGCACGAGCAGGAAGAAGACGCCGCCGAGCGCCGCGTACACAGCGAAGGTGACGAGGTTGGCACTCGTGAACTGACGCGAGCTGAAAATCGAGAGCGGCAGCATCGGCTGCGGGCTTCGCCGCTCCACGGCGACGAAGGCGACGAGCGCAGCCAATCCCAGGATGACGGCCACGACCGGTCCGGCGCCGGACCCCTCCGGCGCCTGGATCAGGGCGAAGGTGATGCCGCCGAGGCCGAGCGTCGCGAGCACCGATCCGGCCACATCGAGCCGGCCGATGGCCGTCGGGTCGCGCGTCTCAGGCACGTGACGGCGGGAGATGTAGAGGACGAAAGCGCCCAGGGGGATGTTGAGCAGGAAGATCGCCCGCCAGGTGACGGCCTCGATCAGGTAGCCGCCGACGAGCGGACCGATCGCCGCGGCGATGCCGCTGAGGGCCGCCCACGCCCCGATCGCACGCGCCCGGTCGTCCGGATGAAAGGTCGACTCGATGATCGCAAGGCTGCCCGGGGTGAGCAGCGCCCCGCCGACGCCCTGGAGGATCCGCGCCGCGATCAGGACCTCGACGTTCGGGGCGACTGCGCAGAGGATCGAGGCGGCGGTGAACCACACGATCCCGATCTCGAACACACGGCGGCGCCCGTAGCGGTCGCCGAGCGAGCCCCCGAGCAGGATCAGCGCGGCGAGGGTGAGCAGGTAGCCGTTCAGGGTCCACTGCAGACCGGCCACGTCGGCGTCCAGGTCGGCCCCGATCTCCGGCAACCCGACGTTGACCACCGTCGCCTCGAGGAACGCGATCCCGGAGCCGAGGATCGTGACGGCCAGAACCCAGTGCCCGCGGGGTGTGCCGAAGCGGATTGCTCCGGCGTCGTTCAAGCGTCCGGCGTGTCGGAGGCCATGGCTCGACCGATGCTCCTCTGCCCGTCAAGCCTCCTTGGTGGTGAGCTCGGCCGGCACGAGCGTCAGGTCGCGGACGTCGCCGCCACGCAGCAGCCGCAGTGCGACCGGGACGCCGATCAGCTCGCCGACCATCAGCCGCTGGAGATCATCGACGCCGGTCACGGGCGACCCGGCCACCTCGAGGATCATGTCCTCGGGGCGAACCCCCGCCTCGTCGGCGGGGCTGCCGCCCACGACCTCGACCACCTCGACGCAGGTGTCCGCGAGCGCGTCGCCACGAGCGCGTGGCGGGACCGGTCTCGATCCCCCCGCGATCCCGAGGTATGCACGCCTCACGCGCCCCTCGCTCATCAGCGCTCCGATCACCCTGCGGGTGGCCGCGTTGATCGGGACGGCGAGCCCGAGACCGACACCCGCGACGGCGGTGTTCACGCCGACGACGCGACCGGCGCTATCGACGAGGGCGCCCCCGGAGTTCCCCGGATTGAGCGCCGCATCGGTCTGGACGACGTTGTCGATGATGCGCACCGCACGTCCCGCGCGCGAGGGCAGCGAACGCCCGAGCGCCGACACCACCCCAGCGGTCACGGACCCGGCGAACCCGTTCGGGTTCCCGATCGCAACCACGAGCTGTCCGACCCGCAACCGCTCGGCGTCGCCGAGCTCGGCCGGCGCGAGGTCGTCGGCCTCCGCCCGGAGCACCGCCAGGTCGGAGAGCGGGTCTCTCCCGACCACGGCGAACCGGAGCTCGCGTCCGTCGACGAACGCGGCACGGCCGCGCTCGGCACCCACCACGACATGTGCCGAGCTGAGCATGAAGCCATCCGGTGTCAGCGCCACGCCGCTTCCGGCGCCGGCCGGCATCTGTCCACGCCGGGTGCGGCGGAGCGTGCGCAGGTTCGCCACCGACGGTCCGAGGCGCTCGGCCACGTCGACCACGGTGCGCGAGTAGGCGTCGAGGGCTTCTGCGTCGCGCGTCGTGGCGTCGGCCGTCGTGGTCATGCGACCTCCTCTCGATCGTGCCCGCCGAAGCGAACCGTGACCTGGCGCTCCTCGGTGCCGCGGACCACACGCAGCGTGAGCTCGTCCTCCTCGCCGACCGCATCGAGCGCCGAGTGCAGCGGGTCGAGGCCGTCCACGTCCCGATCGCCCGCTCCCACGATCAGGTCGCCTGCCGCGACGCCGCCGCGGGCCGCCGGGCTGCCATCGTCGACCGCGCGTACGAGCAGGCCGGGGCGCTCCGGGAGCCCCACCGCCCTTCGCATCCGACGCGTGGCGCCGGCCGGCGCGAGCGCCACGCCGAGCCGGCGCGGCCGCGGCGCCTCGCCGCGTCCGATTCGCTCGCTCCGCTCCCGCAGCGCGGCGTCGGCGGCGACGGCAAGCACGAGCCCGCCCTCGAGGCGCAGGGTGTTGAAGCCGAGCAACCTCCCGCGGAGATCAACGAGCGGACCTCCCGAGGAGCCCCTCGGGAGGGGGGCGGTGTGCTCGATCCCGACCTCGAGTCGCCGGCCCCTGAGCCCCCGGAACCTGCGCCCGGTGGCCGAGACGAAGCCGAGCGTGGCCCTGAGCCCGCGCCCGCCGGGGTTGGCGAGGGCGACCACCGCCGTCCCGATGCCGACTTCCGGGCCGCCGCCGTCCCACGTCACCGGCTGCGTGTCACCGGTGTCCACCGACAGCACGGCAACGTCTCGGTCGGGATCGCTGCCGGCCACCCGTGCGGTCGCGCTGCTCCCGTCGGCAAAGGCGACCGCCACCTCGTCGCCGCGGACCGAGTGGGCGCTGGTCACGACCCGCCCGGGCGCCACCACGACGCCCGATCCGAGCCCCCAGCCACGGCCCAGGCCGACCACGGCGGGGCCCAGTCGCTGCGCCAGCGCGCCGATCACGGTCTGGGCAGCCTCGAGCGAACGAATTTCCTCCGCGTGAGCCTCCATGTCGCTCTCCTCAGCTTGAGAGTGATTTGCAATCTGCAAGTCGCTACTGTACCTGACCGTATGCGTACGATGGATCGTGTGGAGGCGGACGCGGCCGAGGCGAACCTGTCGGCGCTCGACCACGCCCTGGGCGCGGTCGGTGACCGTTGGACGCTCCTGCTCGTGGCGGCACTGCTCGACGGTCCGCGTCGCTTCGGTGCCCTGCAGGAGCAGGTCGAGGGCATCGCCCCGAACGTGCTCGCGCAGCGCCTTCGCCGCCTCGAGCGCGAGGGCCTGGTCCGCGCCGAGCCCTACTCGGAGCGACCGCCCCGCTTCGTCTACGAGCTCGCCTCACCTGGCCGCGAGCTCGCCGGTGCGCTCCGGCTCCTGGCGGACTGGGGAGCGCGCCACGGTGACGACGCCGAGGCGATCAGGCACGCCGCGTGCGGAACCCCGCTCGAGGCCCGCTGGTACTGCCCCACCTGCGACCGCGCGGTTGAGGCGGACGCCGCGGATGGCGTGAATCTCGCCTGATTCCGCGGCGGTGCCGAGGCCTTTGTGGGCGGGATCTGGCAGGGACGCCACGCACCCGCGCCGCTCTTGCTAACGTTTCGTTAGCCTTTTCCGGTTCGCTAGTGAGCCGTTCGTCCTCCCCGGACGTATGGATAGGAGCCGGGCCGCGGCTTCAGGGGCCGCAGCCTCGAGGCCCTCCGCGCGCCGCTCACCCGGCCGCGGCACGTTCGCCGGCGACCCGCCAGAGCGGCGGAACCGGGCACCGCGCCTCCCGGACCGCGGGCCACCGTGGGCTCGGGACACAAGATCAAATAACAGGAGGAACCCCAAACGCCACCCGCCAGGACCAGCCCCGACCCGGCCACCGCCGATCACGTCCAGCGTGCCGCCGCGCCCGATCCCGGCGCGGACTCGCTCGATCTCTTCTTCGCCGAGGTCCGTCGCCATCCGCTGCTCACCGCGGCGGAGGAGGTGGAGCTTGCGCAGCGGATCGAGCGCGGCGACATGGACGCCAAGGACCGCCTCGTCAACTCGAACCTGCGGCTCGTGGTGTCCGTGGCACGCAAGTACCAGGGTCAGGGTCTCTCGCTGTCGGATCTGGTCCAGGAGGGGATGCTCGGGCTGATCCGGGCGGTCGAGAAGTTCGATTGGCGGAGGGGCTACAAGTTCTCGACGTACGGAACGCTGTGGATCCGCCAGGCCATCGGGCGCGGGCTCGCCAACTCGGCGCGCACCGTCCGCCTCCCCGTTCACATGGGCGCCGCCGCGCGCAAGATCCGCCGCTCGGAGCGCGAGCTTGCGGCGATGCTGGGCCGCGAGCCCACGAACGAGGAGCTTGCCGAGGCGGTGGAGCTGACGCCCGAGGACATCGATGACATCCGTCGTGCCGACCGAACCCCGACCAGCCTCGACAAGCCGGTCGGCGAGTCCGGTGAGACGGAGCTGGGCGAGCTGATCGCCAGTGAGACGCCCGGGCCCGAGGCCCAGGTCCTGGACGACGCCGCCGAGGCCAGCGTGGTCCGAGCCATCGAAAGCCTTCCCGCCGAGGAGCGCGACGTGGTGCGGCTTCGCTTCGGTGTGGGCGGCGGGACTCCGGCCGCGCCGACCGAGGCAGGACGGCAGCTCGGAATCTCGGGAGACCGGGTCCGCCAGCTGGAGGCGAGGGCGCTCGAGCGCCTGGCGCGCGACGCCGCGCTGCGCGATCTGAGCCGCGCCGCCTAGTCCAAGGCTCTACGACGCCGCCATGACGACGGCGGTCGGCGCCGAGGGCTGGTCAAGCACTTCGGGGAGACGGTCGCGCTCGCGGGCGTTGACCTCCAGGTCGACCGGGGCACTGTGCTCGGCTGCTCGGACCGAACGGTCCTCTAGGATGCGTCGGCGATGGATCGGCGGCTCGCGAGCAAGAACGTCCGGACCGGCCTGATCGCCGGCGCGATCTCGATCATCGTGTTCGGTCTCTCCTTCTTCGTCGGCTACGTCTACTAGAGCCGTCTAGTGGCCGACCACCCCGCGCGCGGCGGCAACGGGTACGTTCCCGACGAGGAGGTGGTCCCGGCGGCCACCGAGGAGGTGCACCTGCCGGGACCCACTTACCTGCCTGCGATCGTGGCGCTCGGCACCACGCTGGCCCTGGTGGGAGTCGTGATCAGCTACGTGGTGATGGCGATCGGCCTGATCATCACCGCCGCGGCCCTACTGCGCTGGATCCGCGAGACGCGTGAGGACATGGCCGAGCTCCCGCAGGAGCACTAGGCCGCGCGCGAGAGTGATGCATTTGGGCCCCCATAGGGGGCCAAATGCATCACCGAACGACGAGCGCTTCGGCGCGCCGGTCAGACGTCGCAGGTGGCGCCGTCCATCGTCCAGCAGCGGACGATGTCGCGCATCGAGAGGATCCCCGACCGTCTCGCCACGATCGACGACGATCAGGTGCCGGAAGCCGCCCTTCACCATTGCCTCGGCGGCGCGCTCGAGCGACCAGTCGGGCGACGCGAAGGTCAGGTTCTGCGACAGGTGGTTGCCCACCCGCTCCCCGTCGGGGTCCTGCCCGCCTCCGAGCGACTCGAGGACGTCACGCTCGGTGAGGATTCCCGGGCCGGGCTGCTCGGGGTCGATCACGATCGCCGCACCAACTTGCCGCTTGCCCATCAGGCGCGCGGCGTCGCGGAGGCTGTGGCCCGGGCCGATCGTCAGAACCGCGTCCGTCATCCCGTCCCTGACCTGCATTCTTCCCGCCCCTCGTGCCGATTGCTGCTTGCTCCCAAACGTAACACGCTCCGACGGTCGGGACAACGCGGCCCGGGAAAGTCGGCCCGCACGGCGGATCCGGGGCTCGCGGAACCGCCTCGATCAGCGTGCCGTCGTCGACGCGGGCGGTCGGGCGGCTCGAATAAACTCGCGCCCGCGTGAACGACCGGTCCGCCGCCCCAGCCTCGCGCGTCTGCACTCCGCGGGGGTCCGCCCCGACGCGGCGCCCTCCCGCTCGACCCGGTCCGCATGCGTAACAGGCCGCTCCTTCAGCTCGGCGTAATCGGGGTGCTCGCGTCGCTGGTCGGCGTGGGCCTCGGCCTCGTGATCGACTGGTTCCCGACGCAGGCCGCCGAGGAAGCAGGACCGATCGACACGCTCTACGACGTCCTGCTCGCGGCCTCGATCCCGGTCTTCGTGCTGGTGATGACGGTCGCGATCTACAGCGTCGTCAAGTTCCGCGCGCGACCGGGGGACGAGCGCGACGGCGCGCCGATCCACGGCAACGCGAAGCTCGAGGTCATCTGGGTGACTGTGCCCTTCATCCTCGTGACGGCGCTCGCCATCTACGGCTGGGTCGTCCTGGTGGACATCGAGGAGCCCGCCGCCGATGCGATGGTGGTCGAGGTCCGCGGCGAGCAGTTCACGTGGAGCTTCGCCTACCCCGAGGAGGGGAGCCCGACCGTGGAGAGCAACTCGGCAATGCTGCCCCTCGATCGCCAGGTCGAGTTCCGGATCGACACCGAGGACGTGATCCACTCGTTCTGGGTCCCGGCGTTCCGCCTCAAGTCCGACACGGTCCCCGGCATTACCACCGAGGTGCGGGTCACGCCCAGCGAGGAGGGCACGTTCGACGTCGTGTGCGCGGAGCTCTGCGGGCTCGGCCACTCCACGATGCGACAGTCGGTGACCGTCGTCCCGGAGGAGGAGTTCGACACGTGGCTGGCCGACGAGCAGGAGGCGCTCGCCGCCGAGGACGCGGGCGCGCCCGCGGAGGACCAGAGCCCGAGCGGCGTGGCCGCCCAGGAGCCCGCACCGGCGGAGGAGGGCGGCGCCGAGCCGTCGTCGGGCGGCGGCGGCGAGCAGAGCGGGGGTGGCGGCGGTCGCGCCTCGGAAGCGCCCTCCGACCGGTCGCGGGGCGGCGGAGGACCGGGCGATGCGTAGGCGCGCGCGAGCGCTGACGCCGGCACCCGGCGCCGGTACGATCTGGCCGATTCGGGAGTACGGGCCGGCCCGGGGAGCCGAAGGGACGCTTCGGCCCGGTTCGGCGGATCGGGGCCGCGACCTGGGAGGTGAATCCGAGTGACGATCGCGCAGAAGCTATGGGCGCCGGGCTGGTACCGGGCGGCGCTCTCGCAGGTGATCGCGGTCGCCTTCTCGTTCGCGCTCGTGGTGGGCGTCCGCGCGATCAAGGGCTACGACACGCTGTTCGACGGCTCGGCCATCACGACCGTCGCCCTGATCGCGATGCCACTCGCGTTCCTCGTCGGCATCGGCTGCTTCGACTACTGGTTCCGCTGGGCGTCGGGCGCCCCCACCGTGCCCGAGGACCACTCCGGCCACGGCGCCAGGACGTGGCGCGACTACTTCAAGGTCAACACCGACCACAAGGTCATCGGGATCCAGTACATCGTCACGACGTTCGTCTTCTTCATCCTCGGCGGACTGATGGCGATGGTGATCCGGGCCGAGCTGCTCGCGCCCGGGCTCGCAGTTCGTGGACCCGAACACCTACAACGGGCTGTTCTCGGTCCACGCGTCGCTGATGATCTTCCTGTTCATCATCCCGGTGTTCGCCGGGATCGCGAACTACGTGATCCCGCTCATGATCGGGGCGCCGGACATGGCGTTCCCGCGCCTGAACGCCCTCTCCTACTGGATGCTCCCGGTGGCCGGGATCATGATGGTCGCGAGCTTCCTCGCGCCCGGCGGAGCGTTCGCCACGGGCTGGACGGCCTACGCCCCGCTCTCCACGGAGACGCCGCTCGGCCAGACGTTCTTCACGATCGGGGTGCAGTTCGCCGGGGCGTCCTCGATCGCGACCGCGCTCAACTTCCTGGTCACGATCATCACGATGCGGGCGCCCGGGCATCACGTTCTTCCGCATGCCGCTGCTCGTGTGGGCGAACTTCACGACGTCGCTGCTCGTGGTGATCGCGACGCCGTTCATCGCGGGCTCGCAGTTCTTCGTGCTCTTCGACCGCGCGATGGGCATTCAACTTCTTCAACTCGGCCGACGGCGGCGACGTCCTGATGTACCAGCACGTCTTCTGGTTCTACTCACACCCAGCCGTCTACATCATGATGCTGCCCGGCTTCGGGATCGTCAGCGAGATCATCTCCGCGAACGCCCGAAAACCGATCTTCGGATACCGGATGATGGCGTTCTCGCTGGTGGCGATCGTCGTCCTCGGGTTCACCGTCTGGGCGCACCACATGTTCGTGTCGGGCATGTTCTCGTGGCTACGCGTGCCGATGATGATCACCACGATGCTGATCGCGGTGCCCGACCGGCATCAAGATCTTCTCGTGGCTCGCGACGCTGTGGCGAGGGGTGATCCACCTGACCACGCCGATGCTGTTCGCGCTCGGCTTCATCACGATGTTCACCCTCGGCGGGATCAGCGGGATCATGCTCGCGGTCATCCCGGTGGTGATCCACGTGTCGGACACCTACTTCGTGGTGGCGCACATCCACTACGTGCTGTTCGGCGGCAGCGTGTTCACGATCTTCGCCGGCATCTACCACTGGTTCCCGAAGATGACCGGTCGGATGTACGACGAGCGCCTCGGCCGGCTCCACTTCTGGCTGTCGTTCGTCTTCTTCAACCTCACCTTCGGCCCGATGCACCTCGTGGGAATCGACGGCATGCCGCGCCGCGTGGCCGACTACGCCGAGCAGTTCGCGCACGCTCAACGCGATCATCTCGGTGTCGAGCTTCATCTTCGGCCTGTCGTTCCTGATCTTCCTCTACAACATGATCACGAGCTGGCGACACGGGCCCGAAGGCGGCCGCGCAACCCGTGGCGCGCCCACACGCTCGAGTGGCAGGTGTCCTCGCCGCCGCCGATCTTCAACTTCGACGAGGTGCCCACCGTGGTCGGCGGCCCCTACGAGTACGGCGTTCCGGGCGCGGTGCACGGCGTGTTCAAGGACGAAAGCACCGGTGCCCGCGGGCCGGCGCCCTCGGGCGCCACCGCCACCGCGCCGCGGGCGGACTGATGCTCCAGTGGCGGCCCAGCCGCACAGGATCCTGGTGGTGGCCAACGAGACCGTCGGTGGCAGCGCGCTGATCGACGCCGTCAAGCGCGGGCAGAGGCGCTCGAGGCCGAGGGGCGGCCGTCCAGGTCACCGTGATCTGCCCGCAGAACCAGCCCAGGCACGGCTACGTGATCTATGACGAGTCTGTCGCGCGACGCGCGGCCGAGAACCGGCTCCAGACCACGCTCGCGCAGCTCGCGCAGGCCGGCATCGAGGCTGAGGGGCGAGGTCATGGACCCGGACCCGTACGCGGCACGATGGACGCCGTGGGCGAGTTCGGCGCCGACGAGATCATCATCTCGACCCACCCCGAGACCCGCTCCGGCTGGCTACGCCGCGACCTGGTCGACCGCGTCCGGGACGAGCTCGGGCTGCCGGTCGAGCACGTCGTGGTCGACCTCGACGCCGACCGCGCCGACGCGACCCACATGCTCGTCGTGGCCAACCAGACGGTCGGCGGCGAGCCGCTGATCGCCGGCTCAAGGAGAAGGCGGCCGAGCGGCCCGCACCGCTTCACCGTGGTGCTGCCCGCAGGGCGGCGAGGACGGCGACGAGAGGCGCCACGAACGGCTGGCCGCAGGTGCTTGCAGCGACTCCACGAGGAGGGCCTCGAGGCGGTCGGCCAGGTGACCCACCCCGACCCCTACACCGTCGATCCAGAACGCGCTCCAGTTCTACGCGATTGACGAGATCGTGATCTCCACGCTTCCCGGGCGAGCGCTCGGGCTGGCTGCGCGCCGACCTCATCGGGCGGGTCGAGCGCTCCACCGCGAAGCCGGTCGAGCACGTCGGGTGAGCCTCGAGCGAGTCGGCCGACGAGCCGGTGGAGCAGAGCGAGGCTGCAGCGACCTCCGAGCGCGAGCCGTCTCGCCACTGCGATCGCCTCGAGCACAGCGCCACCGCCACGCACCACGAGCACGAGCATCACGGCCCGCCCGCGGCGCATCGCTCCTCGCGCGTCGAGGCCGCAGTTCCTCGGGATGCTCCTCTTCATCATCTCGGAGGTCATGCTCTTCGGAGCGTTCTTCACCGCCTACTTCTTCATCCGGGTCGTGGCGGACGACCCGTGGCCGGCCGACGGGCATGCGAGCTGCCCGCTCGTCATCGCGGGGGTCAACACCGCGATCCTCTTCTCCTCGAGCTTCACCATGCACTGGGCGCTCGAGTGCGCGCGCAGCGAGAACCGCAACGCGCTGCGCGCGGGCCTGCTGACGACCTTCCTGCTTGGGCTCGACTTCCTCTCCATCCAGATCAACGAGTACGTGCACCTTGGCTTCGCGACCGCCCGACCACGGCCCAGGCATCGATCTTCTACGGGCTCACCGGCCTGCATGGGGCCCACGTGTTCGTGGGGCTCACACTGCTGGCGTTCGCCACCATCAGGGCCTTCCGCGGGCACTTCACCGGCAAGGAGCACCGCGGCGTCGAGGTGCCCGGGCATCTACTGGCACTTCGTCGACGTGATGTGGCTCGTTCGTCTACACAACGCTCTACGTGCTCTAGCCAGTCTGAGGTGCTGAACCCGCTCCGTTCCGAGCGCGAGGCCTTTCGGTTCCTCCTCTACGTGGTCGGCGGTGGTGGCGGTGCTGATCGCCCGTCGTGATCGTCGTCCGGGCGATCTTCTGAGCGAGGACCTGGCATCCGACCTGGCGCTCGCCGAGCGGGCAGCGCGTGCCGCCGGCGAGATCCTCGTCGAGCGCTTCGGCGGCCCGGCGCGCGGGCTGGAGCGCAAGTCCTCCGCGCACCGACATGGTCTCCGACGCCGACCGCGAGGCCGAGCGGCTGATCGCCGACATGCTCCGCGGCCGAGCGCCCCGACGACGGCGCTGCTCGGGCGAGGAGGGCGCCGCGCGCGACGGCGACGAGCGGGCGCCGCTGGGTGGTCGACCCGCTCGACGGCACGACCAACTACCTCTACGGCTACCCGGCCTGGTCGGTGAGCGTGGCCCTCGAGGACGAGCGACGGCGGCCGGGTGGGCGTGGTGCACGACCCGGCTGCGCGGTGAGACCTTCACGGCGGCGCGCGGCGCGGGCGCGCAGCTGAACGGCGCGCCGATCGGCGGTACGCGACCCCGACCGGCTCGACGACGCGCGCTGGTCGGCCACCGGCTTCGGCTACGACGCGGAGCTGCGCGCGGCCGGCAGGCCGAGACGCTCGCGCGCGTGCTGCCGCGCGGTGCGCGACATCCGGCGCGGCGGGCTCGGCCGCGCTCGACCTCGCCTGGCGTGGCCTGCGGCCGCCTCGACGGCTACTACGAGCACGGCCTGAAGCCGTGGGACTGGGCGCGCCGGCGGCTGCTCGTCACCGAGGCCGGCGGCGGCGTGGCGAGCTTCGGGGCGAGCCGGCCGGGCTCGTCGCGGCCGGCCCGGCGCTGATCGGACCGCTCTTCGAGCTCGTCGCCTGAGCGAGCGCCGTCGATGCGCGGATTGAGCCCCTATGACGGGCTCAACGTGCGACTCGGCCGGCGTCGAGGCTCAGCTCGCATCACCCGCCCTCGGGGTTCAGCAGGTACTCGACCAGCGCTGCCGACCTGCTCCTCCTCGAGCAGCTCGCCGTAGTTGTCCGGCATCACGCCTCCGGAGAACCCGTTGACCACGTACGCCTCGGGGTCGACGATGGCCGACTCGGTGTACTCCTCCGGGTCCTCCCCGGGCACCCTGCTGTCTGCCGCCGCCGCCAGCTCGTCGAGGTCCGGCCCGACCGAGGCGTTCGTGCCGGCGGGCGCAAAGGTGTGACACCCGCCGCAGCCGGCCGCCGTGAAGATCTGCTCCGGCTCGGTCGCCCCCGCCAGCCCGGCGGACGCGAGCTGGCCGGCGTCCTCGCCGGGCATGCCCGCGACCTCCGCCACGTACGCGGCCACGTCGCGCGCGTCCTTTCCCGTGTCACGAGGTCCTCGGGCATGCTGCTCCCGGCGCCGGACGTTGGCGATCTGATCCGGACCACACCCTCCACGGTCGCCTGCCCGAGCCCATCGGAGCGCGACGGCCCGAAGGCCTCGTCGAGGTTCGGGCCCTGAGCGCCCTGGGTGCCGGCGCGCTCCAGCGCGTGGCAGGTGCCGCATTGCTCGACGAACAGCGCCTTCCCGTTCACGAGGTCCGCGTCCTCCTCCCCGCACCCCGCGAGCACCAGGGCCACCACCGCGCAAAGCCCGACCGCCACTGCGCGCCGCGGTCGGCCGGGGGCAGCGAAGCGACCGCCTGGGCGGCTCGCGGCAGCGTCGATCCGTGTCATGAGGCCGCGCAAGGCGGAGGAAGATTATCCCTTCGCCTGGCGGTAGGACGCGGTGGCCGACGGTGGCTCGGGGAGCTCGTCGAGGCGCCCCGCGGCGGCGGCCAGCACGCCGTTCGCCACCCCCTCCCACCCGTAGCGGCGGCGCGCCGCGGCCGACAGCTCCGCCGTGGCCCGCTTCGCGCCGGCCGGCTCCAGGCAGAGCCACCCGACCAGCCGCCCGGCGATCGCCTCGACCGCCCCGTCGTCGACGTCGAACGAGAGCAGCGGGCGGACCCGCTCGTCCACGCTCGGCGCAAGCGTCGCGGTGACCTCGGCCATCCCGGAGTGAGCGGCCGAGACGGGCAGCGCGCCGCAGCACGCCGCCTCCGCAGCGACCATTCCGAACGCCTCCGGGAACGTGCTCGGCATGACCAGCGCCGAGCATGCGGCCAGGACGTCAGGCAGGTCGCCATGCTCCAGGCGCCCCGTCCAGCTGAGGCGGTCGAAGGCGGCCCCCGCCTCCTCGAGGTAGCGCGTCGCCGAGAAGGAGCGCTCCAGCCTCGTCCCCGAGCCGTCGGAGGAAGGCGGTGAGGTGAGAGAGCTCGCCGGGCGGCCCGCCCTCGAGCTCGCGCCCCGCGGCCGCGACGGTCCGAGCGTCGTCGAGGTCTCCCGCCGCGAGCGCGCCCGCCAGCCGCTCGAGCCCGGCGCGGTAGGTCCCGAAGCCCACCACGCAGAGCCGGGCGGCCGGGCACCTCGGCCACCACCAGCGGCCAGGCCGCGATCAGCAGGTCCACCCCCTTCGAGACGATCAGCTTGCCGACGTAGCGTCACGATCGGCTCCGCTCCGGGTCGAGCGCCCGCAGGGCAGCGGCCGCGCCCGGCTCCCCACCCCATGCGGCGGCGCCCTGGCGCCGTCCAGGCGCGCGGCGAGCCCCTCAGGCGCTCGGCGGCCTCCTCCGGCGCGCCGCGGGCGGAAGCGATCCGCGTCGACGCCCGGGCGGCCCGAGCCGGGTGCGCTCGCGGAGGCCGGGCTCGTCGACCACCTCCCAGAGGCTCTCCGCGGTGTGGCGCGAACCCACCAGCACGCCGCCGCGCCGGCGCGAGCCCCTCCCGAGCGAAGGGCAGGAAGCGCTCGGGGTGGGGCCGCACCGTGTACTCGAGCGCGCTGCCGTGCACCTTGACCGCGTAGGGAACGCGTGTCCGCCGAGGGCACGCGCGAGGATCGCCGGGCCCATGACCAGGTGGTTCGCGAGCGCGACCTCGGGCCGTGCGAGCTCGCAGACGTCGCGGACCGCGGCGACGTTCGCGGCCAGGTAACGGCTCGAGCTCGGCGTCGTCGAGGTCCGAGAAGGAAACGGCCCGGAACCCCTCGTAGTCGTCCGCGACGTAGACCGGCAGGACCTCGCCGATGTCGGGGAGGTACGCGGTGCACCCAACCGGATGGCGGACGGTCTCAAGCCGCAGCTCGCCTCCCTCCCAGCGCCCGATCGCATCCACGAAGGGAAGCTCGGCGGCCGCCGCGGTCCTGGCACAGGATGTGCACCTCGTGCCCCATCCCCACCAGGGCCTGCGCGAGGCTCGCGTTGTAGACGTTGCTCCCGGTGCCGCGCAGCAGGTAGCCGTGGAAGATCAGGATCCGCACGCCGGGGAGTATCCCGGCGCGCTCGACAGCCCGGCCCGGAAGTGGGTCCGGGTGCTGTTGCTAACGTTGCGCCGCCGTGGGATCGGCCCAGAGATACCGACTTCGGGCCCGCTCCGACCGCGAGGTCATCCGCGACGTGGAGCCGGGCGCCGTGTACGTCGACCGCGACAGCGGCGAGGAGTTCGAGATCGTCGGCAAGCTCCTACCACTGGCACCGTCGTCGAGCAGCCTGCCGTGGGCGGTCGAGAACCTCCGCCTGTGCGGGTGCTCGCTCGAGCAGCTCGCTCCGAAGGACGTGAACGACTGCCCCCACTGCGGTCGGCGGCTGCCCGCGCTCGAGTCCTGATCGGCATGTACACCCGTCATCGCATCGCCCTCCTGCTCGCCGTGCTCGCGCTCGGTGTGGCCGGCTGCGGCGGGGACGACGAAGAGCCCGTGGCCGAGGAGACCGACACGACCGAGACGGAGAAGCGCGAGACCGAGCCCAAGCCGCAGGCCGTCGCACCTCCCACTACGACCGAGGCGACCCCGCAGACGACGACCACTCCGACCGCACCCCCCGAGCCGCCGGCCTCCGCCCCTCCCGCGGACGGCGTCGCGCCGTCACCCTCGCCCGGCGGCGGCGGTGGCACCCCGCCGCCCGACCCGTCGAAGCCCGACGGCCCGAGGAACGACACGGCGCCCCCGCCCGGCAGCCCAGCCGACCAGTTCGAGGAGTTCTGCGATCAGAACCCCGACGCCTGCGGCTGAGGGGGGCGGGCGCTAGGCAGCCGCGGCCGCAGCTCGCGGCCGTTCCCCGAGCGGCGCGTAGCGGTGATGGAACATCAGCGCGTTGCCGTCCGGGTCAGCGAAGTGGGCCATGTGGCAGACGCCGCTGTCGATCGTGTCGATCGGGAACGTGACCCCGGCCGACTCGAGCTCGGCGCGCGCGGCCTCGACGTCCTCGACGTGTAGCGCGATCGGATGCGTGTGCGGCTTGAACTCGAGGCCGAACGCGTCGGACTGCATGACCGCGATCGTCAGGGTGCCGGTCTCGAACTCCGCCGCCGGCATGTCCCCCCACCGCTTAGAGAGGGGCAGCCCGAGCGTGGTCGCGTAGAACTCCCTGGCCCGCTCGAAGTCCTGCGTGGGCACGGTGATGAAGTCGACGCCGGTGATCTTCACTGTCCCTCCAGGGTTGGCGTGAAATGGAGACTTGCTTTGCGCCTACCGCCCGTGGTGCACCGGGATGGGCGCCCGCGGCCGGCGGACACGCGCCGGGAGCGGCCCTGGTGCCGGCCGCGAGGGCCGGCGCGACGGCCTCCAGGCGGGAGTGTCGCCGTGGTCCCTCACCCTGCGGTCGCCGTGGGGGAGCGTCACCCCCGGGCCGCGCGGGCCTGAGTCGTCGCCGGGATCGGTGTCAGGGCCGCCGCCGCCCGGCCCCTCGTCGTCCGAGTCGTCGTCGCGCATCCGGAAGAACCACACGAGCCACGCGGCCAGGAGCCCGAGGTCGAGCACGCGAAGGCCGACCATCAGGATCCAGCCTTCGGCCGACATGGCTCGATGGTAGAGCCTGCGTGCCGGGATGCAAATGGCCGCGGGCGCGGCCGGCGCTCGCGTCGAACTACGTGTCCGAGCCTACTTGTAGCGGTAGGTGATCCGACCGCGATCGAGGTCGTACGGCGACAACTCGATCTTGATGCGGTCCCCGGGCAGGATGCGGATGTAGTGGCGCCGCATCTTTCCGGAGATGTGCCCCAGCACCTCGTGACCGTTGTCGAGCTGGACGCGGAACATCGTGTTGGGGAGGGCCTCGGTCACCTCGCCCTCCATCTCGATCTTCTCTTCCTTGGCCAAGTCGCGCCGGGGCCGGCGCGCGCCGCGTCACGCGGCGCGCGCAGCCACCGCTCTAGATCTTCTGGACGTTGACCGCCTTCGGACCCTTGTCGCCGGCTTCCTCGTCGTAGGAGACCTTGCTGTTCTCCTGCAACGACTTGAACCCCTGTCCGTTGATCCCGGTGTGGTGGACGAACAGGTCGCGGTCACCCTCATCCGGGGTGATGAACCCGTAACCCTTCGCGTCGTCGAACCACTTCACCGTTCCGGTTGCCATCAAGCACCTTCCTGTGTCGTCATGCCAGCTCGGTGCTCATCCGGCTACCCGAACTACGGCACTTGCTTTCGGCCGAGAACCTCCCGACCCCGGTGAGCGGGCGCTCACCTGCCGCGAAAGCTAGCAGCACGCAGGGCGTGAACGGCGTTCAACGGCCCTCGAACGTCGCTTTGCCGGGACCCTCCTCGAGGAACGTGTCCACCGCCCGCTGGAGGTCCCGGGTGCCGAACAGCGGCGGGATGACCTCTCCGGCGCGCGCATCCGCTCCGCGAACGCCCTCGTCGAGGAAGGCCCGCACCATCTGCTTCGTCGCCACGTTGGCCCGCGTGGGACCGGCCGCGAGACGCTCCGCGAACCTCAGCGTCTTCGTGAGCAGGTCGTCGTCGGGCAGTACTCGGTTCACGACGTTCCATCGCTCGAGCGTCGCGGCGTCGTAGAGGCCACCGCTCATCACGAGCTCGCGCGCCCGCGCCGGTCCAGCTCGCTCCGCGACCCGCTGGGTGCCTCCCATCGCCGGAGTCAGCCCCACAACGATCTCCACCAGTCCGAACCGGGCCGACTCGGCGGCCCAGATCATGTCGCATGCGAGTGAGAGCTCGAAGCCCGCCGTGAGGCACAGGCCGTGGACGCACGCGATCGTGGGAATCGGCAGATCCTCCACCCGGTGGGCCAGGGCGATGAGCTCGCCGACCAGCTCGCGGGCCTGCTCCGGGCTCCTCCCCTGGAACACATGGACGTCGGCCCCGCCGGTGAACACGTTGCCCTCCGCCCTGACCACCAGCGCTCGCGGCGGGGCTCCGGCGATCTCGTCGAGGAGTGCGGCGAGGTCCCGCATGAGCTCCTCCCCGAACAGGTTGAGCGGCGGTGCGTCGATCACGACCACGCCGACGTCGCCGTGAGGCTCGAGGCGCGCGTTCGAGGTCGACTCAGTCATCTAGCCGCGCAGCTCATTGGCGACCGCCGACAGTGCCTCGCGCTCCGCGGCCGCCGGGCGCGTCGGCAGCCCGAGCGGGTCGTTCTCGTAGCGGGGGATCACGTGGAGATGGAAGTGCCAGACGGTCTGCCAGGCCGCCTGCTCGCAGGCGTTCAGGACATTCACGCCGTCGCAGCCGAGCCGGTCGCGCATCCGCACGGCGAGCCGCTTCGCTGCGGCCGAGGTGTGGCCGAGGTCCTGCTCGTCCACCTCGTAGAGGTTGCGCGAGTGGCGCCGTGGGATCACGAGTGCGTGCCCCCTGGTCCAGGGGTTGATGTCCATGAACGAGATCGTGTGCTCGTCCTCCTCCACGATCTCCGCCGGCAGGTCACCGGCGAGAATCGAGCAGAAAATGCAGTCCTGCGCCATCGGCGGCAGGGGAGCCTAGTCGAGTGCCCTTAGCCGCCTCCCGCCCGCGCGGGACGGGTTTCGCCGAAAGCGTCCTGGCCTACTGTCCCTATGGAACAGCTACCCAGGAAGCTTCCTAGTGGAGGAGGAATCAGGGGCGGCTCGGCGCGCGAAGTCGATGGCGTCGGCGCGGGTCTTGATCTCGCCCGCGAAGCTGGCCTCCTCCAGTTGCTCGAGCAGCCGGCCGAGGCGCGGCCCGGCCTCGATCCCGAGCTCGCTCGCCAGCTCGTCGCCACGGATCGGCGGCCTGGGCGGGCCGTCGCGACGCCAGGCCAGCGCCTCGCCCATCATGGTCCTGGCGACCTCGAGGTGGGCGGTGATGGCCGGCGTGGCCCTCCTCCCGCGCGTCGCGAGGCGGTCGGCGCACGACAGGAGCGTGACCTCGACCTCCACCGGTCGGCAGAGCGTCAGGTAGCGGTAGACGGCGCGCCTGGTCAGCGGCTGCTCGTGGACAAGGAACCCGAGGGCGAGGTGGGTGCGGGTTGCTCCTGAGAGGAAGGACGCCAGGCGCTCGCTCGTGCGAAGCCGGCGACAGATCGCCCTCACCATCTCCTCGCCCACCGAGTCGTGCCCGATGAAGGTCACGCGGCCGTCCTCCCGCACCGCCCGCGTGGAGGGCTTCCCGACGTCGTGTAGGAGCGCGGCGAGCCTTAGGGCCTCGCCGCGGCCCAGCCCATCCGCGAGCGGCTCGTCCAGGACGGTACGCAGGGGCGCCGCCAGGTCGGCGAACGTGAGCTCGAGCTCGTGCTCGAGCTGGAGCTGCCGACCGACGACCTCGAGCGTATGGTCGTAGACGTCGAGGTGATGGAAGTGGCTCTGCTCGACACCCCTGAGGGCCTCGACCTCGGGGAGCACCGCCTCCATGAGCCCGAGGCGGCTGCAAAGCGAGAGCCCGGCCAGCACCTCGTCAGCGGTCACGATCCGCCTCAGCTCGGCGAAGACCCGCTCCCCCGACGCGTCGGCCACCCGGGGAGCCGCCGTGCGGGTAAGCCGCTCGGTCTCCTCGTCCGGCGCGAGCGGGAGCTCGGTGGCCAGGCGCGCGAGCCGCAGCGGCCGCAGCACGTCCGCTTCGTATGCGCCCGCCCCGAGCACTCGAAGCACGCCGGCAGCGAGATCGCCGCGCCCGCCGTGCGGGTCGACGATCTCGTGCCCGCCGACCGGAGCGGCCATCGCGTTGACCGTGAAGTCGCGCTGCGCCAGGTCGGCCTCGATGGAGCCTCCTTGCAGTGGGGAGACGTCGCATACGAACTGGCGCTCACGGTCGATTGCCCGCCACGCGCCGAACCGGTCCGAAAGCCTGAAGACAGGCCCACCGACGGCAGCCGCCACCGCACGCGCCACGCGCTCGGGGTCGCCCGCTACGGCGAGGTCGACGTCCGTGATGCCCCGGTCGAGCATGCCGTCGCGAATCGTTCCTCCCACGATCCAGGCGGGCTCAGGGCCCAGCGATGCTCCGCTGACCGCGGCAATGGCCGGCTCTGTCAGGAGGCGCTCGGTGAAGCCGCTCACGGCGCGCTGTAGCGGCGGGCGACGCGCGGTGTGAGGCCGCTCGTGACCTCGTAGTTGATGGTGTCGATGCGCTTCGCCACGTCCTCGGCCGTGATCCACTCTCCGTCCTGGGAACCGATCAGGACCGCCGGGTCACCCGGCTCCACGTCGGTCTCCGCCCCCAGGTCGACGGTGATGTTGTCCATGCTCACGGTCCCCACGACCGGGAGCCGGCGCCCGCGAACCAGTACCTCGGCGTTGTTGGACAGCGCCCGCCGCACCCCGTCGCCGTAGCCGATCGGGAGCACGCCGACCCACGTCTCACGGTTGGCGGTCCAGCGACGCCCGTAGCCCGCCGTGTCGCCCGCCGCGAAGCGCTTTACGTCCGCCACGTAGGACCGCAGCGAGAGGGCGGGAACGAGCCCGCGCTCGGCGGCGCTCTCCTGGAAGGGATCCAGGCCGTAGACGGCGATCCCGCAGCGCACCATGTCGAAGTGGCTCGCCGGGTCGCGGAAGGCTGCTGCGCTGTTCGCAGCGTGCGCGATCACGGCCGGGTGCGTCTCGCGGGCTCGCGCGGCGAACGCATCGAACGCCTGCAGCTGCTCGGTGAAGTGGGCGTCGTCCATCTCGTCCGCCGTCGCGAAGTGGGTCATCACGCCGGCCAGCTCCAGCCCCGCGTCGGCAGCGACCGAATCGCATACGGCGAGTGCCTCGCGCACGTCCTTCGTGCCGAGACGACCCATCCCCGTATCGAGCTTCACGTGGACCCGCACCGGCTCCTCGAGCTCGGCGGCTGCGGCGGCCAGCTCGCCGGCGAAGCGCTCGTTCCAGGCCACCACGTCGGCCCCTGCCGCGGCGGCCTCGCGTGCCTCGGCGCCGGTGAGCGCGCCCATCACCAGCACCCGCGCCTCGACGCCGGCCCGGCGCAGGTCGGCCGCCTCGCCGGACGCCGCCACCGCCAGCCAGGACGCACCACCCACGAGCGCGGCGCGGGAGCACTCCACCGCGCCGTGGCCGTATCCGTCGGCCTTCACAACTGCGCACAGCTCGGCGCCGTCGCCCATGATTGAGCGGAGGCGGCCGCAGTTTCGCTCGATCGCGGCGAGATCGACATGTGCGGCGGCACGCTCGGGGGCGGCCGCAACCCTCACCGGGGCCTCCGCATCCCGGCCGGGATCGCGTCGATCACGTCGCTGGCGATCACGTGATCGGCGCCGACCCGGTCGGCTGCCGCGTCGCCCGCGCGCAGGTGGGCCAGCACGCCGGCGGCCGCCGCCTCGAAGGGGCCGAGCCCCTTCGCCAGGAGCGCGCCGATCACGCCGGAGAGCACGTCGCCGGTGCCAGCCGTGGCGAGAGCGGGGCTACCGCCGGGGCTCACCGCAATGGGCCCACCGGGCACGGCGACGATCGAGTCGTCGCCCTTCAGCACCACCACCGCGCCGCTCCGCTCGGCTGCCTCACGTGCACACTCGAGGCGCCTTGCGCCCACCGCCCGGGAGTCGGTATCGAGGAGCCGCGCGAGCTCGCCGGCGTGCGGGGTGAGGACCGTCGGGGCGTCCCTGTCCGTAAGCGACTCGAGCGCGCCCGCGTGGGCGTTCAATCCGTCGGCGTCGATCAGGACCGGCGTCGAGACCGAGCGCGCGGCTCGACGGGCGAACTCGAGCGCGCCCTCGGTTCGACCGAGGCCGGGACCGACGACCACCGAGCCGGCTCGCTCGGCGAGGGCCTCCACCTCATCCACGCCGTCGGGTACATGGCAGCCCGCGTCGTCTGGAAGCGCAACCGTCATCGCCTCGAGCAGCCGCAGCTCGAACGACGCCTCGACCGATCGCGGCACCGCCACCTGGACGTAACCGGCACCCGTCCGCATCGCGGCGAGCGCCGCCATGCTCGGCGCTCCGGTGAGGCCCCGCGCCCCGCCCGCCACCACGACCGTGCCGGAGTCGAACTTCGACCCGGCGCGCGCGCGCGACGGCACAAGCGCCAGCGATCGGTCCGCGATGAGCCCGCCCGTCTCTGGCGGAGGGGCCCCGCGCGGGATGCCGATGTCGACCACGCTCACCTCGCCGGCGTGGAACGCCCCGGGCGCCACGTGTACGCCCAGCTTCGCGCCGTGGAACGTGGCCGTCGCCGTCGCCCGCACCGCATCCCCCTCGACGCGGCCGCTCGACGCATCGACCCCGGAGGGCACGTCGCACGCGACCACCGGCGCGTCCTGCTCGTTGATGGCGGCGATCGCGCCGGCCACCGGCTTGCGCGGCGCACCCGAAAAGCCGGTGCCGAGCAGGCAGTCGACGACGCACGACGACCCGTCGAGGCCGTCGGGGCCGTCGAGGCCGTCGGGGGCATGCTCGGTCGGCGGCTCCCCGGCGAGCCGCTCGAGATTCTCGCGGGCGTCCCCCTGAAGCCCGTCGAGCGGGGCGACCGCGAGGACGTCGACCGTCGCGGCCGTCTTCTCGAAGCACGCGCGCCGCCACCAGGCCATCGCCGCCGTTGTTGCCCTTCCCCACCACGATGCGAATCCGCCCATCCCTGGCCCCGGCGGCCTCCGCCACCACGCGCGCCAACCCCCGGCCCGCCCGCTCCATCAGCTCGAGCGAGGGGACCCCCGCCTCCTCGATCGCCCAGGTGTCGGCGGCGCGCATCTCCTCGGCCGCGTATAGCGGGTCGAGCCAGGGAGGAAGCGTCATTCGCGCGGCGTTCGCCCGGGCGCGCCGCGCGGTCCGGAGGCGGCCGCCGTCGCGGCGGGCTCCTCCGTCAGCATCGCGGCGGCGCCGGCCATCGACCGCTCGTGCGTGAGCGACACGAGCGGGGTCACCCGGAGCTCGCGCGCCCGCGCCGCCGCTGCTCCGGCGAGACGCACCGCGGGAGCGGCGCCGCCGGCCACGACCTCCACGTCGCGGAAGGCGAATGCCGTCAGCCCCAGCGCCTTGGCGACCGCCTCCTTGGCGCAGAAGCGCGCAGCGAGATGCTGCGCCGGGCGGCTACGGCGGGCAGCGTAGGAGCGCTCGCCGTCGGTGAACAGGCGTTCGGCCAGCCGGGGGTGGCGTTCGAGCGCGCGCTCGAGGCGGTCGATCTCCAGGAGGTCCAGGCCGATCCCGGTGGCTGCCACTGGCGCGAGCCTAGAGGGAGCGTTACTCGACGGTGACTGTCTTCGCGAGGTTGCGCGGCTGGTCGACATTGAGTCCGCGCGCCCGCGCTATGTCGTAGGCCAGGAGCTGCAGCGGCACGATCGCGAGGATCGGCTGCAGGAGCCAGTCCGTACGCGGCACGCGAACACCTCCTCGGCGTGCTGCGCCACCTCGCCCCGTCACCCGTCGCCACAGCGATCACGTGCGCGCCGCGCGCCCGCACCTCGGCGACGTTCGACAGCACCTTGTCGAGCACCGGCGCGTCGGTGGCCACACACACGACCGGAGTGCGCTCGTCGAGAAGCGCGATCGGCCCGTGCTTCATCTCCCCGGCGGCGTAGGCATCCGTGGGGATGTACGAGATCTCCTTCAGCTTCAGCGCACCCTCCAGGCACACCGGCAGACCGACGTTGCGCCCGATGTAGAGGAAGAACCCCGCCCCCGCGAAGCGCTCGGCGATGGATCGGACATCGGACTCCACCGACGGGAGCAGCTCATCGATCAGCCCCGGGAGTCGCCGTAGCTCTGCGACGAGCTCGCGCAGCCGCTCCTCGGGCAGGGCCCCGCGTGCCTGCGCAGCCTTGAGGGCGAGCAGGTACATCGCGGCGACCTGAGCGACGTAGGTCTTTGTAGCCGCGACGCCGATCTCGAGACCCGCGCGGGTGAACAGCACCCCATCGGCGTCGCGCGTCGCCTGGCTGCCCATGATGTTCGTGATCGCGAGCACGCGGGCTCCCCTCGACCTCGCGAGCCGCATCGCGGCGAGAGTGTCCGCCGTCTCGCCCGACTGCGAGATGCCCACCACCAGGTCCTCGGGGCCCACGACCGGGTCGCGGTAGCGGTACTCCGAGGCGATGTCCATCTCCACGGGCACGCGGGCCCAGTGCTCGAGCGCGTACCGGCCGACCAGGCCGGCGTGGTAGGAGGTGCCGCAGGCCACGACCACGATCCGGCGCAGGCCGCACAGCTCCTCGTCCGAGATCCCGATGTCGCCGAGCTCGACGCGGTCGCCCCGGAGTCGGTCGCCGATCGTCTCTGCCACGGCCTCCGACTGCTCGTGGATCTCCTTCAGCATGAAGGTCTCGTAACCGCCCTTCTCGGCGGTCTCATGGTCCCAGTCGACCGTTGTCACCTCGCGGGGGACCGGCCGCCCGGTCTCGGCGTCGAAGAACTCGACGCCCTCCGGCTGCACCGCCACGATCTCGCCGTCCTCGACGATCTGGACGTGGCGCGTGTCCTCGAGGAACGCCGGTATCGCGGACGCGATGAAGTTCTCCCCGTCGCCGACCCCCACCACGAGCGGCGGCTCCTTGCGCGCCCCGACCAGCAGCTCTGGCGTGTCCGACGACATCGCCACGAACGCGAAGTGCCCGTCCATGCGTGCGTACGCCTCCCGGACGGCGGCCACGAGGTCGCCGTCGAGGTGGCGGGCGACGAGATGCGCGACGACCTCCGCGTCGGTCTCGGAGGTGAACTCCGCTCCGCCGCCGCGAAGCTCCTCGCGAAGCGGCGCGAAGTTCTCGACGATCCCGTTGAGGACGATGTGCACGCGGTCGGCGGTGTCCGAGTGCGGGTGAGCGTTCTCGTGACTGACCCTGCCGTGAGTCGCCCATCGCGTGTGCCCGATGCCGATCGTGGCCTCGGATTCTGCGGTGGCGGTGGCGACCGGACCGCCGTCCGCGCGCGCTGCGAGCGCCACCTCGTCACGCAGGACCGACAAGTTGCCCACCGCGCGGACCGACTCGATTCGGCCGTCCGCGAGCAGGGACAGGCCTGCGGAGTCGTATCCGCGGTACTCCAGCCGCTCCAGCCCGCGCATCAGCAGGTCGCGGCATGGACGCCCTCCTACGTATCCAACGATCCCGCACATGGCTGAGCCAGCTTACCTTCGGGGTCGCCGGCGCCAGCCCTCTGTGAGCTGAGTCGGAAGTTCCGCATCAGAGGAGCGCGCGCGTCACCGCCTCCACGAGGCGGTCCGCAACCGCGTCGCACTCCGCGCGATCGGGAGCCTCGACCATGACGCGGACGAGCGGCTCCGTTCCGGATGGGCGCACCAGAACACGCCCGCGCCCGCGTAGCGCCTCGCTCTCGCGGTCCACCGCATCCCAGACCGCGGTGGCCGAGTCGAGCCCGGAGGCGTCCGCGACCGCTACGTTCACGAGCCGCTGCGGGAGCTTGGTCATCGCGTCGCGGTCTGCCAGGTCGCGTCCGGCGAGAGACTCGAGCGTGAGCAGCGCAGTGGCGATGCCGTCGCCGGACGGCGCGAACCCCCTGTCGATGATGTGGCCGGATTGCTCTCCCCCCAGCGCCCAACCGCGGTCCACGAGCTCCGACAGCACGTGGCGGTCGCCCACCGGCGTCGTGGCCACAGCGATGCCGGCCCTCTCCATGGCCTGGTGGAACCCGTAGTTGGTCATGACGGTCACGGCCACCCCGTCGCCCGGCAGGCGGCCCACCCCGCGGAGGTGATCGGCGGCCAGCGCTATCAGCTCGTCGCCGTCCACCACCTCGCCGCCCCGGTCCACCGCGAGGACGCGGTCGCCGTCGCCATCGAAGGCGAAGCCGGCATCGAAGCCCTCGACATCGATGCACGCGATCAGCGGATCGAGGTGGGTGGACCCGCAGTCCGCGTTGATGTTGCGCCCGTCGGGCTCACACGCCATCGTGACGACGTCGGCACCGAGGCGGCGGAAGATCTCCGGGCCGACGCGGTAGGTGGCGCCGTTCGCGCAGTCGAGCAGGATCCGCCTGCCTCGCAGGTCGAGATCGCGAAAGCGCAGCTCGAGCTCTCGCAGGTAGTCGGCGCCGGCGCCGTGCAGCTCGTGCACCCGTCCCGGCGCGGGCGACGCGGGGCCGCTTGGATCGATCGGCTCGCCTCGCCCGGCCAACGCGTCCTCGACCAGAGCCTCGATCCGCCGCTCGTCGTCGTCGGAGAGCTTGATGCCGTCCGGTCCGAAGAACTTGATGCCGTTGTCCTGGTACGGGTTGTGCGAGGCGGACACGACGGCCGCCAGGTCGATGCCGAAGCGGCGGACGAGCAGCGCGGCACCGGGCGTGGGGAGCACGCCTCCGAGCAGGGCGTCGCCGCCGGCCGCCGCCACGCCCGCCGCGAGCGCCGCCTCCAGCATGTGCCCCGACTCGCGGGTGTCGCGCACGATCAGAACCTGAGGCGCTTCCACCTTCGTCTCAGCCACCGCGCCGCGGCCGAGCGCCAGCGCCAGCTCGGGAGTCAGCACGTCGCCGGCGCGGCCGCGCACGCCATCGGTGCCGAAGAGGGGCTTCGAGGGAGTCGTCGAGGCGGGCGGCGCGGGCTGCGCGGACGCACCCCCGTCTGGCGGCGCCATGGGTGCTAGCGCTTCGAGAACTGCGGCCGCTTGCGGGCCTTCTTGAGACCGGCCTTCTTGCGCTCCTTGGCGCGCGGATCGCGCGTCAGGTAGCCACGGCGCTTGAGGTCCTCGCGCAGGCTCGGGTCCGCCTCGACGAGGGCGCGCGCCACGCCGTGCCGGAGCGCGCCGGCCTGCGACGACACCCCTCCTCCGTGGAGGCGTGCCACCACGTCCATCCGCGACTCGTAGCCGGCTGCGGACAGTGGCTGCCGCGCGGTCGCCTGAAGGCCGTGGCGGGGGAAGAACTGCTCGAGCGTCCTCCCGTTGACGGTGTAGGTGCCGCTGCCGGGCCTCAGGATCACCCGTGCCACCGACGTCTTGCGCTTGCCCGTGGCCTGATATCGGGCGTCGGCGGCCAGCTCCATCGGCGTGCGCGCGGACGTGGCCCGCTCGCGAGCCTGCCCCTCGTCCGACTGGGCGGCGGGCTCCTCCGCCGCCTCGCCCTCCGGCTCCGCATAGCGCTCGGCGTAGGCGGCGTCGCCGTACTCGTCGCCCTGCTGCGCAGCCGGCTCGTCGAGAACCAGGTCCGGCTCGAGATCGGCCCCAGGCACGACGTCGGGCTGCTCACCTTCGCCGGACTCGGCCGACTGACCGCGCTGCCCGCGGCGAGGCTCCTCGGGGGGGCGCTCCTGCTGCTGATCTGCGCCGGCCGCGGGAGCGTCGCCCCCGGAAGACTGCTCCGGCTCCGGGGTCGCTTCCAGCTCGGCGCTCTCCTCCGCCTCGGGGCTCTCGCCCTGTTCGGAGGCCGCCTCGGGGCTCTCGCCCTGTTCGGAGGCCGCCTCCGGCTCGCCCGCGGGCTCGGCGCCCTCCTGGCGCTCCTCGGGCCGGTCGTCCTCGAACGTCATGCCTTCACCTCCATCTCCTGCGGCTGCTGGGCGGCGTGCGGATGGTCTGGCCCCGCATAGATCTTGAGCTTTCGAAGCTGCTGGCGCGCGAGCCGGTTGCGCGGCATCATGCCCTTCACGGCGAGACGCACGACGTCCTCTGGGTGGCGGTCGAGCATCTCCGAGAGGGTCCGCGAGCGCAGTCCGCCGGGATAGCCCGAGTGTCGGTAGTACCGCTTGTCGGAGCGCTTCTTACCGGTCACGGCGATCCGCTCGGCGTTCACGACGATCACGAAGTCACCGACGTCGCAGTGAGGCGTGTACTCGGGCTTGCGCTTGCCCCGCAGCGCATCGGCCACCTGGGTCGCAAGCCGACCAAGGGTCTTGCCGGTCGCGTCGACGACGAGCCAGTTGCGCTCGCGCGTGGTGGGGGTGGCGACGTACGTCCTCATCGAGACAGCTTCGGGGCGCCGGTGAGGCCTCCCGCGGCAGGCGGGGAGCGCGGCAGGCGCACATCTTAGAGCCTGTCGCGAGCCCAATCACGGTCGGGGCGCCCGGCCCCCCGGATGCCGCGGACGACCCTGCCGCGTTATGTGGACTTCCGCCCCGGCTTTGTGCTTTACTCCCCGCGTTCGCAAAGCCTGCCGAATCTCCGGTGGTCCGTCCAGCGGGGAGCGGGGGAACCAGGTCGGCGGTCTTGGATAGGACCGTCGTGGGGCGAATCAGGGTCATGGACGCGCGGCGTCCCGGCCCGTAGCGCTGCTCTTTAGCGCGAGCCCGTCAGCTAACCCCGTAGGCCGGAAAAGAGAGGCCAGGATTCGTGCCGTCCAAAGGGTTGACTGTCGCTGGGCGTGGTAGGTCCAATCGGAGTCGGTGGGTCGCCGCCCCCGTGCTGCTGGCAGGGCTGCTGCTCTTCCCATCCGCGAGCAGCGCCGCCGAGATCGAGTACCGGACCGCCTCCGGCCCGCGCGACGCGGGAGGGCCGAAGGTGTCGACCGCGATCACCGACGACCAGCTGTACTTCGATGGCAAGCGCAAGGTGAGCTTCATGTTCCAGGTCGAGCACTCCGAGCCCGTCCGCGCAACGGTGGCCGTCGTGCGACCGCGCAGCGGCGAGGTCGTCGACCAGTGGCGGAAGACCGTTACCGACGACAGCGAGCAATCCGTGCGCTGGAACGGATTTGCGGGCAAGGACCTGCAGGACGAGAAGAAGTACGCGTTCCGCCTCATGGCGCGCGACACCGAGGGCAACGAGACCTACAGCGCCAGCACGGACGACACCTCGAGGGACGCCTTCAAGCTGCGGCACCACAAGTTCCCGGTCCGGGGACGTCACGACTACTGGGACGGGTTCGGCGCGGGGCGCGGCCACCAGGGGACCGACGTGGGGGCGAACTGCGGCGAGCGCCTCGTGGCGGCGCGCGGCGGCAGGGTTCAGTTCGCCGGCTACCACAGCGCGGCCGGCAACTACATGGTCATCGACGGCCGTGAGACGAAGGAGGACTTCGCCTACATGCACCTCAAGCGGCCATCGCAGCTCAAGGAGGGCGACCGCGTGAGGACCGGCGAGACGATCGGCAAGGTCGGCGAGACCGGGAACGCGTCAGGTTGCCACCTCCACTTCGAGATGTGGTCGAAGCCCGGCTGGTACGAGGGAGGCAGCGCGTTCGACTCGGAGCCTTCCCTCCGCCGCTGGGACCGCTACTCCTGAGGCGCCTGCAAAGCGGCGCCTCCGGGCCTCACGCGACCTTGAGCGCCGCGCGAAGCCGCCGCTACAGCCACATGGGCCGCCCTACTCCCACTCGATCGTGCCCGGTGGCTTCGACGTCACGTCGAGCACCACGCGGTTCACCTGCGGGATCTCGTTGATCATGCGGGAGGCCACCCGCTCGATCAGGTCGTATGGGAGCCGCGCCCAATCGGCGGTCATGGCGTCGTCGCTCGTCACCGCTCGCACCACGATCACGTAGCCGTAACTGCGCTCGTCGCCCTGGACGCCCACCGTCCGGAGATCGCCGGGGAGAACGCAGAACGACTGCCACAGCTCCCGGTACAGGCCCGCCGCGCGGATCTCGTCCTGTAGGACGAAGTCCGCGTCGCGCAGGGTCGCAAGGCGCTCGCGTGTTACCTCGCCCACGACCCTGATCGCCAGGCCCGGACCCGGGAAGGGCTGACGCCATACCAGCCGGTCCGGCAACCCGAGCTCGGAGCCGACGGCGCGCACCTCGTCCTTGAACAGCGCGCGGAGCGGCTCGACCAGCTCGAGCTCGAGGTCGTCCGGGAGCCCGCCGACGTTGTGGTGCGACTTGATCGTGGCCGCGCCCGTGCCGCCGCCCGACTCGATCACGTCGGAGTAGAGCGTCCCCTGGACCAGGAAGTGTGGGTCGTGGAGCTTCGCCGCCTCCTCCTCGAAGACCCGGATGAAGCCCTCCCCCACGATCTTGCGCTTTGCCTCCGGATCGGTCACCCCGCGCAGGCTGTCGAGGAACCGCTCCTCCGTGTGGACGGCCACGAGCGGGACCTTGAAGTGATCGCGGAATGTGGCGATCACCTGCGCGCCCTCGTCCTTCCGCATCAGACCGTGGTCGACGAATACGCAGGTCAGCCGGTCGCCGATCGCGCGATGCACGAGGAGCGCCGCGACCGAGGAGTCCACACCGCCCGATAGGCCGCAGATGGCGCGCCCGTCGCCCACCTGCGCGCGGATTCGGTCGACCTGCTCCTCGATCACCGAGCTCGGGGTCCACGACATGTCGCATCCGCAGGCGTGCTCCAGGAACCGCGTCAGGATCTCGGTGCCGTGCGGGGTGTGCACGACCTCGGGGTGGAACTGGATCCCGTACAGGCCGCGGCCGGGCGCCTCCATGGCGGCCACCGGCGACTCGGTCGACGCGGCGAGCGCGGTGAAGCCGGGGGGCGCCTCGTAGACGGTGTCGCGATGGCTCATCCAGCAGCTCTGCTCGGCGGGCAGGCCCGCCAGCAGGGTGCCCGGCTCCGACACCGTCAGCTGGGAACGGCCGAACTCGCCGACCGGGGCCGGCTCGACGCGTCCGCCGAGCTCGAGCACCATCGCCTGCATCCCGTAACAGATGCCGAGCACCGGGATGCCCAGCTCGAGCAGCTCGCGGCGCAGCCGCGGGGCGCCCTCGGAGTGGACCGAGGCCGGCCCGCCCGACAGGATGAGGCCGCGCGGGGCACGCCTCGTGATCTCCTCGAGGGGCACGTGGTGCGGAAGCAGCTCCGAGAAGACACCGCAGTCGCGCACGCGGCGGGCGATCAGCTGCGAGTACTGCCCGCCGAAGTCGAGGACCAGGATCTCGTCGGTGGCGGCGACGGGGCCGGCGATCTCCTCGCCGGGGGTGCCGCCGGTCTGCGAGACCGCCTCGCGCTCGGCGGCGGCCGGCCCGCTCACTCCCCGACCGGCGTCGGCTCGGTCCCCCGCGGCTCCCCGACGAGCGCAGGGAACGCGCCGTTGGTGACGTTGTCGTGCGACGGTGCCGCCGCCGCGCCGGCGCTTCCCATACCGATCGCCTGGTCACGCTGGAGCTGCTTGCCCTCGGTCTGGAGAGCAGGCGCGACCATGACCTCGGCCCGGTGAAAGTCCGGAATGTCCTCGTAGCCGGTGGTGGCCATCGAGGTCCTGAGGCTTCCCATCAGATTGAACGTGCCGTCGTTCTCGTGGGCGGGGCCGAGCAGGATCTGCTCGAGCGTGCCGTTCTGCCTGGTCTTGACGCGCGCGCCTCGCGGGAGCGACGGATGGAACGTGGCCATGCCCCAGTGGAACCCGCGCCCCGGCGCCTCGTACGCGCGGGCGAGCGGCGACCCGATCATCACCGCGTCTGCTCCGCAGGCGAAGGCCTTGGCGATGTCCCCGCCGTTGCGCATCCCGCCGTCGGCGATCACCTTGACGTACTCGCCCGTCTCGAGCATGTGCTGCGAGCGGGCGGCCTGTACGTCGGCGATCGCCGTGGCCTGTGGCACGCCGATCCCGAGCACCCCGCGCGTCGTGCATGCGGCGCCCGGCCCGACCCCGACCAGCACCGCGACCGCGCCCGTCCGCATGAGGTGGAGACCGGTCGAGTAGGAGGCACAGCCGCCGACGATGACCGGAACCGGGACCTCGCGGATGAACTCCTTCAGGTTGAGCGGCTCGACGATGGACGATACGTGCTCGGCCGAGATCACCGTGCCCTGGATGACGAGGATGTCGAGCCCGGCCTCGATCGCGGTCTCGTAGTGGTCGCGGACGCGTTGAGGGGTGAGCGACGCGGCGCACACCACACCCTGCTCCTTGACCTCGCGCACCCGCTGGGCGATCAGCTCCGGCTTGATCGGGGCCGAGTAGATCCGCTGCATCTCGGCTGTGGCGACATCCGGCGGATAGGACGCGATGCGGGCCAGCTCACCGTCGGCGTCCTCGTAGCGCGTCCAGATTCCCTCGAGGTTCAGGACCGCGAGACCGCCGAGCCTGCCCAGCGCCGCCGCCATCGCCGGCGAGACCACCCCGTCCATCGCCGCCGCGAGCAGCGGAAGCTCGAACCGGTAGGGGCCGAGCGTGGAGGTGATGTCGACGTCGTCGGGGTCGCGGGTGCGACGCGAGGGGACGATGGCGATGTCATCGAACCCGTAGGCGCGACGCCCCTTCTTGCCCCGGCCGATCTCTACTTCCATGGCGGCATCCTAGGTTCGGGGGCGGATAGACGGAGTCTAGATCAAGGGCCCCGGGCGACCGCCGCGCCGGGCGCATCTCGCGCCACGAGCGGCTAGCCGCGCGCCTCCAGGGCGGGCTCCGGCAGGTGCTCCACCTCGACGTCTCCCGCGAGCCGCTCGACCGCCCTGGCGTCGAGCACGCCCGCGCCGAAGTGCTGCGTCGACTCGGCGCCGCAGGCGACTGCGAATCGGAGACCCTCCTCCGACGCCCCGCCGCCGTAGCGCGATGCGACGTATCCGGCAAGGAAGGCGTCGCCCGACCCCACGCGCGAGACCGGGGTGTCCTGGGGCTCCAGCCGGCACCGGTAGAGCCGCTTCCCGGAGTCTGGCTGACCCGCTCCCGTCTCCTCGACGAGCGCCACGCATCCGGTCTCCATCGTCATTACCGCCTCGTGGGCGCCGAGCTCCACGATCTCGGACACGGCCGTCAGGCGATCCTGCTCGTCAGCGAACTCATGGCCGACCAGCTCCTCGGCCTCGAGCTCGTTGGGCGTCACCACCGTCGGCTCCGCCCGCGTCGCGAGGTCGAGTGCCTCGCCGTCGGAGTCGAGGACCGTGGTGACGCCGACCTTCCGAAGCTCCTGCACCAGCTCGGCATACAGGGAGGCGGGCGCACCGCGGGGAAGGCTCCCGCAGAAGACGCACACCCCGGCGCCCTTCGCCAGGTAGAGCAGCTTGTCCCGGAAGAGATCCAGCTCGGCATCGGTGATCTCCGGCCCGTGCTCGTTGATCTCGGTCTGCTCCCCTGACGCCGGGTCCACCACGGCGGTGGAGGTCCGCGACTCCTCGTGTATCCGCACGAAGTCGTTCAGGATCGCCTCGTCGGTGAGCTGCTCGATGATGCGGGTGCCGGTAGGCCCGCCGGCGAAGCCGGTGGCGATCACTGGCTGGCCCAGTGACTTGAGGGCGCGCGCCACGTTCACGCCCTTCCCGCCGGCCAGCGCCCGCTGCTCGATCGCCCGGTGGCGGCGTCCGAGGCGGAAGTTGGGAACCGCGAGCGTCTTGTCGATCGCAGCGTTGAGCGTGACGGTGATGATCATCCGGCGGAGCCGCTTCGGGGTCGGTTCCTGGTTCGGCGGACGCGCACCGCGATCAGCGCCAGCGCCCCACAAAGGATGGCGGCGACCGCCATCACCACTCCCAGGTGGTCTCCGAGGGTAGTGGCTACCGAGGTCAGGAAGCCGGGGCCGGGAACCTCGCTCGCCGTGACGATCGGGACGCGCCCGGCGACGTCGCCGCGGCGGAGCACGGCGACCGAGCCCACCGCCTGGCCCGCCGGCACCGGACCCTCGATCTCGGCTGGGGCATCGACGCGGAGATCGACCTCCTCACCACGCAGGACCGTGACGGTCGCGTCGTCAGCCGCCTCCAGCCGAACGCGCGCGCCGTCGTGGTCGGCCACTGCCGCATCGCCCACCGCCTGGCCGCGGCGCACCGCGCGCAGCTCTCGGAACTGCTCGAGCCCGTAGTCCAGGAGTTCGAGCGACTCGGTGTCACGGGCATCCTCGCTGGCAGCCCCTAGAACGACGCTGATCACGCGATTGCCGCCCTCGGACGCCGACCCCACTAGGACGTACCCGGCGCCCAGCGTGTGCCCGGTCTTCACCCCGTCCACGAGCGGCGAGCGCCCGACCAGTTCGTTGCGGTTCGCGACCGTCCGCGGCATGTCACCGCTCCGCAACGCCAGGCTCGGCTCCTCAACGATGTCGCGGAACTGCCGTCGCTCCATCAGGTCGCCGGCCAGAAGGGCGAGGTCGGCGGCGGTCGAGTAGTTGCGCGGGTGGTCGAACCCGATCGGATTCGCATAGCTCGTGTTGTCGAGCCCGAGCCGGTCCGCTCGCTCGTTCATCTCCGCCGACGAACGTGCGCGTGTCGCCGGCGATCCCCTGGGCGAGCGTCACGGCGGCGTCGTTGGCGCTCTCGAGCAGAAGGGCGACGAGAAGGTCGCGCGCGGCCATCCGCTCGCCGTCGCGGAGGCCGATCTGGGACTCCACGGGCGCCGGCTCGTACCCGGCCGCGGTGAAGACCTCATCCGGCCTCGCCTCATCCAGCGTTATGAGCGCGGTCATCAGCTTCGTGGTGCTGGCGATCGGCCGACGCTCGCGAGCGTCGGCGGCGGCGATCGGCGTGCCCGATTCGGCGTCCACGAGCGTCCACGCCTCGGCCTGGATGTCCGGCGGCGCCGCGGCATGGCGGGCCGGCGCCGGGTCGGCGGCACCGAGCACGGTTGCGAGGGTCGCGACGACGGCCGCCGCATGGCGGAGCGTATGTCGCTTGACCAGGGCCCTCACGCGCATGCCCCGCCGCGGCGGCAGGCCGCCGTCACTCGGTCAACCGGAGCTCCTGGCCCGCGATCAACGACTGCGGATCGAGGTCCGGGTTGAGCTCCTGAAGCTCCTCGACGCTCACTCCGGTCTCCGCCGCTATGCCGTCGAGCGTGTCCCCCTCCTGGACCTCGTACGAGTCGTCCCCGGAGCCCTCCGACTGCTGCTGCGATTCCCCGTTCGGAGTCCGCTCGGCGGTCCCGGTACTGGCGTTCTCCTCGCCCCCGCCAACGACCCCGCTCGCGACCACGACGAGGAAGACAAGAGTGGCGAGCACGAGCGCGAGCGGGGCGAGGAGGCGCAGCGGGCTCCGAGCGCGGTCGTCCATCGCGCAGCGGATGGTACCGACGCCCACGGGGCGATTCGCGCTCTGCAAGGGCTTTCGCGCCGTGCCACGCTCGCCCTCGAGCGCGCCCACCGTTCCCCTGTAGCAGAACCTGCCCGGAGCGGTCCCGCCGCCGATCTCGAGGGCCAGCGGGGCCCGCCGCGACCGCTGTCCTGATGGAGCTGCCAGATGACATGCGACGGCTACGTGATCGGGTCGAGCCGAGGCGCCGTCGAGTAGGGCTGGCAGCGGGCGACTAGCCGCTCGCCGCGGCGCTCCACGCTGCCGCCTGAAGATCCCTCGCCGCGGCCGCAGCGGCAGCCGCGGGATCGCCTCCCGTACCGGCGTGTGCGTCGACGATCGAGCGCGACGCGGTGACGAGCGCGGCGGCTGGGTGCGGCGAGAACGCGGCTCCGAGCGATTCCGCGGCTCCGCCCTGTGCGCCGACGCCCGGTAGGAGGAAGATCGCTCGCGGCATCAGATCGCGCAGCCGCGCCAGGAGCTCCGGCTTGGTCGCGCCGACGACCGCGCCGACCGCTGACAAGCCGCAATCTCCGATGTCGTCCTCCCCCAGCTCGTTTGCCATCCGGGCCACCGCCTCGTAGAGCGGAGCGGTCGGTGCGGGCAGGTCCTGGAGCTCCGTTGCGCCCGGGTTGGACGTCCGCACGAGGCAGAAGCACCCGGCGCCCTGCTCGCCGGCGGCGACGATCAGCGGCTCCAGCGAGTCCCTGCCGAGGAGCGGGTTGGCCGTGAAGGCGTCGGCGCCGAGCCCCGGCACCCGGCCGTAGGGACCCGGGGTGTCGCCCACGAGCGCCTGCGCATAGGCGCCGGCCGTGACCGGGACATCGCCGCGCTTCCCGTCTGCGATCGTGAGCAGCCCGGCGGCACGGGCGGTGTCGGCCACGTTCGCGAGCGCGACCCACCCGGGTGCGCCCAGCCGCTCGAAGCACGCGAGCTGGAGCTTCACGGCGACGCAGGCCGGCCCAGCCGCATCGATCGCGGCGCGGCAATGCCGCTCCACCGCGGCCGCCGTCCGCTCGGCCACCGGAGCGTCGTTCTCGTGCTGGGCGTCCGCTTCGAGCGCGACCGGCCACAACTTCCGCGGGTCCGGATCCAGCCCGAGCACGAGCTGGCTGCGCCGCTCGTCGACGACCTGGGCGAGCCGGTCGGGGAAGGAGTCGACGGCCATCACGCGCCGCGCACCCCGCGGTGACGGGTGGGCGGCTCTCGCCTACGTGACGCTGCGCTGAGGCTCAGAGACCAAGCCTGACAAGGAAGCAGGGTCGAAGACATGGTGGGCCATGTCGAGACCCGATGACACCGTCAGGCGCCGGTATCTGAGCCTCAGCTCTTGATGGACTTCTTGAGAGCGGAACCAGCGCTGAACCGCGGTACGCGGCTGGCGCTGATCTGAATCCGCTCGCCGGTCTGCGGGTTCACTCCCTGGCGCGCCCCACGCTCCGCGACGGTGAACTTCCCGAACCCGGTGAAGTTGACCTCGCCCCCCCGCTTCAGCGTCTCCTCGATGACCCCGAGCACGGCGTCGACCGCCTTGCCGGCATCGCTCTTCTGGAGCCCCGAAGTCGAGGCAACCTGATCGACGAATTCGGACTTTGTCACTGCTCCTCCTTAAGAAAGGGCATTGGCAAGCCCGAACCTAACAATGGGCGCGGACGACCGTGCGCCCTGAGTGCGCTCCCGGAGAGAAGCGCAGCCCGCAATTTGCGCTTTTTTACCCGGCGGCTCCGGTCGTCGGCGCGAGGCTAGGCGCCGGAGACCGCCATCTCGTCGAGCAATATCGGAGCCGTCAGGACGCTGCCTCCGAACGGCACCCAACGCGTCTCGGAGCCGACCGCGCGCACCGAGCGCAACATGGAGACGAGATCGCTCGCGATCGTCAGCTCTCGTACGGGCGTTGCGAGCTCGCCATCCTCGATCAGGCGGCCCGTGGCGCCGACGGAGAATGTCCCCGAGATCGGGTTGACCCCCGAATGGAGCCCCGCGACGTCGGTGACGTAAAGCCCGTCGCCGGCGTGCCTGCAGAGCTCCGCGAGGTCCAGATCGCCCGGCTCGATCACGAGGTTGGCGGTGCCGACCGACGGCGGACTTCGATAGGAGGCGCGGCTGGCGCTCCCGGTGGTCTCTCGCCCCGCCTTGCGCGCGGTACGGGCGTCGAACAGGTACGTGGCCAGCCGACCGTCCTCGATCAGCCCGGTCCGGCGGCGGCGGGAGCCCTCGCCGTCGTAGGGGGCGGTTCGAAGGCCGTCCGGGTGGGTGCCGTCGTCCACGAGGCGGAGGACGGACGCCGCGATCTCCTCGCCCTCCCGCCCCGCGAACAGGGACCTGCCGCGCTGGACCGCGTCCGCGGAGAGCATGGCGCCGATGAAGCCCAGGAAGCTCGCGGCGACGAAGGCGTCCAGGACCACGGGGCAGCGCCTTCCGACCGGCTGGCGTGCCCCGGCCAGCGCGAGGGCGCGCTCCGCCGCCTCGGTGCCGATTGCCTCCGGGTCGAGCGCCTCCGGGGAGCGCCCCACGCCGACGCCCATCCCGGTCATGAGGTCGGCGCCCTCGCCCGCGAACGCAGACGCGTATCCCCACGCCGACGTGGCAGCGAACGAGGCCGAGAGACCGCGCGAGTTGACGATCGCCGAGCTCTCGTCCCCGTCGGCGTACACCGTGTCCTCGACCTGCGTCACCCCCGAACGGCCACGCGCGGTGCGCTCGATCGCGACCGCGAGCGCGACCTTCCGCTCGGCGGTCCAGTCGGCGAACCCCGGGGACCGGAGCCCCTCTACCTCGGCGGCCCCGGTCGCGTCCGGGAGCCCGGCGTACTCGTCCTCGTCGGCAACCATCGCCGACCGGGCGGCCGATTCGGCGAGCTCGCGGACACCGGCCTCGGAGAGGTCGGTCCCGTACGCATACCCGGGCCGCTGCCCGGCGAACACTCGGAGCCCGAGCCCGTGGCTTCCTGATTCGGACAGACTCTCGACCGCCCGCTCGTAGACGCGCACCTCCGTTCCCCAGGACCGCTCGACCCAGGCCTCGGCGTCGTCCGCGCCCGCGGCGAGCGCGGCCTCGACAGCGCGGCCACCGACGGCTTCGAGCTGCGCCAGCTCCACCGTTTGCTCGGAAGAGGCCGCGCCGCTCACGACCCCGTGCCGCCCACCGTGAGTGCCCTGATCCGCACATGGGGCTGGCCGACGCCGGCGGCCACGCGCTGGCCGGCCTTGCCGCAGAAGCCGGTGGCGATCTCGAGGTCGCCGGCCACGCCGTCGATCGCAGCGAGCGCCTCGATCCCGTTCCCGATCAACGTGGCGCCGCGGACAGGCGCGGTCACCCGACCTCCCTCGATCAGGTAGCCCTCCGAGACCCCGAACACGAAGTCGCCGGTGGCGGGCTCCACCTGGCCACCGCCGAACGACACCGCGTAGAGGCCTCGGTCGGTACGGGCGATCAGGTCTTCCGCGCTGGCGTCGCCGGGGGCGAAGTAGGTGTTCGTCATCCGCGGGACCGGGAGGTGGCGGAACGACTCGCGCCTGCCGTTCCCGGTTGAGTCGGTGGACTCCTTGCGGGCGCGGACCATGTCGTACAGGTACGCCGCGAGCCTGCCCTGCTCGAGGATGACGGTCCGCTGCGTCGGCGTTCCCTCGTCATCGATCCCATCGCTGCCCCACTCACCAGGCTTGCGACCGTCGTCGTACGCGGTCACGAACGGCTCGGCGAGCTGCTCCCCGAGCCTGCCTGCGTAGACGCTCGCGTGCTTCTGCACGGCATCCGCCTCGAGACCGTGGCCCACAGCTTCGTGCAGCAGCACCCCTCCGAACCCGTTGCCCACCACGATCGGCATCCGGCCGCTCGGCGCGTCGGCCGCCTCCAGCATCGTGAGCGCCTTGCGCGCGGCGCTCTCCGCCACGGCTTCGGGGTCCCGCTCCAGGAGCTCGTAGCCGGCGTGCCCCCCGCGCGTCTCGTGGCCGGTCTCCACGCGCCCGTTGCGACGCGCCACCACCTGAACGGTGAGCCGGACGCGGGTGCGGTCGTCCGATGCTGCCCTGCCATCCGAGTTGTAGACCTCGACCCGCCGGCGCGCCTCGGCGTAGCCGGCGCTGACCTGGGCGATCTCGTCGCCCGCGCTCCGCGCTCGCTCGTCGCAGCCTCGAAGCAGATCCGCCTTGCGCCCGGGCTCGACCTCCTCCGGGGGCACTCGCACCTCGTGGCCCGAGGCGGCCGCGGACTCGGCGGCCAGCGCCTCCGGTGGGCGTGGAGCCTCGCCGACCGCCCCAGCGACTGACTCGGCGACGCGGAGGAGGTCCTGTTCCGCGAGCCCGTCGACGTGCCCGAAGTAGGTCGCGTCGCCGGCCACGACGCGAACCGCCGCGCCCCGCTCAGCACCCGATTGGGGCCGCTCCACGCGCTGGTCGTCGAGGGCGAGCGAGAAGCCGCTCCGATCCTCCACGTACAGGTCGGCGAAGTCGCCGCCCCGACTCGTCGCGCGCTCGAGCACCAGCGCGGCGAGGTCGCGCTCGACCAGCTTCATGCCGCCGGCTCGTCGGCCGCCGCTGAGCGTCGCAGCCTGGCGCTGGACCGGGGCCGCGGCTCGCGCGTCCGCTCTCCACCCAATTGGAGCGCCCGCTCCGCGACGTCGAGCAGGTCGTCGTAGCCCGGCGCCGACGGCGCCAGCGAGCGCGGGGCCCCGCCGCTGTCGAAGAGGACGACGCGCGGCTCGCGCTCCCGCTGCCGCCGCCGCACGGCCGCGGCCACGCCCTCCGCGATCCCTACGACACGTCCGGGCCGTCCGCGGCGCTCGCTCATGGCGGCGTCCCGATCGCCTGCACCGTCATCCACAGGTCGTAGAGGACGAGCGAGGAGAGCGCGCCGCCCGCGGCGACCGCCACCAGCGTCCACTCGTCGCCGCCCGGAGCCCGCCCGCGGAGCCCGAAGATGCCGCCCTCGGGACGGGAGACCTCGACGCGGCCCACCGGGTCGACGCCCACCTTGGCACCGGCCGCGTCGGCAGCGCGAAAGAGATCGCCCGCGAGCTCGCTCAGACCATCGCGGGCTTCGGCCCCGTCCCCCGTGTGGGCGGCCAGTTCGCCAGCCCCGTCGAGGAGCACCGCGAGCCGCAGCTCCTCCGACATCGCGCCAAGCCGGTCGACGGCGGCCTGGGGAGTCAGCGCCGATGCCGCCACCCGCGTCACAATAGCCAGGTGCCTCTGTCGCGCATCTCGTGGCTGCTCACCACCGTGATCTGTCTGGTCGCGGCCGTTCTGCTGCTCGTGAACGACTACGTCGGCTACTTCGGAGTGCTCCTCGCGGTGGGCGCCGCGGCCGCGATCAACCTCATGCAGTGGCCACACGAGTCGCCGCCGCCGGAGTCCGACGCGGCGCGCCGGCACTAGCTCGCGCGCGTCAGCGGGACATACGCACTTCGTCGGGTTCGAGGTGGATCAGGACGTCGGCACCGCGGACGCGGCCCTTGATCTGCCGCTGGAGCTCGTGGCTGACCTCGTGCGCTCTCTCGAGCGTCGTCCCGGGGCGAACTGCACGTGCAGGTCGATGTACCGCCAGCTTCCCGCGCGGCGAGCGCGCAACTTGTGGAACCCGGTCACCTCCGGCGCGTCGTGCTCGTGGACCGCGGTCCGGATCGCCTGGAGCTCGGGGTCGGGCAGCGCCTCGTCGACGAGTACCCGCGAGGAGCGGTCGAGGATGCGGATCCCGGCGTACACGATTGCGCCGGCCACCACGAGCGCGGTCACCGCGTCTAGCTCGACGATGCCGGTCACCTCGACCAGGATCAGTCCCACCAGCACTCCGGCGGAGGTGAGCGCGTCGGTCCGAAGATGCGCCGCATCCCCCTCGAGCGCCGGCGAGTCGGTCCGGCGGGCACCCGCATAGAGGTAGGCCGACACCGCGGCGTTCGTGACCGTGGACAGCGCCACGACGGCGATGCCGAGCCATAGCGCCTCCACCTCCGCGCCCTCCACGAGCCGCCGGGCCGATTCGTAGACGATCACCGCCGCCCCGAGGAGGATCAGCATCCCCTCGATGACCGCCGCCATGTTCTCGACCTTCGCGTGCCCGTACATGTGCGACTCGTCGGCGGGCTCGTCGGCCTTGCGGACCGAGACGTAGGCGACCATCGAGGCGACCAGATCGATCGCCGAGTGGGCGGCCTCGGTCAGGATCGCGATCGACCCCGTGGCCACGCCCGCGAGGACCTTGAGGACGATCAGGACGGAGTTGGAGACGATCGAAACCGCGGCCACGCGGGTCTTGCGTGGCGCCTGCGTTGCAGGCCCAAGGACCCCCTCACGTACCAGTGGCCGGGTCACGGCGATCGTGCCGTGCGCTCGAGCCAGACCCGCATGGCACGCGCCGCGCGGCCCCGATGGCTGATCGCGTCCTTCTCATCGGCCGACAGCTCCGCGATGGTCCGGCCGTCCGGAATTTCGACCGGAATGAACGCCGGGTCGTATCCGAAGCCCTGCGTACCGGTCGGCCGAAGCGCGAGGTGGCCGTCGCAACGAGCTTCGACCAGGTGCCGATCCCCCGCCGGCGTCGCGTACGCGAGGGCGCAGACGTACGAGACCCGCCGGTCGCCGTCCACCGGCACATCGCGCAGGAGCTTGTCGAGGTTCTGCTCGTCCGTGGCCGCTTCTCCCGCGAAGCGGGCTGAGCGGACTCCCGGCGCCCCACCGAGGGCCGCCGCCTCGATGCCGGAGTCGTCCGCGATCGCCGGCCGACCCGTGGCGTCCGCCGCCGCCTCCGCCTTCGGCAATGCGTTTGCGGCGAAGGTGGCGCCCGTCTCCGGCGGCAGCTCGACCCCCGCCGGGAGCGCGATCAGCTCGTGGGGCGCGAACAGCGCGCTGAGCTCGCGGAGCTTGTGGTGGTTGCGCGAGGCGAGTATGAGCCTCATCCCTCGGCGGGCGCGCCGGGCAACGGCCCGGCGGCGGCCACCTGCGCAGCGCGGAGCCGCTCGATGCCCGAGCCTGCGAGCGCGAGCAGCGCGTCGAGCGACGCGCGCGAGAGCGGCGTGCGCTCGGCGGTGGCCTGCACCTCCACGAGGCCGCCGTCGCCGGTGATGACCACGTTCATGTCGACCTCGGCCTCGGAGTCCTCGGGGTAGTCGAGGTCGAGCAGCGGCTCGCCGTCGACGATGCCGCAGGAGACGGCCGCCACCGACTGGTTCAGCGGCAGGCGGGCGAGCTTGCCGGCGCGGGTGAGGCTCTCGAGCGCGATCTGAAGCGCCGCGAAGCCACCGGTGATCGCAGCGCAGCGGGTGCCGCCATCGGCCTCGAGTACATCGCAGTCGACCCAGACCGTCCGCTCGCCCAACCCCTCGAAGTCGATCACTCCCCTAAGCGAGCGTCCGATCAGCCGCTGGATCTCCACGGTCCGACCGTCGGGACGCCCTCGCGAGACGTCGCGCTGCTTGCGCTCCCCGGTGGACGCGGGCAGCATCCCGTACTCCGCGGTCACCCACCCGCGCCCCTTGTCCTGGAGCCACCGCGGCACGCCCTCCGCCACCGACGCTGTGCAGATGACGCGCGTCCCGCCGCACGCGATCAGCGCGGAGCCGGTGGCCGACCGCATGAAGCCGGGCTCGATCGTGACCGGCCGTAGCTCCCCCGGTGCGCGACCGTCGTGCCTCATCGGGCGGGAGGCGCCGTTCTGGTCGCGCTGCCCACCGGATCCCCGATCCGGATCCGCAGCTCCTCGGTGGAGGCCACGTCGAGCCGGCGCACCTCTCCGAGCGGCAGCTGCAGGAAGCGAGTGCCGACCCGCCTGAACGACTCGGGCTCGCCGGTGGAGAGGAAGCGGTAGTTGCCCCTTCTGCGGGGGTCGCTCTGTAGGTCGCGGCGCTGCAGCTCGTCGTCGACCTCGGCGGCGATCGCCTCGCCCGAGGTGACGATCGCGACGCCCCGACCGAGGGTGCGCTGGATCAGCGGTCGCACAAGCGGGTAGTGCGTGCATCCGAGGATCACGGTGTCGACGTCCGCGCTGCGCAGCGGCTCGCAGTAGCGCTCTACGGAGGCCACCACGCGCTCGTCGACCTCGCCGCCCTCCTGGATCAGCGGAGCGAGCTCCGGGCAGGCCACGGCGTGCAGCGTGGCATCGGGAGCCGCCTCGGCGAGAGCGCTGTCGTAGGCTCCGCTCGCCACCGTGGCGGCCGTGGCCAAGAGGCCGATTCGCCCGTTGCTGGTCGCCGCGGCTGCCAGTCGCGACTCCGGCGTGACGACCGACACCACCGGAACCCGAGCGCCCAAGCGCTCGCGAAGCTCGGGAAGCGCGGCCGCGGTGGCCGAGTTGCACGCGATCACCAGCAGCTTCGCCCCTTCGTCGACGAGCCGGTCCGCCAGCTCCAGCGAGTAGACCCGAAGCTGCTCCTGCGAGCGATCGCCGTAGGGGAACCGGGCGGTGTCGCCCAGGTAGACGTAGTCCTCGCCCGGGAGCGAGACCAGGCACTCGTGGAGGACCGTCAGGCCGCCGACACCGGAGTCGAAGACGGCGATGGGGAGATCGCGCTCGCGTCCGCTCACGCGGGCATGTTCGCAGGCGGCGCGGCCTGCGCAGGCGCCGGGCGCACCCGCGCAGGCGGGGGCCGAGCTAGAACTTCACCTGCTGCACCGCCTGCTTGATCTTGGCGATGATTGCGTCGCCGAGCGCCTGGCCGTCGTCGGTTTGGAAGCCCTTCATGGCCGCGACGACGCCAGCCATCACCAGCGCGACGAGCAGGATGAGCGCGACGTACTCAACGGTGCCCTGGCCCAGCCCCGACCGCAGGCGTGCGCCCGCCCATCCCAGCGTCCCGTGCATGTATCCGGCGAGACGGTGCATCGGTACCTCCCGAGTCGATTTGCTCTCCGACCCGGATCCTGCGCCGGACCGCGCAACGGGTCCAGACCCGCCCGCGACGAAACCGTCCTCGAGTCGTCACAACCTCGTCGTTCCGAGAGCGGGCTACGAAACCGATAGCGGCCAGTGACGTCCGACCTCAGCGGCCGCCTGGCGGGTGATCTCGTCAGCTTCTACGGGGCTCGGCTCACCGCCCGCGTCGAGGGCCTCCATCGTCGCCGCGACCGAGGTCGACAGCGCCTGGAGGTCGTACCCGCCCTCGAGAACGGCGCCTACCGGTGCTTCGAGCGAGTCCGCAAGCGCGCGCACGTGCTTGGCCATCTCGCCGAACGACTCGGCCTCGAGCCGGCAGTCGGCGAGCGGGTCGGCGCGGTGCGCGTCGAATCCGGCCGACAGGAGGATCAGGTCCGGCTCGAAGGCCCTCGCAGCCGGGACCACGACGTGCTCCACGAGCGATACCCACGCGCGATGCCCCGCCCCTGGCGGAACGGGCAGGTTGATCGTGAAGCCCTCGCCGGGACCCGAGCCCGCATCGTTGAGCGGACCGGTCCCCGGGTAGAGCGGCGACTGGTGGATGCTGGCGAACAGCACGTCGTTCACGGCGTGGAAGATGTCGTTGGTCCCGTTCCCGTGGTGGACGTCCCAGTCGAAGACGAACACCCGCCGCGCGGTCCCCGCGTCCAGTGCGTGTCGCGCTGCAATCGCGACGTTGTTGAACAGGCAGAAGCCCATCGCCAGCGTGGGCTCCGCGTGGTGGCCCGGGGGACGGAGGCCGCAGAAGCCGGTGCTCGCGGCGCCCGAGAGCAGGGCGTCGACCAGGGAGCACGCGCCTCCGGCGGCGTGAACGGCCGCGTTGTAAGAGCCCTCCGACGCCATCGTGTCCGGGTCGAACGCCCCTCCGCCACGCTCGCTCATCGCACGTACCGACTCGACGTACTCAGCCGGATGGATCCGGAGCAGCGCGTCGCGCTCGACCACCGGCGCCTCGTTCCGCTCGTACCCGAGCCAATCGCGCCGCTTCAGCTCATCCTCGATCGCGGGGATGCGCCCGGGCCCCTCCGGGTGCGCACCCGTCTCGTGCTCGAGCGACGACCCGTGGCGCACGTAGGTGGGCGAGCCCATGCCGGTACCGTAATCGCGCAGCCGTGGCGACGAGAGGCTCTCGACGAGACGTCATGCGCATCGACGTCGCTGTCGTCGGCGCCGGCGCCGCGGGTCTCTACACCGCGCTCGCAGCGGCGCGCGAGGGCGCCAGCGTGGCACTGATATCGCGCTCGCCGCTCGCGGCCTCTGCCAGCTATTGGGCGCAGGGAGGCGTCTCCGCTGCCATCGCGGAGGACGACTCGCCGGAGCGTCACCTCGAGGACACGCTGACGGCGGGCCGCGGAGCCGGCCGGCCGACCGCCGCGCGCGCTCTCTGCGAGGACTCCCCGGCGCGCGTTCGCGAGCTCGAGGCGATGGGCGTCCGCTTCGACGCCGATCGGCGCGGCGCGCTGGCGCTCGGGCTCGAGGGCGGCCACTCGGCGCGGCGCGTGGTGCATGCGGGCGGAAGCGCGACCGGGCGGCGGATCACGCGTCAGCTTTCGGCCCGCGTGGCGGTGCACGACCGGATCACTGTGCTCGAGGGGGTGTCCGCCAACGCGTTGTGGAGGATGGAGACCGCTGCGTCGGCCTCCTGGCCGAACGGGTCCGGGGACCCCGCGAAGCGTTTCCCTCGGACAGCGCGGGTGTGCTCGCGCGTGCGACCGTGCTCGCGACCGGCGGCGCGGCAGCCCTGTGGCGCAGGACCACCAATCCGCGGGGCGCGATCGGCGCGGGGCTGAGCCTCGCGCACGCGGCCGGGGCCGCGCTGGCGGACCTCGAGCTCGTGCAGTTCCACCCCACGGCGCTCGTGAGCGACGGACCGCGCGACGGGTTCCTCGTCACGGAGGCACTTCGGGGGGAGGGGGCCACGCTGGTCGACGAGCACGGCGAGCGCTTCGTCGACGAGCTGGCGCCGCGCGACGTCGTTGCGCTCGCAATTCGCGAGCGGCTTGCATCGACCGGATCACGTGCCGTGGGAATCGACCTGCGAGCTGTCGACATGAGCCGCTTTCCGAACGTCGAAGATGCGCTGCGGAGCGCCGGGCTCGATCCGGGACGGGACGTCGTGCCGGTGGCTCCGGCGGCCCACTACACGATGGGCGGCGTCGTGACGGACGTACACGCGCGCTCGACGCTGCCGGGGCTGTACGCGGTCGGCGAGTGCGCTTCCACCGGGCTGCACGGTGCGAACCGGCTCGCCTCCAATTCCCTCGCCGAGTGCTTCGTGTTCGGAGACCGCGCGGCCGTGGTGGCCTGCGACGAGCCGGCGGTGGCGCGCGCCGCGGACGGCGCGCCGGCGGCGATTCCGTCACCCGTGCCGCCGCCCGCGACCCGCGATGCCCTGTGGCGGCTCGCGGGCATCCAGCGGTCGGGCCACTCCCTCGCGGAGCTCCGCGACGATCCGTTCCCGCTCGCCCGTCGGATCGCAGCCATGGCGCTGGCGCGCACCGAGAGTCGTGGAGCGCATCAGCGCACTGATCACCCCGCGCTCGATCCCGCGCTCGACGGCATGCACCTGGTGGTGCGGGGAGACGGCGCTCCGGAGTGGGAGCGCTGGGCGTGAAACCGTGCGGGATCGGGCGGCGCGGCTTTACCCAATTGGCGTAGACCGTCAGAGACCGCACTCCAGAGCGGTGCGGGCGTTAATCCGCCCTTAACGGGCCCTACCCCATCGCTTTACAGGCTATTGCGATACTCGCGCGGCCGCTGCGGGTTATTACCTGCAAGCGGTTCGAATCGGAGGTTGAGGGGGAGGTTCGATGTATCAGTTCAGCAGGGAGATCTACCGAGAGCTCGCCGGGGAAGTGTCGGGCGACCGACCGGCGCGGCGAGCCGGCAGCCGCACGCGACTGCTTCAAGCGTGCGAGGCGGCGGTCGAGCGGGTCGCCACCGACAGGCACTACTTCGCGCGACCGGCCCGAACGCTGTTCAGGGACGTCCGCTGCCTGTTCCCCATGAGCAGCCAGCTGCGCGTGTTCGAGGTGATCGAGCGGCACATGGCGCTCGCGTGCGAGTACGTGGACCGGGCGGCCGAGGCCGGCGTGCGACTCGACGGCACGCCGCTCTCCTGCCACGCGACGACGCGGCGCGGCACGGCGTGCCAGCGAATCCCACTGCCCGGCAGCCAGTACTGCCCGTCGCACAAGCACCTCGACGAAGACTTCCAGGTCGTCGCCGCGTAGCGGCTCACCCAGGCCACTGGGCTACACTGCCGCGCCTCGCGGATCGTGTAGGCGAGGCGTGAGGCAAGGACCCGGATGACGCGTCTGACACTCGCTGGCATCGGAGCGGCGGTGATGCTGCTGATGGTCGTGAGCGCCGCCGCGTTAGCAGCCACCTTCGAGGGCCGGGCAAGGGACGATCCAAAGGTCCGGGTCAGCTTCCAGAAGTCGCCGGATGAGATCAGGCAGTTTCGGATCGGGCGAGCGCGGTTTTCGTGTACTCACCGCAAGCCATTCCGCGAGACGATGCGGGCGGGCGAGATGAACCTAAACGAGCGGTCTCACTTCCACGGCCGATTCACGAGACTCCGAAGGCACATTGGCGCTTCACGTGGAGGGGCAATTAGAGAGCGGAGAAGCGCAGGGCACATTCCGCGCCGTTGTCTACTACCGGCTCGGCCACTGTCGGACCGGACGCATCGAGTGGAGGGCACGCTCAGGCACGCGGTGATCAGGCATGTGACGTATATCACTTTTCGCTGATTCGGCCTCCTCAGCTCGAACCAGGATTTACCTGCACATGCGGTGGTTTCAGCCGCTCAGGCGGTGCCGACCCTTCGACACGCGGGCGAAAAACCCTTGAATTTGAGGCCTCATCTCGTAGAATGCGCGGCCTCGCGGCCCTCGAACACCGAACCGCTCTGGGCGCGACGCGGTACCTCCCTAAATGCCGATCGCCTTCAAAGAATGGGCAGTGACAGTGCGCGCTCTGGCGGAGGGCGAACAGCTCCTCACGCTCCGTAAGGGCGGAATCCGCGAGGAGAACAGGCACTTCGAGATCGAACACGATCGGTTCTTCCTCTACCCGACGTTCGATCATCAGCGGAACGACCTCGTGCGTGACTCCCACCGCCCGGAGCTCGGGAGGGCGCTCGAGGAAGGCGTGTGGTCCGAGGGTGAGCCGCCGGCAAGTGCCCTCACGCGGGACGGCGGAATCCCGCAGCCGAACAGGGTCCGGATCCGCGCGTGGGCGGAGGTGGCAGCGAGCTACCTGATCACCGACCCCCGCTGCGTCGACTCACTGTCGCCGTACTACGTCTGGACCCCCGACTACGCCGAGAAGCGTCTCGCCTGGAAGCGGCGGCATCCGCTCCACGTGATCGTGCTCCGCACCTACCGGATTCCTCGTCCCGTCACCGTCAAGGTGCGCGACGAGTACGGCGGCTGCCGCTCGTGGGTCGAGCTCCAGCGCGAGCTGCCCTTCGAGGGTACCCCCGTTCTCTCGGACGATGAGTTCGAGCGCGCGTCCGCAGAGATCGAGGACATCGCGCAGGACGCGGTGCCAGTAGTCGCGTAGCGCGCGTCGTCGTAACACTCGGGCCAAAGGGGTCGTGCGGGCCCAGGAGCCGTGTCGAGTTATGCCCGCATATGGTGCAAAACTCGACAGGGTTCGGGAGCGTGTGCCGGCTGGCTTGCCTGTGTGACGCGAGTGTGGAGGGCAGGTGACAACGTGGCCTGGGTCGAGACGCAGTCCCGCTCCTTCACCGCGCGGCACGACTCGCGCTCCGCGGACGGGGCGCGCACCGTGCTCGAGGCGCTCGAGGGCTTCCGGGCGCGGCTCGAGCAGCGGTTCGAGGACGTTCCGAAAGACGTCGCCGTGGTTCTCCACTCGCACTTCGCGCAGCTCGCGCTCGCGCAGCCCTGGCTGCCGCTGGTCCAGCTCACCAGCGCACCCGCCGCTCGCCGCTACTTCGGCGGTTGGTTCTCGGCCCGCGAGGTGCATGTGCTCACCCCGGAGACGCTGCGGCGCCGCGCGTCGGGCGTGCCGGGCTCGTGGGAGGCGCTGAGGCTCGCGCCACTGCACGAGTACACGCACCTGGTTCTCGGCCGCAACAACCCGGACCTCCCACCGCCCCTCAGCCCGCGCAGCTTCCGCGGCTACCTTCGCTGGGCCTGGCTGTGCGAGGGGGCCGCGAGCTACTTCTCGGGCCAGCATCGCCACTTCCGCGCGGCGATCGCGCGGCGCCTGCGCGAGGGCGGACATCCCGCGCTTCCGCCGACTGCACGTGACGCGACCCTGCTTGGGGGAGCCCTCTTCAGCCTGCTCGAACGCACCACGGGGGCCGAGCGGTGCGCCGACCTCGCCCGTGCCCCACTCGGGCAGCGCGAGCCCGACACGGTCCTCGAGCGGGCTTTCGGCCGACCGACCGGCGAGCTGGTCGGCGCCTGGCGCGACCACCTCGCGCAGCTCGCAGCGGCTGAACCCTAGAGCTCAGGCCGTGGCCGGCTCCGGCTCGCGCGCCTGCTCGCCCGCCGCCTTGGCCCGCTTCAGCTCACGCAGCGCGATCACCATCTTGTGCACCTCGTCCGGGCCGTCGGCCAGCCGCAGCCAGCGGCCCTGACGCCACATCAGAGCCAGCGGCGTGTCGTCTGACACCCCGAGGGCCCCATGCACCTGGATCGCCCGGTCGAGCACGTCCATGAACACGTTCGCGGCCACGACCTTGATCATCGAAATCTCCTGCCGTGCGGCGCGCTTGCCCGCCGTGTCCATCTTCCATGCGGCATGCATGACCATCAGCCGCGCGCCGTCGATCTCCATCCGCGAGCGCGCGATGAAGTCCTGTACGAACTGCTTCTCGCCGAGCGGGCCGCCGAACGCGCTGCGGTCGACGGCGCGTTCGCACATCATCTCGAATGCCCGCTCGGCGCCGCCGATCGCGCGCATGCAGTGGTGGATGCGTCCGGGACCGAGCCGGTCCTGGGCGATCACGAACCCCTGGCCACGCTCGCCGAGGAGGTTCGCGGCGGGCACCCGACAGCCCTCGTAGCGCACCTCCCAGTGGCCCGGGCCGCCCTCATGACCCATGACTGAGACCGGGCGCACCGCGTTGAAGCCCGGGGCATCGGTCGGCACCAGGATCATGCTCGCCCGCTTGTGTGGCGGCGCGTCGGGCTCCGTAACGACCATCGCGATGGCCACCGCGGCGCCGTTCGCGCCGGACGTGTACCACTTGTGCCCGTCGATCACCCACTCGTCGCCGTCGAGCACCGCGGTCGACTCGAGCCCGGTGGGATCCGAGCCGGCGGTGCCGGGCTCGGTCATCGAGAAGCAGCTGCGTGTTTCGCCCTCGAGCAGCGGCCGGAGCCAGCGGTCGCGCTGCTCTTCCGTCCCGTGCTCCGCGAGGATCTCCATGTTGCCGGTGTCGGGCGCCGAGCAGTTGAACACCATCGGCGCAACCAGGCTCCTGCCCATGTCCTCGCAAAGGAGCCCGTAGTCGAGGTTCGATAGGCCCGCGCCGTGCTCCGTGTCAGGCATGAATAGGTTCCAGAGGCCGTCCGTGCGAGCACGGGCACGGAGCTCCACCAGGATCGCGGGGTACGGAACGCCCGGACCGACCTCGTCGTCGAGGGCAGCGAGCGCCTCGGCCTCCACCGGCTCGACGTGCTCGCGGATGAAGGAGCGAACGCGTTCGCGGAGCGCCTCGACCTCGGGCGAGGGGGCGAAGTCCATGCACCGCAGGCTAACCGGAGGAAGCGCCGGGCGGAGCGACCCGCCCGCCAGCCGACCGGACCGCCGCCGACGCGTCGAGGGTGCGATGCTCGGCGAACGAGCCGGCAAGCGGAGGACGGTGAGAATGGCGACGATCAGACGGGTGACCGAGACCGACCTGGCGGACCTGATGCCGCTGGTGCGCGCGTACTGCGACTTCTACGGCGTGGCCCCCACCGACGAAGCACTGCTCGCCCTCTCGCGGGCGCTGATCGCCGATCCCGAACACGAAGGTGTGCAGCTTGTCGCGCGTGACGAGGCTGGCTCCGCCGTCGGCTTCGCGACCGTCTACTGGACCTGGTCGTCGTTGAGCGCCTTTCGGATCGGCACCCTCGAGGACCTGTTCGTAGCCAGCGAGGCTCGAGGGCAGGGTGTCGCCGAGGCGTTGATCGAGGCAGCGCGCGCGGAATGCGCGCGGCACGGAGCGCGCGAGCTCGGCTGGCAGACCGCGAAGGACAATCTACGGGCCCAACGTGTCTACGAGCGGATCGGGGCGGAGCGCAGCGAGTGGCTCGACTATTCGCTCGAGGTGCCCGAAGGCTGACCAACCCGCCCCGGGGCCCACCCGCACATGAAGCGGATTTCGTCGGCCGTGTGCCGACCGAGGAAAGCGCCGACGCCGCTCAGGTGGAGATCAGCACGACCGCGACTCACTCCGACCACGTCGAGAACTGCACGGGAAGCTTGAGCGTCATCAACGGCGGCGGCGGCTGGCTGATCGATGAGGCCGAGGACATCAGCTGCACCCCGGCGTAGCGCGAGGTCGCTAGGACCGGCGGCTGGCGAAGAAGCGCTTGATCCGCTCGGCGAGCACCGAAAAGAAGAGCGAGATACCGCTGACCGGCCTCGCCGGCTTCGGCGTGCCATGGGGCTCCGGCGCTCGCGTCGGCTCGGCTGCCGGCCCCGGCGCCTTCACCGCGGGATCGCCGGTCGCCGCCGGCGCCGGCCCGGGAGACGCGGTGGGCGGCCGTCCGGCCGTCGGTGTGGGCACGTCCCCGGACTCGGGCGATGCCGGCGCCTCCGCTCCGGCTCCCGCCAGCCGCTTCTGAAGGCACTCGGCGAAGTCCCGCAGGAGCCGGTTCGAGATGTCCTCGATCATGCCGCCACGACCGAACCGCGCCAGCCGACCGGTGATCGTGAAGTCGGTGTCGACGTCGACGCGCGTCGCCTCGCCTGCCTCGTGCAGGGTGCTCACGATCGTCGCGTTCGCGGACCCCTGGCCGCGCTTGTCGCGCCCGCTGGCCTTCATCGTGGCGCGCCGCCCTGACTCGTCGAGGTCTTCCATCGACAGCCGTCCGGTGTACGCGGCGGTGGTCGGACCGAGCTTGACCTTGAAGCTCCCCTCGTACGTGCCGTCGTCCTTCGCATCGGTGATCTCCGCCCCCGGTAGGCAGGGGGCCACGCGCTCGATGTCGATGAGCGTCTTCCAGACCGCGTCGATCGGCGCCTTCACCTCGAACGACTGCTCGAGCTTCACCTGCCCATCGCCTCCTTCGGGGGATCGGGCGCGCGCCGGGACAAGAGGCGCGCCGTGGCTTCCAGCTGCTCCGGGGTGTCGACGTCGTCCGGAAGGCCGAGGCCGTCGCAGGGGACGTCGAGAACGCGCGCATCCTCCAATACGGCGCGCGCGCCGACATCGCCCCTCAGACGCTGGACCCGGGCGAACAGCGTTCGCTCGAGCACCACTGGATGCCCGGGAACGCCGTCGTAGGTCGCCCGAACGGCCTCGCACGAGCCGTCGCGCGCCCTGAGCAGGCGCTCCACGGCCTGCGGCGAGAGCAGCGGCTGATCGCCGAGCACAACCACCGCCGCGCGGCAATCGTCGAGGGCGTCCAGGCCGACCCGCAACGAGGCCGACTGTCCCTCGCGCCAGCTGTCGCACACCACAGCGCTCGCGCCATGGAGGTCGACGCCCGCCAGTACCTCGCCGCTCCCGTCGCCGAGCACGACGACCACGCGATCAAGCGGGGCGCGCCCCATCGCGTCGAGCACGCGGTCCAGGAGCGGCCGGCCGCCGACTTCGGCGAGCTGCTTGCGGCCACCGAACCGGGTTCCGGCGCCCGCGGCGAGGACGAGGCCGCCGATCACCGTCCGTGCCCGGCCCCCGTCGCCCCGATCATGCGCCGCCCTCGTGGATGCGCCCGCTGGCCGGGCACGTCGTTCATCGTTTGCTCCTCCTCTCCGAGGGATCCTCGAGGAGACGCGTGAGCTCCTCGATCGAGGCCAGCGAGTTGCCCGCCAGGAAATTGTCGATATACGGCAACGCCGCGCTCATTCCTCGTGTCAGCGGCTCGTACCCGGCCTGGGCCTTGAGTGGATTGAGCCAGATCAGTCGGTGGGAGCAGCGCGCCAGCCGCGCTATCTCGCGCTCGAGCTCCTCGACGTCACCGCGATCCCAGCCATCCGAGAGGATCACGACCGTCGCGCCGCGCCCGATGCGGCGGCCATGTATGCGGTTGAGCTCGGCAAGGCAGGCGCCGATCCGGGTGCCACCGGACCAGTCCATGACGGCATCGCGCGTGCGGTCCAGTGCGCGGTCGTGGTCGCGACCCGAAAGCTCGTGGGTGACGCGGGTCAGCCGCGTCCCGTAGACGAAAGCCTCGACCCGCCGGCGCGCCGCAACGCAGGCCTGCATGTACTGGAGCAGCATTCGCGCGTACGGCTCCATCGAGCCCGACACGTCGCACACCAGCACCAGCGGACGCCGACGCAGCGTCGGCTCCCGCCAGCGACGCTCGAGCGGCTCCCCGTGATACCGAAGCGACGCGCGGAGCGTGCGGCGCAGATCGTGCCGAGCCCCAGGCGGGTGGGGACCGCGTCCGCGGCTCGGGCGGGTCCTTCTGCTGAGGCGCTGGGGGCCGCGGAGCGCCAGCCTCGCCATCACCCGCCGGGCGGCAAGCCGCTCGGCATCCGTGTAGCTGGCGAAGTCCTTCTCGTTCAGGACCTCGACGTCACTCCACGCGGCCGGAACCGGCGTCCTGTCGAGCTTCACGGGCTCGGGCGGTGGCGACGCGCCGGGGACCGCGACACGCGGCAGGGCGAGTCGCGCCGCGGGGTCGAGCTCGACGGGCGGATGGGACGTCCCACCGTGTTCGCCGTACCAGGCCGCGAACGCCGCGTCGAACGGATCGAGGTCCTCACGCCGCGAGCAGAGCACCGACCGGAGCGCGAAGTAGGCGTCGGCGCGCGCGGACACGTCGACCGCGGCGAGCGCCCGGTGTGCCGCCAGCAGCTCGCCAACACCCGTCCTCACCCCGCCGGCACGGAGCGATGCGACGAGCCCGGCGAGCCGCGCAGTGACCCGGAAGCCTCCGTCAGGCAGCGAAGCGGATGACGGAGAACCGCTCACGCGTCGAGCCCTAGCGCTGCCATCTGCCATCTGCCATCCGCCATCTCGGACCTACACCCCCTCCAACACCCTCTGCTCCCGCACGCGCTCGATGTCCTCACGCACCTTGAGCGCGACCCCCAGCGTCTGCTCGAGATCGGCATCGTCCAGAGCCAGCAGCGCCCGTGCCCAGTTGATCGTCTCCCCCACGCCCGGCAACTTGTAGAGCTCTTCGCCGCGGAGTCGAGCCACAGCCGCGCAGACCCTGCCGGCGATCTCGTCCGGCACGCCGGGGACCCGCGCTCGAACGATCTCAGCCTCACGCTCGGAGTCCGGATACTCGATCCAGTGATAGAGGCAGCGGCGCTTGAGCGCGTCGTGGAGCTCGCGGGTGCGGTTGGAGGTGACCACCACCAGCGGCCGGCCGCGCGCGGCAACGGTGCCGAGCTCCGGAATCGTCACCTGGAAGTCGGACAGGAACTCGAGCAGGAAGGCCTCGAACTCGTCGTCGGCGCGGTCTACCTCGTCGATCAGGAGCACCACCGGACCCTCGTGCTCGAGCGCCTCGAGCAGCGGCCGCCGCAACAGGTACTCGCGCGTGAACAGCTCCCGGGCGCCTTCGCCTCCGCCCTCCGCGGCGCGGATCGCGAGCAGCTGCCGCGCGTAGTCCCAGTCGTAGAGGGCGTTGTGGAGATCGATCCCCTCGTGGCACTGAAGGCGGATCAGCCGCGCCCCGGTCGCCTGGGACAGCGCCTTGGCGACCTCGGTCTTGCCGACGCCGGCCTCGCCCTCGAGCAGGAGCGGCTGCTCCAGCGACTGCGCGAGGAAGACCGCCGTCGCGAGGCCGCGATCGGCCAGGTAACGCTCCGCCGCGAGCGCCTGGAGGACTTCGTCGACGGTTCCGGGTAGCGGCTTCGTCTCCGGGCTCACCCCGTGAGTCCCGCAGCCTCCTCGAGCGCGCGGCGGCTGAGTACGCGCGCAAGGTGCTGCTTGTACTCGGGAGTCGCGTTCAGGTCGCCGGGTGGGCTGGTTCCGTCCGCCGCATGCTCGGCGGCCTGGGCGATCCGGTCGCGGTCGAGCGGCTGGCCGCGCAGCGCCTCCTCCGTCGCGGTGGCGCGCAACGGCACGGAGCCCATGTGGGTCAGGCCGACTCGGACGTCCTCGCAGCTCCCGTCCGTCGTCTTCACGAGCGCGCAGGCTCCCACCATCGCCCAGTCCTCCGCGCGGCGGTTGAACTTGCGATGCGCGTAGCCATACCCGGAGAGCTTCGGAACGCGCACCTCCGTCATCACCTCGTCGGGCTTCAGCGCGGTCGTCAGGTAGTCCTCGAACAGGTCGGCGGCCGCGACCTCCCGCTCTCCGCCCGGACCCGTCAGCACGACGCTGCCCTCGGCCGCGAGCACCACGGCTGGGAGGTCCGAGGCGGGATCGCCGTGCGCCAGCGAGCCCCCGATCGTGCCGCGGTTTCGCACCTGCTGGTCGGCGATGGTCGCGGCCGTCTCGGCGAGGAGGCCGGCGCGCGCATCGGCGAGCTGGGCGTGCGGCGTCATTGCGCCGATCCTGAGCATCGAGTCCTCGCTCTCGACACCGCGCAGGCCCGGCACCCGGCGCAGGTCCACGAGCATGCTGGGCGTCGCTAGCCGTACCTTCATGAGCGGGATCAGCGAGTGTCCGCCCGCGAGCAGCTTGGCGTCCTCGCCGCCTTCGCCCAGCAGACGGATCGCGTCCTCCAACGAGTCCGGGGCGGCGTAGTCGAACTCCGCCGGGATCACGCCGCACCTCCCTCGCTCGGGCTGGTTGGCCCCGAACCGGCGGCGCCCTGGCCGTGCTCGCCGCCGACTTCGCGACCCTGCTCCGTGTCCCGCGGACCGCCGCCCGCACCCTGGGCCGCCCGGATCGCCTCCCACACCCTCATCGGGGTGAGCGGCATGTCGACGTACTCGACCCCCAGCGGCGCGAGCGCGTCATGCACCGCGGCCGTCACCGCCGGGGTTGCCGCAATGGTGCCCGCCTCCCCCACTCCCTTGACGCCGAGCGAGTTGACGGGCGAGGGCGTCTCGGTTCGGTCCGTCTCGAACATCGGGACCTCCGCCGCGGTCGGCAGCGCGTAGTCCACGAAGGTGCCGGTCACGAGCTGGCCCTCCGAGTCGTAGACGACCTGCTCGTAGAGCGCCTGGCCGATGCCGTGCGTCACCCCGCCGTGGATCTGGCCGTCGATCAGCATCGGGTTGATCGCCGGGCCGCAGTCGTCCACGGCCAGCCAGCGTGCCACCTGGACCTTTCCGGTCTCCACATCGACGTCGACCACACAGGCGTGCGCACCGAACGGGAACACGAAGTTCTCCGGATCGTAGAACGCGGTCTCCTCGAGGCCGGGCTCGATCTCCGTCGAAAGCTCCTGTGGTGGGATGTGGGCGGCCCCGGCCACGTCGGCGAGCGACATGCCCTTGTCCGGTTGACCTCGCACCCGGTACTGGCCGTCCACGAGCTCGACGTCCTCGGGGGCGGCTTCTAGCAGCGCCGCGCAGACCCGCTTCGCCTTCTCCTGCACCTTGACGGCAGCGCGGGCGGCGGCCTCGCCGCCCACCGCGAGCGACCGCGAGCCGTACGTGCCCCACCCCCACGGCCCCTGGTCGGTGTCGCTGTGGACCACCTCGACCATGTCGGGCGAGGCGCCGATCCGGTCGGCGACGATCTGGGCGAAGCCGGTGTCGTGGCCCTGGCCGTGCGGAGAGGTGCCTGTGAAGACGGTGGCCGAGCCGGTCGGGTGAACACGCACCACGGCCGACTCCCAGAACGCCGCCTGTAGGCCCACCCCCTGGGGACCCACCGCGCGCGAGGGCGCGAGGCCGCAGACCTCGGCGTAGGTAGAGAAGCCGATCCCACGGTAGACCCCGCGCTCGCGGAGCTCGGATTGCTCGCGGCGGAACGACTCGAGGTCGACCATCCCCAACAGCCTGTCGAGCGTCCCCTCGTAGTTGCCGGAGTCGTACACGATCCCGAGCGGCGTCTCGTATGGGAACTCGTCGGCGGGGATGAAGTTCTTCCGCCGCAGCTCGAGCCCGTCCATGCCGAGCTCCGCCGCGAGCTGCTCCATCGCCACCTCGATCCAATGGGTCCCCTCCGGCCGGCCGGCGCCCCGGATGGCGTCGGTCGAGAACTTGTTGGTGAAGACGCCGGTGAAGTGAAGGTCGATCGCCGGGATCTTGTAACAGCCCCCCATCACGGGGAAGCCGAGCACCGGGATGAACGGCGTCAACAGGTGGAAGTACGCGCCGAGGTCGTTCACGTGCCTCGTGCGCACGCCCGTGAGCGTGCCGTCGCGCTTCGCGCCGAGCGTGACGTAGGCGATCTGGTCGCGCCCGTGGTGGTTCGCCTGCAGGTTCTCGGAGCGTGTCTCGACCCACTTCACAGCGCGCCCGAGCTTGCGGGCGAGCGCGCATACGAGCCCTTCCTCCGCGAACGGGGTGATCTTGGTGCCGAAGCCGCCACCCACGTCGGGCGCGACCACCCGCAGGTGGTCCTCCGACATCCCGAGCATCGCGGAGAGGGCGAAGCGCGTGATGTGCGGGACCTGCGTCGAGCTGTAGAGGGTGATCCGCTGGCCGACCGGCTCGGCGACCATGCCGCGCGCCTCGATCGCCGCGCCCGCGGTGCGGTGGTTCACGATCCGTCGCTCGACCACGACGTCGGCCTCCGACAGCGCCGCGTCGATGTCGCCGCCCGAGATCGCCCAGTCGTGCGTCTTGTTGGTCCCGAACTGCTCCCACACGAGCGGCGCGCCGTCCTCGAGCGCGGCCTCCGGGTCGGTGACCACGGGCTTCGGGTCGTACTCGACGACGACGAGCTCGGCCGCGTCCACCACCCCGTAGCGATCGGTGCCGACCACCACCGCGACCGGGTCCCCGACGCACTTCACCTCGCCGCTCTTCAGCGGCAGGTGGTCGGGCACGTTCATGTCGACGCCCGGCGGGCTCCACACCATCGGGACGCCGGCCTCGAAGGAGAGGTCCTGGGCCGTGAAGACGGCGACCACCCCGGGATGGCTCTCCGCCTCGGCGGTGTCGATCGAGGTGATCGCGGCGTGCGCCTCGGGCGAGCGCACGATCGCCGCATGCAGCATGCCGGGCAGCACGATGTCGTCGACGTAGCGGCCGGTCCCCGTGATGAAGCGCGGGTCCTCCTTGCGCCGCATCGACTGGCCGACGAAGCCGTTGCCCTCGGTGCGCTCCTCGGTCGCGCTCATGCGCTCACCTCCCGGCTCACGGGCTCGACCTCGCCGCCGGAGGCGTCGATCACCGCCTTGACGATGTTGTGGTAGCCGGTGCAGCGGCAGAGGTTGCCCTCGAGTCCGTGGCGCACGTCCTCCTCGCTGGGGCGCGGGTTGCGCGCGAGCAGGTCGACGGCGGCCATGATCATCCCCGGGGTGCAGTAGCCGCACTGGAGGCCGTGGTGCTTCCAGAACGCCTCCTGGAGCGGGTGCAGCTCGCCGCCGCTCGCGAGCCCCTCGATCGTCGTGACCTCCGAACCGTCGGCCTGAGCGGCGAGCAGGGTGCAGCTCTTCACCGCATCCCCGTCCACGAGCACGGTGCAGGCACCGCAGTTGGACGTGTCGCATCCGATGTGCGTCCCCGTCAAGCCGAGGTGCTCACGCAGGTAGTGGACGAGCAGGAGGCGTGCCTCAACCTCCGATTCGCGCGGCTCACCGTTCACGGTGGCGCGCAGCCGAGCGGTGCTGGCCATGTGGCTACTCCTCCCTCGAAGGTGCCTGACCTCCCGATCCTATCTCCGGCGTTCGCCCCGCTCAAACGGGGTCCGCCGCGAGGTCAACAGCTCCGATACCTGTCCGCGCCGGCCGCGCCGATGGATCAGCTAGGCGCCAGGGAGAAGCGCCCAGGCAATCAGCGCGGCGACACCGCCGCCGCCCAGGATCGCGGCCAGGATGACCGCGATCTGGCGAGCGCTCGGCCCTGCAGCAGGAGCAGCATCGGCTGTGACCAGGTCCGCCTCGAGGAGAGTGCCGCGGGCCGCCTCGTAGCCCGACGCCGCAACCATCACGTCGCGCGGCCCGGCCGCGAGGAAGTCGGGCACGTCGAATCCGGCGGTGCGGCGAAGCGTGCTCGGGATCCCCTCCTCGAGCAGGAGGTTCTGGATCAGCTCCGCCTCCGCCTGGTTGCGCCCGCCGGCCGCACGCACGAGATCTCCGCGCGTGTACTCCGGCTTGATCTTGCGAGCGCGCGCGTGCGCCTCGTTCGCGGGCTCCTCAGCCACCGGCGCGCCCGCGTGGACGAGCGGCATTCCGCAGCTCGAGCAGAAGCGCTCCGTGCGCGGGTGGCTACGCGCGCAGCCCGGGCAGACCAGCGGAGCTGCGGTGGGCTCAGCCATCGGCGTCGAGGACGAGCTCCTCCTCCTCGACCCGGCCGTCCGCGAGGCGCCACGCCCGCACGTCGGGCTCGCTCCCGTTGCGGTCGCCCTCCAGCGAGACGATCAGGTAGACCCAGTGCGGGTAGTGGGCGAGGTTGATGTCGGTCTGCGACGGCTGCGGCGGGCTGGCCGGGTGCGAGTGGTAGATGCCGACCTCGTAGCCCTCGTCGTCGAGCTCGTTGGCCGCGAGGAGGCTCTGCGGATCGAGCTCGTAGCCGTAGCGCGAGTTGCGGAGGTTCCTGCTGCGGAAGACCTCCTCCACGCGACCGGCGGCCGCGCGCAGGTAGCCGCAGCACTCGTTCGGCGCCTCCTCGCGCGCATGCGCGATGAGGGCGTCCCGCTGCGAGGTCGAGATGCGCACGGCGGAAAGGCTAGATGACTAGTCCCCCTGCGTCGCGTGATCTATCCTCGGGCGGCGAGCGAAGGAAGGGCATCATGCCGGGAGTCGGACCGATGGAGATCGTGGTGATTCTGATCATCGCGTTGATCGTGCTCGGCCCCAAGAAGCTCCCGGAGATGGCCCGCTCCGCCGGACGGGGCATGCGCGAGTTCAGGAGCGCGATGAGCATGGGCCCGGACGACGAAGACGACGACGAAGAGGACGAGCGTGAGGAGCGCCGCCGAGCGAAGCGGCGCGAGCGCGTCGAGAGCGGCACCTGACGGGCGCCCCCCCGTTGCCGCCTACCAGAAGGCGGCGGCCTCGATGGTGTCCTCGAGCTCCTCGATCGGCTTGGTGTAGACGCCCGAGCTGAGGTACTTCCAGCCGTCGTCACAGACGACGAAGACGACGTTCCCCTCGTCGATCTCGGAGGCGACGCGGACCGCGATCGAGGCGATCGCCCCGCTCGAGACGCCCACGAACAACCCCTCCTCGGCGAGTAGCCGCTTGGTCCACACCACGGCGTCGCGGTTCGATACGAAGATCTTCCGGTCGAGCAGGGACAGGTCGAGGATCGGCGGGATGAACCCGTCCTCCAGCGAGCGCAGGCCCTGCACCAGCTCGCCCTGGAGCGGCTCGGCAGCCACCACCAGCGTCTCCGAGTCCTCCTCCTTGAGCCGCCGGCCGTTGCCCATCAGCGTGCCCCCGGTGCCGAGCCCGCCGACGAAGGCGGCCACCTCGTCGAGCTCCTCGAGGATCTCGATGGCGGTGCCGTCGTAGTGCGCGCGCGGGTTCGCCTCGTTGCCGTACTGGTACGGCATGAAGTACGACGCGTCGCGCTCGGCCATGTCGAGCGCCATCGCCACCGATCCGTTCGAGCCCTCGCTCCCCGGCGAGTAGACGATCTCGGCCCCGTACGTCTCGAGCAGGTCGGTCCGCTCGCTGGTCACGTTGTCCGGCATGACCACCTTCAGCGGGTAGCCCTTGCGCGAGCAGATCATCGCGAGCGAGATGCCGGTGTTGCCGGACGTCGGCTCGAGAATGGTCCGGCCGGGCTCGATCGCGCCGCGCTCCTCGGCGTCCTCGATCATGGCCCGCGCCACCCGATCCTTGACGGACCCGGTGGGGTTGTAGCTCTCCAGCTTCGCGAAGATGCGCACGCCATCCTTCGGCGACAGCCGTCGCAGCTCGACGAGCGGCGTGTGTCCGATCGACTCGACGATGTCGGGGTACTTACCCCCGCACGGCCGATTGTCGAGGCGCGGCTCGAGCATCGCTTCAGAAAGTGTAGCCCTGGGCGTCCGCGGGCCGGCTGCTCAACCGCCGGCCATCGCCGGGAGGATCACCAGCGTGTCCTCCGGGCCGACCGACGTGTCGAGGCCGTCGAGCACCCGCACGTCCTCGTCGTTCAGGTAGACGTTGACGAAGCGGTTCAGCTGGCCGTCGTCGGCGAACAGCTGCCCGCCGGTGTCGGGGTGCTGGGACGCGAGATTCCGGAGGACGTCGCCCACCGTGCCGCCGCCCGCGGCCACCTCGCGCTCCCCGCCGGTGTAGTTGCGGAGCACCGGCGGGATCTTGATCGTGCTCATGCGGATCCCGGAGGGGCTGATAGCCAGGAGCGCGAAATCGAGCCTCCCGAGGAAGCAGGGTCGAAGGCTTGGTGGGCCAAGTCGAGACCCGATGACGACGGGAGGCGACGGTTTGCAGCGCTCCTGGCATCAGCCGGCGCAGAACAACTCGTAGTCCGGGAACTTGCCCATCTCGTCGGCCGCGATCGAGTCCGGGTCCCGAGAGCAGATCGGGCAGTCGGGGTCGCGCTTCACCTTCAGCTCGGTGAAGGTCTCGCTGAGCGCCTCGTACAGGAGCAGCCGGCCCACGAGCGGCTCGCCTGCGCCCACGATCAGCTTGATGACCTCGGTCGCCTGGAGCATCCCCATCGTCCCCGGGAGGACGCCGAGCACCCCGTTCGCGCCACAGGACGGCGCGAGCTCCGCGGGCGGAGGCGTGGGGTAAAGGCAGCGGTAGCAGGGACCCTCGTAAGGGGCGAACACCGACAGCTGCCCGTCGAACCCGAGGATGGACGCTGAGACCACCGGGATCCTCGCCCTGACCGACGCGTCGTTGAGGAGATAGCGGGTCGGGAAGTTGTCGGCGCCGTCGACGATGACGTCGTAGCCCTCGATGATCTCCATGATGTTGGCGGCATCGAGGCGGGTCTTGTACTTGACCACCTCGACGTCCGGGTTGATCTCGGCGATCGACTGCTCGGCGGAGTCGACCTTCGCCGTCCCCACCCGGTCGCTCGTATGCGCGATCTGCCGCTGGAGGTTCGTCAGGTCGACCTCGTCGTCGTCGACCAGGCCCAGCGTGCCGACGCCGGCCGCGGCCAGGTAGAGCGCAACAGGGGAGCCGAGCCCGCCGGCGCCCAGCAGCAGCACCTTCGCGTCGAGCAGCTTCACCTGGCCCTCGAGGCCGATCTCCGGGATCAGCAGGTGGCGCGAGTACCGCTGCCGCTGCTCCGCGGTGAGCGCACGTGGGACATCGACGTCGTACCCGCGGTCCTTCCAGAGGGTGATCCCGCCCTCCATGGACTCGGCGTGCTCGTACCCGAGCTCCGACTGGAGCGTCTGTGCCGCCAGCGCCGAGCGGTTGCCCGAGGCGCAGTAGAGGATCACGCGCTCGGACTTGTCGGGCGCCGCGCCCTCGATCCGCGACTCGAGGTGGCCGCGGGGCACGTGGACCGCGCCCGGGATGTGCGACTCCTCGAACTCGTGCTGCTCGCGCACGTCCACGACGACCGCGCCGTTAGAGCTCGCCGAGCCGTTGCCGCGAAGCTCGTGGACCTCGCGCGGGTCCACCTCCCTGATCTGCTCCTTGGCCCTCCGGATTACGTCTGCGCCGCTCGCCATCTGAAATCTCCGAATACTGGATCGCCTTTTACTTCATAAAGTGTAGCGTGGGTTCCGCGGCTTGCCGGATCCCCTCCGGGCCCGGAATCGGCGGTCTCGCGCACGATCGTAGCGCCGGCGAGCATCTACGCTCGGGGCGGTGCATCCGCGCGTGTTGATGACGCTCGTACTGGCCGCGGTGCTGGCGCTCGGGGCGCTCGTAATCGTGGCGAGCGCCGACCGCGAGGAGCCGGCCGCCGAGGAGCCGCTCGCGGCGGCGACAGGGTTTGCCGGGTCGATCCTCCCGGACCGGGTCCGCGCCCCCGACTTCGCGCTCGAGAACCAGGACGGGGAGCTCGTGCGGATGCGCGACTTCCGCGGCCGCCCGGTGATCGTCACCTTCCTCTACACGAACTGCGACGAGACCTGCCCGCCGCAGGCGCAGCAGATCAAGGGCGCGCTCGACCAGCTCGACGAGGACGTGCCGGCGCTCGCGATCGCCGTCGACCCTCCGAACGACACGCCCGAGCAGGCGCGCGCGTTCCTGACCGAGCAGCGCATGACCGGACGGATGGAGTTCGTGCTGGGGGGCGAGGAGGAGCTCCGCCCGCTGTGGGACGCCTACGCCGTGCAGCCGCAGCTTCCGGACGCGGAGCATCAGGCGCGGATAGTGCTGGTGGACGCCCGTGGCTTTCAGCGGGTCGCGTTCCCGCTGGGACAGGCCACGCCCGAGCGGATCGCGCACGACGTCGAGGCGCTTCAGTCCGGCTCGTAGCAGGCCCTCCTCGAGCCAAACCTACCGCTAAGGTAGGTTTTCCAACGATGATGTTCTCCACCAAGGCCGAGTACGGGATCCGGGTCATGGCCCACCTCGCCGAGCGTGACGGCCACCAGCCGGTGGCGCTCGGGACGATCGCGGAGGCAGAGGGCCTGCCGCTCGCCTACCTCGAGCATCTCGTCCAGCGCCTCCGGCGCGCCGACCTCGTCACGAGCCGCCGCGGCGCCCGCGGCGGCTACATGCTCGCGCGGGCTCCGAATGCCATCACCATGGCGCAGGTCGTCAGCGCGCTCGAGGGCCGCATCGCGCCGATCGACTGCATCACCGCCGGAGTGGACGCGGACGGCGACCCCGTCTGCACCCGCGAGGCGGCAACCGCCCGGGCTTGCCCCACCAAGCTCCTCTGGACCCGCGTCCAGGGCGCGATCGTGGGCACGCTCGAGGACATCGCGCTGTCCGACCTTGCCGGCCTCCCCCCGAAGCAGCAGAGGAAGAAGACACCCGCGTGAGCCTCGAGATCCAGAACCTGCACGTCCGCACGGAGGAGTTCGAGATCCTCCACGGCGTCGACCTGAAGGTGGCTAAGGGCGAGACCCACGCCCTCATGGGGCCGAACGGCTCCGGCAAGTCGACGCTCGCCAACACGATCATGGGCAGTCCCTCCTACGAGGTGACCGACGGCAAGGTGCTCCTGAACGGCGAGGACCTGACCGAGGCCGACCCCGACGAGCGCGCCCGCAACGGCCTCTTCATGGCCTTCCAGTACCCGGCGACGATTCCCGGGGTCTCTGTGGCGAACTTCCTCCGCATGGCGATGAACGCCAAGCGCGACGAGCCGATCAAGGTCAAGCAGTTCGGCCAGGAGCTGAAGGCCAACATGGACCTGCTCAAGATCGACCGCGAGTTCACGAGCCGGTACCTGAACGACGGCTTCTCCGGAGGCGAGAAGAAGCGTGCGGAGATCCTGCAGCTGGCGATGCTCAAGCCGGAGATCGCGGTGCTCGACGAGACGGACTCCGGGCTCGACATCGACGCGCTCCGGGTGGTGGCCGACGGCGTGAACGCCATGCGCGGCTCCGAGCTGGGCGTTCTGATCATCACTCACTACACGCGGATCCTGGAGTACGTCACCCCGGACTTCGTGCACATCATGCTCGACGGGCGGATCGTGCGCGAGGGCGGTTCGGAGCTCGCCGGCGAGCTCGAGGACAAGGGGTACGACTTCGTGCGCGAGGAGGCGGGCGCAGCCCGCGCTGCCGATGCCAGCTAGCAACGTCTCGGAGCGGCGGAAGGAGGCGCTCGAGGTCTACGAGCGTGAGCCGGTGCCAACGTGGCGCCGCTCGGGGTTCTGGACGACGCACCTGCGGGGCCTGCAGCTGGACGAGCTCGAGTCGCGTCACTACGACGTGGTGGCATCCGTCGACGAGCTGCCGGAGGTCGTGACGGCGGTGTTGCCTGAGATCGCAGATCGCAGATCGCAGATCGCAGACAGCCGCGATGGTTCACGTGCGGCTGATCACTCCGGAAGGCCCGGGCTCTCCGGGTTGATCGTCCAGCGGGGAGCCAGCGTCGTCTGGTCGTGGCTCGATCCGGCCGCCGCCGAGCAGGGCGTGGTGCTCACGTCGCTCGAGCGGGCGGTCGAGGAACATTCGGAGCTGGTCGAGCGCTGGTACATGCGCCGACTCTCCCACGAGGAGGGTAAGTTCGCCGCTGCCACCGCGGCGTTCTGGTCCGGTGGCGCCTTCCTCCACGTCCCGCGCGGGGTTCGGCTCGAGCGGCCGATCCAGGTCGTGTACCTGATCGACGAGCCCAGCACTGCGCAGTACGCGCACACGCTCGGGGTCGTGGGGGAAGCGGCGGAGTGCGCGTTGCGCGAGTACTGCGTGGCCCCGGACATCGATGGGCAGGCGCTGCACGCGGGCGCTTTCGAGCTGTACCTGGAGGCGGGCGCGAACGTCAAGCTCGCGCACTTCCAGGACTGGGGTCGCGGTGAGGTCTACGACCTCTCCACCAAGCGGGTCGAGATCGGACGCGACGCCCACTGCTCGTGGGTGCCGATCCACCTCGGCGGGCGGCTCACCAAGCAGACGCTCGACATCGTGACCGCCGAGCGCGGGTCCGACATGCGGCACACCGGGCTCTACTTCACCGAGGGCGACGAGCACCTCGACCTGTTCACGACCGATCTCCACGAGCAGGGCGACACCACCGGCGACACGGTCTGGAAGGGCGCGCTTGCGGGTCAATCGCGCGCGTCCTACGAGGGCCTGATCCAGATCGACTACGGCGCCCAGAACTCGCACACCTACCTGCAGACCCACTCCATGCTGCTGTCGCCCAAGGCCAAGGGCGACGCGATCCCCTCGCTGATCGTCAAGACCGACAACGTCTCCGCGTCGCACGGCGGCACCGTCGGCGAGATCGACGAGGAGCAGGTCTACTACATGATGACCCGCGGCGTCTCGCGCCAGGACGCGGTCCGGACCCTGGTCGAGGGCTACTTCGAGGAGGTCGTCCAGCGGCTCCACGACGAGTCGCTCGAGCGAATCGTGCGGGAGCGGATCGCCGCCAAGCTCGCCGCGGCCGAGGAGCAGGTCGTGGCCTTCACCGCCGAGCGCTGATGATCGTCGCCTCCACCGCACTCCCCGACGTGCGCGCCGATTTCCCGGTGCTCGGCACCGAGATCGACGGCAAGCGACTCTGCTACCTCGACTCGGCGGCCACCTCGTTGACACCACACTCGGTCATCGACGAGATCGACAGGTACTACCGGGAGATCAACGCGACGATCCACCGCGGCATGTACCGGCTGGCACAGGAGGCCACGGACCTCTACGAGGGGGCCCGCGAGCGGACCGCGCGCTTCTGCGGCTGGGATCCCGCGACCACCCTCTTCACCGGCAATGCCACCGAGTCGATCAATCTCGTCGCCTACGCCTGGGGGCGGGAGAACGTCGGCCCCGGCGACGAGGTGCTGATCACCGAGATGGAGCACCACTCCAACATCGTCCCCTGGCAGCTCCTCTGCCAGGAGCGCGGGGCCACTCTGCGGTACCTGTCCGTTTCCGACGCCGGCGAGATCTCCCTGGAGGAGCTGGATGCCGTTCTCGCCGAGGGTCGGGTGAAGCTCGTCGGGGTCGTCCACGTGTCGAACGTGCTCGGCACGATCAACCCCGTTGCCGAGGTGACGTCCCGCGCGCGCGCCGCCGGCGCAGTATCCCTGGTGGACGGCTCCCAGGCGGTGCCGCAGCTTCCATTCGACGTGTCGGACGTGGGCGCCGACTTCTACGCGTGGACCGGCCACAAGGCGCTCGGGCCCACCGGGATCGGCGTCCTGCACGGGCGCCGCGAGCTCCTCGAGAGGATGCGTCCGTTCGTGGCCGGCGGACACATGATCTCGCAGGTTGGGCGCGACTCATCGAGCTGGAACGACCTACCGTGGAAGTTCGAGGCGGGCACGTCGCAGATCGCCGAGGCCATCGGCCTCGGCGCCGCCATCGACTACCTCTCTGGACTCGGCATGGAAGCCGTCCGCGCTCACGAGGTGGACCTGACCGGCTACGCGCTGGAGCGGTTCGGTGAGCTCCCCGGTGTGCGCGTGCTGGGCGCAGCCGACGCCGAGCGCCGCGGCGGCGTGATCTCGTTCGAGGTCGAGGGCATGCACCCGCACGACGTCGCCGAGCTGTGCGACCGCGAGGCGGTCTGCATCCGCGCGGGGCACCACTGCGCGCAGCCGCTGATGCGCAGGATGGGCGTGCCGGCCACCGCGCGCGCCTCGTTCCACGTCTACAACGCGCGCGAGGACGTGGACCGGCTGGTGGAGGCGCTGGCCAAGGCGCGCTCCGTGTTCGGCTTGTAGCCCGAATCACCCACCGCCGACTGGAAAGGCCAATCGTCGACGGTGTTTCAGGACCTGCGGTCGCTCGTTTCGCGGGGCTACGCTTGAACACGTGGACGCCCTCTACCGCGACAACATCCTCGCCCATTACAAGGACCCGCAGAACTTCGGCGAGCTCGAGCCCCACGACCTCGAGTGGCACGATCACAACCCGCTCTGCGGGGACGAGCTCGGCGTTCACATAGTCGTCGAGGACGGCCAGGTGGCCGACCTGAGGTTCCACGGTCAGGGCTGTGCGATCTCGCAGGCGGCGGCCTCGATCGCCTCGGAGGAGTTGATCGGGATGCCGGTCGAGCAGGTGCCGCGGTTGTCGGCCGAGTGGATCGTCGACCTGCTCGGAATCGACATCTCGCCGACCCGTCGCAAGTGCGCCCTCCTGAACCTGAAGGTGATGCGCGGCGCCACCACCGGCGACGCCTCCTGGCCCGGCGACGAGTAGGCGCGGCCCGGGCTCAGCCCACCACCGAGACCGAGGCCGCGGGCCTCGGCGCCACGAACACCCGGTCGCCCACCTCGTAGAGCTCGACCGAGGGCAGTTGAACCAGCACGGTGCCGGCGGTCTCGTGCCGGAGTCGGTAGAGGACGTCGTGGCCGCGGAACTCGCGCTCGGTGACCTCCGCGTTCCCCTGGGCGTCCAGCCGCAGGTCGAGCTGCTCGGGCCGGATCGCCACGTGCACGGCAGCCTGGAGCGCGTCGCGAGCCGCCGGATCGGCGCGATCGAACAGGCCCAGCCTCGTCTCGATCCCATCGGGCCGGCTCATCCCGGAAACCACGTTCACCTCACCCACGAACTCGGCCGCCCAGCGGTCCGCCGGGCGGGAGTACACGGCCTCCGGCGGCCCGACCTGCACCAGGCGCCCGTCCCGCATCACGGCCAGTCGATCCGCCAGCGACAGCGCCTCCTCCTGGTCGTGGGTCACGAGCATCGCGGTCGTCTCGGCCTCCCGGAGGATCAGCTCGACCTCACGCCGGAGGCCGGCCCGAAGGGTGGCGTCGAGGTTGGAGAACGGCTCGTCGAGCAGGACCACGTCGGGTTCGGGTGCGAGCGCGCGCGCGAGAGCCACCCGCTGCCGCTCTCCGCCCGAGAGCTCGTGCGGGTAGCGGTCGGCCTTGTGCTGAAGGCCCACCAGCTCGAGCGTACGGTCAGCCCGACCTCCGTTGCCACGAGCCAGGCCGAACGCCACGTTGCGCCGAACGGAGAGGTGCGGGAACAGCGCGAAGTCCTGGAACACCATCCCGATGCGGCGCTTCTCCGGCGGGACCATCGCGCCGGCCCCGGCCATCTTCCGCCCGCCGACCGTCACCGAGCCGTCGTCCGGTGCCTCGAAACCGGCGATCAGCCGCAGCAGGGTGGTTTTCCCGCACCCCGACGGACCCAGCACCGCGAACAGCTCGCCGCGCTCCACCGTGAGGGTCACGCCATCGACCGCGCGGGTGGGTCCGAACGCCTTCGCAACCGACTGAAGCTCCACGCTCATGGGGCGTCCAAGAGCGGCGGCTCTGTCCTCGCGGGACGCATGGCAGGCGGGTCGGCCTCGGTCCGGGGCACCGCCGCTTAGGCTAGCCTAACGGCGCGCCGCCGGCCTCCTGGCGGGCCATCCGCGTCGCTAGACTCCGGGATGTATATCCGACCCTCTCGCGAGGGTTTGGTCGAAGTCTCCCGACAAGAGGACCGCATGGCTGCCACCGACAAGACTCGAATCGCGAAGCCGAGCACGATCGCCGAGGACGAGCAGGGTCAGCTCGTCGCGAAGAAGGGGATCTCGCGCGAGGTGGTCGAGGAGATGTCGCGGATCAAGGGTGAGCCGGATTGGATGCGCGACAAGCGGCTCAAGTCGCTCGAGATCTTCCAGCGCAAGCCAATCCCGACCTGGGGCGTGGACCTCTCGGGCCTCAACTTCGACGAGCTGGTGCTCTACTCGCCGCCGACCGCCGGCCGCTACAACTCCTGGGACGACGTGCCCAAGGAGATGAAGGAGACGTACGAGAACCTGGGCATCCCGCAGGCCGAGCGCGAGCACCTCGCCGGCGTGGTGGGGGTGTGGGACAACGAGCCCGTCTACGAGGGCCTCAAGGAGGAGTACCGGAACCTCGGGATCATCTTCTGCTCGATGGACACCGCAATAGAGGAGTACCCGGAGCTCGTCGAGCCCTACTTCATGACCAAGTGCGTGCCGCCGCAGGACAACAAGTTCTCGGCGCTACACGGCGCGATCTGGTCCGGGGGCTCCTTCCTCTACGTCCCGAAGGGCGTGAAGGTGGACATGCCGCTGCAGGCCTACTTCCGCATGGAGGGCCAGGGTGAGGGCACGTTCGAGCACACGCTGATCGTCGCCGACGAGGGCTCCGACGTGAACTACATCGAGGGCTGCACCGCGCAGAGCTACTCGGTCAACTCGATGCACTCCGCGGTCGTCGAGATCTTCGTCAAGCCGGGCGCCAAGGCGCGCTACACGACCGTTCAGAACTGGTCCAAGGACGTCTACAACCTCAACACCAAGCGCGCGATCGTCGAGGAGGAGGGCACCGTCGAGTGGGTCGGCGGCTCGATGGGCGCCAAGTACGTGATGCTCTACCCAGGTTCGTTCCTGCTGGGTGAGGGCGCCCGTGCCGACCACCTGAACGTGGGCGTGGCCACCGGCGACGTCTGGAAGGACACCGGGGCCAAGGTGATGCACCTGGCGCCCAACACCACCTCCAACATCCTCGCCAAGTCGATCTCGAAGGACGGCGGGATCATGGGCTACCGCGGGCTCGTGAGGATGGGCCACAACTCGCGTGGCTCGAAGGCGCGCGTCCAGTGCGACGGCCTGATGATGGACCCCGAGTCGCGGTCCGACACGTGGCCCGACATCCAGATTCAGAATCCTCACGTCACGGTCGCGCATGAGGCCGTGGTCGGCAAGATCTCCGACGAGCAGCTGTTCTACCTCCAGAGCCGCGGACTCACCGAGGAGGAGGCCGCCGCGATGATCGTGAACGGCTTCATCGAGCCGGTCACGAAGGAGCTGCCGATGGAGTACGCCGTCGAGCTGAACCGCCTCATTCAGCTGGAGATGGTGGGGAGCATCGGCTAGAGCCGGTGCCAGCAGACCCGTTTCCGAGAGCCCCGGCCCGCCGGGGCTCTCGCCTTTGTGCGGCGGGCGATCTAACGTGAGGGGCGAGCGATGATCTTTCGCCAGATCACCCACGACGACCTGGGATGTGCGTCGTACCTGGTCGGCGACGAGGACGAGGGGGTGGCCGCCGTGGTCGACCCCCGCTTCGAGGTCGACGACTACCTCGAGCTCGCCCGCTACATGGGCGTGAGCATCGAGCACGTCCTCGAGACCCACAACCACGCCGACCACGTGTCGGGGCACGGGCGGCTCGCGGCCGCCACCGGCGCCCGGGTACACATCCACCGCGACGCGGCGCCCGAGTACGAGCACGAGCCGTTCGAGGACGGATGGGAGCTGGAGCTCGGCTGCGTCCGCATCCGCGCCCTGCACACGCCCGGCCACCGGCCCGAGCACACCGCGTTCGCGCTGATCGACCGCGGTCGTGGCGAGGAACCCTGGGCGATCCTCACCGGCGACACCCTGTTCGTCGGCGACGTCGCGCGGCCCGATCTGGCGATCGACAGAACCGAGGGCGCGCGCGGGATCTTCCACTCCCTGCGAGAGAAGATCCTGCCGCTCCCGCCCGCCACCGAGGTGTGGCCGGGACACCTCGGCGGCTCGATGTGCGGTGGGCCCGGCATGGACCTGAAGATCTCCTCGACGGTGGGGTTCGAGCTCGAGCACAACCCGATCCTCCAGGTCGAGGACGAGGAGGGCTTCGTGGAGGCGGCGCTCGCCGAGCTCGGCCCCCAGCCGCCCAACTTCGAGGCGATCGTCCAGCTGAACCGCGGGCCGCTCCTCACCGAGGGGGTGGAGGTCCTGCCGCTGACACCGCGTCAGGTCGAGCAGAAGCGTCGCGAGAACGCGCTCCTGGTCGACGTGCGCACCGACCTCCAGTTCGACGACGCGCACGTGCCCGGCGCGGTGTGCATATCGATGCACGGCGCGGGCTTCGGGTCGAAGCTCGCCTGGATCGCCGACCGCGAGCAGGAGATCGTGTTCGTCGGTCGTGACGACGACGACGGGCGCCGCGCAGGACTCCTCGCCGTCGCCGTGGGCATCCGCCGGCTCGGGGGCTACCTCTCCGGCGGCATGACGAGCTGGCGCCAGGAGAAGCGGGAGGCCGAGCGCGTCGAGCGGCTGGAGCTCGAACGCCTCCCCGAACGGCGCGATGCCGACGACGAGCTGCAGATCCTCGACGTCCGCGAACAGCCCGAGTGGGACGCCGGCCACATACCCGGCTCCGTGCACGCGCCCTACCACGACATCCACGCGATGCCCGACGACATCGATCCCGACCGGCCGGTCGCGGTTCTCTGCGCCTCCGGAGCGCGCGCCGCCGTGGCCGGGAGCCTGCTGAAGCGCCACGGCGCCGATCACGTGATCCACGTCACCGATGGTGGGGTTCCTAAATGGGGGAGACTCGGTCTCCCCCTTGAGGCCGAAAAGCCGGTACGATCCAGTCACTGACGAGCACGGATGCTCTCGCGCTGCCACAGGGGGCGGCGCCACGCGGGCGACCCTTGGCGGGCAGGCCGCCGATCCCACCTCACGGCGATCAGCCGCCGCTCACCTGGCTGACATCCTTCGACCGTGCGCACGCCGCCCCACGCCGAGATCGCCGCGCCGGAGTTCCCACCGCGACTCGACTGGCTCGGAGCGCCCTTCCTCCGGATGGACCGCCTCCTGGGGCGTCATGCGGTGCTGGTCGAGTTCTGGGACTTCGCTCGCATCAATTCGCTCCGCACCCTCCCCTACCTCAAGGCCTGGCACGAGCGCTACTCGCGGCATGGGCTCCAGGTGATCGGCGTTCATTCGCCGGGCTACTCGTTCGGTCGCGACCGCGCCGTCGTCGCGCGCGCCGTGGATCGGCTCGCGGTGCCGTACCCGGTGGCGCTCGACCCGGAGCTCGTCGTGTGGCGTGAGTACGGCAACCGGGGATGGCCGGGCCGCTACCTCTTCGACCGGCGCAGCCGCCTGACGCTCCTCCACTACGGCGAGGGCGAGTACGAGCAGACCGAGCGGGCGATCCAGGATGCCCTCCGGGAGCTCGACCCGGGCCTGGACCTGCCGCAGCCGCTTGCTCCGCTGCGGCCCGAGGACGCACCGGGCGCCCTGCTGGAGCCCCAGACGGCGGACGTGGCGCTCCCCGCCGAGCGCGAGCGGCTCGAGCTGGTGCGCGACTGGCTCGAGGGGGACGACTGGCTCGAGGCGGCCGATGCCGGCGCCGCGGCGTCCGTCGAGTTCGAGGCGGGCGGCGCCTGGGCGGTGCTCTCAGGCGCGGACGTCGAGCCCGGCGTCCACGAGACCGACGGCACGGTGATCGCCGAGTCGCCCGGCCTGCGCCTCCACGGCTTTCAATTCACGCCGAAGCCACCGAACTGACGCCCACGTCAGCCCGCCGCTGGCTCTGCCTGCCGCTGCTCGAGCGCGGTGCGGATCTTCTTGGGCAGCATGAAGCGGACGTCCTCCTGCACCACCTCGAACTCGGCGACCTCCTCGGTCCCGCGACGGCGGAAGAAGTCGACGAGCCGCTGCACGAGCGCCTCCGGCGCACTTGCCCCGGACGTGATCCCCACGACCCGCGTACCGGCGAGCCACTCCTCGCGAACCTGTCCCTCGTTGTCGATCAGGTGAGATTCGGCGCCGTGGTCGCGGGCGACCTCCACCAGCCGATTCGAGTTCGAAGAGTTGCGTGAGCCGATCACCAGCACCAGGTCGCACTCGCGTGCCATCTGACGGACCGCCATCTGACGATTGGTGGTCGCATAGCAGATGTCGTCTGTACGCGGACCCTGGATGTTGGGGAACTTCTCGCGCAGCCGAGCGATGATCGAGTTCGTCTCGTCCACCGACAGCGTGGTCTGCGACACGAAGGCCACGCGGTCGGGGTCCTCGACCTCGAGTACGTCCACGTCCGCCTCGGTCTCGATCAGGACGATGCTCTCGGGCGCCTCGCCCATGGTTCCCTCGACCTCCTCGTGCCCGGCGTGGCCGATCAGCACGATCGTGTGCCCCTGGGCGGCGAACTTCTTCGCCTCGACGTGGACCTTGGTCACGAGCGGACAGGTGGCGTCGATCGTCTTCAGGCCACGCGCCTCGGCGTTGCGATGCACGCTCGGCGCCACCCCGTGCGCGGAGAACACGGCCGTCTCGCCCTCCGGCACCTCGGTCTCCTGATCGACGAAGATGGCCCCTCGCTCGCGGAGCTCCTCCACGACGTGCTTGTTGTGGACGATCTCCTTGCGAACGTAGACCGGCGGGCCGTAGAGGTCGAGAGCGCGCTCGACGGTCTCGACCGCCCGGTCCACGCCGGCGCAGTAGCCGCGCGGGGCCGCGAGGTAGAGCTTTTCGGGAGCGTCCGGCATCAATCAGAGTGTAGGAGGGCGCGCTCCGAGCGTCCTCCAGGATGCGTGGTCTCTAGCGGGCTCCGCCCAATTCCCGCAGCAGCTCGAGCAGCGGCTCGCCGACCGCGTCGAGGCTCTCGGGCGACACCGCCGACAGGTCGTCGCACGGATGGTGAAAGCAGTCGAAGTCGGAATCGATCACGTCGATCGCCGGAACGCCGGCCTCGAGGAACGGGATGTGGTCGTCAAGGACCCCCGCGGCGGTCTCCGGCGGGTAGACCGCGCCGTACCCGACTCGCTCAGCGGCCGCGCGGAGCTCCTCCCACAGCTCGGGATCGGAGTTCTCCTCGCGCGGGAGCGACAGTCGCGTGTCGCCGACGAGGTCGACGTTGATCATGGCCTCGGCGTCGGCGAGGGCGGCGGCCGCCACCTTGCTGCCCCGGAGGCCCTCCGCGAGGAAGGCCTCGTCGGGGGTGCCGGCGGGGCTCTCCTCGCCGTCGAAGAAGGCGAAGACCACGGTGGCCTCGAGCTCTCTGGGCGGGAGCGTCCGGGCCAGCTCGAGCATCACGGCGGTGCCCGAGGCGCCATCGTTGGCGCCCACGAAGTCGGGGATGTCCTTGGTGTCGTAGTGGCCGCCGACGACGATGTAGCGGCCGGGGTCACGGCCGGGAACCTCGCCGATCACGTTCCGTAGTCCGCCCGGGACCGGCTCGAAGCGGCCGTTCGGCACCGCGGCGCGCAGCCACTCTCCGAGCCGCCGCGACGCGTCTGAGCCGGCCGGCCGCGGCCCGAGCTCGACCTGGCGCTCGAGCGCCGCGAAGGCCGCCGACTCGTCGAAGCGGTCGATGGTCCCGGCCTGATCGACTTCAGCGCCGGTGTCGTCCAGGTCGCCGACGAACGGGATGTTGTCGGTGGCCGCGAGCGCGACGAATCCGACGCCGACGGCGATCGTCATGACCAGCAGGACGGTCAGGAACCGCATCGGCGGCGATTCTGGCAGCGGTTCGGGCGGCTCCCGGTGCGCCCCGGCGGCGTGGCGAAGATAATGTTCGCTCATGGCCGAGGGCCACAAGGACCGCCTCACCGCCATCGACGCGTCCTTTCTTGCCCAGGAACGGCGTGCGTCGCACATGCACGTGGGCGCGGTGGTGGTGCTGGAGGGCCCACCGCCCAACAGCGAGGAGTTCCTCGAGTCGCTCGGCTCGCGGCTCCACCTGGTGCCGCGCTACCGGCAGAAGCTGAAGTCGCCTCGCTTCGAGATGGGGCGGCCGTTCTGGATCGACGATCCGCGCTTCAACCTCGATTACCACGTGCGATTCACGGCGCTCCCCGCGCCGGGGTCGGAGGACCAGCTGCGTCAGCTCGCCGGGCGGGTGTTCTCGCAGCGCCTCGACCGATCAAAGCCGCTGTGGGAGATGTGGGTCGTGCAGGGCCTCGAGGAAGACCGCTTCGCGCTCGTCACGAAGACCCACCACGCGATGATCGACGGCATCTCCGGGGTGGACATCGCGACGGTGCTCTTCGACCTGACCGACACCCCTTCGGACAGCCCGAGCGCGGATGCCCCATGGGTCCCGAGCCCGGAGCCGTCGCAGGCGGAGCTCGTGGCCGAGGGCGTGAAGGGAGCGATCAAGACGCCCGTGGACCTTGCCGGCCAGGCGATCGGTGCCGTGCAGCATCCGCGCAACACCGCCTCGCGCGCGGTCGAGGCCGCGGAGGCGCTTGGCGAGGTCGCCTGGGCCGGGCTCAATCCTGCGCCCGAGACGCCGCTGAACGTGGAGATCGGCCCGCACCGTCGCATCCACTGGGTACAAAGCCGACTCGACGACTTCAAGGCGATCAAGAACGAGCTCGGCGGGACCGTGAACGACGTCGTGATTGCGGTCGTATCCGGGGCGTTGCGCCGCTGGCTGCGATCACGCGGCGTGCGCGCCGAGGGCCTCGAGCCGCGCGCGCTCGTCCCCGTCTCGATCAGGACCGAGGAGCAGCAGGGTGAGCTCGGCAACCGCATCGCGGCGATGCGAGGCCCGCTGCCGGTCTACGTCGACGACCCGGTGGAGCGACTTCGCATCGTGAGCGGGGCGATGCGGGGACTGAAGGAGTCGAAGCAGGCCCTCGGGGCGGAGGTCCTCGCCGGCCTGCAGGGCTTCGCTCCCCCCACGCTGCTGGCGCAAGCGTCGCGGCTCAACTTCTCCACCCGGCTCTTCAACCTGATCGTGACGAACGTGCCCGGGCCGCAGTTCCCCCTCTACATGCTCGGGCGGGAGCTCCGGGAGATCGTGCCCGTGGCCTTCCTACCCGAGGATCACGCGCTCGCGGTGGCGATCATGAGCTACAACGGCGGCGTCGACTTCGGCCTCCTGGGCGACTACGACGCGTTCCCCGACATCGAGGAGTTCGGGGAGTTCATCGAGCAGTCGCTCGACGAGCTGCTGGACGCGGCGGAGAAGTCCGCTCCGGCGTCGCGCAAGCCGACGCGTGCCCGCAAGGCCCCGTCGCGAAACGGCGGCGCCAAGGCGCGTCCGCGCAGCCGCTCGTAGTCCGAGCTAGAAGCCGAGGGCGAACTTGGCGTCCTCGCTCATGCGGTCCGGCGACCACGGCGGCGAGAACACCATCTTCGGATGCACTTTCGCCACCCCGTCGAGCTCGCCCACGTACTCGCGCATCTGATCCGAGACCTGCGGACCGATCGGGCAGCCCGGCGAGGTCAGCGTGAACGTGACGTACACCTGGTCGTCCTCGACCTCGATCTCGTAGACCAGGCCGAGGTCGACGAAGTCGAGGCCCAGCTCGGGATCGATCACATTGGTGAGCGCTTCCTGCACCTGCTCTACGGAGGGCATCGCAGTCGATTCTAGAGAGGGACCCGAACCGCCGCGGGGCGCAGGCGCGGCCTGGCCGGGCGCGGATCGATCAGTAGCCTGGTCCTCGATGCGGACGCTCGTCCTGATCCTGCTCTTCATCGTCGTGCCGCTCGCCGAGCTGGCCGTGATCATCGAGGTCGGCGAGGCGATCGGGGTGTCCGCAACCATCGCGATCCTGCTCGCGGACTCGATCCTGGGCGGCATCCTCATGCGAGCCCAGGGACGGGCGGCCTGGCGCCGGTTCAACGAGGCCATGCAGGCCGGACGGGTGCCCCATCGCGAGGCGCTCGACGGCGGGCTCGTGATCTTCGGAGGAGCCCTGCTCCTCACCCCGGGCTTCCTCTCCGACATCCTGGGTCTGCTGCTCCTCGTTCCTCCGACGCGGCTGGTTGCGCGGCGGATCGTCGGGCGGCTGATCGCCCGCCGGATGCTCGTCGGCGCGGCCGGGGTGGCAGGCAGGCGAGCGGGCCGCTCACGGGCACGGGACGGGCAGGGTCGCTCCGGCTCCGGCGCGCGTCGCCGGTACGACGTCGAGGGGACGGCGGTCGAGGCCGACCCGAACGTGGACCACCGAGAGCCACGAGCCCCCCACCTGGAGCGATGAGCATCGGCGAGCGCGTGAGCGAGGCCCCGGTCTCGCTCAGCTTCTTCGACGGCGCACGCCGGGTGCACGGCATGGCGCGCGCCGGGCTGACGCTGATCTTCGAGGGCGCGACACCCAGCGTGGCCGGCGGGCCGGCGGTGGAGCGCACGGGTGACGGCTATCGCGCCTCCCTCGACGATACGCTCGAGCTCGAGTTCACGCTGGCGAGCGAGGCAGCTCAGCTCGCCGGCTCGCGGATACACGTCTGCCGCGTGAGCGGACGCGCGAAGGGCAGGCCGATCGACTGCATGGGGACCGCGGCCGAGACCCTGGCACCCCCCGAATGGGAAGAGCTCGACGCACTGCGCGCGGTTTCGGCCCTGTTCGACTCCGACCACGCCGTGCTCGCCGTGGCGCGCCGGCCCAGGGGGGCGCCCGGACACGGGCGCGAGCTCATAACCGCAGTGCTCCTGACTGGGGGAGAGCTCAGGTCGGTGGAGGACGCTCGGCTGTCGACCGTGTACGACGGCGACGGCCGGCAGCGGAGCGCGAGCATGGAGCTGTGGATGCCGGGGGAGGACTTTCCGCGCCGCCTCGCCGGCGAGGCGGCCGGCGGAACCACGCTCGAGCTTCCCGGCCTGCAGGTCAACGCGTCGGTGTTCGACTGGCGCATGGAGGGCCGCGAGGGGATGGGGTCGTATGAGGTGACCGTGAGGGCCGAGCCCCAGGCGGCCGCGTGACAGACGGGTCGCCGATCCGAGCCGTGATCTCGGACTTCGGGGGCGTCCTCACGACGCCGCTGATGGAGTCGTTCGCCGCCTACCAGCGGCGGTCCGGGATCACGCCCCAGCAGCTGGGTGAGGCCATGATCCGCATCCTCGAAGCGACCGGGACCCACCCTCTGCACGAGCTAGAGCGCGGCGTGATCACCGAGGACGAGTTCCTGCGCCGGCTCGAGCAGGAGCTCGGCGGCGATGTGAGGCTGCGCGAGTTCCAGGAGACCTACTTCAACGCGCTGAGTCGGAACGACGACATGATCGAGCTGATGCGAGAGCTGCGGGGGCGCAGCTACCGCATGGCCTTGCTGACCAACAACGTCAGGGAGTGGGAGCCGCGGTGGCGCGCGATGCTGCCCGACATCGATGAGATCTTCGAGGTCGTGGTCGACTCGGCGTTCGTCGGGATGCGGAAGCCTGACCCCGAGATCTATGAGTTGACGGTCGAGCGGCTCGGGGACAGCCTTCGCCCGGCCGAGTGCGTCTTCGTCGACGACATCGAGGAGAACTGCCGCGCGGCACGCGACGTGGGCATGCGCGCTGTGCACTTCCGCGACTCGGCGCAGGCGAGGGCCGAGGTCAGAGCGGCGCTCGGCGAGTGGGCGCGCACGTAAAGAGACGCGGACGAAAGGCGCCTGAGAAGCGCGCCAGCCGGTGGCCGAGGCCTCCGGCGGCCTGCGCGGCGAGCCTCTCATCTCTCGGCTCGCTCTTCGCGTCCAGTCCGCGTCTCGCCGACAACAAAACCATCGCCGGTCGCCGCGGTCAAGCCTCGCTCGACCAATAAATCCGGAAATTGCGACAAAACGCACGAAGTCGCCGCCTCTTTAGCACCAGCTTCCCCGACCACCGTCCTGGATAGACCCGCACACGGGGGCTAGGCGGGAGGGCTGCCGAGGCGCTCGACCGTGGCCGGCAGGTCGCGCAGATCGGGCAGCTCGGCCGCGCGCGGCTGGTCGGTCTCCTCTCCCGTGCGGTTGATCCACACGGCGGTCAGCCCGAGCTCGCTCGCCGGGGCCAGATCGTGGAAGGGGCTGGCCGCCACGTGGACACAGCGCTCGCGGTCGGCCCCGGTGGTCCTGAAGAACTCCTCCCAGTGACCGTGGGCGGGCTTGTAGGAGCCGGAGTCCGCGGCGGTCACGGTGAGGTCGACCGGCACTCCGATCCGCTCGAGCGAGGACCGGAGCAGGTCGGGGTCGGTATTGGACAGGATCGCGAGGCCAACGGCGCGCTCCCGCAGCTCCCGCAGCGCCGGCGGCACGTCGGGGAATGCGGGCCAGTCGGGCAGGGAGTCGGCCAGGACGGCGTCCTCGCCGGCGGCGAGAGGCAGGCCCTCGATCGCCGCCACCGCCCTGAGCGACCGCGTCAGAACCTCCCGATAGGAGAGATCCCGCCGCTCCTGAACGAGCGGCTCAACCGCGTGATAGGCCCGAAGCAACCGCGCCCGATCCACACCGCCCCACAGCCTCCCCATCGCCTCGCCAACCCCGCCATCCCAATCGATCAGGGTCCCATAGCAATCGAACGTGGCCCAGCGGTCGGACATCGGGCGAGGTTAGGGCTATCGGGTTGGCGCCGGGAGGCGGTCGCCAGTTGGGCTGACGCTAGGGCAGTGTCGACTGACGAGCGAAAACCAAGCCTGGCAAGGACGCAGGGAGCGACGCGTGCTCCGCACGCGAGCGACCGAGGACGCCGCCAGGCGCCGGTTTGCAGCCGTCAGTTGTCACTGCCCAGGCGGTCCCAGCAGTAAAGCTCGATCGCCTCAGCGGCGAGCTCCATGGTCCGCTCGTCGGAAAGCCACGGGAGAACGGTTCCCAGGGCCTGCTCCTCGCTGACGCCCGCGTCGAAGGCCACGTCGCCGCGGAATCCCGCCGCGATCTTGAGCGCCTCGCGCCGGTGCTCCCCGAGGCCCGGGAACGCCTTGAGCAGGAACTCCTTGCTGGCAATCGGGTGACCGACCTCGAGCGAGGCGTGCCAGGCGGCGAGCATCGACAGATCGTCGTCGTCGAGGTCGTCGACGGCCTTGGCGTAGTGGACCTCGAGCTCGTCGTCCGGGATCTCGTCGACCCACGCGCGCACGACCTCCCCGAGCAGCTGGCGCCTAGCCTCGCGACCGACCGACTCGGCAACGACCCGGATCGCCTCGGTGGGCTCTATGAAGCAGAGGGGCATGCGCGCTGGGATCTCCTCGTCTCGCGTGCTGGTACATCCGCAAGGTAGGGCCCGTCCCCGACGGAAAGCCCCTCCGGCGTCGGCCTAGGCCGCGCTGTCCCGCAGCGTCAGCTCGGGCCCGTGGACGCACAGCCGCTCCCGGGCCGGGCAGTCGAAACAGAGCGAGCGCTCCGGCCGGTCGGTCACCTCGAAGCGGCCCTCCGAGATCCCTCTCGCCACGGTCGCGAGCTCGTCGCCGAGCGGGCCCACGTCGTTTGGCTGGAACCGGAGCTCGACCGGCTCGTCCGGGCGCTCGAGGAACACGTACGACACCCGCACGGGCCTCCCGTACCGGCGCAGCGCCGCCAGCGCGTAGATGCGGCGCTGGACTTCGTAGCGCGGTATGTGCGCGGTCGGGTCGGCGCCCCGGAGGGCATCCGACTTGTAGTCGAGCACCAGCACCTCCGTACCGAGGTCCGCCAGCAGGTCGATCTCGCCCCTGACCGTGATCTCCCCCACCCGGAAGGCGAACGGGACCTCGGGATGCAGCCGGTGCGCGGCGGCGACCTCGGACCGGATCGGCGCCGCCAGGAACGCGTCCACCAGCCGCGTCGCGAGGCGCGCCTCCTCCGGGTCGGCGTCGACCCCCTCGCTCCGGAGAAGCTCCGCCGCGTGGCGCGGGTCTGGCGGGGACCATTCCTCGCGCGCGCTCCGCTCGAGCAGCTGGTGCACCACGCGCCCGCGTGCGTACCGCCCGGCGAGGCCATCGAGGTCGTCGGCCGAGTGGTGCTCGTCGCCCGCACCGTCCTCGTCCCTCCCCTCCTCCACTTTCGCCCTTCCCGGGGGTCGCGGGGCGAGTCCGAGCACCCGTTCGACGTAGAAGCGATAGCCGCAGCGCTCGTACAGCGACAGCGCGGAGTAGGACACCGCCCGCACCGACGTCGGAGCTCCCTCGGCCGGCGGGGCGAGCTCGGGGTCCTGGAGTGGACGCTCGGCCGCGCCGGGGCCGGCGTCACCGCCGCGATCGACCGAGCGCCGGCCGCCCCGCGGCAGGTGCGGCGGCGTCGCCCGGCACCCGCGTCCGGACCGCGACGCGAGCCGGACGAACGTCGGCGACCGCCCCGTCGGCGAGCGGCGGAGGGTCGAGCGTCACGTGCTGTTCCGAAGCCGTCCACCCGAGTGCGCGGAGGACCGTGGCGATGAGCGGATCGGTGGGCTTCGGGTCGTCGGCGATCTTGTCCAGGTCGAAGGCGCCGCTCAGGACCAGACTCCGCTGCGCGCGCGTCATCGCGACGTGCAGGATCCGCCGCTCCTCCTCGCGATCGCGCTCGACCGCGCGCTCCTCGAGCTCCTGCCAATCGAAGATGCCCACGCGCTTGTGGCCCAGCCGGGCGAGCTTCAGGCCCACGCGCATCGCCCCCGCGTCCGCGTCGCCGGACGCGCCTTCCTCGGCCGGCGCAAGGCGCAGCGCCGGTGGTGCCGGCGCCGACAGCCGCCGTCCCAGGTCCGCGACCGCGACCACCGGGAACTCGAGGCCCTTCGCGGCGTGGACCGTCATCAGGCGCACGCCGTCGTGCCCCTCGGCGTCCACGGCCGCCTCGGCCTCCCTGCCCCCGACCTCCGACTCGGTCGCCGTGAAGTCGAGGAACGCGCGCAGGTCACGTCCCACGTCGGCCTCGAACTCGCGCGCGAGGCGCATCAGCTTGCGGACGTTCGCCATCCGCCGGCGGCCGTGTGGCGGGCGCATCAGAAGCGCGAGGTCGTAGCCCGTCGCGGTGATCACCCTGTCGATCAGGGCCTCGATAGAGAGCCGTGGAGCCACCTCCCGGAGCTCGTCGACTGTCGCCACGAACTCCCGCAGCGCCGCCGCGTCGTCGGCCGGGATGTGGGCTGCCTCCGCCTCGACCCTCGCTCGCCACTCGTCCAGCGAGTCGTCGGCGGCGCGTCGATCCGCCGGCTCGCCGGCAGCGGGCGCGTCCCCGAAGGCCCACCGCAAGCCCGACCAGATCGCGGCGCCGCCGGCGGCGCTCCTGAGCAACCACAGCGTGTCCGGCCTCACCCCGCACGCGGGCGACGCCAGCGCCCCCAGCAGCGCCATGTCGTCGAGCGGGTTCGCCACGCACCCGAGCAGGTTGCGCACGTCGGTCACCTGCTGCTTGCTCCAGTACCCCCGTCCCCCGACGACGTACGGCGCGAGACCCGCGGCCTCGAGCGCGTCCTCGTAGGCCTCGACGTAGCTGTAGGACCGGAGTAGGACCGCCATCTCACCGCGCTGCACCCCGTCGTCGTGGAGGGCGCGCAGCCGTTCGGCCAGGAACCCGGCCTCCGCCACCCGCCACGGTTGGGCGCGCTCGTCGCGCGATACCGCGGGCGCATCCACCTCCTCCCAACCCGTCCGCTCGGTGACCAGCACCTCGACTGCCGTGCTCTCTCCCGCCGCGTCCGGGAGCGGGCGGCCGACCGCCAGGTCCTCGTACCCAGCGCCGAACAGGGCTCGGCCGATCCTGTTCACGAGCGACAGGACCTCGGGGCGCGAGCGGAAGTTGCCCGCCAGCCGCCTCACGCCGGCCTCGGTGTCGGGCGCGGCGTCGGCGGCCCTCCGCTCCGAGCGGAACACCTCCACGTCGGCATGCCGGAACCCGTAGATCGACTGCAGCTCGTCGCCGACGGTGAAGCGGGTGCTCCGCTCCGGCCCATCGTCCTCGTGCAACAACCGCACGATGCTGAGCTGAAGCGCGTTGGTGTCCTGGAACTCGTCGACCATCACCTGCCTGAACTGGCTCTGGTAGCGGCCGCGGATGGCGGGGCTGTCGCGAAGCAGCCGTCGGGCGCGTAGCTGCAGGTCCTCGAAGTCGAGCGCGGAGCGCTCCTCCTTGCGCGTCGCGTACTCCTGCGCGAAGAGCGCCAGCAGCTCGCGGAGGTGCTCGTAGTTGCCGGCGAACCGCGCCTCGAGGAGCCGCCGCTCGAGGCCCGCGCATGCGTCCCGGTACCGGTCCACCTCGGGTCCGGTGAGCGCCCGCGCGTTCGACTTGAACGTCCAACCTGCCACCTCGTCCGCGTCGTCGGGGACGCGCTCGTCGGTGCCCGACAGCGCTGCCGCGATCCGCGAGCGGCACTCGTCAGAGCGGTCCGTGCTCGCGGCGCCCTCGGTGGCGGCGAGGGCGGCGACCGCGGCCGCACGCACCGCGGCGGTGGCCTGCGCGAGATCCGGCGCCGGGATCTCGGGGAGCAGGGGTCGCTCGATTCCCCTGCTCCGCAGCTCGTCGTGAGCCGTTCGGACCACGGTCCGAAGCTCGTGCATCCGGTACGCCGCCGCCGTCTCGAAGGCGTCCGGGCCGGCCTCGGCGCCGAAGCGCGCGAAGGCGGCATCGAAGGCCTCACCGGCGACGCGGGCGGCGGCGGCCTCGTCGAGGACCCGGAAGCTCGGATCGAGCCCGGCGGCGATTGGGTGGGAGGCCAGGACCCGCCGACAGAACGAGTGGATGGTCGAGATCCAAGCGGACTCGGAGTCGCGCGCGAGGGAGCGCAGGCTCCGCGCGGTCTCAGCTCGCGGGGCGGCGTCAGCGCGGCGTCCGAGCTCGGTTCGGATCCGGCGCTTCAGCTCACCGGCCGCCCGTTCGGTGAACGTGAACGCCAGCACGTGCTCCATGCCGGTCCCTGCGGCCACGCCCTCCTCGGCGGTCACCGCGGCACAGAAGCGCTCCACCAGCACGCTGGTCTTCCCGGTTCCCGCGCCGGCCGCCAGGAACAGGTCGCGGTCGCGGTCGGCGATCGCCGCGGCCTGCTCAGCGGCCGGCCGCTGAGCCTCGCCATTGGGCGCGGGCGAGCCTGCTGCTGCGGCTGCCACGCGCTCACCCATCGCCGTTCTCCTCCTCCTGGACGTAGCCCTCGGACGGGTTCTTCTCGCCCCGCTCACGCCGGCAGATCGGATGGAAGTCGCAATGAGCGGGGCACGAGCCGCCCAGCGGGTCACGGTCGAGGTGCCCAGCGTGGATCCGGGCGGCCAGCCGTTCGGCGTCCTCCCGCGCGGAGTCGAGCACGCGCTCGAACTCGTCCTCGTCGGCGGTGAAGTCCGTCCGCCTGAAGCGCTCGCGCAGCGGCCACGCCTCGGCGGGCCCGCGCAGAAGCCCGCGCGGCATCGCGTCGTACTGCTTGCCGAGCGGGTGGTAGGCGCCCCCGATCGGCTCGAGCCCCCACAGCTCCCTGACCGCGAGCATGTAGAGCGGGAGCTGCAACCGCTTCCGCTCCGCGATCTCCTTGCGCGACGCCACGCTCGCCCCGGTCTTGTAGTCGCGGATGAACGCCCGACCGGCGCCGACGCTGTCGACCCGGTCGACCTTGCCGTGGAGCTCGAATCCCTCGAGGCGGAGCGGCGGCCGGTCGTCGTCCTCGCCCTCGCCGAAACTCGCCTCGACGGCGGCGACGTCGCCGGCGCCGTTCTCGGCGTCGTAGCGCAGGAAGCGGGCGATGTCCGACTCCATCCGCCGGTACACGGGCCGCGCCGTCGGACTGGCCGGGTCGAGGCTCGAGCCGCCCGCCTCCGCGCCGAGGATCTCAGAAGCCCGCGCGAGGGCGGCGTCGAGGGTCTCCGGCGTCGGTCGCTCGCCGAGCTCCTCGTACAAGCGCTCCAGCACCACGTGCGTGATCCCCCCGCGCGTCAGCGGCTCCGGCCTCGGTGCGAGCTCACGGGGGCGGAGCTCGTGATCCACGAAGTACCTGAACGAGCACTCCGCGTTGAGCTCGAGGCTCGATGCTCCGATCAGGTGCTTCCCCGCGAACTGCTCCACGACGTGCGGCACCGTGAGCGAGCCCGGCAGCCTGCGGGCGCGCTCACCTGCACGGCGGAGGACCGCGGCGAGACGCGCCGAGAGCCGCGCGGACGCGCGGAGCGCGGCCGGCGGCTCGAGCAGCCGGCGCTCCGCGAGTGAGCGGGCGAGCTCCCGCTCGGTCGGGGCGGCGGCCGGCTCGAAGACGGTGGCAGACAGCCCGCGCCACTGGGTGAGCCGGTGCTCGGCGCCGGGCGTGAGCAGGTCGAGAACCTCGTCGACGAAGAAGGACCGGGTCGCCGCGGTGCCCTCGTCGTCAGCGGACCGGAACGAGAGATGGAGGACGCGGGTCGCGCGTGTGATCGAGACGTAGAAGAGGTAGCGCTCCTCGTCGCGCTGGTCGGCTCGCTCCGGGAGCCCCACGGCGCGGCGCTCCCCGGCCGTGAGGAACGGATCCTCCCGCCGGAGGCGCGGGAACTCTCCCTCCTGGAGCGAGAGCACGAACACGTACGGGAACTGGCGCGCCCGCGCTCCATACGGGGTGATGACCTCCACGCGCCCGGCGACCCCTGGTCGCGTGCGCGGGACTCGCAGGCTCTCGAGCAGGCGCACGAGCCGGTCTGGGTCCGGGGCGAGCCGAGGGTCTGCCGCTGCCAGTACCGCCACCTCTTCGAGCGCCGCCGCCGCGGCCTCCGCGGCGACCAGGTCGGCGCGCTGCTCCGGTGACAGCACCGGGGCAAGGCGGCGTCCGGGGCGCTCCGCCAGGTCGCGCCCGAGGTCGGAGACGTGCTCGAGCAGCGCCGGGGCGCCCTCGGCGGCGGCTCTCCGCAGCGACTCGAGCTCCCGGAGCTCGTGGCCGCCGAGCTCGAGCCACGCCTCGGCCGCCTGCTCGACCGTCTCCAGTCGGTCGACTCTGACCGCCCGCTCCAGGCGATCGACCCGGGCGCGTGACGCACGTGCCGGGCAGCGCAGGAAGGCCACCAGGTCGGCCGCGGTGCGGGTCGTGAGCGCGGCTCGGATCAACGCGACGAGCCCGCGGCCGGCCGCCGTCTCGGTGAGGCGGCGCTCGCCCCGTGCCACCACGGGCACGCCGAAGGCGCCGAAGACCTCCTCGATCAGCGCGGCGGAGGGGTCCATCGATCGCGCCACGACCGCGACCTGTGACGGCGGGACGCCCTCCCGAAGTAGCCGCGCCACGGCCGCCGCCACCTGCTCGACCTCGTTGCGGACGCCGGCCGCCTCCAGCAGCCGGACCTCCCCGGCCGGCTCACGCCGCGCGGGTGCGTCCGTCATGAACGTCCGCTCCAGGTGGCGAAGCAGGCCCGGCCCCCGAGCGGGGGGAAGCGCGATGCGGGCGTGCGCCGAGCGCTCGCCCGCGGGCGGCATCTCGGCGTCGAGCGCCAGCGAGAGCTGCTCGGCGGCCGGGGAGCCGTTCGCTTCGCTTTCAGGGTTCGCAGCCCGCTCGAGGGCAGCCACCAGCGAGTGACGGGCCGCGAGGCACGCCCGGCCCTCCTCGTGGAGCACCGACACCAGCACGTCGGCCCGGACAGCGGCGGCCTCGAGGAGCGCGAGCTGGGCGGTCGTCAGGTCGTCGAACCCGTGTACGAGGATCGGGCGCGATCCCCACGAGCCGGGCCGCCGTCGAAGACCCTCCGCGGCGTCAGCCGCGAGCGAATGCTGGTCGGAGCAGCCGAGCGCGTCCCGACGCTCGACGTACGCCCCGTACAGGGAGGCGAGCTCCGCCGCGTGTCCGCGCCGGTCGAGCTCCGCGCACCGGGCTCGGAGCTGAGCGGGCGCGACCAGGGCGGCCTGGGTCTCGGCGAGGAAGCGCTCGAGCGCCTCCACGAAGCCGGGTCGCCGCGCCGGCTCCGCGAGCGTCCGCAGCTGGGCGTCGTCTACTACCGCAGCCAGCACCGCCCGGCGCTGCGCCGGGGTGAGGGCGGGCGACCCGACCACGCTTGCAGCGTCCGCGGCGATCTCGAACAGCCGCCGGAAGGTGACCACCCGGCCCCCGAGCGCAACCGGTTGGCGCGCCAGGAGCTCGTCCTCGAAGCGCTCCACGTCCGCGGTCGTGGGGACCACGAGGAGCGGCTCGCGCTCGAGCCATGCGGCGAAGCGCTCGAGCATCTCGCCGGTCTTCCCGCTTCCGGCTGGTCCCGTGACGACGGTCATGGCCATTTGCGGTCGACACTAGACCCGCGGTCGGGCGGGCCGCGGCGCTGGGAAGATGCGGCGATGCGCACGCTGCTCGTGTCCGACCTCCATCTGGGCGCGAGCTCCGGCGGCGACGTGCTGCGGAGCGAGCGGGCGCGCCCGGCGCTGCTCGCCGAGGTCGAGCGCGCAGACCAGGTGGTGCTGCTCGGGGACGTGCTCGAGCTCCGCGGCACCCCCGCCCCGCGGGTGCTGGAGCGCGCGGCACCTGCGCTGGCTGACATCGGCGATGCTGCGGGGGATGCGCGCGTGGTCGTGGTTCCCGGAAACCACGACCATCGGCCCGCTGCCGATTGGATCGAGCGCCGGCGCCAGCGGGGCACCGCGACCGAGCTCGGGACGGTCGAGACGTGGCGGCCGGGGCGCGGGGGCATCGCGGCGAAGCTCGCGCGCGCACTCGGCGCCCGGGAACTCGTGCTCGCCTACCCCGGGCTGTGGATCAGGCCTGACGTGTGGGCCACTCACGGTCACTACCTGGACTGCCACAACACGGTCCCGGCGATCGAGGTGCTGGCCGCCGCCGGCGTGGGTCGCCTCACCGGCGTTCCCGCCTCCGGGCCCCGGAGTCCCGACGCCTACGAGGCGATGCTCGCCCCGGTCTACGCCTTCAACTACGAAGTGGCCCAGGCCGCGACCTCGGGGCGCCGAGTACGGGCGGTCGGAGGGTCGGTCCGGCTCTGGCGGCGGCTCATGCCGACCGACGGTGGCCCGACGGTCAGGAGCGTGCTCCTCGGAGGAGTCCTGCTGCCGGGCGCCGTCGCCGCCGTCAACCGCGCGGGGCTCGGCCCGTTCAGCCCCGACCTCTCACGCGCGGCCGTGCGGCGCGCCGCGCTGAGGGCGATGGGGCAGGTGGTCGAGTGCCTTGAGGTCGACGCCGAGCACGTGGTGTTCGGGCACACGCATCGGGCCGGGCCGCTCGCGGGCGACCGCGACGACGATGGATGGGCGGCTCCGGGCGGCCGGCGGCTGTGGAACTGCGGAAACTGGATCTACGAGCCCAGTGTGGCGGGGCCCCCCGGCAGGCGCAGCGGGCACTGGCCCGGTGCGTGCGTGGTGGTGGACGACGACGGGCCGCCGCGGCTCGAGCGCCTGCTCGACGAGGAGGCGATGTCGGACGTGATCGCGGCGGCGGGGCGCGGGGCGGCTACGACAGGATGATCACGGCGCCGATCACCCCGAGCACGATGAAGATCACGCTCAGGACGATGCCGGCCACCGCAAGCCCGTTGCCGCCGAGACCAGGACGCGCCCTGATGTCGTTGCGCGCCATCACGCCGAGGATGAGGCCGCCCACCCCGAGCGGCCATATCACGAACGCAAGGATGCCCAGCACGAGCGAGGCGATCGCCTTGCCGCTCGTGCCGGTCGTGCCGCCGTAGGCCGGGGGAACGCCGCCGGATCCCGGCTGCTCCGGGCCCTGTCCCGCCGAGGCCATGGTCTAGCGCGCGCCGGCCCGGGGGCGCCGCCGGCCGCGTCCGTTCGAAGCGCCGGCTCGGTCGGGACGACGCGTCTCCGACGCATCTCCGTCCGGGCGCGCGCCGTCGCCCGACCGTCCGTCGGTCGACTCGCCGTCGGCACGAGCCCCGGCGTCCGCCGGCCGGCCCGTCGCCCACTCCTCGTCGAAGTCGACGCGCCACTTGCCGTCTTCGTTCTGCTCGAGCTTGAGCTTGGCTCGGAACGTGCGGCCCGACCTGCCCCGGAAGCCCGTCACCGGCTTCTCGGTGCGGCCCTTCTCGATCAACTCCTTCGCGATCGGCACGGACAGCGACTTCCCCGCCTTGCGCTTCCAGATCACGAAGCCGCAGCCGGGGTCCTCCTTCGTCCAGCACGAGTAGCCCTTGCGGTTCTCGATCACCTCGCGGCCGCACACCGGGCATGGACCGAGACGGGCGCGCTCGATCCTCACCCCCTTGAGCTTGTCGAGCTCCTTGACGGTCTCGTCGGCGAAGCGGGCGATGTCGCGCATGAAGTCCGGGCGACGGTCCTTCCCCTGCTCGATCAGGCCCAGCCGGCGCTCCCAGTCGCCGGTCAGCTCCGGGGACGTCAGGGGATGCTCGCCGAGCAGCTTGATCACCTGAATGCCCTTGTCCGTGGCGTGCAGGGCGCGCCCGTCGCGCTCCACGTAGCCCACCTGTATCAGGCGCTCGATGATGGCCGCCCGCGTGGCAGGAGTGCCGATCCCCGAGTCCTTCATCGCCTCACGCAGCTCGGCGTCCTCGATGTCCTTGCCCGCGGTCTCCATCGCGGCCAGGAGCGACGCCTCCGTGTAGCGCCGCGGCGGCTGCGTCTCCTTGCGGATCGACTCGACCGACCGGGTGTCCACCTCCTCGCCACGCTCGAGCCGGGGAAGCGACTGATCGCCGCCCGAGTCGTCGTCGGAGGTGCCGCGCTCGGACTCCGCCCCGTAGACCGCCTTCCACCCGGGTTCGAGCAGCACCCGCCCGCTCGTGCGGAAGGCGTGGTCGGCGACCGTTGTCTCCACCCGCGTCCGCTCCCACACCGCCTCGGGATGGAACACCGCGAGGAAGCGCTTCGCCACGAGGTCGTAGATCCGGCGCTCGTCCTCGCCCATGCGCGAGGTGTCGTGCTCCGATTTCGTGGGGATCAGCGCGTGGTGGTCGTCGACCTTCGCGTCCGCGACGACGCGTCCGAGCGGCAGCCGGTCCAGCCCGGTCACGTACTCGGCGCCGCGCGCATACTCCGCGTTGCGACCCACGAGCGCGGCGGTCGGCTTGATCTCCGGGATCATGTCGCTCGTCAGGAAGCGCGAGTTCGTGCGCGGGTACGTGATCGCCTTTCGGTCCTCGTAGAGCTTCTGCGCCGCGCCCAGCGTCCGTCGCGCTGAGAAGCCGTACAGCGAGTTGGCGTGCCGCTGGAGCGAGGTCAGGTCGTAGAGGAGCTGCGGACGCTCGCGCTCCTCCTTCTTCTCCAGCTTCGTGATCTCGCCGCGCTGTCCGCGGCACGCCCCGACGACCTTCGCGGCATCCTCCTCGGCGATTCGCTTGCCGCCGAGGTAGCGGCCGCTGTAGCCGCGCTCGCCCGATGCCTCGAAGACCGCCTCCACGAGCCAGTAGGGCTCGGGTACGTGCGCGCGGATCTCCTGCTCGCGCCCCGCGACCAGGGCCAACGTGGGCGTCTGGACACGGCCCAGCGAGACCGCGCCGTCGAACGCCGAGCGCAGCCGGATGGACGCCGCCCGAGTGGCGTTCATTCCGACCACCCAATCCGCCTCCGACCGCGAGCGGGCGGCCGCCTCGAGCGTGTGCATCTCCTCGCCGGGGCGAAGACGCCCGAACGCCTCCTCGATCGCCCGGCGCGTCATCGAGCTGAGCCAGAGCCGCTCGACGGGCTTGTCGACGTTCGCTGTCTCGAACGTGTAGGCGAAGATCAGCTCGCCCTCGCGGCCAGCGTCGCAGGCGTTGACGATGCGGTCCACCTCGTCGGACCGCATGAGGCGATGGATCGCCTTCAGCTGCTTGGCGGCACGGTCGTCGTTGGGGACGAGCTTGAAGCGGTCCGGCACGATCGGGAGGTCGGCGAAGCGCCACTTCTTGAGCTTCGGGTCGTACGCCTCCGGCTCGGCGAGACCCACCAGGTGCCCCACCGCCCAGGTGATGACGTACTCGTCGCCGTCGATGTGCGACTTGTCCTTGGAGGACTTGAAGGATCCGGGCAGCGCGGCGGCGAGGTCACGGCCGACCGACGGCTTCTCTGCCACCACCAGCGTCTTGCTCATCTGAGCATTAGCTAAGCAGGTGAGGGGGTCACCGTGGGATTGTTCCTTCGGACGGCCCGGTCCTCGCCCCTCCGCCCTGCCTCCCTAGCGGCCGGCGCCCGCCCGCTCCGCCCGCGGGTCCGGCAGGGGCGTCAGCGTCCGCTCGAGCTGCGAACGCAGCCGCTCGTAGTCGGGCGGCAGCGACAGGTGCTCCCCGAGCTCGTCCTGGGGCTCGTCGACCGCGAACCCGGGACCGAGCGTCGCGATCTCGAACAGGACCCCGCTCGGCTCGCGGAAGTAAATCGAGCGGAAGTAGAAGCGATCGATCACGGGAGTGGGTCGCGCGCCTCCCGCGAGCGCCCGATCACGCCAGGCCTCGTGCTCGTCCATCTGCGAGGCGAACGCCACGTGGTGCACCGTGCCCCCGCCCTGACGCCCGGGCTCGGCTGGCGGGGCGTCGTACGCGTAGCGACCGCCGCGTCGCTCGCCACGCACCTCCCACTCGCCCTCGGCCAGGGGCCGGAAGCCCAGCGCGTCGCCCAGCAACTGGGCGCTTGCGCCGGGGTCTGTCGAGTAGGCGCGCGCGCCCTCGAAGCCCTGCAGGGCCATCTCCGCGGGGACGTCCGGAGCGTCCGCCATGAGCGGCTCGTCCTCGACCGCGGAGACGGTCAGCTCGAGCTCGAGCCCCTCCGGGTCGCGGAAGCGCAGCCCGCCTTCCACGCGCTCGGTGCCGACCCCCTCGGCGCCGAGGCGCTCCTCCCAGAAGTCGATCGCCGCCGCTGAGCCCACCCGCCAGGTGATGCGATGCACCATGCCCGCTCCGGCGCGGCCCGGCGCGGCGCCGGGGTACTCGAAAAAGGTGAGGTCGCCGCCGGCGCTGCCCTTCTCATCGGCGTAGAACAGGTGGTAGATCGTCGGGTCGTCCTGGTTCACGGTCTTCTTCACGAGCCTCAGGCCGAGCACGCCGGCGTAGAACTCGACGTTGCCGGGGGCATCGCCCGTGATCGCGGTGATGTGGTGGATTCCGTCGAGCTGCATCTCGCTCCTCCTTGCTCCTCTGGTCTAGTCCTCGAAAAACGCGTACCCGTATGCCCCACGCTTGTACGCGAGCTTGGCGATCGCCGTCATGCGCTCGTCGTCGTTGTGCTCGACCTGGTCGAGATTGGCCTCGACCCGCTTCGCGGCGCGCGTACAGAACGTCTCAGCGATGTAGCGCTCCTGACCCGACGGCTCGACCCCGTGCTCCTCGAGAATGCCGGTCACGCGTGACAGCACCGCCACCTGCGCGTAGAGGTCCGCCACGGCGTCGGCGAGCCGCTTCTGGTGAAACTGACGTTCGATCACGCCCCCGCGGTGCTCCCGGAGGATGCCCTCCGCGGTCTCGCGCAGCCGCTTGACCTGGTCGGTCACGGGCGCCGCGAGTGCGGACAGCTCCTCGTGCGCCCGCGTCACCCGCTCCGGCCTTATCTGCCGTTGGATGCGGCCACCGACGTAGTCGGCCACGACGCCGATCAGTCCGACCGGATCCGAGAGCTCGATGTCCGAGACCCCCTGGAGCTTGTCGCCGAGCGGCTTCACCCCGGCCAGCGCTATGAAGCAGCGCATCACGTCGTTGGCGCCCTCGAAGATCGGGAAGATGCGCGTGTCGCGCAGCACCTTCTCGTAGGGCTCGTCGCGCATGTACCCGGCCCCGCCCTTGAGCTGGAGCGCGCGATTGGCCTGGTACCAGAGGAACTCGGTGCCGGACACCTTGCAGATCGCGGACTCGAGCGAGTAGTCCGGAATCCCCTTGTCCACGAGGCCGGTCGTGAGGTACGCCATCGACTCGAGGCCGAACAGGTACGAGACCATCCAGCCGATCTTGTCCTGGACGAGCTCGAAGTCGGCGAGCGGGCGGCCGAACTGGCGGCGCTCCCGCACGTGGCCGATCACGAGGTCCAGAAGGAGCTTCGCCCCGCCGACCGAGCCCGTGCCGAGCGAGAGCCGGCCGTTGTTGAGCACGTGCATGGCGATTCGGAACCCCTCGCCAGGCTCGCCGAGCACGTTCTCGGGCGGGACCCTCACGTCGTTGAAGTGGAGCCGCCGCAGGTCGTTGCCGCGCAGCCCCATGGTGTCGTGGCGGTCCCCGACCTCGAAGCCGTCCATGCCGCGCTCGACCACGAATGCGGTCAGGCGATCCTCGCCGGTGCGGGCAAAGGTGACGAAGGTGGACCCCTTTGCGCCGTTGCCGATGTAGTGCTTCAGGCCGCTCAACCGCCACGACCCGTCCGGCTGGCGCTCGGCTCGCGACTCCATCCCCTGCACGTCCGAACCGGCACCCGGCTCGGTGAGGGCGAAGCCGGCGAGCTTTCGTCCCGAGGCGAGGTCCGGGAGGAGGCGCGCCTTCTGCTCGTCGTTGCCGAAGAGCACGATGCCCTTCATCCCGATCGACTGGTGCACGCCCATGACCACCGACAGCGTCGGGTCGATCTGCGCGAACGTCTCGAAGACGCGCGCGTATCCCGTTTGGGAGAGGCCGCGGCCACCGTACTCCTCGGGTACGTGGAGGCCGCACAGGCCGCGTTCCGCGAGCCCCCGGACCACGTCGTCGCCGATCCATCCCCGCTCCTCGATCGCGCGCGGGTCGATCGCCTCGTCGGCGAGCTCGCGCGCGGAGTCGATCAGCTCCCGGACGTGTCGCTGCTCGTCCTCGTCCGGCTTCGGGTAGGGGAAGACGAGCTCCTCGTGGATCTCGCCGAGGAACAGCGACTTGGCGAATGAGGACACCCCCTCGACGGGCGTGGTGGGCTGTTCGGTGGTGGCGGCTTCCATCGCTTGTCTCGACCGGGGCCGCTCGCCGTGTCCGGCGGAGCGTGGGTCAGGCCGCGCAGGGTCCCGTGTCGATCGGGTCCCCGGCACCCTCGAGCGCCTCCGCGACGATCGTGTCAGGGATACCGTACCCCGCGCCCGACCCCGGCCCCGTCGCCGCGGCGAACACCGTCGTCAGTACGCGGCCGCGCTGGTCGACCACGGGGCCGCCGGAGTTGCCCGATTGCACCTGGCCGCGAAGCTGGGTGATCCGCCGCTCGATCGGGCCGCGCCCGTAGGCGTCGGAGCTCCGCGCCGTGATCGTGTCGCCGAGCCGGCCCGGCTCGACGTCATAGCCGCCGTTCAGGGGAAATCCGAGGATTGCCGCCGGCGTGCCCGGGTCGGCCGACTCGTTTAGCTCGAGCGGCGGGATGCCGGCGATCCCCGAGGACTGCAGGATCGCGAGGTCGTTGCGCGGGTCGTAGTGGATCGCGTCGGCGTCGTGCGCGGCGCCCCCGCCCCCCACCTGCACCGTGGTGTCGTCCTGACCCGCCACGACATGGGCGTTGGTCACCACGATGCCGTCGCCCGCGACCCAGCCGGACCCCTGGACAGAGAGCCCGCAGGCCGTCCCGAGTACGCGCACCACGCTGTCGGCCGCCGCGTCGACCCCCGGAGCGCGCGCGATCCCCTTGGGCGGCGGTGGAAGGGTCGGCTGCGGGGCGTCGATCTCCGGCAGCGGATCGAGCCGCGCCAGCGCGTTCAGGAACGGCCCCGACGGAGGGAGCGTCGCGTTCAGCGCCTGGAGGATCTCCGACCGCTGGATGTCGCGGCGGAACTCCCCAGCGCCCGGTGCCTGGAGCGCCACCGCGCCCGCGATCCACGCCACCAGCAGCCCGATCGCGCCTAGCAGGGCCGCGCCGCCCAGCCCGTCCAGCGCGCCAAGCCGTTCTCCGAGCCGTGCGCGCAGCCGCCACCCGACCGCTTCGCCGACTGTCGCGAGGAGGCCACCGATCGCGAGCGCCGCGATGAGCGTGACGAGCGGCGCGTACGGCGATCGAGAGCCCTCCGACAGCAGCTCCGGGGCGATCCGGGAGCCGAGGAACGCCCCGGCGACGAAGCCCACGAGCGACAGCGCCCCGACGATCAGTCCCCGCGAGTAACCCCCCACCGCGAGCAGCAGGGCCAACCCGACGATGATCAGATCGACGAAGGTCAGATGTCGAGCTCGAACACCAGTTCGGTCGGCTCGCCCGAGGCGGTGTCGAGGCCCTGGAGGACCTCGAGCTCGAGCGGGCGATTCTCCACCGACTCGAGCGGCACCTCGAACACGAGCAGCGCCCCTGCCGTGGGCGCCGCGCTCGCCACGCTCCCCTCCGCCGGGAGGCACTCCTCGGGCTCGAGCGACACCGACTGGTACGCGAACGGGTTGCTCGGCTCGAGCTCCAGCGGCTCGAACTCGTTGCCGGCGGTGTCGACGATGCGGAACGTCTCGGCGGTGTCGAGCGGCTCGTCGCTGATGTTGCAGGCCTCGAGGAACACTCCGTAGTAGCTCGTTCCGGGCGGCGCCCCGCGGAGTCCCTCGGTGTACCCGGCATCCTCGACGTCCTCCAGGTTGAGCTGGCGGGTGATGAAGACGTTGTAGGTGATGCCTTCGAGCGGCAGCGCCAGCCCCTCGCGATGCGGCTCCTCGGCCTCGGTCGCACCGCAGGCGGCGAGCGCCGAGGCCGACGCGAGGGCCGCGGCGACGGCGGCGATCTGGCGGGTCACCCGGCGGGTCGGCATCGGACGGGCAGTCTATGCAACGGGTCTCGCGCCTCCGTCTCCTGCGCTCCTCTCAGGAGGTGCGCAGTCAGCGGCGATCGGGGCGGCTGGACCCGCTTCAGCCAGAGCCGAAGCGGGGTGCCTTCAGCGGCTCGTATCCGGCGATGCTCGCCCGCGCGAGCGGCGCGTCGCGTTGCTCCTCGAAGACCAGCCTGAGCCGCTCGAGCGCGGTCTTGGTCTGCCGCCTCAGCCATCGCCTCGCACCCACGGACTCCTTGAGCGCGTCGACCCGAGTGGCGGGCTCGGTCCAGACCGTGAGCTCCACCCGCGTCACCCCGTGGACGTCCTGGAGGAACTCGTAGATGGCGACCGCCGGGGTTCGCCCAAGGCGCCACAGGCGCGCGCGCTCGACGATCCGCCGTGGTCGATCGGACTCGGCGATCGCGATCTCGCACCAAGTGGAGACGAGCGGCGTCGCGAGCGTGAACCGAGCGGCGGCGCCGACCCCGGCCGACCGCGGGCGCGTCAGCCGCAGGTCGCGCATGTAGTGGTCGCAGTACGCGACCCGCGCCGCCAGATCGCCCACGAAGTCGAACACCTCCTCGCGCGGGGCGGCGATCGACGTGTGGACCGTGAACGGGCGCATGCGGCGGCGATTCTACGGTGGCGGGGGTTCGGTATCGGTGCGCCCCAGGGGCTGGGTGCACCGTCGCTCGCCTGCCCGGGATCCAGTCAGGCTGCCCGGCGAGCGACCGGGATGCTTCGCTCGGCCGCGTGCACGCGCTCGGACTCGATCGACGGGCGCTCGCCTTCGGGCAACTGACCGAGGCACAGGCCGCACAAGAGCTGGCCCGACTCGAGCCGGTGCAGGAACTCCCCCACGAGCGGCGTCCGCTGGCAGCCGGCGCAGATCGGACGGTCGCTCTCCATCGAGCCGATGCTCTTGCGCAGCATGATCGATTCGAGATCGGGCTTCATAGCAGCGACTTCGACCCGTCAAGGTGTATACCTGCAGCGCCGGACGGGCCGGGTTCGGCGTGGCGCGCGACGCGCGAGGCGGGCGCCGGTTGGCGGGTTCGCCGCGCCCACGTTGGCCAATCCTTCGCAAATTCCGCGCTTTTCTTATACAGACCGGCGTCAAAGAGATACGATCGTCACGACGTCGTGGCCTCCCCGGCAGCCAAGACGCAGGCGTTCACTCCCGGCACGCTCGCGGGTGCCGGCTCGTTTCGTTGCGACGTCTGCGGGTTCGCGGTCGCGCTGCAGGAGCTCGACGAGATGCCGGCCTGCCCCCACTGCGGGAGCGGCCGGTTCAAGCGCTCGTCCATCTTCGGGGACCACGCCGAGGCGGAGCCCTGGGGCGGCGGTCGCGCCGAGCATCCCGACTGGCTCGCCGAGGCCCGCGAGGCGCTCGTGGCGGACGGCGACTACCTCGCCTACCGCGACGAGCAGCGGGTTCACGTGGTGCCGCTCCAGGACGGCTGGACCAGGGTCGGTCGGAGCATGGCGGCGCATGTCCACTTCGACGACCCGACCGTCTCGCGGCGGCACGCGCTCGTACATCGTGAGGAAGGTGCCACGCGCGTGCTCGACGACCGCAGCCTGAACGGCGTGTTCGTTAACGGCGAGCGGATCGAGTGGCACTCGCTGAGTGACGGGGACGAGGTCCTGGTGGGTCGTTTCCGCCTCTACTTCCTCCGCCGGGAGCCCGCCTCCCTGGCCTCCGCCGGCCGCGTCGCGGGCGCCGCCCGCTAGCCGCAGCGCACAGGCGCAACGGCACCCACTTGGCGCGACGCGCGCGTTTATAGTCGCGCTCTCATGGCGATCACGATCGCGGTCCTCTCCCAGAAGGGCGGGACCGGCAAGACCACGACCGTTCGGACCCTCGTCGACGTGTTCGGGCGCGTCGGGCTGGATGTCCTGGCCGTCGACCTCGACCCACAGGCCAACCTGTCGGATTACTTCGACGTGGAGGCCGACGCCGAGCCGACCATCGCCGACGTGCTCGACGGCCGCGCCCGGGCGGTCGACGCCGTGAAGGACGGGATCCTGCCGGCGAACCTCGGCCTCGCCGAGTCGGAGCTCGTCCTGGGCGGGAAGATGGGGCGCGAGATGACGCTCAAGCGGGCGCTTCGCGAGGCCAAGCGCCGCTACGACGTGATCCTGATCGACTGCCCCCCGTCACTCGGCCTCCTGACGGTGAACGCGCTGGTGGCCGCCGACTACGCGCTCCTGTCCACCGAGGCGCAGTACTTCTCGCTCCAGGGCGTGGAGCAGGCACTGGAGCTGCTGGACCTCGCACGCGACAGCCTGCACCCGGACCTCGAGTGGCTCGGCGTGGTGCTCAACATCGCCGACCTGCGGACGATCCACTCACGTGAGGCGCTCGAGCAGCTCCGGTCGCGCTTCGACGACAAGGTCTTCGACGCGGTGATCAGGCAGTCGATCCGCTACGCCGAGTCGGCGGAGCGTGGGGTCTCCATCCTCGACTACCGCCCCGAGCTCGGAACGGACTACGTGGGCCTCGCCGAGGAGGTCCTGGACCGGGTCGGGCTCGACACCGAGCGGGACCGGGTCAAGCAGCTGCACTCGGAGCTCGTGGCCGCCTGATCGTCGCGGGCGGCGCCCGCGTTCCTCAGAGCGCCCTGACGTCCGCGCCCTCGGGCGTGAACGTGGCGCGGCGGACCTCGCAGTCGGCGGCGACCTCGCGCACCCGCCCGAGCAGCTTGCCGGTCTGCTCCCAGTGGCACCAGAAGAGGACCGAGGGCCCGGCCCCGGAGATCGAGGCGCCGATCGCGCCGAGCTCCGATGCGCGGTCGAGCAGCTCGATCGAGCGTGGGTAGAGCGGCTGGCGCCGACTCTGGTGGAGGCGGTCGGACAGCCCGCGCCCGACCAGGTCGAGGTCGCCCCTCGCCAGCCCCAGCATGAGGAGCGCGGCGTGCGCCACGTTGTGCACCGCGTCGGCGAGCGGCAGCTCGTCGGGGATGGCCGCCCGGGACTCGGACGTGGGCACCGGGTCGGGCGGAGTGGCGACCACTCCCTCGAGGCCGGGAACGGGGTCGAACCGCTCCGCGCGGCCATCGGCGCAGATCACGAACCCGCCCAGGAGCGCGGCGGCGACGTTGTCGGGGTGGCCCTCCAGCTCGGCGGCGCGATCGAGCAGCGGCGCGTCCAGCTCGAACATGTGGTCCGCCGCGGTGAGCCCGGCGACGATCGCCGCCGCGCTCGACCCGAGCCCCGCCCCCGGCGGGATGCCGGAGCGGATCCCGAAGCTCATGCCGTCAGCGGGATGCAACGCCTCGAACGCGCGGACGCAGAGGTTGCCGCGGTCGAGCGGCACGCCGGCCACGTCGGACGCGACCGAGAACTCCCCGGCCTCCCGGACCTCGAGCTCGAGGTAGAACCCGAGCGCGGCAGCGAGCACGTCGTACCCGGGGCCCAGGTTGGCGGTGGACCCCGGCACCCGGACGATCCGGTGACGCCTCATCCGAGCACCGCCTCCTCCACCGCGCCGAGCTCAGGCTCGCAGGGAACCACGGAGGCGGCCCGGGCCATCGCCGTGGTCGGATCCTTCAGCCCGTGCCCCGTGAGTACGCACACGACGCGCCCCTCGGCGCCGTACTTAAGGAGCCCCGCGACCGACGCGGCGGAGGCCGGCTCGCAGAACAGCCCCTCCCGCTGCCCCACCAGCTCGTACGCGGCGAGGATCTCTTCGTCGGAGACCGCGCGGAGCTCACCGCGCGACGACGTCACGGCCGCCATCGCGTCCTCCCAGCGCGCGGGGTTGCCGATGCGGATCGCGGAGGCGACCGTCTCGGGCCGCTCGACCGGCTCGCCGCGGACCAGCGGCGCCGCTCCCTCCGCCTGATAGCCGTGAAGCCGCGGTGCCGTGCCGTACTCCGAGAACCCCCGCCACCAGGAGGTCACGTTGCCCGCGTTCCCCACCGGGATGCAGAGCACGTCCGGGGGATCGCCGAGTGCGTCGCACACCTCGAAGGCGGCCGTCTTCTGCCCCTCGATCCGGTGCTCGTTGACCGAGTTCACGAGGGCGACCGGATGGCGATCCGCCAGCTCCCGCACGATCTTCAGCGCCTCGTCGAAGTTCCCGCGGAGGGCGACGACGCGCGCTCCGTGCATCAGCGCCTGGGCCAGCTTGCCGGTGGCGATCTTTCCCTCGGGGACGATCACCGCTCCTCGCAGTCCGGCCCGCGCGGCGTAGGCGGCGGCGCTCGCGGCGGTGTTGCCCGTCGAAGCACATACGACGGCTTGAGCGCCCTCGGCGAGCGCCGCCGACACCGCGACGGTCATCCCGCGGTCCTTGAACGAGCCGGTCGGATTCGCGCCCTCGAACTTGAGCCAGACGTCGCAACTCGCCATCTCGGACAGCACCGGTGCCGAGATCAGTGGCGTATCGCCCTCGTCCAGAGTGACGAGCGGCTCCACTGGAAGCCTGTCCTTGTAACGCCAGAGACTCATCGGCGCCGCATGCCCGGCCGGCTGGAGATGGCAGATCGCAGATGGCAGATGGCGGCCCGCGCCCAAGCCCTGCCATCTGCCCACTGCCATCTGCCATCCGGATGCTTCACGGCATTCGACTGCACTCAGAACGTCTCTTCGATCACGCGGATGACCCTTGGAGCCGACCGCAGGAACTCCAGGCGCCCGATCAGCTCGACCGCCGCCAGGAACCGGGACTCGAGTACGCGGTGGACCACCATCTCGAGTCGAGCGTCGTCGCCGAGACCGTGTTGCACCACCGACTTCACCGATACCCCCTGGAGTCCCAGGATCTCGGCCACCTGGGCCAGGACGCCAGGACGATCCGCCACCTCGAGGTGAAGGTAGAACGCGGACTCGACGTCCGACACGATCGGCTCGTCTATCGGCGGCAGGGGCAGCGCGGCCGGCGGGATCATCGCCGAGACCACGTCGCCGAGCACGGCGGATGCCGTCTGCGAGCCGCCCGCCCCGGGCCCTGACAGCGTGACCTCGGTGATCGCCGGCGACTCGATCGTCACGGCGTTGAACGAGCCGCCGATGGCTGCGAGCGGGTGGGCGCCGAACAGGAAGGTGGGGTGCACGCGCACGGAGAGCCCATCGACCGTCCGCTCCGCCGTGCCCACCAGCTTCAGGGACAGACCCAGCTCCTTCGCGTACGCGATGTCCTGGCGCGTGAGGTTCTCGACGCCCTCGTACGAGACGTCGTCGAGGCTCACGCGCGCGCCGAACGCCAGGCGCGCGAGGATCGCCATCTTGGCTGCGGCGTCCCGGCCGCTCACGTCGTCGCTCGGATCGGCCTCCGCGTAGCCAAGCTCCTGAGCCTCGCTGAGCGCCTCCTCGTAGGACGCCCCCGTGCGCGCCATCTCGCTGAGGATGTAGTTGGTCGTGCCGTTGACGATTCCGTGCACGCGGTCGATGTGGGCCGCTGCGAGCGTCTCGTGGATCACCCTGATCACCGGTACGACGCCGCCGACGGCCGCCTCGAAGCGGAGCTGCACGCCGGCCTCGCGCGCGGCCGCGTAGATCTCCTCGCCATGCTGCGAGAGGACCGCCTTGTTCGCCGTCACCACATGCTTGCCCGCGCGGATGGCGCGCAGGACGTACTCGCGTGCGGGCTCGAGTCCGCCGATCAGCTCGACCACCAGGTCGCTTCCGTCGATCACCTCGTCGACCTCGCCGCGGGACCGCGTGAGCACCCCGGCGATCTCGGGCCGGTGGCCGGTGGCGGCCTCGACTTCCGCGGCGCGCTCGGCGAGCAGCTGCGCGAACGCGGACCCGACGGTGCCGTGGCCGAGCAGCCCGACCCTGAACGGCGTCACGCGCGCTCAGGCATCGCGGAGCGCAAGGTCCTCGTACGTCTCGCGGCGGACGACCACGCGTGCCTCGCCGTCGTGGCAGAAGATCACCGGAGGGCGCGGGATCGCGTTGTAGTTGTTCGCAATCGCGTGCCCATACGCGCCCGTGGCGGGCACCACGAGCACGTCGCCCGGCGCCGGATCGTCGAGCGCGACATCGCGGACGAGGACGTCGCCGGACTCGCAGTGCATCCCGGCCACCGTGCAGAGGACATCGCCGCCCGGGCGGTCGGCGATCTCCGCCTCGTATCGCGAGCCGTAGAGCATCGGGCGCAGGTTGTCCGACATGCCCCCGTCGACGGCCACGTAGGTTCGTACCTCCGGCACCCGCTTAACGGTCCCGACCGTGTACAGCGTCACCGCGGCGTTGGCGACGAGGGAGCGGCCGGGCTCGCACAGGACGGTCACGCCATCGGGTGCCCCCGACAGCAGGCTGTCGGCATAGTCGTCGATCGCCGGCGGCTCGTCATCGGCGGTGTAGGCCACCGCCAGCCCGCCGCCCAGGTTGAGCAGCGGGTAGTCGCCCATGCCGGCCAGGAGCTCGCCGAGACGCTCGTAGGGCTCGAGGTCGAAGACCTGGGACCCGATGTGCGCGTGAAGGCCGCACAGGTCGAGGCCGTCCGCCCGGGCGCAGCGGTCGATGGCCCGCGGCGCGTCCTCCATCGCGAACCCGAACTTCGAGTCCACCTGACCGGTTTGGATGTACGAGTGGGTGGAGGGGGTGATGCCCGGGGTGACACGCAGCATCACCGACTGGCGTCGGTCGAGCTGCCCGACGAGGCGCGCCAGCCGATCGATCTCGTCGAAGGAGTCGATCACGATGTAGCCGATCCCGCACTCGAGCGCGTACGCGAGCTCGGCCTCGGTCTTGTTGTTGCCGTGCATGTACACGTGTTCCGGGGCGAAGCCCCCGCGAAGCGCCAGGTACAGCTCCCCGCCCGAGGCCACGTCGCACGAGAGCCCCTCGGCCGCGAGGAGTCGGTTGACCGCGGTGCACGGGAATGCCTTGCTGGCCCACACCACCTCGAAGTGGTCGGTCCGCCGTGCGAACGCTTCCAGATATGCGCGGGCGCGAGCTCGAAGGTCGTCCTCGGCGTAGACGTAGGCCGGGGTCCCGAACTCACGTGCGAGCTCGATCACGTCGCACCCGCCAACCTCGAGCCGCCCGTCGTCGCGGCGGGTGCTGCCGATCGGGTAGACAGGAGCCAACCTGCCGAGCGCGGGGTCCGGCGTTGCGAGGGGCTGCGGCGCTGGGGTCGTCCTCCGGGCCATCGGTCGCGCAAGTATGCAGGACGAACGATGCGCCACGACGTACCGGATCGACCTGAGCTCGGTGAGAGCGGCGGCCTCGCGTACGCCCTGTTCCTACCGCGGGAGGAGCCGATCGCCGGCGTGGTGATCGTCCACGGAGCCGGCTCGGCCAAGGAGAACCACTTCGACTTCGCCCGCTCGGTCCGGGCGCACGGGATGGCGGCGCTGTGCTTCGACCAGCGCGGTCACGGGCGCTCGAGTGGCGAATGGGGGCCCACCGCCCTAGGTGACGTGCTGGCGATGTGCGACCTCCTGGAGCCGTACGCGCCGCGACTCGCGCTGCGGGGCTCGAGCATGGGTGGATTCTGCGCGATCCACGCTGCGGCGCTCGACGAGCGGATCGCCGCCGTGGTGGCAATCTGTCCCGCGCCGGAGGACTTCCTGCGGCGCAGCCTGCGCGACGAGGCATCGCGCAACTTTCGCGTCGACGTCGATGCCGCGGAGCGGTGGCTCGGTGGTCTCGACCTCAAGCAGGCGGCGGCGAGCCTCTCCCCTCACACCGCGCTGCTCCTGATGCACGCCGAGGGCGACGAGCGGATCCCCTACGCGGTGTCCGAGGAGCTACACACGGCGGCGTCCGAACCCAAGCGCCTGCTGGTGCTGCCCGGCGGGCACCACCGCTCGCTCCAGCACGACCTGGAGATGCAGGCGGTATCAGTCCGCTTCGTGGCCGACGCCGCCGAACCGGGGCGCGGCGGCGGGTGAGTGCGGCTGAGCGGGCGGTGCCACCGGCTGCGCCGGCGTGGCCCGCGGCGCCGGAGTCGGGTTGGCGGGCGCGGCTGGCGCGGCGGCGCCACTGGCGGGCACGCCAGCTTACGGCAGCCGGCCACCGCCAATCGAGCGGGTAACCGAGTCGGTGGGACCGCCGGTCAGGCCCTCGAGCGGGCCGGTGACGGGCTCGATCGCGTCGGCGCCGCGCTCGATCACACCGGTCGCGCCGTCGACCGTGCTCCCGAGCGCGCCGGTCGGACTTGGAGCGCCGACCGTCGGCGCCGCGCCGGTGACCGGCGCGGCAGGAGCCTCGACCCTGGCGTCGGGCGCGCTGTCGGTCGGGACCGCTTCGTCCGTCGTGGCCGGAGCGAGCGCCGTGCCGGCGGAAGCCGCGCCGTTCGCGGCGGCGACCTCGGCCGCGCCACTGGCCTCCTTCTGACCCGCCCGCGCGGGAGCGGGCGGCTCGAGGACCAGCACCGGTCGGTGCCCAACGTCGCCGGCCTCGCGCGCGTCTCTCAGGAGGAAAGTCTCGGTGGGGGTGTCTCCGGTGGGGCCGGGCCAACCCTCGAACGCAACCACGGCGCTCACGACCAGCAGGATCGACAAGGCCGCGCCCACCAGGAGGGCGCTGGTGCTGAAGCTCGCGAGGAAGCCCTGATGCGTCATGCGCGGTCGTCCCTCACCGTGCTCCTTATACCCACCCGAGTCCATTCTTGTCGCGTCTCGCCGGTGGATCCGGCGTAGAGGGGCAAACCGCTGACCATAACGATAATCACTCTCATTTAGCATCCGCTTGCGTGCCCTCCCCACTCGACCTCGTCGCTCTGCCGTTCATGCGCACCGCGCTGCTCGAATTGCTGCTGCTCGGAGTCGCCGGCGGCGTGCTGGGAACGTGGATAGTGCTGCGGCGCCTGGCGTTCTTCACGCATGCCGTCGGGGGTGCAGCCTTTCCAGCGCTCGTCGTCGCCGCGCCGCTCGGCATCAGCACGCAGGTAGCCGGGATCGCCGCCGGCCTGGGCTACGCCGCGGGCGTCGGGGGGGTGAGCCGCACTCGGCACGACCTCAGCGTCGCCACCGGCCTGCTGCTCGTGGCCGCCCTCGCCGTCGGGATCGTGCTGGCAAGCGACGTCGTCGCGGCCCCGGCGGCGGTGGACCAGCTCCTGTTCGGGACTCTGCTCGGCCTGGACTCGACCGATGTGGCGCTGTCTGGCGCGGTGGCAGCGCTGGCACTCGCAGGCACGGCGGTGCTCGGACGGGCCTGGCTAGCAACCGGGTTCGACGCGGACGCAGCGCCGACTCTCGCCCTCCCGGTCGCGCGCGCCGACGCGGGGCTCCTGGCGCTCGTGGCGGTGGCGGCCGTGGTGGCGATTCCCGCTGTGGGCGCGCTGCTGGTGAGCTCGATCTTCATCGTCCCGGCTGCCAGCGCCCGGCTCGTGACGGCGAGCCTCGTCCGCCTGATCGCCGCGAGCGTCTGCTTCGCCGTGGCCCAGGGCACCGCGGGGCTCTATGTGGCGTTCGCGCTCGACGTCCCGGCCGGCCCAGCAGTCGCAGTGGTGGGCGCAATCATCTTCAGCGCCGTGGCCGTTACCCAGCGCATGCGGCCGCGCACCCGCGCCGTTCCTGAGCCCGCGTCCGCCGGGGGGCGCTCGTGACGGCGCTCTTGGAGGTTGCCGGACTGGTCGCCGGCTATGGAGGCGAGCCCGCGCTTCGCGATGTGACATTCGCGGTCGACGCGGGCCGCTCGGTTGCCGTGCTCGGCCCGAATGGCGGCGGCAAGACCACCCTCTTCCGCGCGCTAATGGGTCAGCTCGGCGGGCTCGAGGGCTCGGTCCGCGTCGCGGACCGCCCCGCGTATCTCGCGCAGGCGGAGCGCACCCGACTCGACTTCCCGGTCACCGCCCTCGACGTCGCGCTGATGGGGGCGCTCGCACGCGGCCGCTGGTGGGGCCCCGCCGGACGCGAGGACCGCCGCCGCGCGGTCGCGGCGCTCGGCCGCGTGGGCCTCGACGATCAAGCGAGCAGCCGCTTCGGGGAGCTGTCCGGTGGCCAACGGCAGCGCGTGCTCCTCGCGCGCGCGCTGGTGCAGGACTCCCGGGTGCTGCTGCTCGACGAGCCACTCGCCGGGGTGGACCCCTCGAGCGCCGAGCGGATCGGCGCCCTGTTCCGGGAGCTGCGCGGCGAGGGAAGGACGCTGCTCGTGGCCACCCACGACGCCGCCGGCGCTCGGGGCTTCGATCTCGTGCTCTGCCTGAACCGGCGGCAGGTGGCGTTCGGGGAGCCCGCCGCCTGCCTGACGCGGGCGGCGCTCGAGGCCACCTACGGGAGCGAGATCGTGGTCCTCGACGAGGGCCCGGGTCCGGTGCGGGCCGTGGCCGTCCAGCACCACGAGCACCCGTGACGGAGATCGCGGAGTTCCTGCTCGAGCCGTGGCGATCGGGGCTCGGCCAGCGCGCGCTGCTCGAGGTGGCGCTCGTCGGCGCGATCGGCGGCGGGCTCGCGTTCTGGGTCGTCACCTTCGGACTCTCCTACGGGGCCGAGTCCCTGGCCCACGGGCTGCTGCCGGGGCTCGTGGCCGCGGCGATCCTGGGGGTCCCCCTTGTAGCCGGGGCGATCGCGGGGATCCTCGCCGCAGCCGCCGCGACCGGGATCGTGGGACGCGACGCCCGTCTCGGCGTCGACACGGCCACGGCGGTCGCGGTCACCGGCATGCTGGGTGCCGGCGGCCTGCTCGCGCTCGCGCAGGACGCGCCGCCGCGGCTCGAGGACCTGTTGTTCGGCGATCCGCTGTCGGTGGGCGCCGGCGACCTCGCAGCCGCGGGAGCGCTGGCGCTCGTAGGCGGCGCCGCCTTGATCGTGCTCCACCGGCCACTCGCCACGGTGGCGTTCGACGCAGAGGCCGCCGGCCCGCTCGGCGTGCGGCGAGGCGCGGTGTTCGGCGCGTTGCTCGTGCTCCTGGCGGCGACCCTCGGCGTGGCAGTGCAGGGACTCGGCAACCTGCTCGTGCTCGCGGTGCTCGTCGCCCCCGCGGTGGCGGTGCGGCGCCACGCGCGGACGCCAGGTCGCGCGGTGATCGCGGGCGCGACCGTCGCGGTCGTAGCGGGCGTCGCGGGCGTCTACGCGTCGTACCACCTCGAGATCGCCGCAGGCGCCGCCGTGGCCCTGGCGCTGTGCGCCGCAGCGGTCCTGGGAGCCGCATTGCCGCCCCGCTCCGTCCGAGCGGCGGCCCGGCGCGCGACTCAGGGCGTCAGGCGCGTGCCGGGCTGAGCGCCCCGGGGCGTGCGAGCAGGATGGCCGCCGCGGCGATCATCGCGACGCTGATCAGCTGGGCGGTGGTGAGCCCCGCGATCGCGGCGTCGTTGCGGCGGATGAACTCCACGAGCAGCCGCTCGAGGCCGGCGATCATGAGATAGAGCCCGAACAGGGTGCCGGGCCTGTAGCGATCGCGGAGCCGCCATAGGACGAGCGCCGCGAACCCCATCGCGAGCGTCTCGTAGATCGGCGTCGGATGCACCTCCTCGGTGGTGGCGACGGTGCCGTCCGGGTAGGACATGGCCCACGGAAGGTCGGACGCGACCCCGTAGTCGCCGTCGCCCGACAGCTGGCAGCCGACACGGCCGATCGCGTAGCCGATGGCCAGCGGCGGAGCACAGAGGTCGAGCAGGGAGGGGCTCAACCACCCCCGGATCCGCGCCCAGATCAGGACCCCCGCCGCCCCACCCACCACTCCACCGAACCAGACGAGGCCGGACCCGGAGAAGAGGCTCCCGAGCAGGTCGTCGCGGACGCTGTCGAGGTTCTGAAGGATGTAGTCGATCCGCGACCCGACGAGCCCCCCGATCAGGGCGGCGAAGATCAGCTCGTAGGCCCAGTCCGGCGGCTTGCCCAGCTCCCTGAGGCGCCGGGCCACGAGCGCGCCGGCGGCGAGGAAGCCGAGCGCGAAGCACAGGCCGAAGGTCTGGAGCGTGAGCGGCCCGAGCTCGATGGTCGGCTGCATGCGGGCGAGGCTAGCGCCGGCGCAGCCTCACGCGCCGGCCCGCGGCGACCCGATGCCTACAGATACCCCATCGGATCCACCGCCGTCCCGCCCTCGCGCGTCTCGAAGTGGAGGTGGTCCCCGAAGCACGAGCCGGTGCAGCCGACTTCACCGATTACATCTCCCTGGCTGACCGACTGACCCGCCGATACCCCAATGCTCGACTGATGGGCGTAACAGGTGGAAAGCCCGCCCGAGTGCTGGATGCAGGTGTAGTTGCCGTAGCCGCCCGACGGGCCGGCAGACACCACTGAGCCGGACGCGGCCGCGCGGATCGGCGTACCGGCAGGCACCGCGATGTCGATCCCCTCGTGAGCGCGACCCCAGCGCATCCCGAACGGTGAGCTGATCGCACCGTCGACGGGCCAGATCAGCATTCCTCCGGAGCCCTCCTGGACCGGCGCCGGCGCAACCGCGGTCTGCTCGGCCGCCTGGGCCGCCTCGAGCTCCGCCTGGATCCGCGCCTGCTCGCGCTCGAGCGCCGCGAGATTCCCCTCGAGGTCCACGTGTGTCTGGCGCACCTCCGCGAGCTGAGCGGAGCGCTGATCCCGCGTGCCCTGCAGCGCCGCGCGCTTCGCGGTCAGCTCCTCGCGCGCGGCGGCGAGCTCGTTGCGACGAGCGATGATCTCGCCCACCGCGGTCTCGATCCGCGTCTCGAGGTCCTCGAGCCGCGCGACCTCCTCCTCCACCTCGGCCTTCAGGATCCGAACGCGCTCCACGATGTCGGAGTCCTGCTCGGAGATCCGGTCCAGGTATTCCGTGCGTTCCAGCAGGTCCTCGAAACCGTCCGACTCGAGCACCACCGTGAGCGCGTCCGGCTCATCGGTCTTGTAGATCTCCACCAATCGCTCGGCGAGCAGCTGCTCGGCCTCGGCGAGGCGCGCCGTGACCTCGTCGAGCCGCTCGCGCGTGGCGTCGAGGTCGATCCGAGCCTGCTCGAGCTCCGCTTGCTTGGCCTCGAGCTGCTCAAGGAGCGTCGCCTCCTGGTCGAGCAGGTTGACGATCTCGCCGCTGAGCGTGGAGATCTCGCTGTCGAGGCCGCTGAGCTCGCTGGTGAGCACTCCCTCCTGCGCCTCGGTGGACTCGATCTGCTCCTCGGTGCCCGCGATCCGCTCGGACAGCGGAGCCCCGAGGCCCGGGACGGGCAGGAGGGCGAGGGCCGCCAAGCCCATGGTCATGGATACCCAGAGGAGTCGTCGTCTCATGCAAGTCTCCCGCGCGCTTACGGGGTTAGCTGTCGGGCTCGCGCGGTCGCGCTACGCCGCGATCTGCACGGCGACTCGCCCCGAAGGGTCCGGTTCCCCCGTTTACCCCCGTTATGCAGGGATAATTCAGCACTCAGGAGGGCGGGAACATACCAAAGCCTCGATGTGGATCGCCCGAAAAACCCTTCACTAGAATGAGATCTTGCAGATGGCCACGCGCACCCGCACCTCGTTCGGCCGCGACACCGGGCTCCAGTTCCGGATGCTCCTCACGTTGTTCCTGCTGGGGGCGCTCTACGTGGGCTTCGGCGCAGCACTGTTCGCCGCCGGAGCGGGCGCGGCCATCATGGTCGTGGTCCTCGGCGGGCTTCTGGTCGCGCAGCTGTTCCTGTCGGACAAGCTGGCCCTGCGCGCCATGGGCGCGAAGGAGGTCTCGCCGGAGCAGGCACCGGGCCTCCACGCGATGATCGAGCGGCTCTGCATCCAGGCCGACCTCCCGAAGCCGAGGATCGCCGTCGCCGACACCAAGGTCCCGAACGCCTTCGCCATGGGCCGCTCGCAGAAGTCCGCTGTGGTGTGCGCCACCACCGGGATCATGGAGATGCTCGAGCCCAGTGAGCTCGAGGGCGTGATGGCGCACGAGCTCGCCCACGTCAAGAACCGCGACGTGCTGATCATGACCTTCGCCAGCTTCTTCGCCTCGCTCGCCGCGCTGATGGCGCAGTTCTCGTTCTTCTTCGGCGCCGGCGACGACGAGAGCCCGGCCGGGATCGTGGTGTTCCTGGTCTCGCTGCTCGTCTACTTCATCTCGTTCTTCCTGATGCTTGCCCTGTCCCGCTACCGCGAGTTCACGGCCGACCGGGGCGCGGCGCTCACCACGGGCCGCCCGAGCGCCCTCTCGTCCGCGCTCGTCAAGATCTCCGGCGCGCTCGAGCGAACCCCTCAGCGCGACCTCCGCGCGGTGGGTGAGATGAACGCGTTCTTCATCGTCCCGACCGGCGTCAAGTCGGGGATCAAGACCCTGTTCTCGACGCACCCGCCGATGGAGGCGCGGATCGAGCGGCTCGGGCGGCTCGAGTCGCAGCTCCAGGGCACTGCGCAGTAGCTCGCGCTTGGGCTTCTTCGACGCCCTCTTCGGCGGCCAGCGCAAGCTGAAGGCGCCCGCGCCCGACCGCCTGTTCGCGATGACGACGGCGCACGTCACGCTCGAGACCGGGCTCGGGTTGAGCCACCGGCGCTGCGCCGGCATCGTCTTCCAGCCGCTCGCGACCGCCGACTTCGAGCAGATCATCGAGGAGACGAACCAGCTCCTGCGTGGCTCGGCCGAGGACACCGAGACCGAGATCGAGTCGCGCGACGACGAGTACGGCTACCGCTGGATCGTGCTCCGCGACCCCGACTTCGACGACCTCGTGGTGTCGCTCAACACCGTCTCGACCCAGCTCCAGGGCGGCGGCTACGGCGACCGGCTGCTCGCGTGCGTCTTCTCGTTCGAGAAGGCCGACAAGCCGGTCTACTTCATCTACCAGTTCAAGCGCGGCAAGTTCTACCCGTTCGTGCCGGTAGGCAAGGAGAAGCGCGACACCGAGGCCGAGCTGCGCCTGATCGCCCAGCTCGGCGCCGACCTCCCGATCGAGGAGGAGATGGGGCGCCGGCTGCCCCTTTGGGACATCCCCCTGTAGGGAACCGGGCGGACGGCCGGTTCCACTTGCCCCGGCGCGAAGGCAGGGGGAGCTCCTACCCGCGCAGCTCGGCCGGGAACCTGACGACTCCGAGGCTCGAGCGTCGAAGCACTCGCAGCCGGTCTCCGGCGCGCGGGTCGGCGAACTTTGGATTCGCCACGATCACGAGATTGACGTAGCGCGCCCCCCGCTCGCCGGGACGGTCGAACGCGTCGCGGCGAATTGTGAGCACCCCGGCCCCCGGGTAGCGGCAGCGCGCTCGCCGCTGGGTGCAGTTCGAGCCACTGAGCTCGGTGATGTCGCCCTTGAGGGAGGCCTCGCGCTCGACCCTCCGCGAGGTAGTCGCGGCTCGCGGTTCCGAGGCAAGGAGGAGCCGCACGCTGACCCGCGCGTCGTACGTTAGATGCGACACGTCCACGCCCACCCTGCTCGACACCGATAACTGCTCGTTCCGGCGCAGCGCCGGCAACCGCTTCGACAGTACGACCGTTCGCTCCTCCTGGAGCGAGACGCGCTTCCGAATGCGTCGCTTCGTCGTCAGCGTCGGTGGAGACGATTGGTTGCCCGGGCTGAAGCGCACCGCGTTCAGCCGCGCCTTGTCCTGCACAACTTGTCCGGTCGCGCCGTTGGCGCCGATGATGAGCCGGTCGCCGCGGCCCGCCCGCCGGCTGTGGGCGCCGAGGACGAAGTTGACGCGGCAGTCCCCCGGCCGGCACGGCAGCCCGCGCCCACCGATGTCGAGGGACTCTCGCCGGAACACGATGCGGCAGTGGTGGACGAAGTCGTCGTAGCTGTGGGGACAGCGGGTGCGCTCGCGGCTCGAGATCGCCACCGCATCGCGTCCGCCGGTGACCCTACGGCCGTCCGTGAGGATGAGCCTCGACGTGGCCACCGGCGTGTACCGGTAAGGGCCGGCCACGCAGTGAGGGCCCTGCGCCCTGCAGTCCGGGGTCACCTGGAGCTCGGCGCTCATCTGAAGCCGGTCGCCGCGGGCGAGCGACGGCAGCTCCCGCGGCGGCATCGACACGACCACACGCTTCTCGCCGCCGCTGCGCCTCGTGATCGGCACGGTGTCGACGAGCTCGGACCGATTCCCGGTGGTGTTCACCAGGACGTTCGCGCCCGGCCCCTGTCCGTCGGCGCTTCCCGTACGACCGATCGCGATCGCGACCAGGACGGTCGCAAGCAGCACGACGTTCCCCGCCTTCATCGCGCTCACTCTGCCAGTCCGCGGGCGCCCTGGAGACGGTTCCGCCGGCGCTTGTCGAGAGCCTTACGCGCCCGGCGTCCCGGGCGACCCCTCGCGGTCACCGTCAGGGCGGCGCCGGTCCCGGATCGCGGCCACGGCGAGCAGGCCCACCACGATCACGAGCGGAGATGCGTAGAGCACCGAGACGAGCCAGTGGCCGGCGTGCGCGAGGAGGATCATGGCGAGGCGCTAGTCCGGGATCAGCCCCTCACCGGTGAACTCCGCGCGCGCCTCCTCGAAGGAGATGTCGCGCGGCGGGAGGATCACGTCGGACTCGACGAGCTCGTCGTCGTCGATCGCGCGGCCGTCCGCCGCCACAAGGTCGAGCATCTCCCGCCACAGCGTGTCGAATCCCTGCTCGTCGCCGGCCTCCGCGGCCGCCACGGCGCGGTTGTCCAGGTCGTTGAGGCGCTCCGCGTCGGCGTCCGGCAGCTCGAATTGACCCTCGCCCGAGATCCGCACGATCACGCGCGTTGCTCCCGCTCGCCCTCTTCGAGCACGGGAGCGTCCGCGCCGCCCGGGCCGAGCTCCGCCTTCATCTTCTGAAGCTCGTCGTCGACCTGCGACTCGGTGCCGAGCTGGGCGAGCTCGCGGTCGATGTCGTCCTGACCCGGCCCGAGCTGCGTCATGTCGTCGAATGCCCCGGCGGCGTCGAGCTCGTCGACGGCCGCCGCACGGGCACGCATGTTCTCGGTCTTCTCCTCCGCCCGCTGCATGGCTAGCCCGAGGTCGGCCATCTCCTCGCCGACGCCGCTGGCGGCCTCGGAGATCCGAACCTGAGCCTCGGAGGCGGAGTACTGGGCCTTGATGACCTCCTTCTTGGTCCTGAAGGCCTCGATCTTCTGCCGCATCACCTTTTCCTTCTCGGTGAGCTGCTCCTGCTGCGTCTCGAGCTCCGTGACCTGCTGGTCGAGCGACTGGAGCTCCCCCTGGGCCACCGACTTGCGCTCGAGGGCCGTGCGAGCCAGGTCCTCCTTGCCCTGCGACAGCGCCTGGCGCGCCTGCGTGTCGAGCTTCACGACCTGCTGCTCCAGCTTCTGGGACTGCATCTGGATGCGCTTCTTGGAGGTCACCACATCGGCGATGCCCTTCTTGACGTTCTGCAGCAGTTCGACCTGCTTCTGGTAGCCGTACTCGAGCGTCTCGCTCGGATCCTCGGTCCTGTCGAGCAGCTTCGAGATCTTCGACTTGATGACGGTCGACATGCGACCGGAAAGGCCCGCCATGGACAGCGCCTCCTTCTCTCTTGATGCTGGACTGCCTAGGGTACTCGGCTGCGCGCCACCGGCCGGGGGCGCAGGCCGGGGCCCGGGGCCTCGGGCCCCGGCCGCGTCGACGTGTCCCGCAGGCGCCGCTCGAGCTCCGACCCGCGCCCCGCCGCGACCGCCCGGGCCGCCCGCCGCTCGTTCAGCTCGACGCCTCGCGCGGTCGCCAGCTCCATCAGCCGCTGGCGCTCCTCCCCCTCGCCGGCCGCCTTCAGGAACAGCCAGCCGAACAGGACGATCGTGAGGATGCTCCCCTCGACCATCATGATCACGCCGGCCACCGCCTGGTCGGTGAGCGGTGCGATCCCCAGCTCCGCCTCGCCGGGTCCGTAGTCGGGGTAGAGGACCACCTCGGACCACATCAGCACGTTCGCGAGCAGCGCGCCCGCGAGCCGGACCGCGACGACGTAGACGAGCCGAGCGCCGTTTCCGAACCACTCCGGCATCGGCAGCGGCCCGAGTAGGGACATCCACATGTTGATGCCGAACGCGACGAACATGCCGTGCTGGAGCGCGTGGATCCACTCGTTCCCGAGCGCCGCCTGATAGAGAACGGGCAGGTGCCAGACGTAGAGGTTCGCCACCCACAGCGGGAGCGCGACCGCCGGGTGCGCCAGCACCCTGAGCCGATCCACCGCCCGCAGCTTCAGGATCGGCTGCAGCACCGGTCCGGTGAGCCCCAGCACGATCAGGAGGGCCCCGACGTCGGCCATCGCGAGGTGCTGGATCATGTGGGCGAGCAGGAGCTCCTCGCCGAGGTGGGCGACCGGCGAGGTGAGCGCCAGTATCACCAGCACGAGCCCGGCGATGAACGACGCCCGCCTGAGCGCGGGCACCGGCCGTCCCTGTCGCTCGAGCGTGCGGGTGCGGACGAGGTACGCGACCCCGGCGGCGATCGGCACGACGAGCTGGAGCGGCTCGAGCGTGCCGCCTCCGACGTGCGCCAGCGGCGGGATCATGCGCCTCGGAGGATAGGACGGCCGCGCCCGGTCGGGCGCGCCCGCTCAGGTCAGGCTGCCGCCCTCTCCCGGACGCTGGCCGTACCCCCGGTCGCCGTTCCCGGAGCCTGCTCCAGGATCTCGGCCGCCTCGCGCAGCCGCTGCTGGTACTCCTGCCGCTGCATCCGTGAGATCACGAGCCGCTGGACCTGGGCCGTGCCCTCGAAGAGCTGGTAGATCTTGGCGTCGCGGAACCACTTCTCGAGCGGGCACTCGGTGGTCTGGGCGTACGGGCCGACCAGGTCCATCAGCGCGGTGGTGGCCCACATCGCGACGTCGCCGGCCTTCAGCTTCGACATCGAGCCCTGGCCGCCGGTCATCGGCACGCCGCTCCGCCCCATCCACGCCGCCCGCCAGACGAGCAGGCGGGAGGCCTCGATCTCGGTGGCCACGTCCGCGAGCACCTGCTGCACGCGCTGCTGCTCCATGCAGCGGAGCGCCGTCCTCGCTGCGCGTCTCCAGGTGGCCGAGCGTCCACTCGTAGGCCGCCTGCGCGATGCCGAGCGCCGACGCGCCCACCAGCGGGCGAGTCATCTCGAAGGTGGCGAGGGCGTTCGACGCACGGCCGCTCGACTGTCCGGAGCGCGCGCGCTCGAGCTTGCGCTCGAGCTTGTCCATGCCGCCGAGCAGGTACTCGATCGGGATCCGGCAGTCCTCGAGCACGACCTCCGCCGTCTGCGACGCGCGGATCCCGATCTTGTCCTCCTTCTTGCCCTGCGACAGCCCCGGGCGTGTCCTTCGGGACGACGAAGGAGGCCTGCCCGCGGTGGCCGAGCTCCGGGTCGACGGTGGCCACCACGACCGTGACGTCGGCGATCCCGCCGTTGGAGATGAAGACCTTCGTGCCGTTCAGGACCCACTCGTCACCGTCGCGCACCGCGGTGGTACGCAACGACTTGACGTCGGATCCGGCGCCCGCCTCGGTGACCGCGTAGGCGCCGAGCTTGATCTCGTCGCCCAGTGCCGAAGCACTCGGGCACCCATTGGCCGATCTGCTCGGGCGTGCCCGACGCGGCGATCCCGGCGGCGGCGAGCGAGGAGGCCGAGATCGCAAGCGCGATGCCGGCGCAGCCCCAGTGCAGCTCCTCGGCGTAGATGACACCGAGCACTCCGTCGGCGTCCTCGCCCATCCGCTGCATGTGGTCGAGGCCATGGAGCTTCCACTCGCGCGCGGCGCGGATCACGTCCCACGGCACGCTCTGCTCGCGGTCGTGCTTATCCGCTACCGGCCGGATCTGCTCGGCCGCGAAGCGGCGGCAGTAACGCTGGAACTCGAGCTGCTCCTCACTGAGACGGAAGTCCACTGGCTGCCTCCTGTGCCGTCGGCAGGTCGCGCCCCGCTGGCGCCCCCGTGCACGCGATTGACTGGTCAGTCAACCAACCGGAAGAATAGCGCTCGGCCCGGTCGTGCGCTCACCTGCGTCGGGCGCGACCCAGGCCGCTATCTTCCTCCGCCGTGCCGCGCCTCCCACTGGCCGCCTGCAGCCTGGTCGCCACCCTCAGCCTGGTCGTCGCCGGGTGCGGCGGGTCCGACGACGAGGCCGGCCGGGCACCCCAGCTGATCCTGGAGCAGTCAGGCGCGGAGGGCGACCAGTCGGACGACGAGGCCCCCACCTTCCCCAGCACCGCGACGGCCAACACCATCCGGGTGGCCGGCCAGGACCCGATCGAGGACGCGGCCGGGGTGGCGAGCGCGGTCTTCCCGGCCACCGACGACCGTGGGCGGCCCCAGGCCGTCACGCTCGTGGACCAGGACGACTGGCAGGCGGGAGTGGCGGCGTCGGTACTCGCCTACGGCGAGATCGGCGCGCCGATCCTGCTGACCGACGGCGAGGACATCCCGGCCCCCACCGCCGGCACGCTGGCGCGTCTCGACCCGTCGGGTGCAGAGCTCGGGGACAACGCCGAGGTGCTGGCGGTCGGTGCTGGAGTGCCGAACCCCGACGACCGGCGGACCGCGGCGATCACCGGCGGCGACCCGTTCGAGCTCGCCGCCGAGATCGACCGCTTCAGCGCTGCCGCGGAGGGCGAGCCCTCGGACAACGTGATGATCGTCTCCGCGGAGGAGGCGGCCTTCGCGATGCCGGCGGCCGCGTGGGCCGCGCGCTCGGGCGACGCCGTGCTGTTCACGGAGCCGGATGCCCTCCCGGAGGCCACCCGGAGAGCGCTCGAGGACCACGAGCAGCCAGACATCTACGTGATCGGCCCGGAGTCGGTGGTCTCGGCCGATGTCGAGAAGGAGCTCCAGGACCTCGGGGGACGCGTCGAGCGGGTCGAGGGCGAGACTCCGGTCGAGAACGCGCTCGAGCTCGCCCGCTACCAGAGCGGGTCGTTCGGCTGGGGACTCGTCACGCCCGGCCACAACTTCACGCTCGCGTCGGACTCGCGGCCGCTCGACGCGGCGGCTGCCGCAGCGCTCGCGGGGAACGGCACGTTTGCCCCGATGCTCCTGACGGACACGGCCGACGAGCTGCCGGACCCGTTGCGCAGCTACCTCCTCGACATCCAGCCAGGGTTCGAGGACAACCCGAACGCCGGGGTCTTCAACCGCGTGTGGATCCTGGGCGATCAGTCGGCCGTCTCGCTGTCCGCGCAGGCGGCGATCGACAAGCTCACCGAGCTGATCCCGGTGGAGGTCGACCGGGACCGCTCCGATCAGCCCGATGCGCCCGCCAGCCCGGACAGCGGCGGCGGCTCGGGCGGCTCGGGCGAGGACATCCCGGAGAACATCCCGGACGACCTGCCGGACGACGCCCCGGGGCCGGGCGGGATCCCGGCGCCGCAAGGACCCGGACTTCCCGGCGACGACGTCTGACCGACTAGGTTCAGCGCCGTGAGCGAGTTCGAGATGCCGGAGCGCGTCGGGCGCGAGCCCACCGTGGAGGACGTCCGCGAGCTGATGGGAGCCTCGACCCCCCACTTCGCGCTCCAGCTCCGCAACCGCATCAGAGCGCTGATCGCCGCCCTTCCGGCCGATCACCCCGCCCGGGTGGAGGGCGAGCGCGAGATTCGCCGCCTCGACGCGATCGCGTTCGAGGGAGAGCACCGCGGCCACGCCGTTCCGGGTGAGGTCGAGCTTCCGAGCCTGCGCGGGCCGGAGCCGCCCACGTAGGTGGCGCCGTGACCGGCGGCTCCGCGGCTTCGGGCCTCGAGCGTGCCGCTCGGTTGTTGCGCACCGGGATGGAGCCTCGCGGCCTGCCTGGTGCCGGCTACCTGAACCTGCTCGGACCCGACCAGGCACCGCCGTCGAGCGGACCGGTGCAGGACCTGATGCTGTCGCGGCCGCTGGCGCGGATCTACGAACGCTGGTGGAGACCGGCGCTCGGACGGGTGGCGAAGGGTCTGCTCGGTCCGGACATGGCGGGCGAGCGCGGGATCGCGCACGAGCTGCTGGAGCTCCGACCGGGCGGCTACGTGCTCGACGTTGCCTGCGGGACCGGCTCCTTCACCCGCGACCTCGGGCGATCCGTGGGACGCGACGGCCTGTCACTTGGGATCGACGTGTCGGAGACGATGCTCGCCCGTGCCGCCGCCGAGACCGCGTCCGCCGGGCTCCCGCAGGTCGCGTTCATTCGCGGCGACGCCGAGGACCTCCCGTTCCGTGACGACTCGTTCGACGGGGTCTGCTGCTTCGCGGCGCTCAACCTGTTCTCGAACCCGAAGCGTGCGCTCGACCGGATCGCCGCGGTGCTTCGACCCGGTGGCCGAGTCGCGATCTTCACGTCCGTGCGCGGACGATCCACCGCGCTTCGTGCCTGGGAGGCCGTGGTCGCGCGTCAGACCGGGATGCGGATGTTCGAGCGTACCGAGGTGACCGGCGCGCTGGAGGACCGCGGCTTCACGAACGTGTGGCAGCGTCTCACCGGCGTGACCCAGTTCGTGGGCGGGCAGCTGGCGTCGCACTGAAGTACGGGCAGGGCCGAGACTCGCCGGGATGCTCCACTTGGGCCCACACGTGGCGGTGGGCGCCCGGCTGGGGTACCCGGCGACCTGAGCGCCCTCCCACGGCGGCGCGAACGCCCTA
>CAWEHQ010000001.1:0-62758 GCA_963808955.1 uncultured Thermoleophilaceae bacterium | reverse complement strand
GCCGACCGAGCGCAGGCGAGCCACGTCAGCTGCGGCGACACGATCACCACCGACACGACGCTCGACAGCGATCTCGTCAACTGCCCCAACAACGGCATCGTGATCGGCGCTGACGACGTGACGCTCGATCTGAACGGGCACGGATCGACGGCGACGGGACCACGGCCAGCGGCTGTGACCCCGACGTCGAGTTCTGCGATACCGGGGTCGCCATCGAAGGTCACGACGGGGTCACCGTGACGCAAGGCTCGGTGCGCGAGTTCACGGTCGGGGTGGGGCGTCGAGGTCAGCCACAACCGCATCCTGAGGATCTCCTCGTCGAAGAACCACGGCTCCGGGCCTCGGGTTCTTCCGCGGCACCCGAAGCGTGATCCGAAACAGCTCCGGGAGCCGCTCCTTCCGCACCGAGCAGGGCGAGGACGGGCAGGGGATGTTCCTGATCGACTCGCACCACGTCCGCGTCGTCCACAACTCGTTTCGGCGCAACCGCGACCTGGGCATCTTCGTCGGCGTGCCCGGACTCGAATCCACTCGCAACCGGATCCAGGGGAACGTGCTGTCACGCAACGGGAGCGCCGGAATCATCTTTGAAGGGGCGGACCGCAATCGGGTGCGAGGCAACCGCAGCGTTCGAGACGGCGAGGGCATCCTCGTTTTCACCGGCGACCGCAACGTGATCGCCCGAAACGGCATCCTTCGAGCCGGGGGCTCCGGCGTCGCCGTCGAGAAGGGACGCGGCAACCTGGTCGCCCGCAACCTCGTCGCTCGCGCTCGCAGCGCGGGCATTCGCCTCGGAGTTCAACGGCCTCTGATCGGCGGCGGCCACAACACCGTTCGCCGGAATCGGGTCAGAGATAGCGGCGACGACGGGATCCTGGTCAATAAGAAGGACGGGCACAGCGTCCTGAGGCGCAACCGCGCCCGACTGAACGGCGACGACGGGTTCGACGTCGAGAGCCACTCCACGAAGCTGACTTGCAATGGGGCGAGGCGCAACCGAGACCTCGGCATCGAAGCGGTGCCCGGGGTGATCGACGGCGGCGGCAACCGGGCCAGCGGGAACGGGGATGCGCGCGCAGTGCGTGAACGTGAGCTGCCAGTAGCTGCGTTTTCCAGCGAGAAGCTGATGCGCCGAAGAGCGCACGGGCGCCGAGCCGAGCACCGCTCGCCGGTACCATGGCGGGCAAACCGAAAACGCCCCCGCGGCGCTGCAAACGCCCGGGGGCCTGGCACCAGGAGGTTAGATCCTGATGCAGCACCGATCCTACGCGCGGGCTGGTGAGCGCTGATGGCCCGCAAGGCAACCGGCCAGGTAATAGTGCGCGAGCGCGCGCACGGCCGGAGCTACGCGCTCCGCTTCCGCGCCTACGGCAAGCGGCGCTTCCTGACCCTCGGCACCGACAGCGAGGGGTGGACCCGCCAGCGCGCCGAGGAGGAGCTTGAAAACGTGCTGGCCGATGTGCGGCGGGGCATCTGGACGCCCCACGAGCCCGAGCGGCACCAGGAGCCCGAGCCCGAGCCCACCTTCCACGAGTTCGCGAGCGAGTGGTTCGAGCGCCACCGCCGCGAGGTCCGGGCATCGACGGCCGAAGCCATCGAGTGGCGCCTGAGCTATGTGCTGCTCCCGTTCTTCGCAGAAGCACCGGCTGGCCGAGATCACGCCACGGGAGGTCGACCGCTACCGCCAGGCCCAGGTGCGCGAGCGTGACCGCCTGCGCGCGCTGAGGGAGGCCGGGGAGCCGACCGAGCGCCGGCCGCTGTCGAACACCACGATCAACCGCACCATTGGGCTGCTCGCCCAGATTCTCGAGGTGGCGGTGGAGTACGGCCTGATCCCGAGCAACCCGGCTCGGGGCAAGCGCCGCCGCCTGATGGCCGAGCGCCCGGCACGTTCCTACCTCGACTCCGCGGGCCAGATCGCCGCCCTGCTGGACGCGGCGGGGGAGCTGGACACCGAGGCAAGGCCCAACTACCGCCACCTCGCCCGTAGGCCGCTGCTCGCCACCCTCGCGCTGGGCGGCCTCCGGATCGGGGAGCTGCTTGAGCTGCGGTGGGGCGACGTGGACCTCGCCAGCGGCTGGCTCCGGGTGGGGCAAGCAAAGACGGATGCCGGGCGGCGCAAGGTGAAGATCAGGCCGCTGCTACGCGACGAGCTGCTCGCCCACAAGGCGCGCGCCGGCGCGGCCGCCCGGGCGCGTGCTACGTGTTCGCCACCTCGGCGGGCAAGCGCCAGAACCCCAGCAACGTTCGCCGACGGGTGCTCGACCGGGCGCTTGAACGGGCGAACGAGAACCGGGCCAAGAACGGAGAGCCGCCGCTGCCGGCCCTTACCCCGCACGGCCTCCGGCGCAGCTTCGCCTCGCTGCTGTACGCGATCGGCGAGCCGCCGCCCGTGGTCATGGCCGAGATGGGCCACACCGACCCGGCGCTCGCGCTAGCGATCTACGCCCAGGCCATGCGCCGCGGGGAGGGCGAGGATCGGGCGCTCCAGGCGCTTGTCAATGGGCACCAATGGGCACCAGCGCCCGAGTTGGGCAGCGAGGCGGGCACGGCTGCGGCCGGCGCGGGCGGAGCGGCTTAAGCAGAAAGCCCCGCATATGCAGGGCTTTCTGGCACTCGCCTGTTAAGAGCCCAGTGTCGGACTCGAACCGACGACCCCTTCCTTACCATGGAAGTGCTCTACCAGCTGAGCTAACTGGGCGCGGCGCAGAGGGTAGCCCGAAACCGTGAGCGCAGCTCGGAGGCCTTGCGCGGATAGGGTCCCCGGCCCATGGACGGCCGCGAGCTGATCGCCGCGGGTATCGCGCGCCAGGCGGAGCTCATCCGCGACGGGGAGGTGTCCCCGACCGAGCTGGTCGAGGAGTGCCTGCGGCGCATCAACGAGCGGGACGCGGACCTCAACGCGTTTCGCAGCATCTACCCGGAGCGGGCAGTGGCGGAGGCCGCGGCGGCGGAGCGGTCCCTTGGCGCGGGCGGCACGAGAACCGGCCGCTCCACGGGGTGCCGGTGGCGATCAAGGACGACACCGACGTCGAGGGCCACGTCACCACGGTCGGGACGCGTGCCCACGGCCCCCCTGCGCGAGCCGACTCCGAGGTCGTCCGGCGGCTCCGCGAAGCCGGTGCGATCGTCATCGGCAAGACGAACGTGCCGGAGCACGTGATCTGGGGCCTTACCGAGACGCCGACCTGGGGCGCCACGCGCAACCCCTGGGACCTTCACCATACCCCCGGCGGGTCGAGCGGCGGCTCGGCCGCCGCCGTGGCCGGCGGCCTCGTTGGGGGCGCGCTCGGCTCTGACGGCGCGGGCTCGATCCGCATCCCCGCCTCGTGCTGCGGCGTCTTCGGGCTCAAGCCACAGCGCGGGCGCATCTCGATCGCCCCGCACACCGACGATCACTTCGGGTGGCACGGGCTCTCCGTGTACGGGCCGCTCGTGCCGCGCGTGCGGGACGCCGCCCTGTTCCTCGACGCGACCGCGGCGGACCGGCCCCCGCGGCCGTTCGCCGAGGCCGCGGCCGCACCGCCCGGCAGGCTCCGAATCGCTCTGTCGTTCAAGCTGCCGCCGAGCGTCGCGGCGCTGATCAGCCGCCTCGACCCCGAGGTGAGGCGAGCCACCGAGGCGGTCGCCGAGCTGCTCCGCTCGCTCGGGCACGAGGTCGTGCACCGAGATCCCGACTACGGGCTCATCATGAACAACGTCCTCGCCCGGTACCTGCGAGGAATCCACGACGACGTGGCGGCGGTCGCCCGGCCCGACCGGCTCGAGCGGCGGACGCGAGGGATGGCGCGCCTAGGGTCGCTGTTCCCCGATCCACTCCTCGCGCGCGAGCGCGCGCGTGATGAGGAGCACTCGGCACGGATCGGAAGGCTCTTCGCCGACCACGACGTCCTCCTCACTCCGATGCTTGCCCAGCCCCCGGTCGAGGTCGGCCACTGGGAGGGTCGCGGAGCGCTATGGACGCTGCTGGGCTCGGCCGCGTTCACGCCGTACACGTCGCCCTGGAACGCGACCGGGCAACCGGCCGCCGCCGTGCCCGCCGGGGTCAGCTCCGATGGGCTGCCGATCGGGGTGCAGCTCGTGGGCCGTCCGGGCGACGAGGCGACACTGCTCTCCCTGTCGGCGCAGCTGGAAGCCGAGCGACCGTGGGCGGACGGCCTCCCTCGGCCAGTGGGGGGAGCAGGATTCGAACCTGCGTAGGCATAGCCAACGGGTTTACAGCCCGTCTCCTTTAACCACTCGGACATCCCCCCGCGTGGCGCACGGATTCTAGAGCGACCCTTCGCCCTCCCGACTCCGGGTGAGCAGGGGGACGTGCCCGCGCGGACTCCCTTCGAGCGGCAAGGGAGAGCATCATGAGCACCATGGAGGAAGCAGGGCCCCTGGAAAGCGCGAGCGGCCCGCCCAGCAACGCTGGCGGCCGCCTCGTCGTCGCCGGCCTCATCGCCTTCGGCGTCTACCACCTGGCGCTCGCCTTGTTCATGGCCGTCGCACCCGGAACGTTCTTCGAGGAGCTCGGGCCGTTCGGCGTGCAGAACGACCACTACATCCGCGACACGGCGACCTTCAACCTGGCGTTCGGCGCCGCGCTGCTCGCCGCGATCCGCTACCGGTCGTGGCGCGTGCCGGTGCTTGCGGTGGTGGTGGTGCAGTTCGCGCTCCACGCGATCAACCACCTGGTCGACATCGGGGAGGCCGATCCGGAGTCGGTGGGCGTGGCGGACTTCGTCTCGCTGACGGTGGCCACCGTGCTGCTTGCGGGCCTGCTCCGCGCGGCGTGGCGCGACGCCCGCCTACGCAGGACGAACTAGCGGCGCCACCCACGGCACGTGGGTCGAGTCATGGGTCGATATGGACCCCAAAGTCGACCCACGTCCAGTAACGGCCGGTGGGCCTGCGGATCTACGAAGCGTCCCGCAGCCGCTGCGCCTGCGGCAGGAGCTCGAGCTTGCGGAGCGTCGTGCTCTCGATCTGGCGGATGCGCTCGCGCGTCACCCCGAACGCACGGCCCACCTCCTCGAGCGTGCGTGCCTGGTGGCCCTCGAGCCCGAACCTCATCTCGATCACCTCGCGCTCACGCGAGGGGAGCGCGTCGAGGGCGGAGCGGACGTGCTCCTTCCGGAGTGTCTCGATCGCGGTGTCGAGCGGCGACTCCGCGCCATCGTCCTCGAGGAAGTCGCCGAGCTCCGAGTCCTCCTCGTCGCCGATGGGCCTCTCGAGCGAGATCGGCGACTGCGCGAGTCGCTGGATGTCCTTGACGTCGCGGACCTGCCACTCGAGTTGTTCGGCGATCTCCTCCGGAGTCGGCTCCCGGCCGAGGTCCTGGACGAGCTGCCGCTCGGCGTGGACCACCTTGTTCAGCTTCTCGACCATGTGGACCGGGATGCGGATGGTGCGCGCCTTGTCCGCGATCGCCCTGGTCACCGCCTGGCGGATCCACCAGGTCGCGTAGGTCGAGAACTTGTAGCCGCGGCGATAGTCGAACTTCTCGACCGCCCGGATCAGTCCGAGCGAGCCCTCTTGGATCAGGTCGAGGAAGGTGAGCCCGCGGCCGAGGTAGGCCTTGGCGATCGACACGACCAGCCGGAGGTTCGCCTCGATCATGTGCTGCTTTGCGGCCATGTCGCCTCGCTCGTTCCGCCGGGCGAGCGCGACCTCCTCCTCGGCCGTCAGGAGTCCCACGCGACCGATCGAGCGAAGGTAGAGGCGCAGCGAATCGAGACTCGGCTCGACGGTGAGGTCCACCTCCGGCTTCCGGCGAGATGCCCCCTCCCCACGATCGCGTGAGTCGGACCGTTCCTGCCCGTTGACCGGCGCCCCGCCATCCTCCGCGACGATGTCCACGCCGTGCTCCAGCAGGTGCGCGTGGAGCTGGACCACCTGCTCCTTCGACACCTCCACGCTCTCGAGGCAGGCCGCGATCGCTTGGAAGGTGAGGTAGCCGCGCTCGCTGCCCTCGGCCAGCAGTCGCCTCAACTCGTCGATGTCCGCCAGCGAGCCATCCGGCGGCTCGAGCAGCGCGTCTTGTTTGGCGCTCAACCTCCCCCCTCTTCCTGATTGCGATCGGCGGCCCGGTCGATACCCCCGATCACCCTCCTCGGATCTGGCCGTATGTCAAGCGTGCATCCCGTGCGCAGCGGCGCACAATAGCCGCTCCGGCCCGGTGTACCCGAGGCGTCCCAAGCCTTGGCCGCAAGCAGCGGGAAATGTCGGCGCCGCTATCGTGGTTCCCGTCGCCATGAGCATCCAGAGCACGACGTCGGGCCTCCTTCGAGGCGACGTACAGGCGCGCCGGCCGATCACCTCGATCGGCCTCTCGCGGGTCGGCGTGACCGGAGTGGAGAAAGTCATCCGCATCCGAAACGGCGGAGGCGAGCAGCTCTACTACGCCGAGCTCGAGTGCTTCGTCGACCTCGGGCCGGAGCAGAAGGGCGCTCACATGTCGCGGTTCGAGGAGGTGGTGGGCGAGGCGATCGACGAGGTGGTGCTCTCCGAGGCCTTCAAGGCGGAGACGCTCGCCGCTCACATCGCCGAGCTCGTGCGCAAGCGGCAGCGGGGTCTTCGGGCCGAGGTGACGATCGCGGCTCGCTACCCCGAGCACAAGCCCGCGCCCGTGTCGGGAATCCCAACTCAGGAGATCTACACGCTGTTCGGGTCCGCAGTCGCTTCGGAGTCAGGCACCCGGCGCCTGGTCGGGGTCCAGGCGCAGGGAATGAACGCCTGCCCCTGCGCTCAGGAGATGATCGCCGAGCGATCGCGCGAGCGCCTCATGGCCGACGACTTCACGAGCGACGAGGTCGACCGCATCCTCGAGCATGTACCGGTGGCGACTCACAACCAGCGCGGGATCGGCACCCTGCACGTCGGCTGCCCCGAGGCCTGCCACGAGCCGGTGGAGGCGGAGGCCCTGCTCACGATCGTGGAGAGCGCGATGAGCTCGGAGATCTACGAGCTGCTGAAGCGTCCGGACGAAGCCGAGGTGGTCGAGAAGGCCCACGCTCGACCGCGATTCGTCGAGGACTGCGTCCGCGAGATGGTGCGGATGGGCGTCGAGGCGTTCGGCGGTCTCGGCGAGGACGCGTTCCTGATGGCGCGCCAGGAGAACCTGGAGACGATCCACAAGCACAACGTCGTCGCCGAGCGCTACGGATTGCTCGGCGAGCTGGCCGCCGAGGCTCAGTCCGGCGATCAGTCCGCCAGACACCTGACCATGAGGGAGTGGCTCGAGTCTGCGCCGGCCTAGCCAGGCAGCTGCCAAGCTTGTCTGGAGGCGAACCGAATCGCGCCCACCCGCGCATAGACGAATGAAGCCATGAAGACCTCCCGCGGCACGATCATCATCCAGGTCCTGCTCGCCCTGCTCGTGGTGCTTGCCATCGGGCGGCTGCTGAGCACCTCCGAGCCGGAGGCGGCCCCCACCTACTCCGAGTTCATCGCCCAGGTGGACGACGGCGAGATCGACGCGGTGACGCTCAACGCGGGCGACAACACGATCGACGTCACACCCGCCGAGGGCGAGGAGTACCAGACCGCCTACCCCGACAACACCGAGCAGAGCCTGATCAACGAACTCCGCGCGGAGGAGATCCCGATCCAGGTGGAGGGCAAGGGCGGCAGCACCATCGGCACCGTGCTGCTCTACGCGCTCCCGTTCCTACTGTTCGTGTTCCTCTGGCTGTTCCTGATCCGCCGGATGATGGGCGGCGGCGGTCAGCTCATGAAGATGGGCAAGTCGAAGGCGAAGCTCCAGAGCCCCGAGCAGCCCAAAATCACCTTCCGCGACGTCGCCGGCGTCGACGAGGCGACCGAGGAGCTCGAGGAGATCAAGGAGTTCCTCGAGAACCCGAAGAAGTTCCAGGGGCTCGGCGCCCGGATCCCCAAGGGCGTCCTCCTCTACGGCCCGCCGGGGACCGGCAAGACGCTCTTGGCGCGCGCGGTCGCCGGCGAGGCCGGCGTCCCCTTCTTCTCGATCTCGGGCTCCGACTTCGTCGAGATGTTCGTCGGCGTCGGCGCCTCCCGGGTCAGGGACCTGTTCGAGCAGGCGAAGCAGAACTCGCCCTGCATCATCTTCATGGACGAGATCGACGCCGTCGGCCGCCACCGCGGCGCCGGCCTCGGCGGCGGCCACGACGAGCGCGAGCAGACCTTGAACCAATTGCTCGTCGAGATGGACGGCTTCGAGGCGAAGGACAACATCATCATGATCGCCGCCACGAACCGGCCCGACATCCTCGACCCGGCGCTGCTGCGCCCGGGCCGCTTCGACCGCCAGATCACGGTCGACCGCCCGGACCGCAAGGGCCGCGCCAAGATCCTCGCCGTCCACACGCGCGGAAAGCCCCTGGCGCGAGCGGTCGACCTCGACAAGCTCGCCGCCCAGACGCCCGGCTTCACCGGCGCCGACCTCTCGAACCTGGTCAACGAGGCGGCGCTGCTCGCCGCGCGCAAGGGCGAGCGCGAGATCCACTCCCACCACCTCGAGGAGGGGATCATGCGCGTGATCGCGGGGCCCGAGAAGAAGACCCGCGTGATGAGTGAGGCGGAGCGGCGCGTGACCGCCTACCACGAGATGGGCCACGCGCTCTGCGCCCACTTCCTCGAGCACACGGACCCCGTCCACAAGATCTCGGTGATCGCGCGGGGGCAGGCGCTCGGCTACACGATCTCGCTCCCGACCGAGGACAAGTTCCTGACCACCAGAGCGGAGCTGCGGGCCTCGATGGCGATGACGCTCGGCGGCCGCGCCGCCGAGGAGATCGTCTTCGGCGAGGTCACGACCGGCGCCTCGAACGACCTCGAGAAGGTGACCCAGACCGCGAAGCAGATGGTGATGCGCTTCGGGATGAGTGACAAGCTCGGGCCGAGGGTCTTCGGCCACGACGCGGGCCAGCCGTTCCTCGGCCGGGAGTTCTCCTCGGAGCCCGACTACTCGGACGACGTCGCGCGCGAGATCGACGCCGAGATCCGCAGGGTCGTCGAGGAGGCGCACGGGATCGCGCGCCGGATCCTCGAGCAGCACCGCTCCGAGCTCGACCGGATCTCCGTGATCCTGTTGGAGCGCGAGACGATCGAGCGCTCCGAGTTCCTCGAGCTGCTGGCCGGAAAGCCCGCCGACGAGGTCTTCGGCCCCGACGAGCCGACGCTGCCGGAGCCGGGCCCAGAGCCCGAGCGCCCGGAGCGCCCGGAGCCCGCGCGCCGCCCCTTGCCGCGGCCGGGGCTGGCGGGGGGACGGACGGGCGATAACCCGCGCGCATCGCTAGGCCGCCCGCACCTCGCCGCGATACTTCCTGAAGTAGTCGATCCCCGAAACGACGGTGACGACCACGGCCGTGTACACGAGTGCCATGACCCAGACGGCGTCGGGGTCGTCGGCGGCGATCAGGGCCAGCACGGCTGCGACCTGGCTGCCGGTCTTGAGCCGACCGACCGGGCTCGACGCGATCACGACCCCGCGCCGGCCGGCCGCCACACGCAGGCCGGACACCGCAAGCTCGCGCGCCACGATCACGAGCGCCACCCAGGCGGCGAGCCGGTCGAGCGCCACCAGCGCGACCAGCGCCGCCACGATCAGCAGCTTGTCCGCGATTGGGTCCATGACCTTGCCGAACCGAGTCACCTCGCGGCGCGACCGGGCGAGGTAGCCGTCGATCCCGTCCGTCGACGCAGCGATCGCGAACACGCCCGCCGCGATGAGCGAACCTCCGTCGGCGTCGAGGAGCACGGCGAGCATCACCGGCACCAGCGCGATCCGAACCAGCGTGACGGCGTTCGGCGCGTTCATCGGCGGTGTACCGGGGCGGGGCCGGGCGCCAGCGCCTAGGTCCGGGCGCGTGCGGGATGGCGCCGGTGAAGCAGCTCGATGTGGACGGTGCTTCCGAACGGCGTCAGGAGCACGGCGCTGGCCAGTACCGGCCACGGCATCGCGCCTCTAAGGCACGCGTAGTAGATAAGCGCGCACAGGCAGAGGAACCCGATCCCGTGGCTCAGGCCAAGGACGAACGTGGCCTGATCGCTCACGTGGCCGAGCCAGACCGTCAGCAGTGCGGCGAACAGCATCGATTCCACGGCGGAGAAGATCCGAACGGCCTGGAACAGCGGCACGCCCGGAGGTTAGGCGCCGTTCAGCTCAGGCGAGCGGGCGGGTGCTGTCGTCGCGCGCCCACGACTTTGCCTGCCCCTGGCTGACGCGAAACTGGAGATAGGCGAGCGCGGCCAGGATGAGGAGCGCCGCCACGAAGATCACGTCGCCGAACCCGCCGATCCCGAGCTTGCCCGTGACGAGCCAGACGAGGATGACCAGCGCGGCGAGGGCGTTCGCCACCGCCACTCCCGTAGCGACCGGGCGTAGCATCCCGGGATTGTCGGGTGCGGTGGATAGCACGTACGCGAAGCCGATCAGGACGGCGCCGCCGAGCTGGCTCAGGACCTCCGGCTGCGCGATCGGCAGCCTCAGGAGGTCGTAGAGCCCCTGCCACGTCGCCACCAGGAGCAGCAGCCCCGCGAGCGCGAAGAAGACGGCGTTCGCGCGCATCACCTGTCGAATCCGAACATCGTTCATGAGCGCGGCAAGCTAGCGAATTTGAATGAAGGGGAGCCGGCGCGGCGACTCTGAGCGCTCGTCACTCGTACACCACGACGTCCGGGGGCGGCGACAACCGCATGACCTGGGCGGGACTCAGAAGGTCCGTGTCCTCGTCGTAGAAGAGCTTGAAACCGACCGGGAAGCGGAGCGTCGGCTCGGCGTCCGAGTCGGGTTCGCCGGCATCGGTGGTGTCGAGGCGGATCAGGCGCTCGTAGCGCTCGCGCTTGAGGCGCCGGTCGCCGAAGCCATCGGCGTTGAGAGTGAGCGCCACGCCGGGGGCCGCCTCCAGCTCCTTTCGGTTGCGGATCATGTCGGTGGTGAACTGGTGAACCAGTAGCAGCTTCTCGGGTAGGCCCTCCCCCTCCACGATCTCGCTGAGGTAGCGGGCGATCTCGTTCACCTCGGCCGCGTCAACGGAACCAAGCGCCTGGCCCGGCACCTCATCGGGCCCCATCCGCCACTCGGGGTCGAGTGCGAGGCCCACGTCGGGCTCGGCCAGGAACTCCCGGTACGCGCGCACCTCGCGCATGAACGTCGAGCGCCCGGGCTGGATGTCGAGCACGAGGAGCGCGTCCTCCGCCCGCGCGGCGCGGAGGTAGTCGCGGATGACGCCGTCCTCCTGGCGCGACTGGTAGAGGCCGTCCGCGCCAGGCGCGGCGTCGGCGATGGTCGCGATTAGCTCGAGCGCCGGGAGCACCGGCCGCTCCTCGGTGGCGTAGGGCTCGGCCTGCTCCCGCAGCCGCCGGGCTGCTTCGGCCGGCATACCCATGCCGAGCGCCCCGAGCGCCTCGTCCTGGGGCGCGCCGTAGAACGAAACGAGCCGGCGAGCCGGGAACAGCTCGCGCCCGCCGCCGGGCAGCTCGGCGACCTGCTCATCGGCGCCCGCCCCGGCCGCGTCTCGCGTCTGCCCACCCCCTCGGAGCGCTACCAGCACCAGCGCGATCGCCGCGAGCACGACCAGGCCGGCGACCGCCCGTCGCCTTCGGTAGACGCCTCGCTTGCGGGATGGCACCCGTCGCGTGCTGCGGTCGACTCCGGTGGTCATCGGCGCCGAGTCTCGCAGTCAGCCGACGACGGACAACCGGTCGGGCTGCCCGTCATGCCGCGCCGCCGACGCTGGCGTGGCGTCTAACTTGGGCCGGTGCTCGTTCGTGACAACTCGAATGGGGCCCGCGGAAGGGGCGACGCCGACGGGCGGGATGGCAGCCGGCTGTCGGTGGAGCGCCGTCGGCGGCTCACGAGGAGGGCCCTTCCGCTGTGTCTGGTCGCGCTCGTCGCGTTCTTCGCCGGCGTGAGCAGCGGCAGCGGCGCGGCGGTCGCGGGAGTCGAGCGCTTCGCCGAGGCGTGGGAGCGGGGAGAGCTGTCGGCGATGCACGCGGAGCTGACGCCGGAGTCCGCCGCTCTCTACCCGGTCTCACGCTTCAGCGAGCTCTACAAGCGCGCGGATGAGGAGGCCACGCTCACCGCGGTCGAGGTCGAGGACGTGGAGCACGTGGAGGGCGCGGGTGGCGAGGAGAGCGCCACCCTCGCCGTGATCGCCGAGACCGCCGCCTATGGCAGCGCCGAGGGAACGCTCAGCGTGACGCTGCAGGACGGTCGGCTCGAGTGGGCGCCCCACCTGGTGTTTCCGGGGCTTGCGCCGGACGAGCGCCTAGCCGGGCGGCTCGACCTGCCGGAGCGTGCGCCGATCGTCGACTCGGAGGGAGCTCCGCTGGCGGAGGGGCCCGCGACCGCCCGGACGGCTCCGCCCGGCGCCGGGCCGTCGGTTCCCGGGGCGCTCGAGCCGGCCACCGACGAAAGCGCCGCCGCGCGCGGCTTCCCGGAAGACAATCCCGTCGGGGCGAGCGGGCTCGAGCTCGCGTTCGAGGAACGGCTGGCGGGGCGCCCGGGCGGGACGCTACTGGCGGTCCCGGAGTCGGACGAGGACGGCGCCGAGCCAAGGGTGCTGGCGAGCGAGGAGGCCGTGCCGGGCAAGCCGCTCGAGACCACAGTCGACGCGAGCCTGCAGGAGGCCGCCGTGGACGCTCTGGCCGGCCGGAGCGGCGGAATCGCGGTGCTGGACGCGACCGACGGCTCGGTGCGAGCGCTCGCGGGTACCGCGCTCGAGGCGCCCCAGCCGCCCGGGTCGAGCTTCAAGGTCATCACGGCCGCGGCCGGACTCGAGAGCGGCGCCGTTTCGACCGACGACGAGTTCCCGTCGCGGATCTCCACGAGATACGACGGCAAGCGGATCCTGAACGCCGAGCCGCCGTGCGGGGGCACCTTCACCGAGGGGTTCGAGGCATCCTGCAACACCGTCTTCGCCGCCGTCGGCGTCGAGGTGGGCGGGCCGACGCTCGTCGACTTTGGAGAGCGCTTCGGCATGGGTCAGCCGCCGACGCTGTTCGACGCCGAGCCCGCGCAGCCAATGGCCGCGCCCGCCAGCACGATGCCGACCACTTTCGCCTCGGAGCACGAGCTCGCCCTGACGGCGATCGGCGAGGGCGACGTGCTGGCCACGCCCCTCACGATGGCGTCGGTGGCACAGACCATCGCCGCGGGCGGGGTGCGGAGTCCCACTCCGATCGTGGAGGACCCAGAGCTCCGTGCCGACGTCGAGCCGGTTCAGGCCGTTTCGGAGGCCACCGCCGCCACTATCCGCGACCTGATGGTCAGGGTCGTGGCGAGTGGGACCGCCGAAAACGCCGGGTTCGTGCCCGGCGCGGTGGCGGGCAAGACGGGCACGGCCCATCTGGAGCCCGAGCCGCTCGAAGCGGCGGGTCTCGACGGCCTGACCGCGGCCGCCCCCGAGGGTGCGCTCAACGCCTGGTTCATCGCGATTGCGCCTGCCGAGGACCCCCAGCTCGTCGTGGCGGTCGTGATCTTCAACGCCGGCAACTCCGGCGGCGAGATCGCGGCTCCGGCGGCGCGCGAGGTGCTCGCCGCGGGGGTCGAGTAAGCCGCCCGCTACTTCGGCGCGTCGATCGCCACGGTCGACAGGACGCCGTTCAGCTGGCTCACCGAGCGTCGCAGCTGCTGCGTCGAGCCGACCACCGCGTAGAGGCAGAACGGACGCCGTCCCACGGTGAAGAAGTGCTGGAACCCCGCGTGGCCCGGCAGCGTGATGTGAAGCGTGTTCGCGCTGAAGTCGCGCGCCCGAACCGGCCACGGCGTTCGGCGGGATGCGAACAGGCCCTCGCCGGGCATGAGCTTGTCGTCGACCGTGTACTCGAACAGCACGAAGAAGGCATCGAGCGCGCGTAGGCGTTGCACGATCCCGCCGCCGAAGTCACCGTCGTCGAGCTCGATCGGAACGGTCGCCGCGCGGAGAATGGCGCCGCTCTGCGCCTGGCGGCGGCGGCGCTCGGCGCTCGCTGCGCCGAAGCGCTCTGGCTCGTCGTCCTCCTCCCGGCGCCTGTAGATCTCTCCGTTCCAACCGGCGGGCAGGTCCACGGAGAGCCCGTGGGCGGCGTGTCGGCTCATCGGCGAGCTCCTCTCTCCGGCGGCGGACCGGTCCGAGCCGCGTGGGAGACGCGGGCGATGTCAGGGTCGGAACGCATCAGACGTGTCCAATCGTGACCACGAGCGCGGCGGCGGCGAGCGTTCCCTGGAGAGCGACCGAGGCACGGCGCGCTGGGGTGTCCCAGCGGCGCAGGCGATCGTGCATCTTCGCGAGGCGCTCGGGCGAGTCGACCGCCGAGCCGCCGAGGATGGTGGCCGCCCGCACGGCGCCGTAGGTGCCGCCGATCAGCGCACCGGCGGCAAGGGAACCGGCGAGGAAGGCGGCCAGGAAGGTCACGTAGGTGAACGCCGTGGTCACGACCGTGACGACCCCGAGCCCCAGCTGGAAGCCGAAGCCGATCCCGGTGACCCACCCCCGGTAGCGGTAGAGCCACGTGTCGTCCACCTGCCGGGAGACGGTCGGGAGGCGAAGGCCTCCCACGCCCAGGTCGAAGGCGACTCCGGCGATCAGCGCGGCCGCGAGCAGCCACGGCGCCGCGTCTGCGTCCTCGAGGCCGGCCACGGCGCCCAACCCGCCGAGCGCCGCCCCGAGGAGCGCGCCGGCGAGCGTCGAGCCGACCACGAAGGCCCCCACAGTCAGCCACCACCTGGAGTTGCGGCCCCGCTCGCCGAGCGGGGTGATGCTCCCGAGCATCGACTCCCCTCACGGCGACCACATCGAGCGGACCGCGGCCATGGCCGCGCACGCGACCGCGAGGACGACCACCACGCCGCTCATCGCGAGCCTCCCCCGGCGCCACCCTCGCCGGTCTCGCCGCCCGGGTACAGGCTCGGATGTCCGGGCGTGACCCCGGCTGCGGCGAGCGTGTCGTCCTCCTCGTCGAGCCGGTCGCCAGCCCGGCGCCGTCGCGTCCCCTGTGCTCCCGGCGCGTCGGCGCCCCGTTCCGGGGCCGGCTGCGACTCCTCCAGGTCGAGCAACGCGTCGCGGAAGAGCGAGGTGATCTGAGCCCAGCTCTCGGCCGCGCCCTCCCCCAGCACGTGGCCGTCCGGCCCGACGTAGACGAAGTACGGCGCCACCGGCACGGCGTAGTCGTCCCACGCCGTCGAGGACATCACCAGCGGAACGTCCGCAGGCGCCAGTTCCCTGAGCTTCGAGGGGCTCTCGAACGCGCTGTCCTTGGTCACGATGATCGGCCGAGCGTTCCCCGGGAGCGGCTCGCGCACCTCGGGCTGGAGCGCGTTCCAGAAGTTGGCGCAGGTGAGGCAACCGCTCGACAGGAACGCAAGCAGCGTGTGTGGCGCACCCGGCGCGAGCGAGACCTTGACCGCGTCACCCGCCAGCGTCGCGCCGGCCACATCCGTCGCGGGGAACTCATCCTGCTCGCGTTCCGGCGGGGCGACGATCTGGAGCTCGGGGGTCGCCCCGGCGAGGTCCTCCCCGCCCTCGCCGGGCTCCGCAGGCAGTCGCCTGAGCGTCTCCGCGTGGCTTCGCAGCAGGCCGGCGATCAGGACCGCCATCAGGATCAGGACGACGGTCTGGGCAGCGACGAGGTAGATCACCCGAGCGGCTCCACCTGACGACGGCGCCTCCGCCGGCGCCGCCGGCGCCGGAGCCGCTCCTGCGTCCACTCGTCACGGCGGCTCGCGCAGTCGCCGCACCCGCACGCGGCCTCGTGCGAGCACGTCCGGTTGTCCTTCGCAAGGCTGCTGTTGCAGTTGAACTCCGGAATACGCCAGGGCCGGGTGCAGGTGACAACGCGGCAGACGACCTCGGTCACGCCACCGATCTGCGTGTTGCACTGCCCGTATCGGAAGTTGTTGCAGCAGGTCCGGCGGTAGCCGCAGCGGTTGTTCCCGCACTTGCAGCGGCAGCTCTTTCCGGGCTGGCGGTTGCAGTCGACGTAGTAGCGCGCGCCGTCCTTGCGGCAGAGCTTGCCGCCGCTGTAGCGGCTGCACTTCCACCAGCCCGCGACGTAGGAGTTGGCGGGGCACTTGTTCTCGTGGTCGTTGCGGATCGAGCAGCAGAACTCGGTCCACCCGTCGGCGCACTTGCCGCCGCAGTCACCGGGCCGGACCACCGCAATAGCGGGCTCCGGCCGCAGCAGGTAGCGCATCGGGGCGACGCTCGCTGCGGCGCCGAACACGGCCGTCCGGCTCAGGAATCCGCGCCGCGAGGTCCGTCTGGCGAGGAGGGCGCCGGCGCCCTGGGCTAGCTTCTCGGACAAGTCCTCACTCCTCTCGTGCCGGGTGCGATGGCAATCCTGTGCGAAGGGGCGATCGTTGCGTCGATCGATCGGGCTCAGTCATCCGGTCGTACCGGCTGCCGGTAGGCGCCGAACGCCTCGGGAAGGGATACCAAGACGACGTAGGTCAGGTAGCAGGCAGCCGCGACGGTGGCCACGAAGAACGCCCCGGCGACCGGCGTGTCGGCCAGGAGCTCGGGCACAGAAGGCGGCGGGGCGACGACCCCCGCGAGTCCGACCGCCGCCGCGACGGCGGTCACCGCCACGTGCACGCGGCTGGGCTCGGTATCGGTCTCGCCGAGGCAGCCGCAGGAGCGGAGCGGGAGCTCGCGAGCGATCACGTAGATCACGAACCCGGAGAAGCAGGCGTAGAGCAGCGCGATCCCCACGGCGAGCACGCCCGGCCAGAGCAAGAGACCGATCCCCACGACGATCTCGACGATGCCGAGCGACCACACCACGGACCGGCGGCTCGGGAGCCCGGCCCCGGCCAGTGCATCCGCCGTCGGCTGCGGACGCCGCAGCTTCACGATCCCCGCCGCCGCGAGGAGCGCGCCGGCGGCGTAGAGCAGCGCGGCGAGAAGCCCCTCCAGGTACACGTCGCTACCTCCGCACCGGCTGCCTCGCGTGCCCCGGCGCTAGTCGCGTTTGGTCGAGAGGCGGCGCCGCACCAACCCCCCGAAGGTGAAGAGGGCAAGGCCGGTCACGACGAGGGCTCCGATCGCCAGGCCGGTGTCCGGCAGTCCCGCGCCCGAGTCGTCGTCGCTCGAGCTCGACCCGCTCGAGCCGGAGCTTTTGCCCGACCCGGAGCCCGAGCCGCCGGCCTCCGGCGCGTCCTCGGGCTCGTACTGCCCGGCACCCGAGCTGCGGCTCTCGCTCATCGACTTCGAGGGCGACCCGCCATCGTCGTCCTGCTGCGCGGTGGTGGCGGAGCGCTTCGAGCCCTTGGGACGCGACCGGGCGGCTGCCGACGCGGTCATCACCTGCGGCCCGGCACCCGCGGAGGTCTCGGGCTCCGCCCGGTCGGACCCGGGGGCTTCCTGGCCTTGCTCCTCGCAGTGGTCCTCCGCGCGTGGCCGGTCTCGGTCGTCTCCCTCGGTCTCGTCCTCCCCGGGATCCTCCACGTCCCACGCTGAGCTCTCCTCGGTGCCCTCCGATGTCTCTTCCTCCTCGCCGGCAGGGTCCTCGCTCGGCTGCTCGTCCTCGACCGGCTCATCCCGTGAGTCGCTCGGCTCCCCGTCCTCCACCGGCTCATCCCGTGAGTCGCTCGGCTGCCCGTCCTCCACCGGCTCATCCCGTGAGTCGCAGCGGTCCGGCTCGTCGCAGGGAGACGCTTCCGGCCGAGTGGTCGTCTGGCCACCGCCCCTGCCCGCGCCGTCCTGTCCTTCGTTGGGCGCCCCCGCGGACTCGGACTGGCCGCAGTCGGGAGGCGGCTGCTCCCCGGCGGCGATCGGGACGGCGGACGCGCCGGCCACCACGGCGCCGGCGAACAGCAGGGCGCCCGCACCCTGAATCGCGCGGCCAAGCCGGCGGCGTCTCGGGGTGTCGTGGATCACTGGGCTGGATCTCGTGGGTCGCGTCTCGGGCATTCCACCACCTGCAGCGGCGCCATTCTCGCGGATTCACCGCCCCTACGCTCCGACACTGCTCGGCGCTGCGAGCCTACCCTGTAGACGGCGCGCCGCCGCCGAAGTTGGGCCAGAGCCCGATGTCGACCTCTGGAAAGCGATCCGCGAGCTCGCGGACGTCCTGCTCCAGCTCCAGCAAGGGGTCCAGAAGTCCGACATGTAGTTCGGGCTCCACTCGCCCGCGATCGAGCCCTGCGGCCGGGGGAAGAACTGGCGGTAGAGCTCCGCCTGGGCCGGCAGGAGGGGCTCCTGCACGAACGGGTCGAAGAAACGCAGCTCCTCGCCGAGCGGTCTCGCCGAGAGGACAGGTACCGACCTGGACGGGTCGAGCCGCTCGCCCCGCCGCAGCCGGCGCCTGACACCGCGCACACCCTCCACCGCGGGGCGGTCGAGCATCATCCGATACCACCAGCTCGTGCCCGACCGGTAGACGCCGACGCCGATGAAGTCCGGCGGCGCTGCACGCCAACCGGGGCGGACAGCCGACCGGCTCCGCGACCACGTCGCGTCGGAGGTGGGCGGTCGCCCGCATCCCGGCCACCATGAGCCCGCGGCCGACGCGGCGGCGGATGCCGACGCGCACGCGGGCGAACCGCCGCTGAGCGCGAGACGTCACGCGCGAAGCGCGGACCGATCGTCGTCGTCAGGCGCCGCCGCGCGCGTCGCCAGAGCCGCGACGAAGTGGCCCGTCACGTAGCGCGTCGGCAGGCGCTCCAGCCGCTCGCTCGCGCGAATGAACGACAGCCACCGAGCGCGCGAGCCAGGCGCACCGCCGCCCGCGCGCGCGATCACGACCCTGGGCGCGTGCATCACGGCGGTCAGCTCGCGTGGTTCGAACCCCGAGCCCGCCAGCAGCGATCGAACCCCGCGCGGGCCACTCGTCCACCCGACCCCGTACGCGACCCGGCGTACCGCCCTGCTCATTCGTGCGGGTAGCGCGTTGCGGAGCGCGATCACCGGATTCAGGGGGTTGTCGAGCGTGAGGATGAGGCGCCCCCCCGGGGCCAGCACGCGTCGCAGCTCGGCGAGTGCCCGCCACACCTCGGCGCGGCTCGAGAGGTGGTCGAGCGTGGAGTTCGACACCACCGCATCGAAGCAGCGGTCCTCGAACGGCAGGTCGCGCACGTCCGCCACCACGGACTCGAGCTGCGGGTAGCGCGCGGACACCGCGTCGACCGCGGCGGGCGAGATGTCGATGCCCACGACCCGTGAGGCGCGCGGTAGGAGCTTCGGGTACAGGCCGGGCGCGACCAGCTCGTCGTAGAGGTCGGTCTTCAGAACCCGGAGCGCGCCGTCCGCCGGCAGCCAGCGGTCGAGCAGCAGGCCGTTCACCACGTCACTTTGCTCTCGCCAGAGGGTCGGTTCATCCGGGGAGGCGGCGGCGACGCCATCCCAGTGGTTCTGCTCGTCCTGTCGGATCGGGGCCGAAGATCGCATCATCGCGGGGGCCTCCAGCACGCTACCCGGTGGCGGCAAAGGCGACGCCGACCCGCGCTAGCGCTCCACCTGGCGCCGTCGCCCATCGGCGGAGTGTCGCTCGCCACTCGTGCATCGTTGGACAGCTGGACGTAGTCCCGCTCCTGCGTGCGCGATTCACGTTGCGGGCGCCGGGCGACGAGTTCCGCGCAGCGCGTCCTGCGAGTCCGAAGCACCGCTCCACGCCTCGACCGGCCAGTCGGTCGCGCGGAATCCGACCGGCTCCAGTGTAGCTCCCGGGAGTGGGCAGATCCCCACTGAGCGGTCTTGCGCCCGGCGCAGCGAGCGAGTCCGCCTGCGTTGCCGCTCCTGACTCGCCCTCAGCGAGCGCTTCCGTGCCAGCTCAGTCGTTCGACTCAAGCTCGGGGTGTCCTGCACACCGAGCGCGTCGCCGATAAATGGCCCCGGTCCGCGGGTGCCAAACTCGGCCGACGTACCGGCCAGAGCCAGCACCTCCACCCTACCGTCCTGGAAGTCGTCGGAGCCGCGATTCTGCTGGACGACCACGTCCCAGGACCGAATCGTCTGCGAGCACGGGTTGTCGTCACTGACTCCAGCCGGCGGGGCGAAGTTCGGGCCCGATGCGCCCACGCCCTCCGCCGCCTGCTCCTCGTCCTCGGCGGGATTCTGGTTCTGGACGAACGTGCCGTCCGGAGCGTTCCCCTGCCACGCTGCGCAACCCCGACGACGAGGCCGTACTCGATCCCGGCCTGCAGTCAATCTGGCCGTGACCTCGACCGCGTCCGACGAGCCCGACAGCGGCTCGTCAACACTCAGCTCCTGAATGTCGCCGATGTCCGCGCTTGCGGTGCCCGCCAGAGCGAGCACGCCTACCGCGCTGAGCGCGGCCGTAGCGATGATGCGCTTCATATCGGAAGAACCTCCCGGTTCGTTGTTGTCCGCCCGCCCGACCCGCTACCTCGCGGGGCCCGAGCCTCGCTGTCGGACGTGTCTGGTGTGGGCCTGTCCACGAGCTCTCAGGCCCCGGGTTGGGCAGTCAGGTTTCACCGCTTGTCGCTTAGAGCCTGGAGCTCTCCGCCCCGGGCAATGCCGCCACGGCCGACGACGAGCGACCGATCCCATCTAAACACGGGCGGGTCGTACCTCCCTGTCTCGACGTACACCGGTAGCCCGAAGGCGGACGAGACGTGAGCTTCGACGGGCAAGAGGTTGGTCGTAGCGCACCCTCGTTAGGCCCCCGACTTGTGGACGAACCGCTTGCCGCTGTTGTGGCAGCGCGCGCGGTAATCCTCGTAGCCGACCCGCATCCTGCAGTGCCACTGGCCCACCTCTACCCGGCCACTGTCGTGTTCGCCGGGCATGGCGTCGCAGCCCTGGTCCCGGCAGAACTTGTCACCGGCTTTGCGGCTAACCCTGCGGGCCCTACGGCAGGACGTGTTCCAGACCTTGACGTAGTTGTACGCGCCCTCGCCGGGCTGCAGCCCGCACACGTCGTCCGGCGGTCGTGCACTCGCCGTTTCGGCGCCCGGTCCAGCGAACGCCAAGACGGCCAGACAGACGAGCGGCAGGACGATGACCTTCTCGAGCCTCACGCGCGACGAGCGTAACTCAAATCGAGTCCGTGCACACCGGACGAATGCGGCCAACGGTTCGCCCGCGAACTCCCGCTACGCAGGCACCTTCGGAAGCCGACGGAGGGATTCGAACCCTCGACCCCCCTTTACGAGGCCATCCCCGCTCTCCGGTGGCGTGGCGCGGCGTCAAGATGATCCGCCACACCAGCCGAATCTCGGCCTGTGCCGGACCCGGCCGGTTCCGGTCCCGTGCCGTAGGGTCTGTTGCCACCACCGTTGCCACTCCCGCCCCGCGGCTGAGAGCATCCTAGTCAAGGCGCCACGTTGCCCTAGGACGGCGGGCCGGGTTTGGGGGCGTCCGACTTCAAGACGTCTCTAGCCGCCCCTGCAGGTGTTGCAGGTACTCCCGGTTAGTCCGGCCTAGGCAGCTTCGAGCACCGCGGTCGTGCCCTCCAGCACGGCCTCCTCGGCGGTGCGCGGGCCGAGGACGTCGCCGGCGCGGGTGCAGCCGGGCCGCCCCTCGAGCGCGGCCCACAGCGCGTCATCGGGCACGCGGCCGTGGGCGAAGACGATCGTGGCGATGTCCGGGAGGGGATGCTCGCGGCCGGAGAAGAGGTGGCGGAGCCGGTCGCCGAGGACCTCCGTGTGGTGGAGGATCGGGATGCCGCGCTCGTCGAAGCGCGCGAGGTAGAGGTTGCGCTGGTACTGGTGGAGCGTCCAGCCTGGTGCGGACGCCGCGCACGCGAGCGTGACCGCGAGGCCCTGCTCGGCAAGAACCTCGGCCGCGTCGAGGCCGTCCCAGCCACCGCCCCAGTCGGCGACGAGGACGGGGCCGGCGATCGCGGCGGGGGTTGCCATGGCCGCCCACGCGTCGACCGTCTCGACGCCCGCAGGCACTGTGCGGGCGGCCGAGTCGGCCGACTCCTCGTCGGTCACCGCCCAAGTCGGCACGTAGGGGCGCGCGCCCGTGGCGAGCACAACGGTCTCGGCCGCGTCGGCGTCCTCGGCCGTGGCGCGCGTCTCGAGCCGCACTTCCACCCCGGCGCGCTCGAGCCGCCGCTCGGACGTCGCCTGCCAGCGGCGCCAGAGCGACGCGGTGGGCGGGCGCGCGGCCGGCGAGGCGAAGCTGGCCGCCGATCGCCGCGCCCTGCTCGAGCAGGGTCACGGCCGCGCCGGCCTCCGCGGCCTCGAGCGCGGCGGCGACGCCCGCGGGTCCGCCGCCGATCACGAAGACGTCGCGGTCCGGGCGGGTCAGGGCGCGGGGCAGGGTCCGCTCCCGCCCCGTGCGCGGGTTGACGACGCAGCCGATCGGCACGCCCGCGTGGTAGTGGCCGATGCATGCCTGGTTGCAGCCGATGCAGGCGATGATCTCGTCGGCCCCGTCCTCCGCCGCCTTGCGAACGAGGTCGGGGTCGGCGATCAGCGCGCGGGTCATGCCGACCGCCTCGGCCTCGCCGTCGGCGATCATGTTCTCGGCTGCGCGGACGTCGACCACCTGCGTCGTGCCGATCACGGGCACGTCGACCGCCGCACGCACCGCGGCGAGCGGCCCCGCCAGCGCGTCCGGGCGAGCGGGCGGCGGCGGCACGATCCAGGTCGACGAGGCGAGGTACGCGGAGTGGCCGAGGACGAGCGAGGCGAAGTCGACCAGGCCGGTGCCGCACAGCTCGCCGGCGATCGCCGCGCAGGCCTCGGCGTCCAGCCCCTCGGGCGCGAGCTCGTCGGCGGAGAGCCGGACGCCGACCGCGAGCTCCGGCCCCGCGCCCTCCCGCACGGCCTCCAGTGCGTCGCGTGCGAAGCGCAGCGGCGCCCCGTACTCGTCCGCGCGCCGGTTGGAGGCCGGCGAGAAGAACTGGGCGATCAGGTAACCGTGCGACATCGAGACCTCGATGCCGTCCACCCCGCCCTCGCGGCAATGGCGCGCTGCGGTCGTGTAGCCCTCGAGCATCGCGGCGATCTCCGTGGTGGTGAGCGCGCGCGGCTCGGCCATGTAGCGCGGCGACGGCACGGGAGAGGGCGCGAACGTCGGCGCCCGCGGCGCGGACGAGATCTGCTCCCTGCCGCCGTGGAAGAGCTGGACGAACAGCTTCGTCCCGTGCTCGTGCAGCGCGCCGGCGAGCTCTTCGTAGCCGTCGACGATCGCTGGCAGGAAGCCGCCGAGCGTGTGCGAGGTCAGCAGGCCGCTCGGGTCTACGGCGGTCGCCTCGATGAAGATCGCGCCGACGCCCCCGCGAGCCCGCGCCGCGTGGTAGGCGATCAGGTCGGGCGTCGGCAGGTGGTCGTGGACCAGGCCGGTCTGGTGCGAGGTCGAGACGACCCGGCTCGGCAGCCTCACCGGGCCGAGGTCGACTGGCGTGAGGAGCTGCACCCGGCGGAGCCTACGTCGGCGGCGCCAGGGCGCGCAAACGTGTGGCCGCGGGATTCATCGGAGGAAGCCGACGGAGGGATTCGAACCCTCGACCCCCGCTTTACGAGAGCGGTGCTCTGGCCAACTGAGCTACGTCGGCGGGTAGGCGGCGCAGTCTAGCTTCGGCCGGGTAGCCTCCCGCGGCGCCGGACTAGCGAAGGAAGGGGGCGAACTTGTGCTCGCTCCGCATCACCGGGTCATGCACTCGGACCGCCTCGCCAGGCTTCCGGCACACGCCCTCCGAGACGGCCTGCGGGTCGTCGAGACGGGCTCGTTCGGCTCGCGGCTGCTGGGGCTCGCGCTGCTCGGGGATATGGAGTCGGACACGGCGCTCCTCATCCGACGTTGCCGCTCGGTGCACACGCTGGGGATGATGTTCCCAATCGACGTGGTCTTCCTCGACCGCCGCGGCGAGCCGCTTCGCACGGTCCCCGCGCTTCGGCCGGGCCGCCTCGCCACATGCCGCACCGCACACGCGGTCCTCGAGACGCCGGTGGGGAGGGCGGCGCACTTCCTCGCCCGCGGCGCCGGCGCGCTCGCCGCCGACCCGGCTCAGCCGCTGCCCACGAGCCGCCGTAGGCGGAAGGTGAGCGCCGACAGCGCGAGCTCCTCGGTGACGTTCACCTGAAGCGACTGCCGCGTCTCGTCGCAGCGCTCGACCGCGTCGCGTAGCCGGCGCGGGTCGCGTCCGGCGGCCGCCGGCACGAGCTCGGCGATGCGATCGGTGGCCAGGACGGCGTCGTCGGCGCCCTCGGACACGCAGGCCAGGTCCCGGAACGACACCGCGGCGAGCTCGAGCCCGAGGTCCAGCACCTCGGTCCGGGCCCTCCGGCCCTCGCGCTTCGAAGCGTCCTCGAGCTCCCGCTCGAGCGCTCGGCGATCACGGCCCTTCGGCTCGAGCTCGAGCCGGCGCTCGGTCTCACGCCCGGCGTCCTCCTCGACGGCCGCGCGGCGCCCGTCAGCCCTTGCGAGCAGCGGCGCCCACGGCTCCTCCGCGTCGGGCGCCGGGTCGCCGGCGAGGGCGTCGCGCACCAGCAGCTCGACGTCCGCGCGCAGCCCCGCCCCCTCCTCGGAGGCGAGCATCCGCGCGCGCCGGGCGTTGCCGAGCGCCAGCCGCCCGCACGCCTCCGCGCGCTCCGGCGGCACCCCCTCGCCGCGAAGCTCCGCCGCGATCCGGGAAGGCGGCAGCGGATCGAACCGCACCAGCTGACAGCGCGACACGATCGTCTCGAGCATCCGGCCGATCGCGTCGGTGAGCAGGATCAGATGGACGAACGACGCCGGTTCCTCGAGCGTCTTCAGCATCCGGTTCGCGACCTCGTCGTTCATGGTCTCGGCGCGCTCGAGCACGAAAACCCGACGCAGCGCCTCGAACGGCGTGCGCGAGGCGGCGGCCACCACCGGACCCTCGACGTCGTCCACTCGCATGACGTGCGCCCCGGTCGGCGCGACCCACGTGAGGTCGGGGTGCGCGCCCGCTAAGGCGCGGCGGCGAACGTCCTCGGGGTCCCGGTCCCCTGTGGCCAGGAGCTCCGCGGCGAACGCGCGCGCAACCGCCGCCTTCCCGGTGCCGGGCGGCCCGTGGAAGAGATAGGCATGCGACGGTTCGCCGCTGGCGAGCGCCCCGCCGAGCACCACGCGCGCGTGCGCGTGGTCGTCGAGACCTGGCAGCTTCGCGGTGCTCTCAGCGGTTGCAGCCGTCACGGTCTCCGCCCTCGCATCACGCCGACGCACCGGTGGCGGACCGTGCCGAGGCGAGCGCGGCCTGGACCACGTCGAGCATCTCCGCGTGGATCGCGTCGCGGTCACGGCTCGCATCGATCATGCGCCAGCGGCCGGGGTCGGCCTCGGCAAGGCGCGTATAGGCGACCCGCACCCGCTCCTGGAGCGCAATGCCCTCGCGCTCGAAGCGGTCGTCGCCCCCGTCGCGGGTGCCGGCCGCGCCGGGGTCGAGGTCGAGCAGGAACGTGAGGTCGGGCGCGAGACCGCCGGTGGCCCAGCGGTTGATGCGGGCTACCTCATCGACCCCCATCCGGCGCGCCGCACCCTGGTAGGCGAGCGACGAGTCGAGGAAGCGGTCCGATACGACGACGCACCCGTGGGCGAGCGCCGGCCTGATCACCCGCGCCACGAGCTCGGCCCTTGCCGCCGCGAACAGGAGCGCTTCGGCCTCGGGTCCCATCAGCACGTCCGGCTCCTTGACCAGCTGTCGGACGCGCTCGCCGACCGCGGTGCCGCCCGGCTCGCGAACGGCCACCGCAGAGTCGCCGAGGGCCTCGCACAGAAGCCGCGCCTGCGTGGTCTTCCCGGAGCGGTCGATTCCCTCGATCGTCACGAACAAGCCGTCCATGGAGCCAAGGTAACAGTGGGTGAGGCAGCCCTCGTCTACGATGCCGCGCCGATGCGCGCGCTCGTGACCGGAGGCGCCGGGTTCATCGGCTCGAACCTGGTCGACGCGCTGCTCGGGCGTGGCGACGCGGTGACGGTGGTCGACGATCTCTCCACCGGTCGGCGCACCAACCTGGAGTCCGCCGGGACCGCGGGAGGCGAGCTGGTGGAGTCCGACGTCCGCGACGCGGCGGCGATGCGCGCGCTCCTCAAGCAGGTCAGACCCGAGGTCGTGTACCACCTGGCCGCTCAGGTCGACGTGCGCCGGTCCACCGCCGAGCCGGCGTTCGACGCGGCGGTCAACGTCGGCGGCACGATCAACGTGCTCGACGCCGCGCGCGCCGCCGGCGTCAGGCGCTTCGTCAACACCTCGTCGGGGGGCGCGATCTACGGCGAGGCGCAGACGATCCCCGCGCCGGAGGAACACCCGCTCGCGCCGGAATCGCCGTACGGCCAGTCGAAGTTCGCGGCCGAGGGGTACTGCGACCTCTTTAGCCGCCTGCACGGCCTCTCCGTCGTCTCGCTCCGGTACGGGAACGTCTACGGCCCGCGTCAGGACCCGCTTGGCGAGGCCGGCGTAGTGGCGATCTTCTGCGGCCGGCTATTCGAGGGCCAGCGCCCCACGGTGTTCGGCGACGGCCTCCAGACGCGCGACTACGTGCACGTCGACGACGTGGTGGAGGCGAACCTGGCTGCAGCGGAGTCGGCGGCGACGGGACCGCTCAATATCGGGACCGGCGTCGAGACTTCGGTGCTCGACTTGGTGGAGGCGCTCCGCCCCGCCGCCACGGCATCGTTCGAGCCCGATCACGAGCCGGAGCGGCCCGGCGAAGTGCGCCATATCGCGCTCGACGCCTCGCGCGCACGCGACGAGCTTGGGTGGGAACCCAAGACTGCGGTGCCCCAGGGTCTGGAGCGGACGCTCGAGTCACTGCGGCATCGCTCGTGAACCGGCTCGACACCGGCGCCGGCGACGGGCCGGACTCCGGCTCGGCCGAGCGCCCGGAGCTGACGGTCATCATTCCGACTCGGTATCGGCCCGACTCCCTGCGGAGAGCAGTGGAGAGCGCCTTTGCGCAGACGCTCGGGAACGTCGAGGTCGTGGTGGTGGACGACGGGTCGGACCCGCCGGTGGCGCTCGCACCTCGTCCGGGCCTCCGATGCGTCAGAAGGCCTGCGCCCGGCGGTGTGGCGGCAGCCCGCAACACGGGCCTGAACGCTGCAGGCGGACGCTGGGTCACGTTCCTCGGCGACGACGACCGCCTGCTCCCGCACATGGCGTCCGCTTCGCTGGAGGCGATCGGCCGGTCCACGCTCCCGCCGCCGGTCGCTGCTATCTCGGGAATCGAGGTCGTGGACGCGAAGGGACACGTCATGGATCGCCTGATCCCGCCCACGCACCCGCGCGGTGCTCACTTCCCGCTCGAGGCCATGCCGCGCGGTCGCTCGACGAACACGAAGGACACCCTGCTCGTCGAGCGCGACGTGCTTCGCGAGATCGGCGGCTTCGACGAGACCTTTCCGACGCGCGACATGTCCGACGTGTTCTTGCGCCTCAACCCTCGCTGCTCGATCCTCGGGCTGACGACGGTCACCTACCAGCTGTCGCGCGCGCCTGGCCGGCGGCTGTCCCGAAACCCGGCAGCGCTTCAGGCTGGTGTGGATCGGTTGATCGAGAAGCACCGCCACCTTCTCGCCGCGCACCCGCAGGGTCACGCCGACGTCCTGCTCAGCCACGCTCGCATGTCACTGGCGGCCGGTCCCCGCCGGGCCATCCTGCCGAGCCTCCTGCGGGCGTTTCGCGTCGCGCCGGCGCACACCGCGAGCGTCCTCTTCAACCCCCGCCGCATGGGTCGGACGGTCACCCGCCTGCGCGCCTCGGGATAGTGCCGCAGGCGGCCGGGCGCCCCGGTGCTGGCACCCCTACCGCGTCACCCCCGGGCGCGGTCGTGATCGGCGGCTACGTCAACGGACTCGGGCTCGTCCGCGCCCTGGCCGCCTGTGGGATTCCTACCGCCGTCGTCACCACCCGTCCCTTCGACATCGCTCACCGGTCGCGCCGGATCGTCGGGCACGACTCCGCGCCGAAGCTCGAGGACGGGCCGCAACGGCTCGTGGATCTGCTTGAGCACCGCGCTCGCGACTGGGCCGGCTGGGCGCTCTACCCCACCAACGACGAGGCGCTGGCGGCACTGGCGCAGGAGCGGGAGCGGCTCTCGGCCAGCTACCGCTTGATCGCCCCCGAGCAGGGCGTAGCACGCTACCTCCTCGACAAGAGCCTGATGCTCGACGTCGCTCGATCGGTCGGGGCCGACGTGCCGCACTCCTACGGCGCGGCCGTCGGCGAGACGGCCGAGCGTGACGACCTTCGGTTCCCGGTGGTGGTCAAGCCGCTGGTCGGCTACCGGTTCGCCGCGCGATTCGGCGTCAAGCTCTTCGTGGCTGAGGACCGCGAGCGGCTGCGACTCTGCGTCGCGCGCATGGCGAGCGCCGGGATCGCGGGCCAGGTCATCGACTTGGTGCCTGGCGACGACAGCCGCATCTACGCGCACTGCACCTACGTCGATGCCGGCGGGGAGCCGACCGCCGGCGTGACCGTGCGAAAGCTCCGCCAGAGCCCGTCGCTCTTCGGGGTCGCGCGCGTCGCCGAGCTCACAGAGCAGGCACCGGCCATGCGCGAGGCCACGGTGGAGATCCTCCGCCGCATCGGCTTGCGCGGAATGGCGGTGGCCGAGTTCAAGCAGGACGCGCGCGACGGCACGCTCCGCTTCATCGAGGTGAACGGGCGCTCCGTCGTCTACAACGAGCTGCTGCGACGGGGCGGGCTGGACCTGGCCACGTTGGCCTGGTCCGACTACGTGCTCGGCCGGCGCGAGCAGGTGCGCCCGCGCGCATGGCCTGGGGTATGGGTCAACCTGCACGCGGACCTCCTGTACTGGGCCTTCCGCCGGGATGAGCGGCAGCTCGGGCTCAGAGACCTGTTGGCTCCATACGTCCGGCCCCGAATCGAGGCGGTGTGGTCCGCGACCGACCCGCTCCCGTTCGTCACGCAGTGGTCGCGAACCGCCCGGGAGGGCGCTTTCGCCGGCGCGCGGTGGGTCGGCGCTCGATCGCACGCGCCACTCCGCGGGAGCTGATTGGCCTCAGGGCGCTCCGGAGGGCCACCCGAGCGAGGCGACGGCCCGGAACTTTCCGTCGCTGCGCTGCTCGAGCCGGCTTCGACGCCTCACCTCGATCGACGGTTGCGGCGCCAGCAGCCGCTCGAGCTCCGGCACGGTCTCAGCCACGGCGCGCTCGTAGCCGTCGGCGTCGAGGGTCGCCAGTTCGAGCTCGAAGCTCTGCGGCGCGCGCTGCGTGAGCTGATACTGGAGCACCTCGCGTTGCTCCTTGAACACCTGCCAGACCGCGCGCGGGTGGACGAAGCGGCCGTCGACCAGCGGCACGATGTCCTCCACGCGGCCCTCAAGCTCCGAGAGCAGCCTGAACGTGCGTCCGCAGGGGCACTGGCCGTCCGCGATCGCTCCCACGTCCCCGATCGGATAGTTCAGGAGCACCGATCCTCGATTCACGAGGTTGCTGATCACCAGCTGGCCGGGCTCGCCGGGAGGTGCCGGACGTCCGTCCTGGCCGATGACGCGGACGTGGCAGAGGTCCTCGTGCAGGTGGAAGCCGGTGCGCTGCTCGCAGTAGAAGCCGATCTTGAACGCCTCGGCGGCGCTGTACCGGGACATGACCGGTATCCCGAAGTCCTGCTCGATGTGCTCCCGGGCACCGTGCGGGAGTGCCTCCGCCATGTAGATGACCATCTTCGGCCGGTGCAGGTCGATGCCACGCGCGGCGACGGTCCTGAAGAAGAGGTCGATCCAGCCCCCGTAGCCGACCAGGAGGTCCGGGCGTTCCTCGTTCGCCAGCGCGGCGACGGCCTCGATCGGCTCGCGCACGGAGACGAAACGCCGCCGGGGGCGGAGCGGGATCAATGTGTTCTGCTCGTAGAACGCGGTCACGTCCTTGATCACCGACGTCTCGTTTCCCACGTAGAGCTCCCTGGGACGGAAGCTGCCGCCGCAGCCCGCGATGATCGGCGCCCGCTCGCGCTCCCCGAAGGGGATGTTCGCGAGCAGCGAATGCCGATCGTGGAAGATCTCCATCGGGGTTCCGGTCGAGCCGCTCGTGAGGAAGGACAGCGCGCCGCGCGCCCTGCGCCAGTCCGCCAGCAACGCTCGCGGGTTCGCGCGCAGGAAGCGCTTGTCGAGGACCGGGAGCCGGTCGAGGTCGGCCGCGCCGCGTATCTCGCGAGGGTCCACTCCGTTGTGGGCGAACCAGTCGCGGTAGTAGGGCACCGTGCGTGCCGCGTAGGCCACGATGCTTCGTACTCGGCGATCTCGTACCCGCTCGAGCCGGTGGCGCGACATGAAGGGCACGTTGCGCTGACCCCGCAGCATCGCGGCGATGACGGCGCTGCCGTAGAGCCTTCGGCCCGTCTGAAGCACGCGCGCGGACACCGTGGTCAACCCGTATCGAGGAGAAATGGGACTTTCGCTGCGCGGGCGACCGCGCGGATGTCCTCGACCACGCCGCGCGCGAGTGGTATCCCGGCGCGCGAGCGCTCCGTGCGCGTGGCGCGCTCGGGGTCGCCCGCGACGAGCACGGGACGGCGGGAATCCAGCGGCGCCGCCGCACGCAGCGTCGCGAGCATCGCCGCCAGATCGGCCTCGAACCCGCCGTCCTCGCGGAACCGCCCAGGGTCGATGGCAAGGAAGAAGTGCCCCACCGCTCGCGGCGCCGAAGGGGTCCCCTGCCACGACCCCGTCACGACCGACGACAGGATCTCCATCGCAAGAGCGAGGCCGTAGCCCTTGTGGCTACCCATCCGGCGCGTCGCTCCGAGCGGCGTGAGCCGGCGCTCCTCGGCCGCGCGCCTGGCGCTCCTGATCGACCGGCCCTTCCCGTCGCGCGACCACCCGGCGGGGATCATCCGGCCCGCGCGCCAGGCGGTCCAGACGCCGCCGATCGAAGCCGTGCTGGTCGCCATGTCAAGCGTGAAGCCGTCGTCGCGGCCCGGCGCAGCGAAGGCGATGGGGTTCGTCCCGAGCATCGGCTCGGCGCCGAAGGTAGGCACCAGGGCGGGCGCTCGGGTGCTGGTCGTAGCGACCCCGATGAAGCCCGACTCCGCGGCTTTGGAGGCGTAGATCCCGGTCGCCCCGAAGTGGCCCGAGTTGCGGGTTGCCACAGCGCCGACGCCAAACGCTCGGCACTTCTCGATGGCGATTCCCATCGCCATCTCGCCCGCCACGTGGCCGGGGCCCCCGCCCCCGTCGACGAGGGCGGTGGTCTCGCTCTCGCGCACGACCTCGAGCGTGGGCGCCATCGTCAGGGAGCCGTCCACGCGACCGCGGTCGTAGTGGAGGAGCATCGCGCAGCCCTCGGAGTCGATCCCGCTCAGGTCGGCGAACAGCATGTGGTCCACGACGACCGCCGCGTGCTCGGGCGGCACGCCCCAGGCGTCGAGGACCCGGTGCAGCTGCTCCGCGAGGAGCTCGGGCGAGACGGTTCGCCTCGGCCAGAGCCGAAGAACCCCGAACGGCACCAGGCGATCCAGGATGAGCGAGGCCGTCCACAGCGGACCCGATCCACGCAAGGTGTCCAGAGTGGTCATCGGTGCTGCAGCAGCGAACGGCCCCGCAAGGTGGCGGGACGGTAACCGCTATCGCTCGCCGGTCTGGGAGACGGGCGAGCCGCGTCGATCACCGCCGCTGAGGTAACCACTACAGGTAGTGTTTGCAGCGCCTTACGCGCAGCATATGCCGCCATAGCTAGTAGTATGGGCCCAGTGGAATGTCCGAGTTGCCAGGCCCCCAGCCGAGTGCTCGAGAGCCGTCGCGCGGAGGCCGGCGCGGCGCTCCGGCGCCGGCGTGAGTGCACCCGCTGCGGCGATCGCTTCACGACCTACGAGCGCCGTGAGCGGCCGGCGCTCTTCGTCCGCAAGCGCAACGGGCGGCGCGAGCCCTTCGACCGGGACAAGCTCCGGTCCGGGATGCTCCGGGCCGCTTACAAGCGTCCGGTCACGAGCGAGCAGATCGACTCGATCGCGGAGCGGATCGAGGTGGAGGTCGAGGCCGCCGGCCGCGAGCTCGACGGACGTCGGGTCGGCGAGCTGTGCCTCGCGGGGCTCGGGGAGGTCGACCGCGTCTCCTACCTCCAGTTTGCGTCGGTTTACCGGCAGCTCGAGGACGTGGACGACATCCAGGCGGAGCTCCGCAGGCTACGGTCCGAGACCGGGTCGGCGCGGCGGCCGGAGGGCGCCCGGCCCGCCCGCGCCGGGGCCTCGATTCCGTCCGATCCCGACGTAAGCATCGCCAGTCCCCCGAGGCGCGGTGGACGCGCCGGGACGAGGTAGGAAATCTTGCGAGGAGAGACGATGGAGCCCACCACAAGCGCCGCCCAGGAGCACACCGCAGTCCCCCGGTCCGAGGAGGGGGGCCTCTCGGTCGAGCGCCGGTTCACGGAGGCCGGCATCCACCCGTTCGACGCGGTCGAGTGGGAGCTCCGCGATGCGCTGATCGGCGACCCGGACGACCCGGCGTTCGAGCAGCACGGAGTCGAGTTCCCGACCGACTGGTCGCAGAACGCCACCAACATCGTCGCCCAGAAGTACTTCCGCGGCCGCCTCGGCTCGCCCGAGCGCGAGACTTCGGTCAAGCAGATGATCGGCCGCGTGGCCGGCACGATCGCCGCCTGGGGCCGCGAGCGCGGCTACTTCGCGTCCGAGGAGGACGCCGCCGCCTTCGACGCGGAGCTCCATCACATCCTTCTCCACCAGCAGGCGGCGTTCAACTCGCCGGTCTGGTTCAACGTCGGCTTCGAGGAGAGCCCGCAGTGCTCGGCCTGCTTCCTCCTTTCAGTCGAAGACACGATGGAGTCGATCCTGTCGTGGAACACCAAGGAGGGCCTGATCTTCCGCGGCGGTTCGGGCTCCGGAGTCAATCTCTCGAACATCCGCAGCTCGAAGGAGCAGCTCTCGAAGGGCGGCTACGCCAGCGGCCCGGTTTCGTTCATGCGGGGGGCCGACGCATGGGCGGGCACGATCAAGTCGGGCGGCAAGACCCGGCGGGCGGCAAAGATGGTCGTGCTCGACATCGACCATCCGGACATCCTCGACTTCATCTGGTGCAAGGCGCGCGAGGAGGAGAAAGCGGCCGCTCTACGCGACGCGGGCTTCGACATGCGGATCGACGGTGAGGGCTTCACGTCCATCCAGTACCAGAATGCGAACAACTCGGTGCGGCTCACGGACGACTTCATGCGTGCCGTCGAGCGGGACGAGAGGTGGCACACGCTCGCGCGCACGTCCGGCGAGCCCCTGGACAGCTACGACGCGCGTGACCTACTGCATCAGATGTCCGATGCGGCGTGGCGGTGCGCGGATCCGGGTGTCCAGTACGACACCACCATCAACGATTGGCACACCTGCCCTAACTCGGGCCGGATCACGACATCTAACCCGTGCTCAGAGTACCTGCACGTCGACGACTCGGCGTGCAACCTCGCGTCCCTCAACCTCATGAAGTTCCGCCGGCAGGACGGCACCTTCGACACTGGGGCCTTCGAGCACGTCGTCGATGTCGTGCTGCTGGCGCAGGAGATAGTGGTGGGGCCGTCGAGCTACCCGACTGAGAAGATTGGAGAGAACGCGCGCGCGTTCCGCCAGCTCGGTCTCGGCTACGCCAATCTGGGCGCACTTCTGATGTCTAACGGAGTGGCGTACGACTCTGACGAGGGTCGAACGACGGCGGGCGCCATCACCGCGCTCATGACCGGTCGCGCGTACCGCAAGTCGGCCGAGATCGCCGCTGCGATGGGACCGTACGACCGCTACGCGGAGAACCGCGAGCCCCACAACGGGGTGATGCGCAAGCACCGCGGCGCCGCGTACGCGATCGACGACTCGCTCGCGTCCGACGAACGGCTCGTGGGCGCGGCCCGGCGGGCGTGGGACGATGCCGTCGAGCTGGGCGAGCGTCACGGCTATCGCAACGCGCAGGCCACCGTGCTGGCGCCTACCGGCACGATCTCGTTCCTGATGGACTGCGACACAACGGGGATCGAGCCGGACTTCTCGCTCGTCAAGTTCAAGGAGCTGGTGGGCGGCGGTCAGATGACGATCGTCAACAGCACGGTGCCGCTCGCCCTCCGGACACTCGGCTACGAGGGGCACGAGGTCGCCCAGATCGAGGCGCACGTGAACGAGCTCGGCACAATCGTCGGCGCGCCCGGGCTGAAGGAGGAGCACCTGCCGGTGTTCGACGTGGCCGTCGGCGAGCGGGCCATCTCGCACACGGGGCACATCCGGATGATGGGCGCCGCGCAGCCGTTCATCTCGGGCGCCATCTCGAAGACCGTGAACATGCCGGAGACCTCGACGGTCGACGACATCGCCGATGCCTACCTCCAGGCGTGGCGGCTCGGGGTGAAGGCGTTGGCGATCTACCGCGACGGATCGAAGACCGCGCAGGCGCTCCGGACCGACGCCCAGGAGGGCAAGGAGGCGGAGCAGGACGAGCAGGCCGCCTCGGTCGAGCCGCGGCCGTTCCGTCGGCGGATGCCGCGGGAGCGCCAGTCGATCACGCACAAGTTCTCGATCGCCGGGCACGAGGGCTACATCACGGCCGGCATGTACGAGGACGGGTCGCTCGGCGAGATCTTCCTCACCGACATCGGCAAGGAAGGCTCGACGCTGCGCGGGATGATGAACGCGTTCGCCACCTCGGTGTCGATCGCGCTCCAGTACGGGGTCCCACTCGACACTCTGGTCCAGAAGTTCTGCTACATGCGCTTCGATCCGGAGGGGATCACCACCAACCCGGAGATCCCGTTCGCCAAGTCGATGCCCGACTACATCATGCGCTGGTTGGCGAGCCGCTTCCTCGACGCCGACACGCAGGAGGAGCTGGGCATCCTCACCCCCGAGGTGCGGGCGCGGAAGGCGGGCGAGGAGGCCGGCATGCGCGACGACACCGCGGGGCCCGCGAACGGGGGCGCCACGCACGGCGGCAACGGGGCAGCCACGGCGAAGGGCGCGGTGTCGCAGCCGGCGACCACCAAGCCCGCCGCCGAGGCGCTGACCGACGAGCCGCCGACCGTGCCGGCGCAGCTCAAGGGGCTGGATCTCGGTCCCGCGTGCGGCCAGTGCGGCGGGATGATGCAGCGGACGGGGTCGTGTTACACCTGTTCTTCCTGCGGCAACAACACCGGCTGCGGGTAGGCGCGAATAGGCGGCGCATCGCGGCGTCTTCGGCGCTCGTTTGGCCCACCAAAGCTTCGCGCCTGCATCCTTGCGCTGCTTGCCTCTCGCGCCTACCCGTCCCGGCTGACCCCTGCAAACCGGCGCCTGCCGGCACTCCTTTCGCCCCGAGCGCCGGGCTGACAGCGACCCGCCCACTAGGCATCAAGGGTGCCTCGCCCCGTGTCATCTACAGCCCGGCCACCTCCGATTGGCGAGCGGCCGAAATCGACAGCACCGGGCGCGCCTTGCCCGCCGCGGTCCGGGGTAGCGAATCGACGAAGGCGACGCTGAGCTCGGTCTCGGCGCCAAACGTGGATTTGAATCGGCGCGACAGCCGCCCCGCGATTGCATCGGGGTCTGCGCCCGGCGCGGTTACGAGCGCGATGCGAAACCTGTTCCTTACCTCCTGGACCACCTGGAAGCGCAGCACGTCGAGCTCGTCGTGGAGGAAGATGCGGACCGCCTGGGAATGGATGCGCCGCCCGTCTGCATCCTCGAGCCATTCATCGCCGCGGCCCTCCACCAACGAGAGCAGCGGCAGCGTACGTCCGCATGGGCAGCGACCCGGAAGCCTTGCCGCGACGTCGTTCAGTCGGTAGTTGAGTAGCACGGTTCCGCGAGCCTGCAGGTTCGAGACAGCCACCTCACCGCTTTCGCCCCGGGCAGCCTCGCGGCCATCCTCGGCCACGATGCGAACGGGGAACAGGTCGACGTTCAGGTGGTGGCCGCGGTGGCGCTCGCACTCGAAGCCGATCTGGAATGCCTCGCTGGCCGTATAGGTGCTGAGCGGCTCGACTCCGAAATCGCGGCCGACCATCCTCCGGGCCGACTCGGACATCGCGTCGCCGGCGTAGACGGCCACCCGCGGCAGATGCATACGCTCGCCACTGCGCAGCAGGTGGGTGAACAGCATCTCGTGGAACGAGCCGAAGCTCGAGATGACGTCGGGGCGGAGCTTGTTGAACCTGGGGACCAGCTCCTCCAGCGGGGTCACCACGGCGAACTGCTCTCGCTTGACGCGCAGCACGGGCGGGACGAGACTCAGGCGCCTGAATGCCTGCGCCACGTGCCCCGCGCCCGCGTGGCTGCCGGGCACCTCCGATACGCGCGCCTCGCGATAGCGGCGCCGGCCCACCAGGTGCGAAATCACTGCGCGCCGCCGCTCGCTGTAGACCGCCTGCTCGAACAGCGAGAACGGATGGTGAAACATGCTCACGGGGTCGCCGGTGCTGCCCCCGCTGCGGAGCTCGACGTACGAGTTGAGCGGCTCCGCCTGGGAGATGAAGTATTCGGGGTCGGCCTGCAGTCGACCGCGGTCGACCAGGGGCAGCTGCGCCAGATCGGCCGCCGTGGCGATGTCCGACGGCCGCAACGCCGACCGGCGCATCGTCTCCCGGTAGTAGGGCACGTGCTCGTAGGCGTGCGTGATCGTCGCCTGAAGCCGCCTGCGCTGGGCACGCTCGATCGCGACGGGCGGCCTGAATGGGAAGCGCGCCTCGAACGGAGCCCTCCGCGCGACGTAGGCGCTCCATGCGAGGCGGGTTGCAAGCGTGCGACTGCCTCCCGCTGCTGGCACGTTCGCAACATAGTCGCGGTCAACCGACCATTGCGGCTCGGATGCGGCGCTAGTGTCATCGCGGGTGGTCCCGTTGACCCAGAGGCGCGAGTCGCTGGCCCGGCGGGTGATCGGTGTCGCGCGCCAGGAGGGGCCGCGCGGGCTGTTGTTCCGTTCGTTGAGCGCGACCTTGTACCGGCGCGTGGTCCTGGTGGCCCGTGACATCGACGCCGGACCGCCGGTCGCGCACTCGCGCCTCGCCTTGGAGCTCGGGTTCCTGACCCTCGACGACCTGGCCGAGTACGTCCGACTTCGACCCGATACGGGTGCGGCCGAGACCGAACGGCGACTGCTGACCGGACAGCGCTGCGTGCTTGCCCGCCACCGCGGCGAGATCGTCTCAGCCCGCTGGGTGAGCACCATCGTCGCCGAGATCGACTACCTCGGTCTTTCTTTCGACCTCCCCCCCGGCGTCGCCTACGTGCACGACGTCTACACCGCGCCAGCAGCACGAGGGCGCGGCATCAGCAGCGAGGCGAGGCGGGGCTACGAGGATGAGCTGCGCCGAGCGGGGATCCGCAGGCTTCTCGGCAGCTTCATGCCGGAGAATGTCGCCGGCCTTGGGCTCGTGACCGGTGCCGGCTACCGCAGGGCGGGGATGATCGGCTGCGTCAGGCTCCCCGGCGTCCGGGTTCCGGTGCGGCGTCTCCCGGTCGGCTATCTCGGTCGTTCGAGGCGGCGTCGTCGCGCGCGCCGACGGCAACGACCCGCTTGACCTTCGCCCCGCTCGTCCTAGGGAGGGCATCGACGAACGAGATCGTGACCCTCTCCTCGCGCCCGACTATCTGTACGAAGCGATCCTCGACCCGTGCCGCAACGCTCGCGTGGTCTGCGCCCGGCGCGGTTAGGACCTGGGCGTGGAAGTGACCCTGCTCGCGTTGCTCGATGCGATATCCCCAGATCTCGAGGTCGAGCGAGAAGGGCCTGACCAGCAGCTGGGTGTGAAGCTGCCGCCCGTCGAGGCCGACCATCCACTCGTCCGTGCGTCCCTGGAGGAACGACAGCAACGGCAGGGTGCGCCCGCATGAGCAGCGCTCCCCGATCAAGGACGCCACGTCCCCGAGCCGGTAGTTGAGTAGCACCGTCGTGCGATTGAGCAGGTTGGAGATCACCACCTCGCCGGGCTCGCCGTGGGCGACGTCGAGCCCGTCGCCGTCGACGATCCGGATCGGGCAGATGTCGATGTTGAGGTGGTAGCCGACATGCTGTTCGCACTCGAACCCGATCTGTGGAGTCTCGATGGCCTGGTAGATGCTGAAGACCGGGATCCCGAGCTGCTCGGAGATCAGCGTCCTCGCGCGGGGCGAGAGCGAGTCGGCCCCGTAGACGACGACGCTGGGGCGATGGAACGGACGCCCACTGTGGACTGCGTGGGCGAACAGCTCCTCGAGGTAGGACCCGAACGCAGCGATCACGTGTGGCTGGAACTCGTTGATGGCAGCCAGGTTCTCCGCCACGTCGTGCTGCATCGACAGGTCCTTGGGGACGGTGCGCGGATCGAAGGGGCGGATCAGGTTTCGCTGGTAGGCACGTCTGAAACGCGCCCCCGACGACATCGGCGGCCCGATTCGAGCGACCCGTCTCCCAAGACGCCTGGCGCTGAGCCGGATGATCATCGGCTGGACACGCGCCATCGCGACCGCCTTCGCGACTACGTCTCGCGGTTCCTCGAGCACCGTCACGGGCCGTCGGGTGCTGCCGCCGCTCCGCCGCGCGACGCAGTCCGAGCGGGTGCTCGTCTCGGAGAGGAAGTACTCGGGGTCGCGCTGCAGCTGCTCGCGCTCGATCAGCGGAAGCTTGCGGACATCGGCCGCGCTGCTCAGGTCGGCGGGGGTGAGGCCGAGCCCGCGCATGGTCTCGCGGTAGTAGGGCACGTGCTCGTAGGCGTGCTCGACCACCCGGGAAAGCCGCCGGCGCTGCCTGCGGTCGACCGCCTCCAGGCTTCTGAACGGCATCTGCCGGTCTTGCCACTGAGCGGTCAGCGCCGTAGCGGTCAAGAGCGCGCGGCGAGGCAGCGAGACCCGGCGGATGACCGGATCGGCTTCGGCGGCGCGTGGGTCCACGACAACAGCGTGTCACGGCGCGGCCCGATGCAGGCGCCAGCCAGGCGTAGTACGCCTACCCCCGGAGCGGCGCCACACACTGCGTGCCGCGCGCGCCTCAGGCGGGGCCCTTGCCGCCTTCCTTGCCCCAGCTCAGCGGCTGTAGTGGGGCCAGGACGCCCCAGCGGTCGTGCTCGGGTGGTGGGGCGCCGCTGGGCGGTGGGCGCGACTCGTGGGCCACGACGTGCGTCACGGGCATGCCGGTGATCCGCTCGACGCGGCGGGGCAGGTCGATCTCGAGCCAGCGGGAGGTCTCGCCGGACAGGGTCGCGACGAAGATCTCGTCCCAGCTACGGGGATCCCACACCTCGTAGACGGCCGCCAGCGGGTCGGAGTCGCCGACCTGGCCGGCGACCTCGAGCCCGGCCTCGCGCATGCGCTCGAGCGCCGCTTCCAGCCTGGCCTCGGCCGCCTCGCGCCCGCCGCGTCCCGCGCCCGTGGCAGGCACCAGCAGTGTGAATCGGGCCGATCCCTCCTCCGCGCGCTTCTTGAGCGCCGCCAGCAACTCGTCGGAGCCAGCGGTGACGTTGGCGATGACCAGCACGCTGTACTTCCAAGGCATCGCGCCCTCCCCGGAGGATGTGAACTGCCACAAGCGTATCGCTGTTCAGGCTCCGCGAGGAGGCGGAATACACCCCGGTGGCAGCGTCCCGCGGGCTATGCTGTCATCCGGATCGGGTCGCCGGCTTCTAGGCGGCCGGCACGTTCGTTAGCAGGCGCCTGTGGAGGAGGCGACCCTTTGGAAGCTTCCGAAGCAGCGAGGCTTCTCACCACGCTGGCTTTCGTCGTCCTGGCGGTTGCGGCGCTGCGTGAGTGGTGGATACGGCGCGCCCCCGCCGCAGGGTGGTTCGCGCTCAGCTTCCTCGTCATCGCTGTGGTCGCCGTCACCGGCGACGTCCTCCCGGACGACTCGGAATCGACCGTGGTCCAGGCGATCGGGAAGGCCACGATCGTCGGGCTTGTCTTCTTCCCCTACCTCCTCTATCGGATGACGGGCGTCTTCCGGCCCGCGTCACGCGGCCTCGACTTCATGGCGGCGGCGGCGACGGCGATTCTCGTTGTCGCCACGCTCGCGATCCCGGCCTCGGACCTGATGGACGAGGACGAGACCACGGGAGTGGTCGCCGCCTACACCGTCCTCCTCCTCGTGGTGTGGACAGTCCTCTCCGGCGTAGTGGCGGTGCGGCTGTGGCGGGGGGCGCGCAACGAGCCGCTCCTGGCACGCCGCCGGATGCGGGCTCTCGCCGCCGGCGCTGTGGGCCTGAGCGCCGGGCTGCTCCTCGCACCCGCCGAGTCCCTCGAGCTCGTTACACAGCTCCTGGCACTCGCCAGCGCGGCGCTCTTCTTCGTCGGCTTCGTGACGCCGCGGATCGTCCGCGGGCCGCTCGGGGGCCACCCCGAGGAGCGCTTCAACAGCGCGGTGGGCGAGCTCATGGGCGCGACCACCGCCGCGGCGGTGACCCGCGGCCTGCTCTCAAACGCGATCGACGCCGTCGGAGGTCGCGGCGCCAGCCTCGTCGACCGCGACGGGGAGGTGATCGCCACCCACGGCGACGTCCCCGCGGGCAATGAGGCAGCTGGCGCCGAGCCTGACCGGACCTCGGCTCCAGGCGCTGACTCCAACCCCATCAGGCTCCCGCTGTCCGCATCGACGCTGATGGTCTGGACGAGCCCGTTCACGCCGCTCTTCGGCCGTCACGATCTCGAGATCCTGGCGTCGCTCGGGCGGCTCGCCGAGCTCGCCCTGGAGCGTTCCGAGCTCTACGAGCGCGAGCGCGAGTCCCACGATGCGCTCCGCCGCCAGATCGACTTCTCGCGGATGCTCGTCGACTCGAGCGTCGACGGCATCATGGCCTTCGACCGCAACTACCGCTACACGCTCTGGAACCAGGGGATGGAGCGGATCGCGGGCCTCCCCGCGGCGGAGGTGGTCGGCCGACCGGCATTCGACGTCTTCCCGTTCCTGAAGGAGATCGGCGAGGACCGCTACTTCGACGAAGCGCTGGCGGGACGGGACGCCACGAGCACCGAGAGGCGCTACGAGGTCCCGGACAGCGGCGCGGAGGGGTACTTCGAAGCGCGCTACTCCCCGCTCCACGGGACCGATGGCGACGTGATCGGCGGCCTGGCGATCATCAGCGAGATCACCGACCGCAAGCAGGCCGAGCAGGAGCGCGAGCAGCGCCAGCGCGAGGAGGTCGCACGCGCGGCGGCCGAGGCCCGCAACCGGATGGTCGAGAACCTCCAGGCTGTGACCGACACCGCGCTCGGCCACCTCTCGCTCGACGCGATGGCGACCGAGCTGCTCGACCGGACCAGGACGATGCTGGGCACGGACATCGCGGCGCTGGCCCTGGTCGAGGAGAACGGGGAGACGCTCGTCATCCGCGCCGCCACGGGCTTCGAAACCGAAGCGCCCGAGGGGCTTCGGATCCCGTACGGCAGCGGCCTGCTGGGCCGCGTCGCGGCAGAGCGCGGGCCGATCGCCGTGGACGAGCTCACGCCGACGGACACCCATGCGCCCGTGCTCCAGGACGAGGGCGTCCGATCCGTACTTGCGGCACCGATGCTGGTCGGCGGCAGGCTGATCGGCGCGATCGCCGTCGGTCGGCGCGAGCCGTACCGCTTCACGGGGGAGGACATCGGCTGGTTTCAACTCGTCGCCGACCGCGTGGCCCTGGCGGTCGAGCAGGCCGACACCTACGAGCGCGAGCACCGCATCGCCGAGACCCTCCAGCGGAGCCTGCTTCCCGAGCGGCTGCCGGAGCTGCCGGGGATCGCGATCGCGGCGCGGTACCTGGCCGGTGGGGCCGGCGCCGTGGGTGGCGACTGGTACGACGTGATCGCGCTGTCCGGCGGCCGCGTCGGTCTGGCGATGGGCGACGTGGTCGGTCACGGAATCGGTGCCGCGTCGCTTATGGGTCAGATGCGGAGCGCCCTGCGCGCCTACGCGCTCGAGGACGAGCAGCCGTCGAGCGTTCTCGCCCGCCTCGACCGGCTGCTCCAGAGCATGGGGCCCACCGGCATGGCCACGCTCCTCTACCTCGTCTTCGACCCGGGCAGGTCGCGCCTCGTCTTCGCGAGCGCCGGGCATCCACCGCCCCTTGTGCGAGATCGCGACGGCGGGGTGCGTTTCCTGGAGACCCCGTCGGCGGTGCCGCTCGGAGTTCAAAGCGCGCCCCACTTCAGCGACCGCGAGTTCGAGCTCGACGCGGGCTCGACGTTTGTCCTCTACACCGATGGGCTGGTCGAGCGGCGGGACGCGACGATCGAGGCCGGATTCGAGCGCCTGCAAGACGTGGTCGCCGGTGCGCCGGAGGCACCGGGCGCGCTCTGCGACAAGATCGTGCGCGACATGCTTCCCGGAGATCCCGCCGACGACACCGCGCTCCTCGCGGTCCACTTCGCGGCCGTGCCGGGGGAGCGGCTTCGTCTCCGTCCGCCCGCGGAGCCCAAGGCGCTGGGCTCGGTCCGCCTCGCCCTCCGACGGTGGCTCGGCGAGATCGGCGTCGATGGGCAGGATGCTTACGATGTCCTCGTGGCGTCGGGTGAGGCATGCGCGAACGCGATCGAGCACGCGTACGGTCCAGGGGAGGCATCGTTCGAGCTCGACGCCTGGGTCGAGGACGGCGAGCTCGCGGTGGCGGTACGCGACTTCGGGCAGTGGCGCGAGCCGCGGGGTCGCGAGCGAGGCAGGGGGCTGAAGCTCATGGAGCAGCTGATGGACACTGCCGAGGTCAGGCGCGAAGAGGGCGGCACGACCGTGCACCTGTCCCGGTCGCTCGACTCCGGAGCGACCGCGTGAGGGGAGCCGAGATCATCGTGACCGAATCCCGCGAGGTGCCGATCGCGGCGCTCGAGGGCGAGATCGACATGGCCAACGCCGAGGACCTGCGGGACTCGATGCTCGCGGCGGTAACCAATCGCGCGCCCGGCCTCGTGATGGACCTGACGAGCACCACCTACCTCGACAGCGCCGGCATCCACGTGGTGTTCGAGCTCGCGCGCAGGCTTCACTCGCGGCAGCAGCAACTGCGCGTCGTCGTGCCCGCAGGAGCGACGATCAGGCGGGTCCTGACGCTCACCAACGTGAGCGCCGTCGCACCGATGCACGGGCATCGCGACGACGCCGTCGCGGAGCTGGTCGCCGAGGCGGGCGCCTCGCGCGACGGGTCGGGCTGAAGTTTCCCCGCCGCCAGTGAGCGCGGCGGCCGATCCCTCCGGCGAGCGCGACCTGACGCTGGTCGGCGGAGGCATCCTCGGGCTGGCGGTGGCGCGGGAGGCGCTGATCAGGCAGCCCGACCTGCGCGTCGCGGTGCTCGAGCGCGAGCCGCGGCTCGGCGCGCACCAGACCGGCCGCAACAGCGGCGTCGTGCACGCCGGCGTCTACTACCGGCCCGGATCGCTTAAGGCCCGCCTCTGCGCGAGCGGCGCCCGTGAGCTCTACGAGCTCTGCGACGCGCGCGGCATCCCCGCGCAGCGCCTGGGAAAGCTCATCGTGGCGGTCGGCCCGAACGAGCTGCCGCGCCTCGACGAGCTGGAGCGCCGCGCTCACGCCAACGGCGTGCCCGGGCTGCGCCGGCTGGGCGCCGACGAGCTCCGCGAGGTGGAGCCGCATGTGCGGGGACTGGCCGCGCTCCACTCGCCCGCAACCGGGGTCGTCGACTTCGCCCGGGTGGCGGCGGCCCTGGCCGACGACGTGACGGCGGCCGGCGGGACGGTCGCCACGGCATGTCCCGCCGAGCGCCTGGAGCCCGGGGCGCGGTCACTCCGGATCAGCCACGCACGCGGGGAGACCCTGACCCGCGCGGCCGTCTTCTGCGCCGGACCCTGGGCGGACCGGCTCGCGGTGGGTGCCGGCGCGCCGGCGGACCCCCGCATCGTCCCCTTCCGCGGGTCCTACCTGCGCCTGGGGGCCGAGCGGCGCGATCTCGTGCGCGGGCTCGTGTACCCGGTCCCGGACCCCGACCTGCCGTTCCTGGGAGTACACCTCACCCGGCACGCCGACGGCGAGGTGCTCCTCGGTCCGACCGCGCGACCGGCGGCCACGCGCGACGTGCTGCGCCCGCGGCCGGCGGCGCGCGACATGCGGGAGACGCTGGCCTGGCCGGGTACCTGGCGACTGCTCGTTCGTCACCGCCGCGCAGCGATCGACGAGCTCCGCCACGCCCTGTCGCGGCGCGCACTCGCCGCTGCGGCCGCGCGCTATGTGCCGGAGATCCGGCCCGCCGACCTGACCCCGGCCTTCAGCGGCATCCGTGCCCAGGCGCTCGGCCGTGACGGCAGGCTCGTCGACGACTTCGTGATCTCGCGAACTGAGCGCGCCGTCCACGTCCGGAATGCCCCGTCACCGGCCGCCACCTCAGCGCTTGCGCTCGCACGCGTGGTTCTCGACGAGCTGGGGCCGGAGCTGCGCCCCTGAGGCTCCCGACCGGAGTACCTTGTCGAGCGTGAGCACATCCCCGGGCAGCGGGCAATCGCCCACGGGGCCGGCGCCCCGGTCCGCCGGCGGTCTCGGCTGGGTTCGCGAGCGATCTGCGCGAGCGGGCCTCTACCGACCCGCGACTGGCCGACTGCTGGCGGGGGTCCTGGCGGGCCTTGCGCGCCGCGTCGGGGTCAGCCCGCTGATACTGCGCATCGCGTTCGTCGTCTCGATCCTCCTGCCGGGCCCGCAGCTCCTGCTCTACCTGGTGCTGTGGGTCGCGATGCCGCAGGAACAGCAGACAATTCCCTAGTCCGGCCGGGGCGCTCAGAGCTGCGGGAGCTCCTGCCTGATCGCGAGGACAGGTGCGAACAGGTCGCCGCGTTCGTCGGCACGCGCGAGCACCGCGTCGGACTCGAACACGAGCCTCGTGGCATCACGGGCCTCGAGCGCGTCCCGAAGCTCCTCCCAGCTCACCGGCGTCGAGACCGTAGGGCGCTCGCGCGCGCGCAGCGAATAGACGCACACCGTGGTCTTGTGCTGGTCGTTCTGGCTCCAGTCGACGAACACCTTTCCCTCGCGCAGGCTCTTCGTCATCCGCGACACCACGGTGTCCGGATGCTGCTTCTCGAGCAGCTCCGCCACCGCCTTCGCGAACGGCTTCGTGCGCTCGTAGGTCACCTCGGTGTTTAGCGGCACGTAGACCTGCAGGCCCTTCGAGCCGGATGTCTTGGGGAAGCACTCGATCCCGAGCGAGCCGAACAGCTCACGGAGCCAGACCGCCACCCGGCAGCAGTCGATCACGTCCGCCGGGGGGCCCGGATCGAGGTCGAACGCCAGCGCGGTGGGGCGCTCGATCGGCTCTGCCATCGAGAGCGACGGGTGAAGCTCGAGGTCGGCGAGGTTCGCGAGCCAAACCAGCGTCGGCAGGTCGTTCGCGAGGCAGAAGTCGATCCGCTTTCGCTCGCGCTCGGTGTCGATCGGGGCCACCTCCACCCAGTCAGGGCGGTGGGAGGGACACTGCTTCTCGTAGAAGTAGTCGCTCTCGACGCCGTTCGGATAGCGCTTCAGGGTCAGCGGTCTGTCGTGCAGGTGCGGTAGCAGGGCGGGGGCGATCCGCGCGTAGTAGGCGATCAGATCCCCCTTGGTGAACCCCGTGGCCGGGTAGAGCACCTTGTCGAAGTTGCTCAGCTTGAGGCGTCGACCGTCGACCGTCGCCTCGAGGTCGCCGCGCTGGAGCGGGGTGAGCGGGCCCAGCACCGCGTCGCCCTGTTCCTCCGATTCGATCTCCACCCGATCCTCCCGTTCGTCGCTCACCGCGGCGCCCATCGGCTCGTCGCTCGGTTCCTCGACGAGACCCTGGTACGAGGGCGCTCGCAGCACGCCGTCGCGTGTCCATTCGCGGAACTCGACCTCGCACTCGAGCGCGGGCTCCGTCCACACCGCGCCGCGCGGCCCGCGGCCGCGAGCGAACGGGTTGCTGTCGCGCTGGAGCGGCTGCACCAGCGCGTGCAGCCGATCGAGCTCCTTCTCCGTGAAGCCCGTCCCGACCCGGCCCGCGTACTCGAGCGCGCCGTCCTCCTCGCGACGGCCGACGAGGAGCGCCCCGATGCGCCTCCTGCGACGCCCCTCGCCGGGCATCCAGCCGCCGATCCGAAGCCGCGCGCGCTGCAGGTTCTTGACCTTGACCCACGCCGGAGTGCGACGGCCCGGCCGGTAGGGAGAGTCGAGCCGCTTCGCGATCACGCCCTCGAGGCCGCGTTCGCGGCTTGCGGCAAGGAGCGCCGCGCCGTCGCCGAGATGGTTGGCGGGCGTGTCCCACGCCGGTCCCCTGAGCTCCAGGCGCTCCAGCTCCTCGCGTCGCTCGCGGTAGGGGCGATCGAGCAGCGACCGTCCGTCGAGATGCAGGACGTCGAACGCCATGTAGACGACCGGCGTCGATCGCTGCCGCTCCCGAACCTGCCGCTCCGATGTCAGGTGCATGCGTCCCTGGAGGCGCTCGAAGCTCGGCCGGCCCTCGGGGTCGAACGCGACGATCTCGCCGTCGAGCAGCGCCTCGTGCGCCCCCAGCTGGCGCCCGAGGCGGCTCAGCTCCGGGTACTGCGCGGTCACGTCGTTGAGGTTGCGGCTGACGATCCGCAGGCGACCGGGCTCCGAGTACACGAGCGCCCGAACGCCATCCCATTTGATCTCGTACGCCCAGCCGTCGCCCCGAGGGAGCGGGCCGAGCGTGGCGAGCATCGGCACGACGCGCTCCGGCAGCGGCTCATGATCAGGATCCGCCGGCGGATCCATCCGGTGGATCATCCAGTCGCGTGGCACGTCGTCCGCGGCGCCTCGGGACCCGTCTCCGTCGCCGGTCGCGAACAGCGCGTAGCGCCCGCGAATGCGCTCGCCGTGGAAGGTGACCATCACCTTCCGGTCCTGCCACTTCTCGCACTCGTAGGTCCCGCGGTCGAAGATGCGCATCGTTCCGGCCCCGTACTCGCCCTTCGGGATCTCCCCCTCGAACTCGAGGTACTCGATCGGGTGGTCCTCGGTCCTGACCGCCTTGCGATTCTCGGCCGGGTCCTGGGGGATTCCGCGCGGGACCGCCCACGACGCGAGCACGCCGTCGCGCTCGAGGCGCAGGTCCCAGTGGAGCCGGGTGGCGTCGTGCTCCTGGACGACGAACCGCCCTCCGGGCTCCACGGTCCCGTCGGAGCGCCCGCCGGCTCCTCCGGGCTCGGGGGTCCGGCTCAGGTCGCGCTTGCGCCTGTACGGGGAGAGCCGGTCGGCCACACCCCAATGGTGAAGGCTCGGCGGCCCGGTGTCGATGGCCGGCGCCGGGGGAGCGCTACCCGGTGCTGCGCCGCCGGCGCCCGAGCCGTCGCCTGGGCCGTGAGGCGTGGTTACCGTCGCTCTGCTGCCCCTCGCCGGTCCAGTCGAACAGGGCGAGTCCTCCACACGTCGGGCACTTGTAGTCAGATCGCACCACGTCGGGACGGTCGAACCGCCGGTCGCAGGACGTGCAGCGAAGTCGGGCCATCAGCGCCGGTCGCCGGTCGCGCGTGGGCGGTGGTCCGGGGACTTGGGCACACCCGACCGCCGGACGCATGCGCGTCCGCGTACCACGGCCCTCAAGCGGTCCTCAGGGGGTGACGGTCGGCTTGGCGGCCAGTGCAGGCGGGGCCGAGCCCACGGCCCTCAGCGCTCCAGCTGCGTTCCCGGCCGCCGCGAGATCAACCGGCAGCGCGGCCAGCATGTGGCCCACCGGACGGTTGCTCAGCAGCGGGTCGCGCATCGCCGAGTCGGGCCGAACCTTGTAGCGGTTGCGGCGGCCCTCGCGGGTGCGCACCAGGTAGCCCTCCTCGACAAGGTCGCTCACGATTCGATGGGCGGCACGCTCGGTTATCCCGACGTAGTCGCCCACCTGCCGCAGCGTCATGCCCGGGTTTTGGGCCACGCAGAGCAGCGCAGTGGCGTGGTTTGTCAGAAAGGTCCACTCGCGCATATGGGAGAAAGATACACGGTCCTACGGCACGCCGTAAAGAATCGCCGGGTATGACATTTCCTTCTTCCAGAAGGTAGGACTCCCCGTCGAGCCTTCGTCCAGGCCGGCCAAGCGGCCATCGGCCCGGCTGCAAACAGCGGTAATCCGTACGTTTCGCCGACGCGTAATGCCGGAATAGGACTCAGAGCGCCGATTGTGAGCACAGACACGACACAGGCAAGGATCGACGCGCTCGTCACGTACGGCGAGCGGGAGGGCTGCGTGAACCTGTCCGAGCTTTCAGAGCTGGCTCAGGACCTCGATCTCGACGACGACCGGACCCAGGAGGTCCACGAGCGCATCGAGCAGCACGGCGCCACCGTGTCGGACGACTGCGGGCGTTCGGATGCCGGCGAGACGCGCTACGAGAACGCGGATGTGGCTGGTGCGACCACCGATGCGCTGCAGCTGTTCCTGAACGAGATCAGGCGCTACCCGCTGCTCTCGAAGGAGGAGGAGGTGGAGCTGGCGAAGCGCATCGAGGCCGGCGACCTCGAGGCCAAGGAGCGGATGATCAACTCCAACCTCCGGCTGGTGGTCGCGAACGCGAAGAAGTACCAGGGCCAGGACCTCCCCCTGCTCGACCTGATCCAGGAGGGGATCTTCGGTCTCATCCGCGCGGCCGAGAAGTTCGACTACCGCAAGGGCTACAAGTTCTCGACCTATGCGACGTTCTGGATCCGGCAGGCGATCCAGCGGGGCCTCGCGAACCGCGCACGGACCATCCGCATCCCCGTTCACATCGGGCAGCGCGAGCGCAAGATCGCGCGCGTGGAGCGTGAGCTGGCGGCGAAGCTCGGGCGGGACCCGACCGACGAGGAGATCTCGAGGGCGGCGGAGCTGCCCGTGGAGCAGATCCAGGAGGTCCGCGACGCCGCGCGGACGATCACGAGCCTGGACCGGCCGGTGGGCGAGGAGGGCGAGACCGCACTGGGCGACGTCTTGGAGTCCGGCGGCGAGGGGCCCGACGAGGAGGTCCACCTCAGCCTCCGCGAGGCGACGCTGCGCAGCGCCGTCGACTCGCTCCCGGACCGCGAGCGGCAGGTCGTGAAGCTTCGCTACGGGATCAACGGCGACGAGCCGACCCCGCTCCGTGAGACCGGACGCCGGCTCGGGATCTCGCCCGAGCGCGTCCGCCAGGTCGAGGCCGAGGCGTTGAAGCGGCTCGCCGTGAGCCGCGAGGTGGAGGCGCTGGCGGCCGCGTAGCGGGCCGCCTCACCGCGTCACGAGCGCGAGCAGCGAGCCACGCCGCCGCTCGATCGATCCGACCTCGAAGCCCATCTCCTCCAGCAGCTGCGCCAGTGAGCCGCGGCTGAAGAACCGTAGGTGGGGCGACAGCGGGTCGAACAGCCGCTCCCACCCGAGCAGCGCGGCGCGCGCCGCCGTCGTGCGGCCATGAGCCGGGGTGGTCAGAGCCAGCGTTGCGCCGGGACGGAGCACGCGGCGGACCTCGGAGAGGAGCAGCTGGACGTCGCGGACGTGCTCGATCGTCTCCGCGCAGACCACGAGGTCGAAGGACGTGTCCGCCAGCGGCAGCGGCCCATCCGGGGTCAGCTCCACGATCTCGGCTTGGGGGAGCGCCCGCCGTGCCCGGTCGAGCGCCACAGGTGAGGGGTCCGCGGCGGTGATGCGGTCGGCGCGAAGCTGCGCGGTGAGGCGGCCGTCGCCGCAGCCGAGGTCGAGCGCGTCCACGCTCTTCGGCAGCGACCTGACGAACTCGACCAGGTGCCGCGGTGGGGGATCCGCCGGGTTCGGGACCGTCGCCCAGAGCTCGTCGTCGTAGCGGCTCGGCATCGTCGCTCTTTGTACTCGGAGCGGCCGGGCCGGTGCCGACTCCCTTTCGAAAGTCATCCGGATAGGTGCGCACCAATTCGGAACACCTTGCAGTGCGATGTCAGGTCGCAGCGGCATCGTGCGCGGCCGTGCCGTCACGTCGGCGTGTCGCTGACCGCGCAAACTGCGGCCTTTCCTTGGCCCAACCGGGGTGATCGCGCCCGCGCGAGGCCTTAGACCTTCATCGAACGGGTGCGCCCTGATCGACCCCCACCCGGCGCCCGGCTCGCCGCCAGGCGTGCGGCCGAGCTGCTGATCCGCCGGCACGGCCCGGCGCTGCTCGCGACCGCACGCCGCTACACGGCGTCGCCCGAGGACGCGGAGGATGCCTACCAGCGCGGGCTCGAGATCCTGCTCCTGAAGGCGCCGACCGTGGTCGAGGAGGAGCTCCTCCCCTGGACGAAGACCGTGATCAAGCACGAGGCGTTCGCGATCTGGCGCAGCCGCGACCGCGCGGTGTCGGAGGACGAGCCGCTCCAGCGGGCCGGGAGCGCCGCGCCGCCGCCCGACGAGCATGTCGAGACCATGGAGCGCCTGCGGGTGAGCGCCGAGGCGATCGGCCGCCTGAAGCCGCAGGAGGTGCGCTGCCTGCTGCTGCGCGCCGAGGGCTACTCGTATCGGCAGATCTGCCGGATCACGGGGTTTTCCTACACGAAGGTGAACCGCTGTTTGACGGAGGGCCGGCAGAGCTTCCTCAGGCATGTGGCAGGGATCGAGGCGGGGGCCGAGTGCGACCGGCTCGCTCCGCTGCTGTCGGCTTTTGCGGACGGCGAGGCCACCGCCGGGGACCTGTCACGCGTGAGGCCCCACCTGCGGTCGTGCCTGGCGTGCCGCGCCGCGCTCCGCGCCTACCGCGAGCTCCCGCACCGCACGGCCGAGGTCGTGCCCGTCGCCGGCGGCGCCGCGGCGGAGGAGGGCCCGGCCGCGATTGCGCGCTGGACCGAGGCCGCGGTCTCGTGGGTGCAGGAGCGGGTGGCCGTGATTGGTGCGAAGGCGCAGGCCGCGACCGAGGCGGCGAGCGCCAGCAAGGTGGCGGCCGTGGCGGCCTCCACCGCCGCGCTCGCCGGCGGCACGGCCGCGCTCCGGTCGCTCGACGGCGAGCAGGCGGAGGCGGGGCCTCCGAGTGGCGAGCGCTCGGAGCGGGTGGTCGCGGGCACCGCGCCGCCCGACCGGCTCTTCGCGCTTCCTGAGCCGCCCGATGCTCCTGCGCCAGAGGAGGTGACGCCGCCGTCGGCCGAGCCGGTGCCGACTCCGGAGCCGCCGAGCCCGCCGGTGCCGGAACCGGCCCCGCCCGAGCCGCCCGCGCCCGAGCTCCCTCCGACCGCGCCACCGCCCGAATCGTTCCCGAGCGACGCGACGGTCCCAGTCAAGACCTCCACGGAGGATGGCGCGCTCGCCGGCGTCGACGAGCGGGAGCGGGATATCGACCCGATGACGACGCCGGTCGAGCGCCCCGCACAGCCGCCGAGTCAGGGCAGTCCCGCCGGGCAGGACGAGGCCGCGGACAGCGACCCGAGCAGCGGCTAGCGCCTCAGCACGTGCGCGTCGCCGCGGCGGCGGGTGACCTTGGCGCCGTCGAGGTGCTCGAGGATCGCCTGCGCGTACTTGCGCGACGTCCGAAGCTCGTCCCGGACGCTCGCGATCGTGGCCTCACCGGACTGCTCGCAGATCGCGACCACCCTCGCCTCGAGCTCCGAGAGCGGCTCGGGGTGAAAGTGGAGGTTCGTCCCCACCCGAACCGCCTGCCCGGCACGCTCGAGCCGACGCAGACGATCGGATGCGGCGGCGCGGTCGAGCCCGACCGCAGCCGCCAGGTCCACGTCGGTGCGCGGCTCGCGTCCATCCGACCGAAGCAGCGCCGCGATCCTGAGCGCAGCGTCGTCGAGCGGCGGAGGCTCCGCCGCCGCCTCACTTCGATCCCCGCCGCCGGCGCGGGCCCTCTCCTTGGGGTCGGGAAGCTCCTCGCCGCGCCGGATCGCGTCGAGCGACTGCACGACCTCGGCTCCCGGCCCATGCTTGCGCGGGAACGGGTGGACCACCACCCCGCCGCCGACCGTGTCCGGAGGTGCAACCCGGCGGATGACCAGCCGATCGCCCCGCGCGGGCATGAGCGGCGCCTCGAGTCGCAGCTGCGCGTAGCGGAGCTCGCCCGGTTCGAGCTCGCCCCCCTCGAGCGGCACCAGCCGCGCCGGCGCCTCGCGCGTGCCGTGGTGCACCTGTACCCGGGTCCCGCGCGCCAGCGGCTCGGCCGCAGGCTCGAGCCCGAGCCGGCAATCGACGAGGTAGGTCGGGCGGAGATCGGTGTCGGGCCGCACCACCACGTCGCCGCGCGCAATGTCGCGCCATTCGACGCCGGCCAGGTTGAGGGCAACGCGCTGGCCGGCCTCGGCCACCTCGACGGGCTCGTCGTGGATCTGGACCGAGCGAACCCGCGCGCGCAGTCCGCGCGGCAACACCCGCACCCCGTCCCCGCGGGCCAGGCGCCCCGACCAGAGCGTGCCGGTCACCACCGTGCCGATGCCCCTGAGCGTGAACGACCGATCCACGTGTAGTCGGGGCTCGGCGCCGGCGCCCTCGCCACCGGCACGGCCCGGCAGCCCGACGGCCACGCGGTCGAGTGCCTCGCGGAGCTCGGTGAGCCCGGTGCCGAGGAACGTGGAGACCGGCACGATCGCCACCGCTGGGGCGATCGCCGCCACCTCCTCGGCGGCGAGCTGCGGCTCCCCCAGGTCGGCCTTGGTGATCGCCACCACGCCCGCGGCAAGGCCGAGCTGCCGCAGGACGGCCAGGTGCTCGCGGGTCTGGGGCATCACGCCGTCGTCGGCCGCGACGCACAGAAGGAAGAGGTCGATCCCCGACGCGCCGGCAACCATGGTCCTCACGAACCGCTCGTGCCCGGGTGCGTCAACCACGGATATCCGGCGACCGCTCGGCAACTCGAGCGGCGCGTAGCCGAGCTCGATCGAGATGCCGCGCCGATGCTCCTCCTCGAGGCGGTCGGTGTCCTTCCCGGTGAGCGCGCCGATCAACGCCGTCTTGCCGTGATCGACGTGCCCGGCGGTGCCGAGCGTGAGCGGCGGCGCGGCGGCCACTACCCGAGCACGGCCGCGACCGACTCGGCCGCCTGGCGAGCCTCCGCGTCGGTGAGCGTGCGCGGGTCGAGCAGCAGGCGCCCGTCGCGAACGCGCCCCACGACCGGGGGCTCACCGGCACGCAGGCGCCGCGACAGCTCATCGAGCCCGGTCGACCCCGGCTCGACCTCGCAGATGGGCCCCTCCAGCTCGAGCAGCGGCAGGGCACCGCCGCCTGCCTTCGACGACGCGGTGGCCAGGTTCGCCTCGACGCCGCGATCACGGAGGATCGCGACCATCGACTCGGCGCGCGGCCGCAGCTCCCCGTCGCCCGCGGTGAGCATCCGGAGCACGGGTAGCTCGGCGCCCGGCTGGGCGGATTCGCGGTAGACGGCGAGCGTCGCCTCGAGCGCGGCGAGCTGCATCTTGTCCGGTCGGAGCGCCCGGGCGAGCGGATGCCGCCGGCATCGCTCCACCGCGTCCTCGGTGCCCACGATCAACCCGGCCTGTGGCCCGCCGAGCAGCTTGTCGCCGGAGAAGCAGACGAGCGCACACCCGGCCCGGACCGAGCGCTGGATCGCGGGCTCGTCGGCGAGCTCGCCGACGCCGGCCGCGATTGCTCCGGAACCGGCATCGTCGATCACCGGCACCCCGGCGCGCGCGGCGAGCTCGCACAGATCCTCGATCGCGACCTCCTCGGTGAAGCCCAGGGCCCGGAAGTTCGAAGGGTGCGCTCTGAGCACGGCGCCGGTGTCCGGGCCGATCGCTCGCCCGTAGTCGCGTGGGCTCGTGCGGTTGGTGGTCCCGACCTCGACCAGCCGGGCGCCCGACTGGGCCACCACATCCGGGATCCGGAACGAGCCGCCGATCTCGATCAGCTGGCCGCGCGACACGACCACCTCGCGGCCGGAGGCAAGCGCGGCGGCCGCCAGCAGGACCGCAGCGGCGCAGTTGTTCACCACGGTGGCCGCCGCGGCGCCGGTCACGTCGCGTAGCGCGGCCTCGACGTGTGCGTTCCGCGATCCGCGGCGGCCGGCAGCCAGGTCGTACTCGAGGTTCGAGTAGCCGCGGGCGACCGCTTCCACCGCCTCGATCGCGCGCTCGGCGAGCGGCGCGCGGCCGAGGTTGGTGTGGACGATCACGCCGCTCGCGTTCAGGACCGGCCGAAGCCTGGGCCGGAGCTCGGCGAGGGCGCGCTCGCGAGCGCTCGCCTCCAGTTGGTCCAGGTCGACCGGGTCCTGGTCCGATCCGTCGGCGATCGCCCGTCTGCGGCGGGCGATCGCCTCCCGGGCGGCGCTCACCCGAACCGCGTGCGGGAGATCGTGCAGGCGAGTCGCCAGCTCCTCAACCGACGGAAGCGAGCGAAGCAGGCCGCGGACGTCCGGCGCCGTCACGCCCTCCTCACGGCCGGCGTCCCGCGGCCCAGCGCTCCGCGCCACCGTCCACCTCCTTCTTCCAGATCGGCGCCTCGGCCTTGACCCGATCGATGATCTCCCGGGCGCCCGCGAACGCCTCGGCACGGTGCGGCGCCGAGGCCGCGACCGTCACGCTCGGCTCCGACAGCGGAACCGTCCCGGTGCGGTGCTCGCAGGCCGCCGCACACAGTCGATGCCGCTCGACCGCCTCCAGGACGATCGCGTCGATTCGCTCCTCGGCCATCTCGCGGTAGGCCTCGTACTCGAGCAGCTCCACGTCGCGCGTAACGCCCTGAAAGGTCACGACCGCTCCCGCGCGCCGGTCGCGGACCCGCCGCGCGACCTCGTCGAGCGACAGGGGCTCGCCTGTGACCCGGGCATGGGTGGCCGCGCCGGCCTCGCCGCCCGAGACCGGCGGTATCAGCGCGAGCTCGTCGCCGGCATCGAGCAGCTGGTCCTCGGACGCGTACTCGCGGTTCACGGCCATCACCAGCGGAAGTCCATCGGCAAGTCCGCCGAGCCGGCGTAGCGCATCCGCCACGCTGGCGCCGTCGGGAAGCTCGAGCTCGATCTCGTCGGCGCCCGCGCGCTCACGCAGCATCGCGAACAGCCGGACCCTCACCGTCATCGACCTTGATGGTACGGGGGAGCTCGCGGACGCCGTCCGCTACGCGAGCGTCGACCGCGCCACGACCAGGCGCTGGATCTCCTGGGTGCCCTCGTAGATCTGGGTGATCTTCGCGTCGCGCATCATCCGCTCGACGGGGTACTCCTTCACGTAGCCGTACCCGCCCAGCACCTGCACCGCCTCGACCGTGACGCGCATCGCGTTGTCGCCGCAGAAGAGCTTCGCCATCGCTGAGTACTTGCCGAGGTCCCGCTCTCCCCGGTCGACCTTGGCCGCGGCCTTGTAGAGGAGCTCGCGAGCCGCTGCCGTGCCGGTCTCCATGTCGGCCAGCTTGAACTGGATCGCCTGCTTGTCTGCGATCGGGCGCCCGAACTGCTGGCGCTCCTTGGCGTAGCCGGCCGCGTAGTCGGTCGCACCCTGCGCGATGCCGAGGGCCTGGGCGGCGACCCCGAGGCGCGAGCGATCGAGCGTGGCCATGGCCACCTTGAAGCCCTGGTGCTCCTCCCCGATCAGGTTCTCGGCCGGCACCCGGCAGCCCTCGAAGGTCGGCGATCCGGTGGGCGAGCCCCTGATGCCCATCTTGTGCTCGAGCTTCCCAACGGAAAGCCCGGGCGCGTCGGAGGGCACGACCAGGCAGGAGATGCCGCGTGAGCGCCCGGCCTCCGGGTCGGTGACGCAGAAGACGCAGTAGATGTCCGCGACGCCGATGTTCGAGGTCCAGTTCTTCGAGCCGTCGATCACCCACTCGTCGCCGTCACGTACCGCCCGGGTCCGCATGCCGCCCGGGTCCGATCCGGCGTCCGGCTCGGACAGCGCGAACGCGCAGGTCCACTCACCGCTCGCGAGCTTCGGGAGCAAGCGCTGCTTCTGCTCGTCGGTGCCGAACAGGCGGATCGGGAGCGACCCCAGGTCCTGCACAGCGAGCATCAGCGACGTCGACGCGCACGCCTTCGCCACCTCCTCGATCGCCATGACGAGGGTGAGCGTGTCGGTGCCGGTCCCGCCGTACTCGGTCGCGAACGGAAGGCCGAACAGGTCGTGCTCCGCGAACAGCTCGCGGAGGTCCTGCGGGTACTCCGCCTTCTCGTCGATCTCGGCCGCGCGCGGGGCCACCCGCTCGCGGGCGATCTGGCGCACCACGTCACGCATGGCGACGTGGTCGTCGGTGAGCTGGTACAGGCTGGTGGAGGGCTCGGCCGTCGCAGTCACGTCTCGGTCGGACCTCTACGCACTCTCCGTCGTCGGCGGCAAACTACTGCACCTACGGCGCCGGCTCGGATATGGTCACGCGCATGTTCTGGGACATCATCGGCTTCATCCTCTTCGGTCTGTTCGTCGGCATCGTCGCGCGGTTCCTGCTCCCCGGGCGCCAGAAGATCGGCCTCCTCCGGACGCTCTTCATCGGCGTCGTGGGGTCGCTCGTGGGCGGACTAGTGGCGAGCGCGCTCGACACCGGCGACGTCTTCGAGCTGAACTTCCTCGGCGCCATCGTCGCGATCCTCGCCGCGGCGGCGCTGCTGGGAGCCGCCCAGGCGGGTGGCCTGCTCGAGGATCGCCGCCGCGATCAGCTCCAGCGGCCGCACTGACATAGCCGCCGGCGGACGCCTTCTTCACATCCGACGCGGCAGTGTCGCGCGCGAGCGCCGGACGAATGGCTGAATAACGCCGATAAGGGGTTGATTGACGGCTGATTGTCCGCTTAGAGTCGCCGCCCGATCGTGACCGAGGCAGCCTCACCGTCCGACGACCGCATCGATCGCGACACCGTCCTCGCACTCGTAGCGATGGCGCTGGGCGTGTTCGTCGTGGCGAACGACTTCACCGCGCTGAGCGTCGCGCTGCCCGACATCGAATCCGACTTCGACTCGGAGATCAGCACCGTCCAGTGGGTCATCAACGGGTACGCGCTCGTGTTCGGCGTCCTGATCGTGACCGGCGGCCGGCTCGCGGACATGTTCGGCCGCAAGCGACTGTTCCTGCTCGGTGCCGCGATCTTCGCCGCGTTCTCGGTCCTCGGCGGTGCGGCGCAGAGCGACATCTGGCTGATCGCGGCGCGGGCGCTCATGGGCATCGGCGGGGCGATGATGTGGCCGGCGGTGCTGGGCATGACCTACGAGCTCCTGCCCGCCAGCAAGGCGGGGCTCGCCGGCGGCCTGATCATCGGCGTGGCCGGGTTCGGCAACGCGGTCGGGCCGCTCCTGGGCGGCGCGCTGACCGACGCCGCGAGCTGGCGCCTGATCCTGTTCCTGAACCTCCCGGTGGCGGTGATCGCATCGCTGGTAGTGATCACCAAGGTCCACCTCACCTCGGTCCCCTCCTCCGAGCGGCGAATCGACTATCGCGGGATCGCGACCCTTTCGCTCGGACTCGTTGCGCTGCTCCTGGCGCTCGACCAGGCGGGTGAGTGGGGCTTCGGCGACCCGCGCGTGATCGCGATGCTCGTGGTGTCGGTCCTGAGCGTCACGGCCTTCGTCCTGCTCGAGCGGCGCAGCGGCCCCTGGGCGCTGGTGCCGCCCGACGTGATGGGCAACGCGGACTTCCGGGCCGCCTGCCTTTCCGTGCTGCTGATGTCGGCCACATTCTTCGGCGCCGTCCTCTACCTGCCCCAGTACATGCAGAAGCTGCTCGACTACTCGCCGCTCGAGGCCGGAATTGGCCTGCTGCCGTTCATGGCGGTGTTCGGGCTCGTATCGTTCGCCGCCGGGCCGCTCTACAACCGCCTCGGGCCGAAGCCGATGATCGGCATGGGTGCCGGGGGGATCATGGTCGGGGCGTTCCTGCTCACGCTCCCCGATCGGAGTTCTGGCTACGAGGCGATCGTGCCGGGCATGCTGGCGCTCGGCATCGGCGTGGGTCTCTTCGTCTCCTCGGTCACGACTGCGGCTGTCACGGCCCTCGACCCATCGCGGGCGAGCCTCGCCGGCGGCCTCGTCTACATGTTCCAGGTCGCCGGTGGCTCGGTCGGCCTCGGCGCCACGACCGCCGTCTTCACCGCGGCTTCGGACGACAAGCTGTCCTCCGACATCTCGTCGCTCGGGGTGAACGTCTCGGAGCGCCAGCGCGACGCGATCGACGGGATCCTGGCCGGCACCGACTCCGCTCAAGAGACGCTGTCGAACTTCAGCTCGAGCGTGGCCGCGCGGCTCACCGATCTGGTCGGAGATGCGTTCGCCGCCGGCTTCGACTGGGCGTTCCGCTTCGACTTCGTCCTCACCGTGGGCGGCTTCCTGGTGGCCATCCTGTTCGTGGGCGGTCGGCTCCACCTTCGGCGGCGCACGCGCGACGAGGTGCCGGCCGGCAGCGGCTCCGCCTGAGCCGGGTTCCGGCAGGCGCGTCGCCGTATCCTCTCGCCATGGCCACACGCGAGGAGAAAGCCACGATCGCACCGGTCGTGGGGCCGGACGATCCACGCCGCTTTACGGACTCCGGGATCGAGGTAAAGACTGTCTACCGCGAGGAGGACGTCCGCGACGGCCTCGAGGAGCGCCTCGGAGAGCCGGGCGAGCACCCCTTCACCCGCGGGATCCACCCGGACATGTACCGGTCCCGGTTGTGGACGATGCGCCAGTACGCCGGCTATGCCACAGCGAGGGAGACGAACGAGCGCTTCCGCTACCTGATCGAGCACGGCTCGACCGGACTGTCGATGGCCTTCGACCTGCCGACCCAGCTCGGCCGCGACTCCGACGACCCGCTCTGCCTTGGAGAGGTGGGCCGCACCGGCGTCGCGATCGACTCGATCGACGACATGCGCCGCGTCTTCGACCAGATCCCGCTCGACGAGGTCTCCACGTCGATGACGATCAACGCGCCCGCCGCAGTGCTCCTTCTCCTGTACGAGCTGGTCGGCGAGGAGCAGGGCGTCGCCGCCGAGGAGCTCCGCGGCACCACCCAGAACGACGTGCTCAAGGAGTACATCGCGCGCGGCAACTTCATCTACCCGCCGAAGGCGGCGATGCGCCTGACGACCGACCTGTTCGCCTACTGCCGCGAGCGCGTCCCGAAGTGGAACACGATCTCGATCTCGGGCTACCACATGCGCGAGAAGGGCTGCTCCGCGGTCCAGGAGGTCGGGTTCACGCTGGCCAACGCGATCGCGTACGTGCAGGCCGCGGTCGATGCCGGGATGCGCGTCGACGATTTCGGCCCCCGGCTTGCCTTCTTCTTCAACGGCCACAACAACGTCTTCCAGGAGGTCGCGAAGTTCCGCGCCGTCCGGCGCATGTGGGCTCGGATCATGCGCGAGCGGTTTGGGGCGAAGGACGACCGCTCGCAGAAGATCCGCTTCCACACCCAGACCGGCGGGGTGACACTGGCGGCCCAGCAGGCCGAGAACAACATCATCCGCGTGGCGCTCCAGGGCTTCGCCGCGGTCTGCGGCGGCACGCAGTCCCTGCACACCAACGGCTTCGACGAGGCGCTGGCGCTGCCGACCGAGCGCGCCGCCCGCATCGCGCTGCGGACGCAGCAGATCATCGCCCACGAGTCGGGCGCCACCGACAGCGTCGACCCGTTCGCGGGCTCCTACCTTGTCGAGGCGCTCACCGACGAGATCGAGGAGCGCGCTCAGGAGCTGATCTACCGGGTCGAGGAGCTCGGGGGCTCGGTCGAGGCGATCCCGTTCATCAGGGCCGAGGTCGAGGAGTCCGCCTGGGGCTACGACCAGCGCTACAAGCAGAGGCAGGACATCGTGGTGGGCGTGAACAAGTACGTGACCGAGGAGATCGAGGACGTGGACATCCTCAGGGTCGACCCCGAGTCCGAGCGCCAGCAGCTGGACGCGCTGCGCGCGTTCAAGGAGGACCGCGACCAGGACGCGGTGGCCAAGCGGCTCGAGGAGCTGCGCGGGACCTGCGGCGGCGACGGGAACCTCCTCCACCCGATCCGGGCCGCGCTGAAGGATCGCTGCACGATCGGCGAGGTCTGTGGCGTGATGCGGGACGAGTTCGGCGAGTATCAGGAAGCCTGATGGCCTACGAGGCACGCGACAAGCTCAGAGCGGGGCTCGACCCACGCCGGTCGATCGCCCGCGATCGCTTCAACGAGTACTTCGTATTCATCCTGTCGGCGGGTGGCGCCGCGATCGTCGTTCCGCTGATCCTGCTGATCGTCTCGACGGCGACGGACCAGTTCAGCGTGCTGATCTTCGTGGCCGCCAGCGTAGTGCTCGAGCTGTTTCTGATCTTCGGGATCGGCCGCCCGCGCATGCAGCGCATCGAGGCGGTCGGCTGGGCCCTCCTATGGGGCGCGGCAGCCGCCCTGCTCGGCCTCTGCTTCTACTACCTGGTGGTCGACAACCTGGTGTAGCTCGCGCGCCGCGCGGAAGGAGTCGCCGCGGAGCGGTCGAAGCCCGCCTCGATGGCGCGGATCGAGGTGTCCCGGACCCTGGTCAAGTCACCGCCCGAGCTCTGGTCGGAGCTCAAAGGCGACCGACTCGCGGAGGCCGTGGGCGAGGTGACCGTGCGCCCGACCGAGCACGAGCGCGAGCTCGCGTGGGAGGCGGCCGGCGCGCGCGGCACCGCCGTCCTCGAGCCCTCCGGCTGGGGCACCAAGGTGACGCTGACGGCCGAGGTCGAGGAGGCCGTGGCGAGCTACGGTGTGTGGTCGCGGCTGCGCGAGACGCCCTCCCCGGCGCCCTTGACGGCGCAGATCGGTCTGGAGCAGCGGCTCGAGGACCTCCTGGAGAGCCTCGGCGCGGCGCACCGACAGCCCTTCAGCCGCGAGTAGCGGCGCCGAACGCCCGGCCTAGCACCCTCGCCGAACCGCGCGAGTCCACCCCCTCTAGCGCAGCCTGGGCAAAATTCCTAGAAGTTTGCGTGGGAAGCAAGAGCCGCACTGCAGTTTGCTTGGGACGCAAACTTCTCGATATTTCTCCCAGGCAGTTCGGGCAAGAGGGGGGCGCGGATCGCTCGGCCGGGCCTCATACCTGCGTGGGACGCCACCGGCTCTACTTCAGGGGTCTCGAGACCGGCTACAGAGGCGGTCCCCGGCGGCCGGACCCCTACTACTGCGAGTGGGGGGTGATCGTTGGTGACCGGGTCCGGCGGCTCCGAAAGGCTCGCGACCTGACGCTCGCCAGCTGTAAGACCTCGTCGTCAGACCCTACGGAGGCTCGTTCCACCCCGGGTACTTCTCCCGGCTCGAGTGGGGTTGGACGAGTGCGCCGCTCTACGTGTACCTCGCGGTGGCGGACGTGCTCGAGGTCAGCCCCGGACGACTGCTCGGACCCGACGACGCTCAGCGCGAGTTCACCGCGGCCGAGGTGACCCTGGTCAAGCTGGCGCGCCGCCTCGGCGTCGCACCGGACGAGGCACTCGCGCGGATAGTCGCCGGCTCCGGCCGGTGATAGGGGGGCCACACCGGCCGCGGCCTAGAATGCCGCCCGCGTGCGGGAGAAGGTTCCGGAGACCTACGAGGAGAAGCTCGCCCAGCTCGAGGAGCTGAGGCATGCCGCGGTGCACTCGGCGTCGGAGCAGGCGGTCGAGAAGCAGCACGCCAAGGGCAAGCTCACCGCCCGGGAGCGGATCGACAAGCTGCTCGACCCGGGGTCGTTCCAGGAGCTCGACACCTTCGTCCGGCACCGAACGCACGAGTTCGAGATGGACCGCAACCGGCCGTGGGGCGACGCGGTGGTCACCGGACACGGCCTGATCGACGGGCGTCCGGTCGCGTCTTCTCGCAGGACTTCACGGTGTTCGGCGGCTCGCTCGGCGAGGTCATGGCCGAGAAGATGTGCAAGGTCATGGACCTGGCGGCTCGGATCGGCTGCCCGGTCATCGGCATCAACGACTCGGGCGGCGCACGGATCCAGGAAGGCGTCGTCTCCCTGGGCGCCTACGGCGACGTGTTCGTCCGCAACGTCCAGTGCTCGGGCGTCATCCCCCAGATCAGCCTGATCATGGGCCCGTGCGCGGGCGGCGCCGTCTACTCACCGGCCATGACCGACTTCATCTTCATGGTAAGGAGACGTCACACATGTTCATCACGGGCCCTGACGTGATCAAGACCGTCACCGGCGAGGAGGCCGACCTTCGAGGAGCTCGGCGGCGCGATGAGCCACAACACCAAGTCGGGCGTCGCGCACTTCGCCGCCGACGACGAGGACGCCGTGCCTCGAGGACGTCCGCTACCTGATGTCGTTCCTGCCCCAGAACAACCTCGAGGTCCCGCCGCGCGTCGACCCGGCCGACGACCCCGACCGCATGGACGCCGGAGCTCGACTCGATCGTGCCGGCCGAGCCCAACAAGCCGTACGACATGCGCGACGTCGTGCGACCGGATCGTCGACGACGGCGACTTCTTCGAGGTCCACGAGCACTGCGCGCGGAACATCATCGTCGGGTTCTCACGACTGGGCGGCCGGCCGATCGGGATCGTGGCAACCAGCCCGCGCAGCTGGCGGGCGTGCTCGACATCGACGCCTCCGTGAAGGCCGCGCGCTTCGTCCGCTTCTGCGACGCGTTCAACATCCCACTCCTCACGTTCACCGACGTCCCCGGCTTCCTCCCCGGCACCAACCAGGAGTGGGGCGGGATCATCCGTCACGGCGCCAAGCTCCTGTACGCCTTCACCGAGGCGACCGTCCCGAAGGTGACGGTGGTGACTCGCAAGGCCTACGGCGGCGCCTACGACGTCATGAACTCGAAGCACATGCTCGCCGACTTCAACTTCGCCTGGCCCACGTCCGAGGTCGCGGTGATGGGACCGGAGGGCGCGGTCAACATCATCCATCGCCGCGACATCGCGAGCTCGCCCACGCCCGAGGCCCGGCGCGAGAAGCTGATCTCCGACTACAAGGCGCGCTTCGCGAACCCGTACGCGGCGGCTGAGCGCGGCTACATCGACGACGTGATCGTGCCGCACGAGACCCGCCCGAGGCTGATCCCGGCGCTCGAGATACTGCAGACGAAGCGCGTCGAGCGGCCCAAGCGCAAGCACGGAAACATCCCGCTCTAGGCAGGTCTCGCCGCAGAGCGACGACCGCCGCGTTAGGCGGTCTTGACGATCATCACCGAGCAGGGTGCCTTGTGCGACACGCTGTTCGGCACGCTGCCCAGCAGCTTGCGATGCATCCCCTTGTTCCCGACCACGAGGACGTCGGCGCCGTGCTCCGCGGCGATCTCGCAGAGGACGTCGGCGGGGTCGCCCATGCGGGCC